>JAHEAQ010000003.1:0-102966 GCA_024642705.1 Bacteroidota bacterium | reverse complement strand
GGAAATTGAACCCGAAGTAGTGCCCTATAAAAGAGATTCCAATGAATTCGAAAATAAGCTGGATGAAGAAGAAAAAAAAGTAGTAATGGACGTGTTTGATCCAGACTTCATTAATGGCAAATGGGAAGCAGAAGATCAAAATGAAATTTCTTTTAATACTTGGTTTGATTCACAAGATGGAATGCTTATAGGGCAATATTGTGCAATGAATATTGATGCTTCTCGCATAGACTGTGGCACTCAAGACGAAGTAGAATCTTGTTATTTGAAAAGTGGCCCTGTCAAAGGAAAGAAAACACTTGAATTAGAAGTGGTCAGTTGCTATGCACTGAAAAAAGGTAAAGCTACACTTACTCCTCAAGGTGATGGCAACCTTATTTGGCGATTGGTAGAAGAACCTGGACAGTTTGGAGTTGACCATTTTGCGCCTAAGGAAGCATTGCTTCGAAAGATATCCTTCGATCCATATGATTAAAAAGGAAAAGGTGAATCCCAAAAATTCTTGTTATATATCTCTTATGAAAGATGTTTTAGCATAGGAAAAATTTAAAAAATAATTTTCTGTGTTAGATCTTCATTTGGAGTACGAAATACATTCCTTAAAATCGATCTACGAGGTTGATTTCTCAATTTGCACATCGGAAAGAAATTTATACCAAATGAATTTCGTATGATATTAGTATTATATCTATAAGGTTAAATATTATTTGTAAGTGTAGATATGATATTATGGGGAATAAAAAAAGGCTTAATTATTTTCAAATTAAGCCTTTTATATTTTTAAGAAAAGCTTTTATTTCTTTTTTTCATTACTGCCTAGACCTTTGCTTTGATCAATCATATCTTCAAGAATATTGATTACTTCATCAATATAAATATCTTTTTTAACTCTTAATATCCATGCATCATTTCTTGCAATTCTTGAGCTATCAGCTTGAATAAAAGAAATATCATTTGCCAAGTTCACTGCATTTAAACCTTCAATTGGTTTGTCCCATAGGTTTCTAAATTTCTTAGCTTCTTCTTCTTTTTGATCAATATCGGCATTAAATTTTTCGAAATTTAATGAATAAACTTTTTCATCACTATTTTTTTTCAGACGCTCAGCATTTTCAATAACCATTTGAAAATCATTGCTTGAAGCTACTCTTGCTGCTGATTTATCTTGTAAATCTTTCAAGTTTGGTCTTACATAATTTGGTTTCTTGAATTTTACTGGAGCAATTTCTGTCCATTCCATCGCATGCTCATATTGTTTTTCTCCAAGATCTATGAATTGAAAATTATCTGGAAGAATGATATCTGGAGTTACTCCTCTCAATTGAGTGGAACCACCGTTGATTCTATAGAATTTTTGAGTAGTTAATTTGACCTCTCCCAATGGTTTGAGATCAGAATTTCCCCTTACAGCTCGATCCAGATCGTAAAATCTCTGAACTGTACCTTTTCCAAAAGTAGATTTACTTCCTACAATTATTGCTCTATCATAATCTTGTAAGGCAGCAGCTAGAATTTCTGATGCAGAAGCACTGTATCCATTCACCATTACTACAATATGCCCATTGTATTTTATATCTGGATCTTCATCTTCTAATACATAAGCCTCTCTTCCTCTAGGTTTTACTTGTACAATTGGACCTTCATTAATAAATAATCCTGACATTTGGACTACATCTCTCAGAGATCCACCACCATTGTTTCGTAGATCTAGGATTATCCCATCAACTTTTTCAGTTTTTAATTTCTCCACTTCTTTAGCAACATCAATTGCACAACTTCCTCCGTCTGAACTTTCAAAATCAGCATAAAAAGTAGGTAAGGAAATATAACCTATTTTATGGCCCGAATTTTCCTTTTCAATTATAATTGATTTGGCTTTTCCTTCTTCGATAATTACAATATCCCTCTCTATTTCAACTTGGACCATGCTTCCATCTTTCTTTTTGACTGATAAAAGAACGATAGTACCTTTTTTTCCGCGTATATGTTGAACTACATCATCAACCCTCATGCCAGTTACATCTAAAATTTCTTCTTCACCTTTTTGTTGAACAGCAGTTATAAGATCATCTACTTCAAGTATTTTTCCTTTCCATGCAGGTCCTCCAACTATAATGTCTACTACTTTTGTATAGTCGCCGTCTGATTGTAATCGAGCACCAATACCTTCTAATCGGCCTCCCATAGTAATATTAAAATCTTCTTTTTCTTTTGGATTATAATAATCAGAATGTGGATCAAACATATGAGTTATCGTATTCAAATAAGATTCAAATCTATCTGATCTTCTTACTTTACCTAATCTATTGAACCAGTCATCAAATGTCTCTTTTGTAGCTTTTAAAGCTTCAGCTTTGAGTGTGGCTTCATCTTTTTTGACTTCTTCTTTTTCCTGATTTTCTAATTTGTCTTCATAACGAATCAAAATTTCATATTTCAACATTTTTCTCCAAGCTTCTTTTAATTCGGCCTCATCTTTAGGATAAGCTTTTTCATCTCCATCAATAATGATGCTTTCATCCTGAGTAAAATCGAATTCTTGCTGGATAACTTCGCTATAAATTTTTTCAGCACGTTTTATGGCATCATCAATTAATACAACAGATAAATTAAAAAAGTCGAAATTTTTAGAAGTGTATTGATCATCTATTTGATACTTATATTTATCTAATTGGTCAATGTCACTTTGAATAAGAAATCTTTTGCTGTTGTCTAAAATGTCCACATAGTATTTGAAAGCATTTTCAGAAAAATCGTCATTTATATCAATTGGTCTAAAATGAACTTGGTCCATAAACGAAGACAATGCTGATAGGATTACCTCTTCTCTTTCTTTTGGGTCTGGATCTGGATAAAAAGATCCAATTGCAAACGCCCCTGCCGCAATAAAAGCCAATATCAATACTTTCATATATTTATTTTTACTTTGATAAATTGATTTAAAGTTAATTCTTTTCACGATTTTAAACACTAGAAAACGTAAATCTGTTTTAAAAGTTACTTTGTTTAACTTAAATATAACGCTTTGATTAATTTTATTTTAAACAGTAAAATTTTGAATGTTATATTTTAGGCCCCAAAGTACAATTTTCACAACCTTTAAGAAACATTATTCATTCAAGTAGTTGTTAATTTTTCATTTTTCTACTTCAATGATAAATCATAAAGCAAAAAATACTCCATTTTGTTGTCAATGACATTTTTTTTTAGCTTAGTTGCTTAAAAGTATAGATAGACGTTCTTGAATTGATTCATATGGGTTATTTTTTAATATGTTGTCAACTTGCGATTTCATTTCCTCTATGCAAAGATTACCCAATGAACCTTCATGCGTATGTTTCATTTTTTTGGGTTTTTCAAATGTTCCTTCTTGAATTGATTTACCCACTCTCAGATACGCTTTTCTAAAAGGAATTCCTTGCATAACCAATTCATTAACAGCATCCACAGTCAATAAATATTCATATTTTTCATCTTCCACGATATCATTATTTAGACTTATCCTAGGAAGTGTGTAAGTAATAATTTCAATTAATTCGTCCATTTTTTCGAAAGCTGGGAAAATTAGTTCTTTCAGCAATTGAAAATCACGGTGGTAACCAGTAGTAAGATTTGTAATCATTAAAGTAACCTGGTTTGGTAGGTTCAATATCAAATTGGTATGCGCTCTTATCAGTTCGTAGACGTCTGGATTTTTTTTATGAGGCATAATACTTGAACCAGTTGTTAATTCAGTTGGCAATGACAAAAATCTATAGTTTTCATTTGAATATAGAATCATGTCGTTTGCAAATTTATTGATATTCAACGCTATATTTGCTAAAGATTGAGCTATTAACAATTCAGACTTTCCTCTATTGTATTGTGCATTGATTGGGTTAAAGTGAAGCCCATCAAATCCAAGTAATTTTGTGGTTGTAGTTCTATTTAATGGAAAAGAACTTCCATAACCTGCTGCAGATCCAAGAGGATTTTTATTGATAATTGGAAAAATGCCATTTAAAAATTGAAGATTTTCGTACAACCCTTCACCAAAAGCACCAAACCACATTCCAAATGATGATGTCATAGCTACTTGTGTATGCGTATAACCAGGCATTAAAACATTTTTGTTTTCATCAGCTTTTTCTAAAAATAGGAGAGCAAGCTTTCCAATTTTTTCGATATAATCAGACAATTTTTTTCTGTAGAAAAGTTTGAGATCTAACAATACTTGATCATTTCTTGATCTTCCAGTATGAATTTTCCCTCCTAATTCGCCAATTTTTTGGATTAATAGTACTTCTACTTGGGAATGAACATCTTCTATGTGGTCATCAATACTGAAATCTTCAGATTGAATGGTTTGCAAAATTTCAATCAATCCTTTTTTAATTATTGGGTAGTCGGATTTTGAAATGATGCCTACTTCTTCAAGCATTTTGACATGTGCCATACTTCCTAAAACATCAAATTCTGCCAAATAAAGGTCTAATTCGCGATCTTTTCCAATGGTAAATTTTTCAATCTTTTCATCGATTTTTGTGCCCTTGTCCCATAACTTTTGCTCTGCCATAATTTAGAAATTTAGTCCTTTTAACAATTCGATATATTTCGGAATACTTTCATTTATTTCATTAATATAAATGTGTTCATTTGGAGTGTGTGATCTTTCAGATTTTCCGGGGCCAATTTTAACAGTTGGGAAATTCATATGTGCTTGGTCAGATAAAGTTGCCGAACCGAATATTGGTATTTTCATTTCAACTGCTTTGCGAACCAAGTTATGATTTATGTCGATTCCAGATGAATTATTATTAAAGGACCGAGGAGTTAATGTTGCAATTAATATTTCATCAAGAATTTTAAAAGCTTCTTCTAATTTGTATTTTTCATTAACCCTCAAGTCAATTACATATTTACATTCGTCAGGAATAACATTATGTTGGTAACCAGCATTGATTTGGGTTACGCTCATTACATTTGGTCCTAGCAATGTAGATACTTTATCAAATTCAAAGGATTCAATGGTTTCAATATCTTTCATTGCTTTATAAATGGCATTTTCGCCTTCTTTTCTTGCGGCGTGGCCTGCTTTCCCTTTTACGACAGCATCTATTACGATAAGACCTTTTTCAGCGATAGCCATATTCATTTCTGTTGGCTCTCCTACAATACCAAGTTCAATATTTGATAGTTCTTTTCCAAGCAATGATTTTATACCATTTGGCCCAAATGTTTCTTCTTCAGCTGTTGCTGCCAGAATGATATTGAAGTTTATTTCATTATTTTCATAATAGAACATAAAACAAGCAATCAATGCAGCGAGACTTGCTCCTGCATCATTAGAGCCTAAACCATAAATAATTCCATTTTCTTCAATGCCTCCAAAAGGATCATAGTCCCAACCATTGACCACTTTTACGGTGTCATGATGCGAGTTAAGCAATAAGGTTGGTTTCGATTTTGAAAAATATTTGTTTCTTGAAACGATATTGTTACCAAACTTGGAATATTTAATATGATGTTTTTCTAAAAATTCAGCTATCAACCTGGCCGTACCTGATTCATTCCCAGAAAAAGATTCTACTTTAATCAAAGATTTTAATAAATCAATGGCTTGAGCCTGCAAATAGTCTATTTGAAACATATTTGAGTTCCTTTTGATGGATGATCAAGACTTTCATAGCTGCAGATATATACTTTTTGAACCCCTTTTTTGCTTGCTTCTAAAGCATTAAATATTTTTGGAATCATGCCATCATTAATACTTCCAGAAATTTTCATTTTTTCAAATTCTTTGTTGTCGATTTCTGGAATTACTGAGTTTTTGTCTGCTACATTTTCTAATACACCTCTGAACTCAAAACAATAACACAATTCCACATCATAACATTCAGATAGAGTCTCAGCAATGGCAGCTGCAATGGTGTCTGCATTGGTATTTAGAAGTTGTCCTTTCCCATCATGGGTCAAAGCACAAATGGTTGGTACGAAATCATTTTCCAAAAGTTTGACTAAATTGCCAGAATTTATTTTTTTGATGTCGCCTACATTTCCATAATCTATTGTTTTAACAGGTCTTCGCTCACTAAGAATAATATTCCCATCTGCTCCCGACATTCCAATAGCATTTATTTTCAATGATTGGAGTTGAGCAACAATTTTTTTATTAATCAAACCACCATAAACCATGGTTACAATTTCCAACATTGAATCATCCGTAATTCTTCTTCCCTCAATCATTTTGACAGGAACATTCATTTTTTCTGCCAGATCTGATGCTTCATTTCCACCACCATGAATTAAAATTTTTCTTAAAGAAGAATCTGCAAAACTGGACAAAGCAGCATTAAGTTTTGATTCATCAGCCAAAACTTTTCCTCCAAGTTTTACTATTAATAGTTTTTCCATTTTTTAAAATGGTTGATTTTGTTGCAATAGCTTAAAAATAACAGCTTGTGCAGCAAATAGTCGATTGTGTGCTTGCTTATAAATCAGTGAATTGGGGCTGTCAAGAACTCCATCCGTAGCAACAACATTTCTTCGAATTGGTAAGCAATGCATAAACTTTCCATTAGCTGTTAAATTCATTTTTTCTTCATTGATGATCCAATTATTGCTTGTTTTATTAGGTTGCCCGTAATTTAAAGTGGAAGACCAACTTTTAGCATATACAAAATCTGCATCTTTAAGCGCTTTTGCTTGGTCGTATTCAATCTTTACGTTCCCAACCAAATTACTTGGTAACTCATGACCTTCGGGATGTGTGATTGTGAAATCATATTGCATTGCATTCATGGCCTGGGCAAAGGAAATTGGAACTGCTAATGGCAATGCTTTTATATGTGGTGCCCAACTCAACACAACTTTTGGTTTAGTAATTTTTTTGGTGCTCTCAATAGTGATGGCATCAGCCAAACCTTGAAGAGGATGGTGTAGACATGATTCTAAATTTACAATTGGTACAGTTGCAAATTTCATGAATCCTTGAAGGATTTGATCTTTGAGGTCCTCTTCTTTTGATTGTAAACCTGGAAAAGCCCTAATTGCTATGATGTCACCAAACTGGCTAATTACTTTTGCTGCTTCTTTAATGTGTTCGGCAGAATTTCCATCCATCACTTTTCCAAAATCGAACTCCATCTGGTATCCATCACCTGCATTCATGCTAATTACATGCATTCCTAAAACCAATCCTGCTTTATGTGTGCTAATTCGAGTTCTTAAGCTTGGACTAAAAAATAACATAATAAGGGTTTTATTTTTCCCTATTATATCATAACTCTGTATTTGTTGTTGCATCAAAATTCCTTGATCAACGAGCGCTTTAAAATTTTGGTGATCTGAAATGCTATAATAATGTTTCATCATTAATGAATTGCTACTGTTTTTTGAATTTTACTCACCACAATTGATAATTTTTCAACAAATTGATCAATTTGAGATTTGTTTATTGAAAGTGGAGGAAGGATTCTCATAATATTTGGATTTCCAGAACTACCAGAAAAAACATGGTGTTTGAATAATAGTTCTTTTCGAATATTTGCAGTTGTATATGGAAATTTGATACCAATCATAAGCCCTCTTCCAAGGATTTCAATTTCTTCAGGGATATCTTGGAGAAGCTTTTCTTTAAAGTATTCACCCATATTGTGAGCATTTTGCACCAAATGCTCATTTTCAATGACTTCTAGTACAGCTATTCCCGCAGCACATGCAAGGTGACTTCCACCAAAGGTTGTCCCAAGCATGCCAATTTCTGCTTTGAAAACTTTTTCATTAATTAATATTCCAGCAATAGGAAATCCATTTCCCATTCCTTTTGCCATGGAAATAATATCTGGTGAAATCCCGGATTGTTGAAAAGCAAAAAAATCACCACTTCTACCGTAACCACATTGAACTTCATCCATAATTAAAAAAGCATTGTGGATTTTGCACAAACTAGAAAGCTGTATTAAAAAATCATCATCACAGGTGTAACAACCTCCAATTCCTTGTATTGCTTCAATAATTACAGCACAAACATCACCTTTTTTAAGTTCATTTTCAAAAGCCGCAATATCATTTATTGGTAGATAGTTGATACTAATCCCTTGATTGATTGGTGCTTGTATTTTTTTATTGTCAGTAGCCCTAACAGCTGCAGATGTGCGCCCATGAAAACCATTTTGCAACGCTAATATTTTGGATTTTCCATTGGAAAATGAAGCCAACTTAAAAGCATTTTCATTTGCTTCTGCACCGCTATTGCAATAAAAAAGGGCGAAGTTTTGTAGCCCTGAAAGTTGCTCTAATTTGTCTGCTAAATCTTTTTGGAGACCATTTATTACTGCATTTGAATAAAAAGCTATTTTATTCAGTTGATCGGTGATCTTGTTAACATATGTTGGGTGCGCGTGGCCTATTGAAATAACGGCATGTCCGCCATAAAAATCTAAATATTCCGTACCTTCATCATTGTAAACATAAGCTCCTTTTGCCGAAGTGGGCTCAATATCATAAAGGCTGTAAACATCAAATAAATTCATAATTTTAGATTTTAATATGCAATTGATTTAAGATTAAGTCCCAAATTTTCAGGAAATCCACAGACAAGGTTCATATTTTGAATGGCTTGACCACTTGCACCTTTTATTAAGTTATCAATTGTACTTACTATATGTAAATACCCGTCAATGATTTGGACTGAAATTTTAACATTATTGGTGTTGATGATTTGTTTCATATCAATAGGTTGATCTGTGATATGAATAAATGGTTGATCTTTATAAAAATTCTTGAATATTATTAAGGTTTGCTCTTGGGTCCATGTACATTTTGTATAAATGCTTGCTAAAATTCCACGTGTAAAATTGCCCCGCATGGGTACAAAAACTATTTTTTGGTTGAATGATTTTTGCAATTGAGTGATGCTTTGTACTATTTCAGCAATATGTTGATGTTTCATTACTTTGTAAACAGAAAGATTTCCAGTTCTCCAGGTAAAGTGAGATGTAGGAGTCAATTCTTTACCCGCACCCGTAGACCCTGTTATTGCAGTAACATGTATGTCTGAATGGAGCATATTTTCACTAGCCAAAGGCAAAATTGCCAATTGGAGAGCAGTAGCAAAACATCCTGGATTTGCAATTTTATTATTTCTAATAATTTGGTCCTTATTTAACTCAGGAAGCCCATATATAAAACCTTCTCTGTTATTGAGCCGAAAATCATTACTAAGATCGATAATTTTTATTTTAGCTGGAACATTATTTTGTTCAAGAAAGGCTGCAGTTGCTCCATGTGGAAGGCACATAAACAATACATCTATTTCCCAGTCTAATATATTTGTAAAATTTAGATGTTCAAAATGATCCAGGTCTTCATGAATTTTCTGGATAGCATCACCAGCATTTGTTCTTGAATAAACCCATTTCACTTGTGCCTTTGGATGGTAGGCAAGAATTCTTAATAATTCGCCACCAGTAAATCCTGTGCCACCTAAAATTCCAACATTAATCATAATCTATTTTATCCTTATTTTTGAAATAATAGATACTCGAAGCATTGCCTAGAATTTTGATAAATCCTTTTGCATCATCCGAAGTCCATGCTCCTTGTTCTTCACCATATTTCCCAAAAGGTACATCCATTAAATCGTTTGGAGAATCAATACCTATCAATTCGAATCTATGCGGGTGAAGTTTGATAAAAACACTACCATTAACTGTGGATTGAGAATTTTCCAGAAATGTCTCGATATCTCTCATTACTGGCTCAAGATATTGTCCTTCATGAACAAACATACCGTACCATTCAGATAATTGTTTTTTCCAGTAACCTTGCCACTTGGATAAGGTGTGTTTTTCAAGTAATTGGTGAGCTTTTATAATAATAATTGGCGCTGCTGCTTCGAAAGCAACTCGACCTTTAATTCCAATTATAGTATCCCCGACGTGGGTGTCGCGTCCAATAGCATAATTCGAAGCCTCAATTTGGAGTTTTTTTATAATTTGAACGGGGTTGCCTTCTTCGCCATTGAAAGCGGATAACTGCCCATTTGAGAAAGTTAGTTGAATTTCTTTAGGCTCGATAGATTTAAGTTGAGAAGGAAAAGCCTCTCCAGGAATTGAATATCTTGAATTGAGGGTTTCTTTTCCTCCAACGCTAGTTCCCCAAAGCCCTTTATTGATGGAATAAGTGCTTTTGGTTTGGCTCCATTCGAATCCGCATTTGTTGAGATAATCAATTTCAAAACTTCTCGAAAATCCATTATCCCGAATTGGAGTGATAATTTCTGCTTGCGGTAAAATTGCAGTAAAGATAAGATCAAAGCGCACTTGATCATTTCCTGCACCTGTAGAACCGTGGGCGATTGCGTCAGCACTAAGTTTTTTGGCATATTTTGCTACTTCAACAGCTTGAAATACTCGTTCTGCGCTTACAGATAAAGGGTATGTATCATTTCTTAATGTATTTCCATAAATTAGATATTTTAGACATTTATCATAGAATATCTGCTCAATATTTACTGCTTGGAAAGAAGCTGCGCCTAGTTCTAGGGCTCTTTTTTCCATTGTAATTATTTCGTCATCAGAAAATCCACCTGTGTTCACAGAAAATGCATGGACTTCATATTTTTTTTCTTTAGTTAGGTAGGGGATACAAAATGAAGTATCAAGACCTCCAGAATATGCTAATACTACTTTTTTCATATGTTGCTTTTTTCTTCTTCTTTGATTATCATATTTGTAAGATTTAATTTCATTTCTTCTTCATCTTTTGAAGCAGCAAGCATTCCAGTGCAAAGGCACATTTTTCTGTTATGTCGCATAAGAATGTCGAAATTTGCACAACTAGAGCATGAATTCCAAAATTCGTCGTCTGTTGTAAGTTCTGTAAGTGCAACAGGCTTGTACCCAAGATCAGAATTTATTTTCATTACTATCGAACTGGTAGTAATTCCAAAAATCTTTGCATGAGGGTATTTGTTTCTTGCAAGATTAAATGCTGCAGCTTTAATTTTTGTGGAAAGGCCCAAACCTCTGAATTCTGGCAAAACAATTAAACCTGAATTACTGACATATTGCTCAGAACTGAATATTTCGATATAACAAAAACCACACAGCTCATCTCCATTGAGGGCAATTACTGCATTCCCATTGTTCATTTTTTTAGTCAAATATTCGGGTTTTCTTTTTGCGATACCTGTACCTCTCATTTTGGCTGAAATTGCATATGCTTCAGCTAATTGTTCTGCATATTTGAGGTGTCCTTCTGACGCAATAGAAATAGATATATCCATTCTTTATAATCGATACTGAATAAGATTCAGTTAATTTAATAATAATTTTGAAAGTGGCTTATTTTGGATAAATGCTTTTAGCCTAGCGTTTATCCATTGGAATGAACATATTTAGACCCCAAAGGGTCTCCTGCTATGCCTAGCTGTCTTCCTCATGGGTGAGGAAAACAAATTTGAAAAATTATTATATGTTTGCAATAGCTTCATTGAAGAATCAAATATATTATAAACTTATTAATAATTTCAAGATTTTATTGGATAATTTGTAAAAACTGGCTCATTTTATTGAATTGTGTATTATAACCAGTTTAGATGTTATCTCCTTTTGTCTTGCAATTGTTGTAAAAACATAATATGAAGATTATTAGTTTCAAAATTAATTGTAATTATTCTGATATAAATTAGCTATCCAATTTTTGGTCATTTCAATTTATATTTGCGATTCGGAGCAGGATTTAATTGAATTTGAAAGAGTTTAGAATTTAAAAGATGTCGAAATAATATTATTAGGTTCTCAAGCATTATAATTGGATTGCTTCTACATTCTAATTACTTCGCGAATTTGAATATATTTGCTAAAGAACAAAACCTAATTTTTATTGTTTTTCTAAATTGAATATGTCACAAGGGAATAAAATTGATTGGGAAGTGTTGAAAAGAATATTAGCACTTGCGACTCCATATAGATCACTTTTCATTTTAGTAGGAGTGTTGGCAATTGTCATTGCACCAGTTTCTGCTGTTAGGCCATACCTCATTAACTTAATTGTGGACGATCATATTTTCAATAATGATATTCCAGGTCTTATCAGAATGTCCTTGATATATGTAGTATTAGTTTTCGTTGCGGTTATTTTACAATATATATTTATATATGCAACAAGTTTACTTGGACAACAAGTCATTAGGGATTTGAGAGTTAGAGTGTTTAAATATATTTTGTCACTTAAATTAAGATTTTTTGATAAGACTCCAATAGGCACCATTACAACCAGGACAATTACAGATGTGGAAGCAATAAATAATGTTTTCGCACAAGGAGTAATAACCATTGTTTCAGATATATTGAGTGTTTTTGCAATTTTAGGCATCATGTTTTATACGAGCATTATGCTGACAATGATATGTTTGATTACTATGCCCTTGATGTTATTAGCAACATACATATTCAAAGAAAAAGTCAAAGCAAGTTATCAACGAGTAAGAACTCAAATTTCAAATATGAATGCTTTTTTAAATGAGCGGATTACTGGAATGCGAATCGTTCAAATTTTTAATGCGGAAGACCAAGAAAGAGAAAAGTTTAGAAAAATCAATAGGTCTTATACGAAAGCCAACCTTGACGCTATATTGTATTATGCAGTTTTTTATCCTGTTGTTGAAGTGGTTTCTGCATTATCACTTGCATTATTGGTTTGGTGGGGAGCAGGTGGTTATATCTCGGGTACAGTAACATTCGGAGCATTAGTAGCATTCCCAATGTACCTTAACATGCTTTTTAGGCCGATAAGGATGTTAGCAGATAATTTTAATACGCTCCAAATGGGGATGGTAGCAGCAGAACGTGTATTCAAAGTTCTGGATACCAAAGATAAAATAGAAGATGATGGGAATTTGTATGTGGAAAAAATAGAAGGTAATATTAAATTCGAAAATGTTTCGTTTTCGTATGATGATGAAAATTATGTACTTCACGATATTAATTTTGAAGTGAAGCATAATACCACATTGGCTATTGTAGGAAGCACAGGATCTGGAAAATCAACTATAATAAATATCCTCAATAGGTTTTATGAAATTCAGAAAGGGAAAATCTCTATCAATGATATTGATATAAAAGATTTCAAATTAGCAAGTCTTCGATCCCGAATAGCCATTGTTTTGCAAGATGTTTTTTTATTTGGAGGCACAGTACTCGAGAATATTTCATTGCGAAATGAAGATATTAGCCGTGAAAAAATAATGCAAGCTGCTAAAACTATTGGTGCTGATGTATTTTTAGAGGCACTGCCAGGTGGCTATGATTATAAAGTAATGGAAAGAGGAGCAAATCTTTCAATGGGCCAACGTCAATTGATTTCTTTTGTTCGGGCAATGGTATTCGATCCTGACATATTAATTCTTGATGAAGCAACTTCCTCAATTGATACTGAAACAGAAGCTATCATCCAAAATGCTATTGAAAAGTTAATTCAAAAAAGGACTTCTATTATTATTGCACATAGACTAAGCACCATTAGAAATGCAGACAACATTTTAGTTTTGTCAAAAGGAAAAATAATGGAATTCGGACCTCATGACAAATTGATGGAAATCGAAAATGGCCATTATAGAAAAATGATTGAAATGCAATTTGTTGCTCTGGAATAAAATTAACTATTTATGAAATTCATCTTTTTTTAATTGTAATTAAAGGAGCAAAAATTTTAATTCCAAAATCCTCTTTGCATTGAAAGAGAATTTAATTATTCACGAGATTTCATTTTCGGTCCAATTCCACTGTAAAATGCCTTAATATTTCTGCTTGTTTTTTAATAACCAGACCTTTCTTTAATTCTTTGGCTCTATTTTTTACGTTTTTCATAGCTTCTGCAATATAATCCATATGGGCATTTGAATATACTCTTCTTGGTATGGCTAAACGAAGGAGTTCCATTTCTGGAAATCTTTCTTTTCCAGTTTTAGGATCCTTATCGGCTAGAAGTGTTCCTATTTCAACCCCTCTTATTCCTGCCTCGATATATAATTCTACTGCTAATAATTGTGCTGGGAATTCGGATTGAGGAATTTGCGGTAACATTTTTTTAGCATCAATATATAATGCATGACCTCCTGTTGGCTCCTGAATTGGGATTCCAAAAGATTTCAGTTTTTCACCTAAATAGGCAACTTGACCAATCCTATCTTCTAAGTAATGAAAATCGCAAGCTTCTTTGAGGCCTACAGCTAATGCTCCCATTGACCTCCCGCTCATGCCTCCATAAGTCACAAACCCTTCATATATGATGGTGAATTGACTTAGTTTTTCGAACAATTCATAGTTATTCAAAGCAATAAATCCTCCTATATTTACCAAACCATCTTTTTTGCTGCTCATCCACACCACATCTATATCTCTGAACATTTCCTTAATGATGGCTTTAATCGACCATTCTTTATACTCAGCTTCCCTTATTTTTATGAAATATGCATTTTCTGCATACCTAGCAATGTCCATGTAAACTGGAATGTTGTATTTTTTGGCTATTTCCTTTGTTTTTGTTATATTTTCTAGCGAAACAGGTTGCCCACCTACCGTATTGCAAGTCACAGTAATAACAATAAATGGGATCGTTTCGGGTCCATATTTTATGATTACATTTTCAAGTTTTTCAATATCAATGTTGCCTTTAAATGGATGGTAAGTACTTGTATCAAAAGCCTCTTTTATGGTACAATCGACAGCTTTTGCTTTTCGAAATTCAATATGACCTTTGGTGGTATCAAAATGTGCATTCCCAGGAACGACTTGACCTTCTTTCAATGTCGCAGAAAAAAGCACATTTTCAGCAGCTCTTCCCTGATGGGTGGGCGCTATTAAATTAAAACCCATAATTTTCTTAACCGCTTTTTTGAGTTTGAAAAATGATTCTGAACCTGCATAACTTTCATCTCCAAGCATTATTTCAGCCCACTGTTGTTCACTCATTGCTCCTGTTCCAGAATCGGTGATAAGATCAATCACAACCCAATCGCTGTGTAAATTGAATAAATTAAAATTTACTTCTTTAATTTTTTCAGACCTTGCTTTTTTGCTTCTGAAATAGACAGGTTCAATCATTTTGGTTTTGTAGGGAGGAATATGTGGAAGTTTCATTTTTTTGATCATTAACATTTAAGAAAGAAATTGAAATGCGCTTAGCAGCGAAATTAGGTTATGTGATTTTTGAATTAGAGGAGAAAGCAGTCTCTATTTTTAATTAACCTGAATATTTCTTTTCTTTGTACCATGTGATAAAAGTAGGGTTTAGAATTAATTAATTGTATTTTTATATAAGAAAATATGTGGTTAAACTTTTTAAAATGGAATGAACTGGTCTAAAGAACTATTGAGTTTGTCCAATTCATGGAACAATTCTTTAACTTTATCAGTTCGTTGTATAAATTAGCAGTATGTCAAATAATAATAGATACCCAACAAGAAGTGATTCTTCATTTGGAAATATAATCGGACTTGGAATTATTGTATTAATTCTGGTAGGAATGTTTTTTGTGGCAAAAGCAATACTTGGATTATTATATATGCTTGGTCCTATAATTCTAATCGCAACTTTAATTGTCGATTACAAGGTAGTTCTAACATATCTAAAACAACTGGGGTTACTTTTTACTCGAAATCCGCTTTATGGAATTGGCGCTAGTTTATTATCTTTTTTATTATATCCACTTGTGTTCTCTGTATTGTTGTTTCGTGCTTACACGGGTAAAAAAATGACTCAATTTTCCAAGAACTATTCATCCGAAGATGCGGAGTTTATAGAATATGAAGATGCAGAAGAAGATCTTGATCTTAGAGATCCGGAGAAAATTAAAGAAAAGAGATACGACGATTATTTTAAAGATTAGTATTGAAGAATGGTTTTTATCTATTCTTTATCATTAATAGTAGCTTTCATTTATATATTTATTATTAGCCATTTATTCACTACTTGGCGAGAAATTGAAGAATGGTCAACTGATGATCATTTTCAACCTGAAACGAAGGTTAGCATCATAATTCCGTTTAGAAATGAGGAAGCGCGCATTCAACAATGCATAGCAAGTGTATTATCTAACCGCTATCCTAAGCAACTTTACGAGGTAATAGCAATAAATGACCATTCTGATGACAATAGTGCAGAAATAGTTAAAGCAATTGCTGCAAAAAATTTAAAATATTTTTCTTTAAAAGATGCCACTTCCAATTCTGCATTAAAAGGTAAAAAAGAAGCATTGAAATTTGGTATTTCCAAGGCTGAAGGAAAATTGATTATTACCTTAGATGGAGATTGCATAGTAGGAAAATTGTGGTTGAGGCAACTAGTTTCGTACTATGAGTATTCAAAATTACCAATAATCGTGGGCATGGTTTCTTTGATTGGTGAAAATAATGTGTTGGAATCCTTTCAAATTATGGATACATGCGGTACTATGGGACTGCATGCTGCTGGAATTCACAATCGCACCCATTTTTTGGCAAATGGGGCAAATTTGATTTTTGAAAAAAAATTGTTTGAAGAAATAGATCCTTATAAAGAAAATATGAATTTTGCATCTGGAGATGATGTATTTTTTGTCAATAAAGTTGCAGCTCAAAATCCTCATAATATTGGCTTCCTAAAATCGAAAGAATCTATTGTCGAAACTTACTGTTTGAAAAATTGGCAATCATTATGGAATCAAAGAAAACGATGGGCTAGTAAATCGTCTGCTTTTTCTGGTGGTTTATACAAATGGATTACTGGGATTATTTGGCTATTAAGTCTCACATTAAGTTTGAATTTATTATTGATTCCTTTTTCAAGTTTCACCACAGTTTATATTATAGCAATCCAATTGCTAATAATATCTATTGTAAATTATGTGTACCTAAAAAATATGACGCATTATTTTGGTAAAAGTGAAAGTTTGAGATTTTTTCTACCAGGACTATTGATGCATTTGTTGTATATTCTAATCGGTGGTTTTATTGCAATGATAGGAGGAAAGTATAGTTGGAAAGGTAGAAGAGTAAATTAGTGGTTAATTTATTGTGGAAAAAAATAGTCCGAACTTGCACGCAAGCCCGGACTTTTCGACTAAGGTCTCAAAATAAGAAAACTACTTCTTGTGGTTCTGTTTTGGGATAATTCGTTTATGCTATTATACCTTATTCAGAAACCATGCCATTTATATTTATTTAAAATGAACTTTCAATTTTTATTGGGAAATCTTCATTCCCTTCGTAATGCAATGTAAATATATAACTTTCATATATATAATTGGATAAAAAATATATTAAAAAAATAAATATTTACTTAAAACATACATAGACAATAACGTAATAACTGAATAAAAGTTTCTTAAATATTAAAAAAAAATCAATGTGTTTAAAAATATTTTTTTTATTGTTCAATTTTCACTATTTATTAAGCTGATTTTCCTCCAAGAATTCGAATTCAAGCTGCCTACTGTGTAAATCAGCGTCTATAAGTTTAACCATTACATCATCGCCCATTTTTAAAATCCTTCTTGATTTTGAACCTATGGCTTTTAATCTACTTTCACTTAATTCAAAAGATTCATTGAAGTGACTAAATAATATTAAACCTTCTGCTTTTGATGTTTTTAGTTGAACAAAAATACCTTTATCTATCATTCCAGAGATGTTGGCTTCAAATATTTCTCCTATTTTATCCATCATAAATTCTACTGCTTTGTATTTTATACTTTCCCTTTCAGCAGTCATTGCTTTTCTTTCCTGTGCTGAAATATGCAGACATTGATCTTCAAGACTTGCTTTATTCCATCTTTTGACTTTAGAAAGATTTTGGTAAAGTATTCGATGTGCTAACACATCAGCATATCTTCTAATTGGGCTTGTAAAATGAGAATAGAAATCAAACCCCAATCCATAATGACCTATATTCTCAGTAGTATAGACTGCTTTTGCCATAGTTCTAATCGCAAGAGGTTCAAGTAATTTCAAGGTCTCATTTTCTTTTGATTCAATGGCCAAATTGTTAAAAGATGTGGCTATATGTTTTGGAGTGCTCAAATTCATATTGAACCCCAATTCCTTTGCAAATAATGCAAATTCTTGCAGTCTCGTTGGATCTGGACTATCATGAACTCGGTATACAAATGGTATTTCAACACCACCTGATTTTTTATCAATATATTTAGCCACACCTTTATTGGCTAACAACATAAAATCTTCTACCAATAAATGAGCATCCTTTCTTTCTTTGACATAGACTCCTATTGGTTTTCCGTTTTCATCAAGTTCAAATTTTACCTCATCAGCTTCGAACGAAATTGCGCCGTGCTTATATTTATCATCCCTTAATTTGTATGCTATTTTATTCATTAACAATAATTCATCAGCATATTCTCCTTCTCCATTTTCTAGTATCTCCTGAGCTTCTTCATATGTAAATCTGCGGTTGGAATGGATTAATGTCTTTCCAAACCATTCTTTCTTCACATTATAATCTGCATCGAATTCAAAAACTGCAGAAAAAGTGAATTTATCTTCATTTGCTCGGAGCGAACAAAGTTCATTGGATAATTTTTCTGGTAACATTGGGGCAACGCGATCCACTAGATATACTGATGTTGATCTTAAGAAAGCTTCTTTGTCCAATTCTGTCCCTTGTTTTACAAAATGCGTAACATCTGCAATATGGATGCCTACTTCAATATTTCCATTTTTTAAGGTTTGGAGTGACAAAGCATCATCGAAATCTTTTGCAGTATCTGGATCTATTGTAAATGTTGT
Organism: Bacteroidota bacterium; assembly: GCA_024642705.1. Taxonomy (GTDB): domain Bacteria; phylum Bacteroidota; class Bacteroidia; order Chitinophagales; family Saprospiraceae; genus Portibacter. Next base: position 84,199 of record JAHEAQ010000003.1, on the reverse strand, counting down.
AATTTTTCTAAAATCTTTTCTTTCCTTTAATACATCCTCAGTAATTACAGCTTCTAGTTTATCTGCTTCGTCAAGTATTTCTTGAGGGAAATCAACGGTGAATCCATTGTTAATTAGAATTGCATTCATTTCAATGTCATTCGAATCAGCTTTTCCAAGATTCGTGACCACTGTTCCTGATAAGAATTGATTTTGTCCTGGTTTTCCCCAATCCATAATTTTCACAATTGCTTTATCTCCCTCTTCTGAACCATTTAAATCATCAAATGGAATTAAAATGTCTAATTTACTAAATGCAGTATCAACCATTAACAATGCATGGTTTCTGAAGATGCGAACAGTACCAAGAAAATGTGTGGATGAATGTTCAATGATTTCTAATACTTTGCCTTCAGGTTTTTTCCTTCCTTTTGGCATCCAAGAAGTAATAGCTACTGTATCACCATTCATTGCGCCATTCAAATTTTTTGCAGAAATAAACACATCATTGTTGGCACCTTCACATACGATATACGCAGAACCAGATTTAGTCATATCAACAATTCCTATATATTCATTGTCATTGCGGAGAAAGCGACTTGAATCTGATGTTTCTTTTGTTTCTTGAATAGGTTGATTTTGTTGATTAGAATCGGCTCTTTTGAATTTAAATTTCCCTTCTTTCAACTTAGTGATTTTGCCTGCCAATGCAAGATCCTCCATCGCTATTCTTACGGAATCAACATGATTGTCAATTTTTAGCTTTTTTATAATTTGCTTTGGAGAATATCTTTCTTTGGGATTTAATGAAAGGGTTTTGAGAATATAATTGCTCAGAGGTTTTTGTTTTAGTTTCTGGCCCTTAAGCCTTGGTTTTGATTTTTTAACCATTTTTATTTTGGTTTTCTTGATAATTTAAAAGAATAAAGATGTAGAGAGGAAGAAAAGGAGGAATATTAAAATAACTGTTATTCAAAATCTATATTGTTCAAAGAGAAAATTATATCGCCTGTTGAAACTATTTCCATTGTGTAAGCTTTGCTGCTTTCTGGATCATAATTAGACGAACCAGCATTGTCTTCGCCAGTTACGATATGAATAATCCAATCTTCATCAATTGTTGCCACAGTTTTTATTAACGTATTTCCATTAGAAATCATTCCAGCAATTACTTTTCCTGTGATAAAATTTCCTTTTTGATCAAAAGTGACAAGATGATATTCATAATTCAACAATTGAGCTTTCCAATACACGATGGCATAAAATTGATCTGTATTAGGTATCTTGAAACAAGGTATATATTCTGTAAACTCATCAATTTCTGAATGGTCATGTTTAGCTAAAAATTCATCTACGATTGGAAGAGGGAGTACTTTATTTTCTTTGCTAAAAATGACTAGATTTTCGTCAGTCAGAACAACGGGAAGATCAACTTCTGGAAAAAAGTCAAGTAAGTGGCCAAAATTGAGTTGATTTTTATTCATTGCTGGTACAAATGTAAAATGTTTTTTTGAATCTATGTTTTAATTATATATGAAAAATGTGTAAAGTTTAAGTTGCTATTATTATTAAATGTTCAAGAGATTTCAGAAAATATGTTATTTTGACTTGCAAATGTATTGTTCAAAAGATGAAACACTTTTCAATAAACACAATCATTTCTTGGATTAGAATAAAAATTAAAGTGTAGGAACCAATGACAAATTGAAGAATTAGTAAAATAGTACTAATTTGCTTCCGTCAGTTGGCAATTGAAAAATGCTCTGAAATAAAGTAGTTTAGGTGATTTTTTTCAGGATTTCAAAAAGTTCAAAAAAACCTTGATTAGAACAATTCTAAATAATGTTTTATAAAAGCCAAATTTTGTTATTGAATGTTCTTAAAAGTACATTTGTAATTATAATATAAACAAAATTAGTAGATGAGTAATTTCTTTAGTTCTTCTATAGGCAGGAAGGTCACAATGTCTTTATCTGCAATCTTTCTAATGACTTTTTTGATATTGCACGTAACGGTCAATTTCACTTCTGTTTTCAGCGAAGACTTATACAATAGTTTGTCTCATTTTATGGGAACGAATTTGTTGGTTCAATTCATATTACAACCTATATTGATATTTGGTGTAGTTTTTCATTTCGTGATGGGATTTATTTTAGAAAGTAAAAACCGTAGTTCTAGGGGTGTAAATTATGCTCAATATGAAGGTAAAAATAATTCTTCTTGGATGAGTAGAAATATGGTTTATAGTGGTCTAGTAATTTTAGCATTTTTAGCTATTCATTTTATAGATTTTTGGCTGCCTGAGCTTAACACAAAATATATTCAAGGGGATATGTCTGGAATGCACGACGGAGCATTCAGATATTATGATGAATTGTCGCATAAATTTCAACCTCTATGGAGAGTAATTGGTTATTGTGTATCTTTTATATTATTATCACTCCATTTATTTCATGGTTTTTCTTCTTCTTTGCAGTCCTTAGGTATTGCAGCAAGCAGAAAAAAACTTTTGAAGACCATTGGTCAAGTTTATGCAATAATTATTCCATTGGGCTTCATCATTGTAGCTATTTACCATTATGCAATCCATTAATCTTAATATAATATGTCAGTTTTAAAATCAAATGTACCTGAAGGTCCAATTAAAGATAAATGGACAAATCATAAGAATCATATTGATCTTGTCAATCCTGCTAACAAAAGAAACATAGATATAATTGTAGTAGGAACAGGACTTGCAGGAGGTTCAGCAGCCGCAACGCTCGCTGAGTTGGGATATAATGTAAAGGCTTTTTGCTACCAAGATTCTCCAAGAAGAGCTCATTCGATCGCTGCTCAAGGAGGGATTAATGCAGCCAAGAACTACCAGGGTGACGGAGACTCAGTATACCGTTTATTTTATGATACTGTAAAGGGTGGTGATTACCGATCCAGAGAAGCAAATGTCTATAGACTTGCTGAAGTATCCTCCAATATTATTGATCAATGTGTGGCTCAAGGTGTGCCTTTTGCAAGAGAATATGGTGGTGTATTGGACAACAGATCCTTTGGAGGTGTGCTCGTCTCCAGAACTTTTTATGCAAAAGGCCAGACCGGTCAGCAACTTTTATTGGGTGCGTATTCTGCGATGAACAGACAAATCTCAAGGGGTAAGATCAAGATGTACAACCGGCATGAAATGCTAGATGTTGTTAAAATAGACGGAAAAGCCAGAGGGATAATTGCAAGAGATCTTACAACGGGAAAAATAGAACGTCATTCTGCTCATGCAGTGGTGATTGCTTCTGGAGGATATGGCAATGTTTATTATTTATCCACAAATGCCATGGGTAGCAATGTTACCGCTGGATGGAAGATTCACAAAAAAGGTGCATTTTTTGCAAATCCTTGTTTTACGCAGATTCACCCAACATGCATACCAAGATCGGGCGATTATCAATCCAAATTGACATTGATGTCAGAGTCCTTGAGAAATGATGGCCGGATATGGGTGCCAGCAAACTTGGAAGACGCCAAAGCTATTAGAGAAGGAAAGTTGAAGCCAACTGCATTGACTGAAGAACAAAGAGATTATTTTCTTGAAAGAAGGTATCCCGCCTTTGGAAACTTGGTGCCAAGAGATGTGGCATCTCGCGCAGCGAAGGAAAGATGTGATGCGGGCTATGGTGTAAATGCCACTGGTGAGGCAGTTTATTTAGATTTTAAGGCTGCAATTAAAAGATACGGAACAGAACAGGCACTTATTCATGGAAATCACAATCCAACAGATCAGGAAATGACAGAGCTGGGAGAAAAGGTGATTGAAGAAAAATATGGTAATTTGTTTCAAATGTATGAAAAGATCGTAGACGAGAATCCATACAAGACACCCATGATGATCTATCCAGCTACTCACTACACAATGGGTGGAGTTTGGGTTGATTATAATTTGATGACTACTATTCCCGGTTGTTATTGCATTGGTGAAGCTAATTTTTCTGACCACGGTGCAAATAGATTGGGAGCTTCGGCCTTGATGCAAGGTTTGGCTGATGGTTATTTTGTGCTGCCATATACGATAGGGGATTATCTGTCTCATGATATCCGAACAGGCGAGATTCCGACTGACAGTGCTGAATTCATAGAAGCAGAAAAACAAGTTCGCGAAAAACTGGAGTTTTTTGTTAATAATGAAGGAAAACATTCTGTGGATTATTATCACAAACGACTTGGTAAGATCATGTGGGACAAATGCGGTATGTCCAGAAATGAAAAAGGTTTAAAAGAAGCAATTCAAGAAATAAAAGAACTAAGAGCTGACTTTTGGAAGAACGTCATTGTTCCGGGCAAAGTGGAAGATATGAATCCAGAGCTTGAAAAGGCGGGAAGGGTTGCTGATTTTCTGGAATTGGGAGAATTGTTTGCCAAAGATGCATTAGAAAGAAATGAATCATGTGGTGGGCATTTCAGAGAAGAATCCGTCGTTATGGATGGGGAACAGGTTGGAGAAGCCTTAAGAAATGACAAAGAATACGCATATGTGTCGGCATGGGAATACAAAGGAGAGCCCTCGGATGCAGTGTTACATAAAGAAGAATTAGAATTTAAAGATATTGAATTAAAACAGCGTTCATACAAATAAGAAAGGATATGAATTTAACATTAAAAATTTGGCGGCAGAAAAGCAGAAAAGATAAAGGAGGCTTTGTAGAATACAAGGTATCTGAAATATCAGGACATATGTCTTTCTTGGAAATGATGGATGTTCTTAATGAAGAATTAATCGCAAAGAATGAAGAACCAGTGGTCTTTGATCATGATTGTAGAGAAGGGATTTGTGGATCTTGTTCAATGTTTATCAATGGTGAAGCACATGGACCTGACAGAGGAGTTACTACTTGTCAGTTGCACATGAGAAAATTCAAAGATGGAGATAAGATCACCATCGAGCCTTTTAGAGCAAAAGCTTTTCCAGTGATTAAAGATTTGATGGTAGACCGAAGTTCATTCGATCGAATTCAACAAGCGGGAGGATATATATCTGTCAATACATCAGGGCGTCCAACAGATGCAAATTCCATCCTTATTCCGAAAGAAGATGCGGATCTAGCAATGGATGCAGCAACATGTATCGGATGTGGTGCGTGTGTTGCTACCTGCAAAAACTCGAGCGCAATGTTATTTGTTGGCGCAAAAGTAAGCCAATATGCATTATTACCTCAAGGAAAGGTAGAAGAAAAAGAGCGTGTTCGAAACATGGTAGCTCAGATGGATTTGGAAGGTTTTGGTGCTTGCACTAATACAGGAGCATGCGAAGTAGAATGTCCTAAAGGAATTTCACTAGATAATATTGCCCGGATGAACAGAGGCTTTATTGGTTCTTGGTTATTAGGAGAATAAAAAGTAAAAACTGAAATAAAAAGGCCGAATTATTTTAATAATTCGGCCTTTTTTATGTCAACGCTTCAAATTTCAAACCAAATAGTTTAATGCATTATTTGGTTTGTTTAATGAAGTCTAGTATCTGTAATATTCTGGTTTGTATGGACCTTCAGGTTTTACACCAATATATTTTGCTTGTTCATTGGAAAGTTCTTCTAATTCAACACCAATTTTTTCTAAATGCAATCGAGCGACCTTTTCATCTAAATGTTTTGGAAGAGTATAAACCTTATTCTCATAATTGCCGCTGTTTTCCCAAAGTTCAAGTTGTGCTAATGTCTGATTGGTAAAAGAGTTCGACATAACAAAAGAGGGATGACCTGTTGCACAACCAAGATTAACCAATCTGCCTTCTGCAAGAATCAATATATCTTTTCCATCAATGGTATATTTGTCTACTTGAGGCTTGATCTCAATTTTTGAACTCCCATGATTTTTATTTAGCCATGCCATATTGATCTCATTATCAAAATGTCCAATATTACAAACAATCGCTTTATCTTTCATCATTTTGAAGTGTTCTTCATTGATGATGTTGTAATTTCCAGTCGCAGTAACAATAATATTAGCTTGAGGAATGGCATTTTTCATTTTCAAAACGGCAAAACCATCCATTGCTGCTTGAAGAGCACATATTGGATCAATTTCAGTAACAATTACTCTGCATCCAGCACCTCTTAATGAAGCAGCAGAACCTTTTCCTACATCTCCATAACCAGCTACAACGGCAACTTTCCCTGCCATCATAATGTCTGTCGCTCTTCTTATAGCATCAACTAAAGATTCCTTGCAACCATATTTATTGTCAAATTTCGATTTTGTTACAGAGTCGTTTACATTAATGGCAGGCATTACCAAAGTTCCATTAAGTTCTCTTTCGTACAACCTGTGCACACCAGTGGTTGTTTCTTCACTTAATCCTTTAATTCCAGCTGCTAATTCTGGATATTTATCAAAAACAACATTTGTCAAATCACCGCCATCATCAAGAATCATATTCAATGGTTTTCCTCCTTCAAATGCAAATAAGGTTTGTTCAATGCACCACCAAAATTCCTCTTCATTTAATCCTTTCCAAGCATAAACTGGAATACCTGCAGCAGCTATAGCAGCTGCAGCATGATCTTGGGTAGAAAATATATTACAAGAAGACCAAGAAACTTCAGCACCTAAATCAATTAATGTTTCTATTAAAACTGCTGTTTGGATAGTCATATGGAGACAACCAGCAATTCTAGCACCTTTTAATGGTTTTTCATTGCCATATTCTTCCCTTAATGCCATTAAGCCTGGCATTTCTGCTTCAGCAAGTTCAATTTCTTTCCGACCGTAATCGGCTAAACTAATATCTTTTACTTTGTAACTAAGTTGTTTTGTTGTGTTCATGCTATTTTTTGATTTGAGAGCGCAAAAATAAGATTTAAAATTATAAAAACCTAAGAACTAATTCACTTCGTTATTTTGTGAATCAATACATTGAAAAACCTAATAATTTGAAAATTTTCGATTTGATAGGTATATTTTATAAATTGAGGATTGAATTCTGATTTTAAATAGTACTCTTGTTTCATTCCAAAGAAAAAAAGCCTCAAAAAGAGGCTTTTTATAATATAAGTTTTTTCTAGTCTCTGCCTAGCATCGATAACAATCTCAATATTTCAATATACAACCACACCAAAGTTACCAATAGACCCATTCCAGCAAACCATTCCATGTAGGATGGCATGCCTGCTTCTTCTCCTTTTTCGAAGAAATCAAAGTCCAACAATAAATTCATTGCTGCTACTCCAATTATAACTACACTGATCCCAATTCCTATTGCTCCACCTTGGTGTAAATAAGGAATATTTATTCCAAACATTCCCATAATCCAAGATAACATATAGACCAATGCAATTGCACCTGTTGCCATCATTATTCCAGATCTCAATTTATCTGTAACTTTAATGGTTCCTGATTTATATAAAATTAACATGGATGCCAATACGCAAATTGTTCCACTTACAGCTTGTACAATTATGCCGCCATATGCTGCTGCATAAATTGCAGAAATAGAACCTACAAATAGCCCTTCCAAAGCAGCATATATAGGAGCAGCTATTGGAGAAGTAGTTGGTTTAAAACTTGCTACTAACACAGCGATTAATCCTCCAATTGCACCTCCCCACATAAATAATGGGCTTGGATTAGTAAAACCATAAAATGCAGTAAGCATCAAAATTCCTGTTAAGATTACTGACTTATTTACAGCACCAGCCACTGTCATTCTCTCAATTCCAGTATAGCTTGCATCATTAAAATTTCTTTCTAATGTGCTTTCCTTTAGCATTGGATTATTTCCTCCAAATATTTTTCTTCTAGACATTATGTTACGTTTTAATTTTTTTTATTAAAGATTTTTATATTTTTCAATTGCTTCCAAAATTTTTTCTCTTCTATTTTCTGGACTCGGATGAGAACTTTGAAATTCTGGCGTTCGATTTCCTCCAGAAGCTTCTTCTAATATATCCATTACTCCAATTAGAGCTTTAGGATCATATCCTGATTCAATCATTAATTTGACTCCCCAATTATCAGATTCTAATTCTTGATCTCGTCCATATTTCATGCTAGCATAATTGCCAACCACATTAGCAATCTGTGCAATAGATTGATCTCCCCCTGCTCCAATCATTACACTTTGCACTATTCCTTGAATAAATCCACTCTTTGCCATTCTTTCTGCGCCATGCCTCTCAATAACATGTCCAACCTCATGTCCCAATACACCAGCTAATTGATCTTCATTTAGTTTATTAAATAAAGCAAATGTAATAAAACATTGGCCTCCAGGTAATGCAAAAGCATTGATCACATTTGGATCAGCTAATAAATGAAATTCATATGGATATCCTGACAATTTAGCTGTTTTTGTGTTAACCAATCTTTGTCCAACTTTGTCCACAAAGTCCTGTGCTCTTTGGTCTGGATATAATCCGCCATATTGTTGAGCCATTTGTGGTCGGGATTGTAAACCTAATTGAATTTCTTCATCAGTGGACCACTGCACTCGTTGAGTTTCTCCGGTAACAGCATTTATTTGTGTATTTGTATAATATTTAAAAGCTTGAAATGCTGCCATGGCAAGACCAATAATAAGAAAGAGCTTAAATCTACTAGTCCCTGCTCCCCTTCCTCTTCGGTCATAAGGATCGCCAGTACCACCATAATATCTGCCTCGTTGTCTATTACTGCCTAACATATTGTTTTATTATAAAAACTTATTTTTTTAATAATAGTTCTAAGAATTATGTTAAATATTAATTAAGCAAATGTTTGATTAAAAGAAAAATCATTACCACAAATGCAAGCCTTATAGAATAATCAATATCTGGAATCATTTTAATAAAATAGCAAAAAATAACAACAGGAATACAAGACAAAAAGATTAGAGTCAAAGGCAATCCAATAATTTGAGTTGCCAGCATGAGGTAGGTTGAAGATGCTGCCCAAGGGTTTATAAAATAGGCAATGATCATCATAACCAAAATTAGTGCCCAACTGCTTTTATCTGTTTTGAAGTCCATTCAACTGCTTTATTTTTATTCTTGACAAAGGTAGTATTTCTCTCTAAATATTTTTGATCTGTTAATTCAAACTTTAAAACCTAATTTTTAACAAATTCATTCCATCTAAGTAAGCAATTATCGATGAAATCAAGTATATATTCTTCTAAATGTCAGATTTATTCTTGAATTCAAAGGTTTTTTGGTTTTTGGAATTTGGTGTTTCCAATTTTTTTGCATTGTTCCAGACATGAGTAAAAGGCTTCCATTCTCTAAAAGGATATCAATCTTAGTATTTTCTACTTTATGTTTCAATTGGAATATTCTTTCTTGACCTAAGGATATGGATGCTATTATCGGATTTTCCCCCAATTCTTTTTCATCATCTGAATGCCAACCGTTGCTATCTGTACCATTTCTATAAAGATTCAATAACACTGAATTGAATTCCGTGTTGCAGGTTGCTTCAATTTTAGCCTTTATTTCAAGCAATTCTTTGGTCCATGGAATGGGGCTCAGATTTATATTGGAATAAGAATATTTTGCATCATTTTCACCATACCAGGCTTGTAACCTTGGAATATTATAAATTTTTCCAAACATCTTAATTTTATCATTTCGCCATTGTATCGATTGGTGCAAAACCTGAAATAATTCAAGGGTTTCAAAAGAATTAAAATAGTTTGGAAAATAGATTGTTTGGTCTGTTCCAAAGTTTATTATGGTTCTAGAATTTATATTCATCATTAAAAATGTAAAAGAGGTTACATTGTAAATAGAACGTTCTTGTCATTTATAGTTTTGAGGAGTTATCAACATAGGGTATAGTAAAAATTAACTGTCATGGAGTATGTAAAATAAATAAAGAAAGCTATACGCTAAAGGCTTTTGGAGATGGTGCTATTATTATTTTAATTATGCACCTCTTCATTTTTCCAATTCCATTGATATAGGGGATTTAAATGATAGAGCCTTCTAAAAGGGGGTACATAACTAATATTCTAAAACTTTGCCAGAATAAAATAAAAATCAATATATCTTGTAGGTATATAAAAAGGTGTATGACCAATTAAGATCACACACCTTTTTATCATATTTTTTTAGATCTTTTAACTTAAGACATTGACCATTTTGGTCAACTTGCCTTTCAAGTTAGAAGCTTTGTTTTTGTGCCAGTTATTAGACTTAGCAAGTTTATCAATCATGCTGATAACCTTTGGTAGAAAAGTAGCTGCTTCTTCTTTTACTTCCATGCTTCTTAGTTTTCTAATAGCAGTTCTTGCAGTCTTTTTATAATATCTATTATCAATTCTTGCGACTGCGTCTTGTCTAATTCTTTTCTTTGCGGACTTGTGATGAGCCATAAAATTTAAATTCTATTTTTATTTGGAGGTGCAAATTTATATGTTTTTTTTGGAAATACAATTTTTTTTAATTTTTTTTAATGTAAATAATATGTTTAGGCCTTATCTTCGACCCTTAATTGAAGAAATGTATGGTTAATCCACAACAAATTAAGGGTTATAACAATTATATATTCTCCATTCTATAATTAAAAAGATTTTAATAAAAATAAAGATTTAAGATGACAGATTATTCATATGTCTATAATGCACATCCAAGTTTCATTGAATCAATGTATACCAAATATCAATCTGATCCTTCAGAAGTAGACCAAATATGGCGTACTTTTTTTGAAGGTTTTGATTTTGGATCTGAAGGAAATGGCACTGTTAATCAAGCAATTTCTAGTGAAAATTCAGAAAAGGAATTTGGTGTTTTATCTATTATACATGGATTTAGAATGCGTGGTCACCTATTGTCTACAACAAATCCAATTAGAACGAGAAGAGATAGAGCTCCACATTTGGATTTGAAAGATTACCATTTAACAAAAGATGATTTAAATACTGTTTTCATTGCTGGTGAAGAAATAGGTCTTAAGAATGCAACTTTGCAAGAAATAATTGACAGGTTACGGGTTATTTTTTGTGGAAATATGGGTGTCGAATATGCTCATATTGAAAATAGGGAAAAGAGATTGTGGCTACGGAAAAAGATCGAAGGTCGTGATTTAGATGATGATTTTGGATTGCCAATTGAGAAAAAGAAAAGGATTCTCGAAAAGTTGAATGGTGCTGTCATGTTTGAAAAATTTCTACATACCAAATATGTAGGCCAAAAAAGATTTTCTTTAGAAGGAGGAGAAACGACAATTGCTGCACTTGATGCAATTATTAATGCTTCAGCTTCAGATAAAGTGGAAGAAGTAGTCATTGGTATGGCGCATAGAGGAAGGTTAAATGTATTGGCCAACATTATGGGAAAAACATATGAAAATATTTTTAACGAATTCGAAGGAACTGCAGTCCCAGATTTGAGTTTTGGAGATGGTGACGTGAAGTACCATTTAGGGTATTCTTCGCAGGTCGAAACCACTTCAGGAAAAAAAATACATTTAAAGTTAGCTCCAAATCCATCTCATTTAGAAGCCGTTAATCCAGTTGTTGAAGGTTTTGCTAGGGCAAAAGCTGATATTTTATATGGAAGTGATTATGATAAAATACTTCCAATACTTATTCATGGAGACGCAGCCATAGCTGGTCAAGGGGTTGTTTACGAAACACTGCAAATGAGCCAACTTAAAGGCTATTATACAGGGGGTACGATACATTTTGTGATCAATAATCAGATTGGTTTTACGACAGATTTTGATGATGCAAGATCATCTACCTATTGTACAGGTGTAGCAAGTTTGGTTCAAGCTCCAGTTTTTCACGTGAATGGTGATGATCCAGATGCAGTAATATTTGCTTCTGAATTGGCCACAGAATATCGCCAATTGTTTAATAATGACGTGTTTATTGACATGGTATGTTATAGAAGGCATGGTCACAATGAAGGGGATGATCCTAAATTCACCCAACCTCAAATGTATGAGTTAATTACGGAGCACAAAGATCCTCGTGAAGTTTATATTGAAAAATTGATGAAGAGTAACGAGGTAAATAGGGAATTGGCAGAAACGCTAGAAGCATCTTTTTGGAATGATCTTCAAGAGAGACTTGATTTATTAAAGCAAAAATCTCTACCGTACGAATATCAAGAACCTGAAATAGCATGGAAATCATTGAAAAAAACCAAAGATCCTTTGGATTTCGAGGTTTCTCCAAATACGGGAATTCCAAAAGAACAAGTAGATTTTGTTTTGAAACACCTGATGACAGAACCTGAAGGTTTCACATTCCTAAATAAGATCAACCGACTTCAAAAAGGGAAGCAAAAATTATTGGACGATAACCAACTAGATTGGGCTTTAGCCGAATTGTTGGCATATGGTTCAATTTTGCTCGATGGAAAAAATATTAGGATGAGCGGACAAGATGTGAAACGAGGAACTTTTTCACATCGTCATGCTATTTTTAACGATGGAAAAACATTCGCAGAATACGTACGACTTGAAGGGATGAGCAAAGACCAAGGGCGTTTTATGATTTACAATTCTTTGTTGTCAGAATTTGCAGTTCTTGGTTTCGAATATGGATATACTTTGGCAACTCCGGATGCATTGGTATTATGGGAAGCTCAATTTGGAGATTTTGCAAATGGCGCTCAGACTATTTTTGATCAGTTCATTAGTGCTGGAGAAAGTAAATGGCAAAGGATGAGCGGACTAGTGATGTTGCTTCCTCATGGATATGAAGGTCAAGGACCAGAGCATTCAAGTTCTAGACTTGAAAGATATTTACAAGCATGTGCAGAATTCAATATGACGGTGGCAAATATTACTTCGCCTGCTAACTTCTTTCATATTATCAGAAGACAACTTGAAAGACCATTCAGAAAACCGCTAATAATTGCCTCTCCCAAGTCTTTGTTAAGGCATCCGGTGTGTGTTTCAAATATAAATGAATTTACAACAGGTAATAATTTTCAAGAAATTTTAGTTGATCATGAACCAGCATCAAAAGTAAAAAAAGTACTCTTTTGTTCTGGTAAAATTTATTTTGATCTTTTAGAAAAGAAAATTGTTGACAAAAGAACGGATGTGGTTATTGTTAGATTAGAACAATTATATCCATTTCCAGAAAATCAAGTTCTTGAAGTATTCGAAAAATACAAGAAAGCTCAGTTTCTTTGGGTACAAGAAGAACCTAAAAATATGGGCCCGTGGTTTTATATTTTGAATATGTTGAGAAAAACTAGTATTGATGTAATTTCTAGAAAGGCGAGTGCTTCACCAGCGACTGGATTCAAGAAAGTTCATGATGCTGAACAAGAAGCTATTGTTGCAAAAGCATTTGAATAAATTATTACAATCCTCAAAATAGAGGTTTTTAATTAATTTTTTGGATCGGATTGAATTAGCAGCCTCAAATCAATTTTGAGGCTGCTAATTTTTTTGACCTCATAATATAGAGATTAGTCGTTATGATTTTCTAGCCATTTTCTTGCATTGATAAAGGCTTCTGCCCAAGGAGAAACAGCATCTTTTTTATTTTCAGGATAATAAGCCCAATTCCATGGATAGAATGATCGCTCTATGTGTGGCATTGTTGCTAGATGTCTTCCATCAGGACTGCATATCATTGCGGTGTTATAATCACTTCCATTTGGATTGGATGGATATTCATTATATCCATACTTTGCAACAATATTATAACTTTGTTCGCCCATTGGCATTTTGAATTTTCCTTCGCCATGCGAAATCCAAACCCCAAGAGTACTTCCAGCTAGCGAGCTCAGCATGACTGAATTGTTTTCTTGAATTTCTACCGAAGTAAATGCACTTTCATGCTTGTGGCTTTCATTGTAATCCATTTTGGCCAATTCCTTATGTTCTGGGTTTATCAGATCTAATTCTAGAAATAATTGACAACCATTGCAAATTCCTACGGATAGCGTATTTTTTCTTGCAAAAAAACTGTCTAGTGCTTTCTTTGCCAAAGGATTGTACAAAAATGCACCTGCCCATCCTTTTGCTGAACCAAGGACATCACTATTTGAAAAACCTCCCACCGCACCAAGAAATTGGACATCTTCCAATGTTTCTCTTCCAAAAATCAAATCAGTCATATGAACATCTCGAACTTCAAAACCAGCTTGGAAAAGTGCATTTGCCATCTCTCTTTCTGAATTACTCCCTTTTTCTCTTAAAATGGCTGCTATAGGTTTATTGTTTACACTATTTCTATCTGGTATTCTGCCATGGAAATGAGTTGGAAAAATATATTTTAAATCCTGTTTTTTATAATTTTCATACCTTTTCAATGCTAATTTTTCACCAGATTGCTTTTTATCTAAAAGATAAGATGTTTCGTACCAAATATCTCTAAACATAGCTATGTCAAATGATAGATTTTCAGTTGAAGTGTTGATTTTCAATTCTGCTTTTTTGGTACTGTGTCCTATATGGTAATGCCTAATATTTGCATCAATTAATAAATCTTCGATTTCTGATTTAGCTTGAATGACAAGGGCAGGTTGTTCAGAGAAAAGCAAACGGACTGTATCTGTTTCTTGTGCTGATGTCAAGTCAATTGAAGCACCTAATTGGTTGGCGGAAAAACACATTTCTAAAAGTGTTGTGATTAATCCTCCTGTTGACACATCATGACCTGAAAGTATTAGATCTTTTTTGATAGCATTTTGAATGGTATTAAATATTGAAATGATTTCCTCGGAACCGATAATATTAGGTACTTCATTCCCAATAGAATTCAATATTTGAGCTAAAGCACTTCCTCCTAAAGCAAATTTTTCGTCACTTAATGGAATATAATAGATAGAATCTTCAGAATGCTTCAATAATGGTTCAACTATTTTGCTAATGTCATCACAATGACCTCCCGCGGAAATTATAACTGTTCCTGGAGCAAGCACAGTTTTGTCTTTATACTTCTGAGCCATTGATAAAGAATCCTTACCAGTAGGAATATTAATTCCAAGTTGAATTGCAAAATCAGAAACTGCTTGAACTGCATTATAAAGTCTGGCATCTTCACCCTCATTTTTGCAAGGCCACATCCAATTTGCAGAAAGAGAAACAGATTTAATCCCTTTTTCTAATGGTGCCCATATTATGTTGGTTAGGGCTTCAACAATTGCAATTTTTGCTCCTTCAACTGGATCAATTAATGATGGAATTGGAGCATGCCCAATTGAAGTTGCAACGCCAGATTTGCCATCAAAATCAAGAGCCATAACGCCGCAATTGTTCAAAGGTAATTGCAATGGACCAACGCATTGTTGTTTGGCAACTTTTCCACCAACACATCTGTCCACTTTATTAGTTAACCAATCCTTACAAGCCACTGATTCTAGTTTTAGAATTTGGGTAAGATATTCATAGATTTGGCTGTTGTCATAAATCAAAGATCTATATTCAGTATTGATATTTCGGTCATTCATAACAGTCTTGGGTGAACTGCCAAACATATCTTCTAATGCCAAATTCATTGGTTTTAATCCTTTTTTTAGAGATTCAAATGAAAATCTATGGTCTCCTGTAACTTGTCCCACCTCATATATTGGAGCCCTTTCACGGTCTGCTATTTTTTTTAATAGTTCAAAATCTTGATCCCTAATAACAAGCCCCATCCGCTCCTGAGATTCATTTCCAATAATTTCTTTATATGAAAGTGTTGGGTCACCAATGGGCAAGGAATCAATATTAATAACTCCTCCTGTCTCTTCCACTAATTCTGAAAGGCAATTCAAATGTCCTCCAGCACCGTGGTCATGAATGGAGACGATCTTATTTACATCATTTTCGACCATTGCACGGATGGTGTTAGCCGCTCTTTTTTGCATTTCTGGATTTGATCGTTGAACTGCATTTAATTCGATTCCTGTTCCTAGTTGCCCTGTATCGGCCGAAGAAACTGCAGCTCCACCCATTCCAATTCTATAATTATCTCCTCCAAGTATGACAATTTTATCTCCTTTTTGTGGTTTTCCTTTCTGAGCTTGATCTTTTTTTCCATAACCGATGCCACCTGCAAGCATTATCACTTTGTCAAAGGCTAAAGGTCTGTCATTTTCGTCATGTTCAAAAGTAAATACGGAACCAGCAATCAATGGTTGCCCAAACTTGTTGCCGAAATCTGAAGCTCCATTAGAAGCTTTAATTAGTATTTGAATAGGACTTTGGTACAACCACTTTCGTTCTTCCATACCTTTTTCCCATTTTCTGTCGTCTTCTAGCCTAGAATAAGAAGTCATATAAACAGCTGTTCCCGCCATAGGAATCGATCCTTTTCCACCTGCCAATCTATCTCTAATTTCGCCGCCTGATCCAGTTGCAGCACCATTAAAAGGTTCAACCGTTGTCGGGAAATTATGGGTTTCAGCCTTTAATGATAACACTGAATCAAATTCTGACAATTTATAATAAGATGGCACTTCGGGTTTTTCAGGCGCGAATTGATTTATTTTTGGTCCATTAATAAAAGCTACATTGTCTTTGTAAGCAGAAACAATTTCGTTAGGATTTTCAAGAGATGTTTTTTTGATCAATTTGAAAAGGGAATTTGGCATTTCTTTGCCATCAATTATAAATGTTCCATTGAAAATCTTATGCCTGCAATGTTCGCTATTCACTTGAGAAAAGCCAAAAACTTCTGAATCTGTTAATTTTCGATTCAATTTGGTAGATAGTTCATTAAGATATTGCACTTCTTCTGGATTCAACGAAAGTCCTTCTTGTTGATTATATGAATCTATATTGTCAATATATTTAATGTCAGTTGGTTCAGTATTGATTTCAAAAATGTTTTGCTTAATTCCAGCGTATTTTTGAGAAAGCATTGGGTCGAAATCTGCAAAATCTGAGGTTACTTCAATGAATTGCTCAATTCTTTGAATACCTGAAATTAGCATATTTTGTGTTATTTCAACAGCGTTTGTACTCCAAGGAGTAATCATATTAGCTCTTGGGCCAACATAATAGCCGGTTAGTTCTTTTTTATCGATTAAAATTCCATTTCCAAACAACCATTTTAGTTTTGGCAGGTCGGCAGGATTAAGGGCGTTTTTTGTTTGAACTAAGAAAAGTGCTTTGGAGGAGTTCTCAAAGAAAAGGATCATTAAGACTTTATTTAAGGTTAATCAAAGGCCAAAATTAAGCTTTCTTGGTTACAATACATTTTTATGGATATGAATTTTAGTAATATTTCTTTGATTTCCAGAAAATCGTGGTCAATACTTAAGTGAAAATGAAATATAATGAAACCTAAGAGCAAGAAAACCAATTTGAAATCTTGTGAAATTAGATTTTATAAGATTAATTTTGTGGACCATTGTAGAAAATCAAGCTTAAGCCAAAATGCAGATTATTTTGATTGTAACTTTTTAGGCGCGGCGCATTCCCAAGAAAATTATTTAAATCAAATAAATTTGGTCCAGTCCAAGGAATTTGAATAAATGGTTGGATACTAAATGATACTGTATTTAATCCAGGCGTAGATAATATAAGATATACTTTATTGCCAAAATCAGTGCTTTTTACAATATCCTTATCTCCAATATTGGATGCAGAAGGAGATTTTATGGAAAATTGCGAATAATTAATGTTAGCACCTAATCCAAAAAATTTATTATATGCTTCAACGCCGGCAGAAAACCTATTCAACGTATAGTTAAGTTCTTTCGAAAGTTGAATTCCACCATCAGAAATTCCTATGGCTTTTTTATCATTTCTGACTCTTTCCCAATTGAGGTCTAAAGCTATAAAATCTTTCTTCAGCCTAACTCCAAATTGAACGCCATGTGAAAAATGCACCCTATTAAAACTTGATGTGAGCCATGGATTTGATTCATTATAATCTTGGAAGATGCGGTTGTTAATGGAGTATTGAGAATAATCCAAAGTATATCCAACTTTAAGATTCAACTGTGAAAAGGAATAGGTAGTTGAAAGAAAATAAATTGCCAATAAAAGTATTAAAGGTAATTTCCCCAATATTCTATTTTGATATTTATTCCTAATTATAGCCAATATTTTTCTTATATGGATTTTGAAAATATTTTTTTGAATTCACCTTGAAATCCTAATTTATATACAACAAATTTAAAATTTTGTTATAACAAAATGATCTAAGTAGAGATAATTTTGAAAGTAATGCGTTTTCTTGATTATTTTTTAGAATATTTTGGTAGAATTCTAGGAACTATTTGAATTTAATGGATTACATATAATATTTTTATCTATGTTTGTTCCTATCATGAAATTCTAATTTTATTTTTGCAACAAATGCAGATTAAATGGCCAAGAAAAGAAATCAATTATCCAAGAACAACCAGAAAAAAGCTCAAGAATCCAATATTCCTAATGAAAGAAGACCTTCATTCGAAAAAAATCTTTTCGAAGATGGGTTCTGGAAAAGAAATGCCATAGGAGGCGCAATAATATTTTTATTAGGTCTTGGACTGTATTTAAGGACTTTACCTTATGAGTATGTATTGGATGATCAGATTGTGATTACAAAGAATATTTATACCCAAGCTGGGTTTTCTGGAATTTGGGATATTTTCACAACGGAAAGTTTTCAAGGTTATTTTCAGACACAGAAAGACTTGGTCGTAGGTGCCCGGTATAGACCCTTATCTATTGTGACATTTGCAATCGAACATGGTATTATGGGAGGATTAAATAGACATGTTAGCCATTTTATCAACGCCTTGTTGTATGGACTTTCAGGATTGTTATTGTTTAGGATTTTGTCATTGTTATTTGGAAAAAGAGGTAGAGAGGAGTGGTATTTGGGTCTAGGGTTTAGTGCTGCCCTTTTATGGGTTTTGCATCCATTGCATACGGAAGCAGTTGCGAATATTAAGGGAAGGGACGAAATTATGACTTTGATTGGCTCCTTGGCAGCTTTATATTACAGCCTAAAATATATAGAAAAAGGGAAATTAACTAGCTTAGCTTTAGCGGCTTTGTCATTTTTTCTAGGTTTGTTGTCAAAAGAATCCACCATTACATTTTTAGGAGTGATTCCTTTAAGCATATATTTTTTCCAAACTTCTAATTTTAAAAAGATACTAAAAGTTTTTGGAACTTTATTTGGAGTTTTTGTAATCTATTTAATCATTCGATATCAGGTTATAGGTTATTTTTTAGACAGTGGAAAAGAAGTGACTGACTTAATGAATAACCCTTTTATCAATATGGATTTTGGGCAAAAATATGCAACCATCTTCTATACTTTACTCCTTTATCTCAAATTGTCTTTTGTTCCACACCCTTTGACACATGATTATTACCCATTTCACATTCCAACCATGGAGTGGACCAATTTTTTGCCAATCTTATCTTTGGTGATTTATGTTGGTATCGGTATTTATGCACTTTGGGGAATTAGAAAAAGACAGATTCCAGCCTATGCAATCCTCTTTTATATTTTCACTCTTTCTATAGTTTCAAATTTATTTTTCCCAATTGGAACATTTATGAATGAGCGATTTATATTTATTTCAAGTATTGGAGTTTGTATTTTTATAGCTTATTTTTTATTGGATTTGTTGCCAATAATAACTAAACAATTTAAGCCATTATATGGATTGATTGCTATTGGGGCTTTATCAATTGGATATGGATATAAGACTTTTACCAGGATTCCAGCTTGGAAAAGTCCAGTTTCTTTGAACGCATCAGCGATAAAAGTTTCTAAAAATAGCGCTAGAGCCAATTGTTTTATGGGTACTGCATTATTCAATGAATATAAAGAAATGACCGATGAAGCTCAAAAAAAGATTGTATTGGAAAGAGCTTCTGGCTATATCAGAAGGTCCCGAGAGTTGTTTCCCGATTATTATAATGCCAATTTAATGCTAGCTGGAATTGTGGCAGAAAATTATAAGTACAATGGCGATTTTGATAAGCTTTTGTTAGAGTTTTCCGAAATAGCTACCAATTCACCAAATATGCAATATCTTTTTGATTATTATAGCTATTTGGAAACTAGGGCTCCCGATAATCAAAAGATGATCAATTATTTTTACAATGTGGGAAAAAATATATTGATTGACCAGAAATATAATTTTAATATGGGCCTAAAATACCTTGATTACGGTCTGAAATTTGACAGAAATAACAAATTGCTTTTAGAAACCATTGCGAAGACTTATGAAACTTTAGGTAATACAGCAAAAGCCCAAGAATATTTTAATAGAATTAGATAATGCAGCTACAAAATTTTCATTTATATAGGATTGCATTATCTATGGTTGACCAGATTGGATCAGTTAGAGCAAAACAATTGATTGCATATTGTGGAAGTGCAGAAGCTGTTTTTCAGGAAAGCAAAAAGAATCTTTTAAAAATACCTGGTATTTCAAATACTTTAGTTGAAATAATCAAAAATTCATCTGCGATAGGAAGGGCTGAAAAAGAAATTGAATTTATTGAAAAAAACAAAATTTCAGTATTGTATTATTTAGATGATGATTACCCTTCAAGATTAAAACCTTATGAAGATTCACCTATTTGTTTGTTTTACAAAGGCAATACACCTTTGAACGGTAGACTTCATGTATCCATTGTAGGAACAAGAACTCCAACTGATCGTGGTAAATATATATGTGAAAAATTGATTGAAGATTTAAGTAAATATGAAATTACCATTTTTAGTGGACTTGCATACGGCGTTGATGCAATGGCACATAAGGCTAGTTTAGCACAACAATTGCCGACAATTGGTATAATAGCACATGGATTGGACACCATTTATCCAAAAGTTCACAAGAAATTAGCAGATGAAATGTTGTCAAATGGAGGCATATTGACAGAATTTCCTATTAATACCAACCCTGATAGAGATAGATTTCCAGCAAGAAATAGAATAATTGCAGGAATTTCAGACGCTGTAATAGTGATTGAATCCAAGAAAAGTGGAGGATCTATGATTACTGCAAATTTTGCAAATGATTATAACAAAGATGTATTTGCCATACCGGGAAGGATAAATGATGAATATTCCCAAGGTTGTAATGCTTTAATTAAAGATCACAAAGCATTTCTCTTAGAAAGTGGGGAAGAGTTAATTAAAATGATGAGATGGGAGAAAAGAAGTGAAAAGGAAATTCAAAGATCCCTATTTTATGACCTCACTAGAGATGAACAAAAAATTATAGAAATGATTAAAATTGGCGTAGATGATATAGACAGTATTATTAATTCGCTTTCTGTTAATCCTTCTGAATTAGCTGCAATTCTGTTGGAACTTGAATTTAAGGGAGTTCTTAAGTCATTACCTGGAAAAAAATACATGTATTTGAATTAATTTGCTATACTATTTTGTTTTAAGATTATGTTAACCTAAAAAGTGTAACAGAGAGTTATATCTTTTCGTTATTCATAAAATATCTTAACCAATAAATTTAATAAAAAATGAAAAAAATAATTTTGATTTTCTCATTATGTTTTCTTGCTTATATATCAGTAGATGCCCAAAAATCAGCAGTTAAATTAGGCTTGGGGGGTCTTTTTGTAACAGCTGCTAACCTTCGATTTGAAACTGCTGTTGGTGAAAGAACTTCATTTCAAATAACAGGGAGTTATAAATTACCATCGAAATTTGCCGATACTAATCAGGAATCCTATTCATTTTCTGGAGGTAAACTCAAAGGATTCGCTGTAATTCCTGAGTTTAGATTTTATTTTGGACAGGATAAAGCAGGAACCATTGAAGGATTTTATCTTGCTCCGTATCTTAAGTTTCATAAATATGGCATTAACTCTGCATCCACATATAATTATACAAACCCGCAAGGAGTTGAAACATTGCTTTCTCCTGAGCTAAATTTGAATTTAACCACATTTGGTGCTGGACTTCAATTGGGTTACCATTGGATTTTTGGAGAACATTTTTCCCTAGATTGGCATTTTCTAGGATTGGGTGGAGATGTGCATAGATTAGGTTTTAAAGCAGATTTTAAAAATTCTGACGTGGATTTATTGGATGTTACACAATCCATTATTGATGAATACAATGACAATAATCCAGATGACCGAATTCCATTTAGTACTGAAGATTTAGATAGAGTTATAGATGGAAAACAAGTTAGATTATCAACGCCATTGGCTTTTGTTGGTTTTAGAGCTGGCTTATCCATTGGATATGCTTTTTAAGATTCATTGATTTTTGAAAAAAGTTATTTTTTATATTTAGAAGGGGCCAAATTTTGGTCCCTTTTTTATTTTATTAAATTTTTACCTAAAGTCCATTTAGTAAACTTAACTTTCACTTTCTTTGCATGCTAAAATTATATTGCCAATGAGATTGCTTTTTATTTCAACTTTGTTTTTGATTTCTTGCAATACCAATAAAATTGTTCCTGAGAATTCTTTACAAAAACCTAAAAACATCATTTTGCTAATAGGTGATGGTATGGGCTTAGCGCAAATAACTGCTGGATTATATTCAAATAATAATTTTTTGAATATAGAGCGCTTTCAAATTATCGGATTACATAAAAATTATTCGTTTGACAATTTGGTAACTGATTCGGCAGCCGGGGCGACAGCTTTTTCATGTGGGGTAAAAACATACAATGGTGCAATTGGAGTAGACAGTGATACTATTTCGCTCAAAACAATTTTAGAAGAAGCATCAGAACAAGGTCTGAAAACCGGCTTAGTTGCATCTTCTTCAATTACTCATGCAACTCCAGCTTCTTTTGCTGCCCACAATAAATCTAGGTCAAATTATGAAGAAATTTCTATCGATATGGTTGATTCTGGTACAGATATTATGATAGGAGGCGGTAAAAATTACTTTAATAAAAGAACAATAGACAATAGAGATTTGTATGCTGAGTTAAAATCTTCAGGATATACAATAAGTGATTATTCCATTCAAGATTTTCAAAATGTAGATTTTAATAATATAGGGGATAAGTTTGTTTACCTAACAGCAGATGGAGAGCCTACAAGTTTTGACAAAGGTAGGAAGTATTTAGTGCCAGCAAGTGAGCGTGCAATAGAATTTTTGAACACTAAATCAAAAGGCAAAGGGTTTTTTATGATGATTGAGGGTTCTCAAATTGATTGGGCGGGGCACGATAATGATTTTGAATTTATGATATCTGAAATGAAGGAATTCGATCAAGTGGTGAAAGTTGCTCTTGATTATGCGGAGAAAGATGGAAATACTCTTGTCATAATGACTGCAGATCACGAAACAGGAGGATTGTCGATAAACACAGGCTCTGAATTGGATAGCTTGGTTGCAAAATTTACCACTACAAGTCATACGGCTGTAATGATTCCAGTTTTTGCTTATGGTCCAGGTGCTGAATCATTTTCAGGAATTTATGAGAATACAGCTATTTACTCTAAAATGAGAAAAGCTTTAAGATTGGATATAGAAAAAAATTAATTTCCTTTAAAAATATATTTACAATTGGATAAAAAGACAAACAATAAACTGTTATTAACGATTTTCATAACAGTTTTTATTGATATGCTTGGTGTAGGAATAATTATTCCTGTAATTCCTTCAATTTTTTATGATGACGGTTCATTTTTTGCTATTGGAACTTCAGCAAAAACCATTTCATTGTATTATGGATTTCTATTGGCTTCCTATTCATTGATGCAACTTTTCGGCGCACCAATATTAGGGACATTATCAGATAAATATGGAAGGAAACCTGTTTTAAATATTGCATTGATAGGAACATTAATAGGATATTTATTATTTGCCTATAGTATTATTACAAGGAATCTACCATTAATGTTTTTTAGCAGAATGCTTCCTGGTTTTACTGGCGGAAACATTAGTATTATCATGTCAGCTATATCAGATATTAGTACTGATGATGCACGAACTCGGAATTTTGGGTTAGTGGGAATGGCATTTGGGATTGGCTTTATATTAGGGCCTACTATTGGAGGTGTATTAGCTGATGAAACTGTTCTGCCCTGGTTCAATCACTCTGTTCCATTTTTATTTACGGCTGGATTGACTTTAATTAATATTATTTTGGTTCAAATAATTTTTAAAGAAACTCTAAAAGTTAGAAAAGAAGGAAGGGTTAATATTTTGAAAGGAATAGGAAATATTGGGAGGTCCTTTATGGAGCCTAGGCTAAGGGGAATATTCACTGTGGTGTTATTGTTCTCCATAGGTTTTACATTTTACACGCAGTTCTTTACAGTATATTTAATTGAGAAATTTTCATGGTCAGAAAAGAATATTGGGTTGCTGTTTGGTTGGGTCGGAATTTGGTTAGCCATTACTCCAGGATTGATTGTGCGAAAATTGTCATATCGCTATAAACCAAAATCATTATTGTTTAGATCAATGCCAATTGTTGCATTAGGCGTGTGTCTTTTGTTAATACCTAAAGTTTCATGGGTATTTTTTCTAATTAATCCAATCATTGCAATTGGAATGGGCATCACAAGCCCAAATTTAACAACTGTGGTTTCAGAACAAGCAGGGCCAGAAAGATTAGGTGAAATATTAGGTATTAATCAATCCATGCAGAGCTTGGGAAACCTCATTCCTGCAATCATTGGAGGAATGCTGACTTCAATAAATATATCATTACCACTTATTGCCAGCGGGGTTATGATTTTGGTAGCCTGGTTATTTTATGCATTAATTTTTAGATCTAAAAAAGAGAAGAATTCAAATATTCAAGATGCTTGATTCAAGAAGATTTCTGATAATGAATTGGGCTCCTATTTACATTCAAAAGAATAATTTTCGACTTCAAATTAAATCTGCAAGAGTAGTGATAATATTTTTTGTCTTTTCGTAAGTATTATCCACGTCAGCATCGCTTTTGCCAGCAAAAATGGCAATTTCAGATTTTAATAATATTTCCCCAATTTCTTTAATTAATTCATCATTTACTTCTTTGCTTTTTAATTTCAAAGCAACATTAGATTTCGAAATTTCGCTTGGAGGAACATTTAGTTTGTCGGCAATAAAACCTAAAAGCGATTTTGAAATTTCTTCATAAAATGCTCTAAAGTTTTTTTCAACAATGTATTCTTTGGCTTTACTTAATCTTTGTTCAGCAACTTTTCTCGCTTTATTCCTTTTTCTAGTCGCAGGATCAATGCCAGCCTCTATTTCTAGTTTCCTTTTTTGGAAGAAGATAAAACCTAGTCCAAGAAAAGATATGAATATAAAACCTAGATGGATTGGTCCTCCAAATGGGCTCTTTGTTTCTTGATAAAGTTTTTTTGGTTTTAATAATCCCGAAATGGTTCTAGAACTGTTGCTTTGCTCTACTAAGTTTACTTGAGTTTTATTTTTTCCTTGTGTGACTTGAAGGGTGAAAGGTGTTGATTTTAGAGTAACATATGCAATTGAATCGGTATCAAAATAACTAAACTCAGGGACAATAGTGATGCTACCTGTTTTTAGTGGAACTGCCAAATATTCGAAGGTTTTTATGGTTTGTAATTCTCCAAAAGATTCCCTTTCTCCTCTTTCTATAGTATTTGGATCATAAATATCTAATGAAGTAAGGTGATCTTGAGAAGGAGGAAGCATATATTTTGCATCTCCATTTCCAGCTACTGTTATACTTATGGTTACTGCATCGTCAGTGCTCAGTGAAGTTTTGTCAATGCTGGCTTGCATTTGAAATTTACCAACGGCTCCTGAAAAACTGTTCGGAGCACCTTTTGGCAGGTCAATAACAGTCAAGTTTAACTCATTGGTTCGAACCGGAAAAGGCTTAAGATTTGATCCAAAGAAAAAGCTATTATTTCTTTGGCTATTATCTGGAAGGCCTAAACTTATTAAAGCGGGTTCAATTTTAAAATTTCCAGTTTGTTGTGGATACAATAGTCTTGTTTCTAGTATTTGCACACTATAAACTATGCCATCTATTTCTTCTTGACTAGCTTCTTTAGTTCTTGAGGGTTTGGGTTTTGTAAAAAAACCATTAAAAGCTGATTCCGAATTAATATCATAAGATCTTACATTTTTTGTTGTGTACAACTTATAATTTAGTTCAACTTTTTCTCCAATATATATGGTTTCTTTTGCTACTTCCATTCGAACAAAAATATCTTTATCGGTGGGAAGACCCAAAGCAGCTTTAGATTTGCTATCACTTTTAATAACTTGGATTTCAAAAGGTACTGTTGCTAATTTTTGTCCATTATAGTCACAATACCCAGATTCAATTCTAAATTTTCCAGGTTTTTGTGCTCTCAAAACGTAACCTATAATAAATTGTTGGGAAACTTTACCATTATTATTGGAATAGGATGAAGTTTGATTTGGACCGCCAATTACATCAAAATTATTGAAAACTGGTGGTTGGAAATTAACTAATTTGATATTGTTAGCAATGAATTCAACTGTAAATTCAGAACCTTCCATTACGGTCTTGGAACTTGCATTGGCGTAAAAAATAGTGTTATTCTGAGAAAAGGCAGTTTTTGAAACTAAAAAGAATAAAAATAAACACAGCATCTTAATTTTTGACATTGAATTTATTAGACAGCAGTGAAAACTATTTAAGTACATGGGAAATAGAATAATTTCAAAGGGTTTATATTTTTTTCAGAACTTTCTTTTTTGAGGTTTCTAAATTCTTACTGTCTATTGGAAATGAGAAAGAAGTTTTTGCCTTTTCATCAATATAGTACTTCTTTTTAATTTTATCTGGATTTTCCACAACCAAAATTGGAATAGGAGGAATTTGAATATCTTCACTTTCTAGAGTTAAAGTTACTTCACCAATAAAATACTCGCCAACTTTCCTGGCTTCCAAAACATAGGAGTAGGATGATTCTTTAAGCAATTCTCCATTATTGTAAAGCATTTTTGAAGACATATTCGGACCACCTATAATATTGAAATTTTCAATAGAGGGTGGTGTGAAGTCTCCATGCAGATTACGAATAATTATTTTGAATTCAAAGCTATTTCCGTGCAGGATTGTATCACTGGCTACTATAGCTTTCATGTATTTATCTTCATTTTGGCTGAAAAGATGTAAGTTTCCAAAAAGGAAAACGGCACTTAATATTAGATGTTTTAGTTTCATAAACAAATCTCGTTTAATGCTTTTATAAATTGAGGTTATTTAAAAATCACCAATCTTTCAATGGCTTTTTTTTATTTCCGCTCTTTTTTCTCATTTTTTCTTGAACTTTCTTTTCTTCATTTTCAATGATTTGAAGCAATTTTTCTGCATCTTCTTTACTCAAATCTTCGCTTACTTCCTGATTTTCATCGGATTGTTCATTATTGATATCATTTTCCTCTGAAGTGTTTTGCTCTTGCTCTTGTTCTTGTTTTTCTTGATTTTCTTCTTGCTGTTGCTCTTGTTGCTGCTTTTCCTGTTCCTGTTGCTGCTGTTGCTGCTGCTGTTGTTGTTGTTCTTGCTGCATTTTTTGAATAATCATTTGCTGCAAGTTATTTTTTGTTGCAGCATCATCGGGATTGATTTTAAGCGCATTTTTATAGGATTCTATTGCCTCTTTGAATTCTCCTTTTTTCGCATAAGCATTTCCAAGATTATAAAAAGATCTATTTTTTTCATCCTCTGTTTGGGCACTTTGAATAGAAGATTTATATTTTTCTATTGCTTCATCATATCTTTCTTGATTATAAATACTATTTCCTAAATTATAATTTCCTTTATATAATTGTTTTTCAGAAAGAGCCTTCCTGTATTCTTCTTCCGCCGTAAGATAATCACCTTTTGTGTAGGATTTGTCACCATTGCGTAGCAGTTTATGTGCTGATTGAGCATTCAGACTTCCCATATAAGTTAACATAAAAATACTAAAAAAGATTCTTAAGTTCATTTGTTAATATTTGTAAAAAAGTATGTTAATGTCAAGTTTTATTTAAGGTTTTACGTTCTGATAATAAAAATTCTAAAATCAATAATAAAAACGCAACAAATAAAAAATATTGAAAATAACTGTTGTAATCCGTAAATGATTTTTGTTCGATCTCTCTTTTGTCCAGTTTTTCTAATTCTAAATTCAAGTCATCAATTATTTGATCGCCAGCAAGTATACTGTAATATTTTCCCCCGCCACTATTTGCGATATCATTGAGTAGTGCCTGATTAAACTGACTTTTTATGAGCTTACCATTTTCATCTCTTTTGTAATCTTCTACACCGTTGGGTGTAGTATATGGAATAAAATCTCCTTCTTCAGTCCCAATTCCAATAGCATAAATTACAATTCCTTGATCAAAAGCTTCTTTTGCCTTTGCAATGGCGTTTTCCTCATGATTTTCTCCATCTGAAATAATAATAATTGTTTTGTGGTGAAGATTATCTTCTTGGAATGCTTTTGAAGCTAAATTTAATGCTTCTTCAATGACAGTTCCTTGAGTTCCAGCTTGATCAGGATTTGCAGTTCTGATAAATAATTCAGTTGCTGCATAATCACTTGTCAATGGCATCTGTAAATAAGCTTCTCCAGCAAATAAAATCAATCCCATTCTGTTCCCTTTAAGACCTTCTGTAAGCTGTTCTGCGAATCTTTTAGCCCTTTCCATTCGATTTGGAGAAATATCTTTGGCCATCATACTTTGTGAAATATCTAAAACTATAAATATATCTGCACTTTTTGAGGCGACTTTTGCTTTTTTATTACCCCATTGTGGGTTAGCTCCTGCTAAAGAAAGAAATAGAATGCTGAAAAGAATTAAAAGCTGTTTTGTCCTTCTTAGAATTTTAGAAATATGATTTAATAAACTTGGTTGCAAACCAATATCTATCATTTTGTTGAGTCGTAATTTGCTCCATCTATATGAAATAAAAAACAACAAGACCAAAATTGGAATTCCTGCTAACAGCATTAAATATGATATTTCTTCAAATCTAAACATCGCTATGGTATGGTTCTTAGTATGCTAAATTTCAAAATAATTTCTGATAGTAATAAGATCAGACCCAAAACAAAGAAAATTCTGTATTCCTCACTGTATCTTCTGAAGACATTAACTTCAATTTCAGTTTTTTCTAATTGATCAATCTGATCATATATGTTTTTCAATGTTTCCTCATCCGCAGCCCTGAAATATTTTCCACCTGTCATTGTGGCTATTTCTTGCAATAAAGCTTCATCAATTCGACCTCTTGTCATTCCAAACATTATAGTGCCATCTCTTCTAATACTGGTAGGACCCATCGCATTATTATTGGACCCTACACCAATTGTATAAACCTTAATACCGAATTCCTTTGCAATTTCAGCTGCAGTTAATGGAGTTATATATCCAGAATTATTTACACCGTCTGTTAATAATATTATAATTTTACTTTTCGATTCGCTGTCTTTTATTCTGTTAACAGCTGTTGCCAATCCCATGCCAATTGCAGTTCCATCATTTAGCAATCCACATTGTAAATTTTCTAAAAAGTCAGTCAATATCCTATGATCTGTAGTAAGTGGACATTGGGTGAAACTTTCCTCAGCGAATACGGTAAGCCCTATTCTGTCATATTGCCTTTTTTGAACAAATTCTGCTGCAACTTGCTTTGTAACGCTCAATCTGTCTGGCACAAAATCGCGTGTTAACATACTCGTTGATAGGTCGATGGACATCATAATGTCTATTCCTTCAGCTTTTACTGTTTCCTCTTTTAAAGTAAGTTGCGGTCTTGCTAAAGCAATAATAAAAGCAATAAGTGCTAATATTCTTAACCAGGGTAGAAATGGTAAAAGAAAAACTTTTAATGAAAATGGCCTTTCTTTTAAACTTAGACTTGAAATAGTCAATGCAGTATCAAAAGTGTTGCTTTTTCGCAATATTTTCCACCAAATAATGAATGGGATCACAAGCAACAAAAGGAAAAATGCTGGGTGCTCAAAATGCATATTTTTCAATATTGAGATCATTCTTCTTCTCTATTTTCTTGTGTTAATTCTTGTTTTGTTTTTTCAACAAATGAAATCGCATCATTCATAAACTCTTCATGAACATTCACATTAGGCTGAGCTTTTGCAAATTTTACCAAGTCTGAAATTTGCAGAATCCGTTTTAATTTTATTTGATCCTCTTCATCAAAAGTAGTATCCTGTATAGAATTAATGATTTGGCTCGTAGTATTTTCTAGTGCTTTTATGTCATACCGTCCCTCAAGATATTCTCTTATAATATAGCTTAGCTCACTTTGGTAGGTCTTGATTTCTCCCTTTTGCCAAAGTTCTTTGGTTTTCAACATCCTTAATTCATTCAATGCCTTGACATCAGGAGGAATAATTTCTGCTTGGATTGGTTCAGGGATGAGTTTATGTGATTTTCTGTACTTAACAAATTTTATTACTGCAAAAATCAATAATATCGGAATGACTACCATTAATAAAAAAGGTAAAATATCCAAAAATGCTAGGTTTTCATTCACAATTCCCTTTATTGGAGCAAGGCCTGAGGAATCTTTAGCAATCTGATCATAATCTTTAAAATTGACTTTTAAATATGCTTTATTTGTAGTAATTGAAGTTCCATTATTTTCAATTAAAAATCCTTCAAAAACATATATACCAACGTCGAAAAAAGAAAAATTTAATTTATTTCTATAAATAATGGTGTCTCCATTCTGGACTTTTTCCCATTTCAGTTCTTCACCTTCGATAATTCCGTTTTTATCTGCGTCAATCCATAAACCATAACTGTTAACAGCTATGTCTGCTTTGGTAGATTTGATAGTATCGCCTTGGGAAGGTACAGCAGGATAGAACAAAATATTTTCAATTGCATTCAGATTTATTGAACTAACATTGGGAGTGTTTTGCTGTTCAACAGAGATATAGAAATCTACATTTTCACCAACACCAATGGAATCCTGGATAAATGTATTGTATACTATTTCTTGCGCATTAAGAAGCCCACTGCTAAAGATGCAGTAATATATGAAGCAAATAATTATGTTTACTTTATTCATTTTAAGGGTTTCAATGAGATTTAAACAATTTGATTAATTCTTTGACATAATCATCTTCAGTGCTTAAACTTCCAGTTTTCAAACCTGATTTTTGAAAAGTTTTGTAAAACATGGTTTCTTTTGTTTCAAATTTCTGTGCGTAGGAGGCTCTTTGTTTTTTGTTAGAAGTATTTATTATCCCCTTCGATCCAGTTTCAGCATCCATTAATTCGAGTAATCCTACATCTGGCAATTGTTTTTCATGCCTATCATAAACATGAAGCCCAATAATATCATGTTTTCTTGCAGAAATTCTTAAGCTTTCTTCATATCCTTCGCTTATAAAATCTGAAATCAAAAAGGCTATACTTTTCTTCTTTATTACATTATTTAAATATAAAAGTGCTTCAGCTATATCAGTACCATTGTTCTTTGGCTCAAAATATATTAATTCCCTTATAATTCTTAAGATGTGTTGCCTTCCTTTCTTTGGAGGAATGTACATCTCCACATGATTTGTAAATAAAATAGCTCCGACTTTATCATTATTTGTTATTGCTGAAAAAGAAATTACAGCTGCAAGTTCAGTGATGTAGTCATTCTTGAATTGATTAATTGTACCGAAGAAAGCTGATTTGCTCACGTCAATCAATAACATTACAGTAAGTTCTCGCTCCTCTTCATATACTTTAACATGGGCTTCATTTGTTCTCGCGGTAACATTCCAATCAATGTTCCTGATATCATCCCCATATTGGTAAGATCGAACTTCGCTAAACGACATTCCTCTCCCTTTAAAAGCACTATGGTACTCTCCAGAAAATATATGCTTGCTTAATCTTTTGGTTTTAATCTCAATCTTTCTAACCTTTTTGAGAATTTCCTTTACATCTCTCATTTACTTTAGAATGTTATCATTTTTTGCAATAGATTATTTCTTTTAAATCCATCTTCTGAGAATAATTGAAAAGGTACAACTACCTTTATTTCACCATTTTTTAAATTATATTCTGAACTGAAGATTATTCCTGTTTCATTAAAATTATTAGGTTTTATTTCAATTGATTCTATCCATTCCCGATCGAATTCTGATTTATTTTCCATTTGTTTCTCAGTTTCTTCCTTGAGCAATTTTTGGAGTTCGGGATCTAAGAGAAACTCCTTTTTTATTTGGTCAGAAATCGTGAACAATTTGTTTTTTGAAATATCAAAGTTGAAATAAAAACTTTTTGCTTTTTTATTTTCATTATTGATAAAAATCATTTTGCCGGAAATAATGGCTGGTGATATATAATCAATTTCACTCCATCCCAACAATTCATATCTCAAATGCATGCTTGGAGTCAATCCTTCAACGTCTTCTATGGAATGAATTTTGTTTTCAAAAGAATCCATTATTTCAAAACTTTTTTCAACAATATAATCATCTAATACTGGAAATTGGGTTGTTGGTAAGAATGCATCTATTCTATAAGAATAACTTAATTTTTGGATTGGAGCGTAAGACAAATTTACTTCTAAATCCATGTTTTTTAATTTATCACCCTTGGCTTCTTTATAAATTAAATTTAGTTGCTCAGATGGAGATATAGTTGCCACTATTTCAATTGGTTGGTAAACATTTTTAAAACTTAATTCGAAATTGTCACATTCCGTGTTTTTACAAGAAGTCTGGAAATTTTGCTCTTGATTTAAAATGCTTGAATAATATCTTACTTCTACTTCATTGTTTTCCATTTTCTCAAAAGTAAAACTTTCATACGCTCCATTGTTTTTAGAAGAATATTTCTTTAACCATTGACTTTTTTTCAGGGAGCCATCTTTTTTCCCTCTCTTAAAAAACAAGTTATAATTTTTAGTTTGGTTCAAATTGATCCATTTCCCTTGGAGTATATCGTCGTTTCGTTGCAATTTTATAAATCCACAGTTTTCTTCAAATTCATCTGTAATGAGAAAGAGTAAAGAATCATTTTTTATTTGCCCGTCAAGATAGAAAATCATTTCTTCTCCTTGAAAACGATAAATTCCTTTGACATCATTATCTACAATTGCGTAGGCCAAATTCAATGGGTGAGCATTTTCAAATTTACCAGTAAAATATTCTACACTAACATTCACATTGTTACTTTCAAATAAATCGATTACAATTTGCTCGTAATTTTCAATTTGGGCAATCACTTTTAGATGCATTAAAAAAGCAAAAGAAATTATAATGCATATTTTTAAGGGTTTTGTGAAACCAAAGATGTTCTTTTCAGTAATCATCGAAATTAAGGTACTTCTACTTTGTTTAGAATCCTTGTAATGATATCTTCTTGGCTAATGTTTTCAGCTTCAGCTTCATAACTTAGGCCAATTCTATGTCGCATTACATCCTGACAAATTTCTCTAACATCTTCCGGGATTACATAACCTCTTCTATTTAAGAAAGCTAATGCTTTCGATGCAATTGCTAAGTTAATACTGGCTCTTGGAGAACCACCATAATTAATTAATCCATCTAAATCATTAAGGCCATAATCTTTAGGATTTCTACTTGCAAAAATGATGTCTAGAATATAATTTTCAATTTTTTCATCCATATATACATTTTTCACTAGGTTTCTTGCCTTAATGATTTTTGCAGGATCAACAATTGCTGAAATTTTCTGACTTGTTTCGCCATTAATCACACGTCTAATAATTGATTTTTCTTCAGCTTTACTAGGATAATCCACTTTAACTTTTAGCATAAATCTATCAACTTGTGCTTCTGGAAGAGGATAGGTCCCTTCTTGATCAATTGGATTTTGTGTCGCGAGAACTAAAAATGGCTCTTCTAAGCTAAATGTATCCCGTCCTATAGTTACTTGTCTCTCTTGCATTGCCTCAAGTAAAGCACTTTGAACTTTTGCAGGTGCCCTATTTATTTCGTCAGCTAAAATAAAATTGGCAAAAATAGGTCCTTTCCTAACGGTGAATTCATTTTGAGACGGATTGTAAATCATGGTCCCAATAATGTCCGCAGGCAGTAAGTCTGGTGTAAACTGAATTCTACTAAAACTTGAATTAATAGCTGATGCAAGAGTTCGAATAGAGAGCGTCTTAGCAAGTCCCGGAAGGCCTTCCAAAAGAATATGACCTTCAGCTAAAAGACCAATTAATAACCTGTCCACCATTTGAGTTTGCCCGACAATAACCTTGGAAGTTTCTTTTCTAATTACATCTACAAATTCGCTTGCTTGGTGAATTTGTTGATTTAGCATCTCAATATCTACTTCTGACATTACTTTTTTTTTGTTTAAATGTTCGAAAATAAAATTTTAAAGAACATACTACAGTTCATTCTTAATGTACCATACTAATAAGGTGCAATTTTAAAAAAATGTTGTTAGAGCAGGAACAATTTTCTACAATAAATATGTATTTTATTCCAAATCAAATAAATCAATAGAAATATGACTAGAATTTTTCGATTAGGTAGAATTAGTGAGTTTGACCATAATTAATAACTTCTTGCCAAACTCTAAATACATTTTTATAGCAAATTTTTTCAATATCTACTTCAGTATAATCTCTTCTCAATAATTCTGCAATTAGATTAGGATATGAAGAAACATCTTTTAATCCTGTAGGCAAAGAATCTCCTACGCCATCGTAATCCGAACCAATTCCAACATGATCAATTCCCGCAATGGCTACCACATTGTCAATATGGTCTGCAACCATTGCAACATCTGAATATTTTGGTGGATTAGTTTTATTGAATGCTTCGATTATCTCTTTGGCTTCCTCATCGCGGAATGATAGACCTTTCTCATCCAGCAAAGTTGAGAGTTTGGCTCTCCGTTCATCAGAATAGTCTTGAATTTTTTTATCCAGAAATGTAGATCCAAAATTAATTTGAATAACGCCACCATTTTCGCCTAAAGCTCTAATCATATCATCATCCATATTCCTTTCGAAACCTGGAGTAAATTTTCTGCAAGATGAATGTGAAGCTATTACGGGAACAGCTGTTGTTTTCAATACTTGATAAAATGTGTTGTCAGAAACATGAGAAATGTCCACCATAATTCCTTGTTTATTCATTTCTTCCACCACTTTATAACCAAAATCGCTGAGTCCACCCCAAGTGCCCGTAGTATCATAACTGCTATCGCAAATATGGTTATCTTTTCCGTGCGTTAAGGTTATGTATGAAATGCCTCTTTTTTTAAAATAAGCCACATTTTTTAAATCCCCTTCTATTGGAGCTCCATTTTCCATTCCCATAGGAAGGGATATTAGACCTTTTGCAAATTGAGCTTTTACATCAGAGGGACTTTTTGCAATAGCAAATTTATCGGGTATTTGATCAGCTATTCCAGTAACCATATCAATTAACGTATCTGCTAGTACTTTAGCCCGGCCATCTTGGTAAGATGACGGAATAAAAATACTCATAAATGGAGCATCTAAACCTCCTTTTTTGGCTCGTACGTAATCAAAATCTCCATTGTCTGTTTGAATTGGAATACCCAAATACTCTCTATCCAATCTGAAATTTTGAATTTTTAATCTATAAGGAAGATCAACGTGACCATCAGTGATTATAAATTTTTGAGCTAGTTCATTTGCTTTTTGATCGATTCCAGTATTATCATCAATCATATTTTCTAAAGTGTTATTTCCATTTTTCAAGGGAACTTTAGCAGTTGAAGTACAAGAATAA
Source organism: Bacteroidota bacterium (assembly GCA_024642705.1). GTDB lineage: Bacteria > Bacteroidota > Bacteroidia > Chitinophagales > Saprospiraceae > Portibacter. Next base: position 48,691 of record JAHEAQ010000003.1, on the reverse strand, counting down.
AAAGCCATTATGAGGGCGAAACTAAAAAAAACGAATATTTTTTTCATAAAAGGTATATTTCTATATGAATCGTCAAGATATATTTTTTCTATATGACATTATAAGATTTCTAGAATTATTGAAACAATTACAATATTGTTTTCGACTTAATATTATGACAATCAATAGACTTAGCTATATTTATTGTAATTAATTTGATATAAATAAAACACTTTAAACTTATTTGGATGAAAATATTAATAAATTTGTCCTCTTGAATTGATTTAAATTAAATATGAAAGAAGTAAAATTATTTTCTGGAACAGGATCGAGATATATTTCGGAACCTATTTCTGAATTCTATGGATACCCTCTCGGAAAAGTAACTGTCAATAAATTTAGTGATGGAGAAATGCAAACCATTATTGAAGAGTCTGTTCGAGGAGCAAGCGTATTTTTTATCCAATCAACTTTTGCACCTGCAGATAACTTACTGGAGTTGTTGCTACTTATTGATTCAGCCAAACGAGCTTCTGCAGGCTACATTACGGCAGTTATTCCATATTTTGGCTATGCAAGACAAGACAGAAAAGACAAACCTAGAGTTCCAATTTCTGCAAAATTGATTGCAAATATTTTGGAGACGGCTGGCGTGAACAGAATTATGACAATGGATCTTCATGCTGATCAGATTCAAGGTTTTTTTGACATTCCAGTAGATCACTTAAAATCGGAGGCTATATTTATTCCATATTTGAAGACCCTTGATATGGATAATGTAATTTTTGCATCTCCAGATGTGGGAGGTGTAAAAAGAGCAAGAACCTATGCGAAGTTTTTTGAAAGAGATTTAGTTATTTGTGATAAAGAACGTCGGAGAGCTAATGAAGTAGCAGCAATGACGGTAATAGGAAATGTTGAAGGAGCTGATGTAGTGTTGGTAGATGACATGGCAGATACAGCTGGGACGTTGTGCAAAGCTGCAGATGTAATTATGGAAAAAGGAGCGAAAAGTGTCACAGCGTTATGCACACATGCTGTGCTCTCCGGGAATGCATATGAGAATATTGAAAAGTCGCAATTAAAGAATCTTATTGTGACTGACACATTGCCTCTGAAGAAAAAAACCAATAAAATTAAAGTGCTTAGTTGTGCGCAGTTATTCGCAAAAGCTATTAGGAATACGCATGAATATCGATCAATAGCTGCCTTATTCGTCGATTGATTAGTTAAAATCTTTAATTCAGCTTCATTTCAGTTCTACTAAATGAGAATTTGGGTTTGAAATGGGTTGATTATTTTTCAATCATTTGATTATTAATAGGTTGTAAATATTTTTATAATAATTTTCAACTTCAAAGAATTCCTATATATTTGCACTCCAATTTTTGCCCGGGTGCTGGAATTGGTAGACAGGCATGGTTGAGGGCCATGTGTTCGTAAGGGCGTGAGAGTTCGAGTCTCTTTCCGGGCACACGAAGCTCCACTTTTGTGGGGCTTTTTTATTCTATTTGTGAATAGAAAATTATTATTAAATAATGGCAGTTCATAACGATTTAGGAAAAGAGGGAGAAAAGGTAGCTCTAGATTATCTTCTGGCCAATAATTATGAAATATTAGAATTGAATTGGAGATTCAGCAGGGCAGAAATAGATATTATAGCAAAAAGAGATAAAATACTAATTTTTATTGAGGTTAAAACAAGAAGGAAAAAAATCTGGGGAAATCCGGAGGTTTTTGTTAGTCCTAGGAAAGTCAAGTTGTTTATGGATGCTGCCTATCACTATATGGAAAAAATAGAGCATGATTGGGAGATTAGGTTTGATATTATATCCATTTTATTACCGAAAAATGAGCCTTTGATTTTGGATCATTTTCAGGATGCATTTGTGCCTTAAATTAACTAATGAAGGGTACTTTGTTAATTGAAGAGTTGATTAGATTGAATTTTGTGAAATAATGTTTTACTTTTTGAATTGATTATTAATATATTTTAGAAGAATATTTTCTAATTATTGGAAAATATATTATCTTCGCACTCCAAATAAAAATAAGCTTAAAAATTAGGCTCACATTAAAAGTATTATAAAATGAAAAAAGATACGCATCCAGATACTTATAGAACAGTAGTTTTTACAGATATTTCATGTGATTACTCCTTTATTTCTAAATCTTGTGCACCTACAAAAGAAACTGTGGCTTGGGAAGATGGTAAAGAATATCCACATATTAAGTTAGAAATTTCTTCCGAATCTCACCCATTTTTTACTGGGAAGATGAAATTTGTAGATACTGCTGGAAGAATTGATAAATTCAATAAGAAATTTAAAAATTTCGGCATTAAAAAAGGGGCAACTGGAGAAGGAGCTGCTGCTGAATAAAAAGATAAAAAATATATTTTTTCTTTGCCCTGCAGACCATTCTACAGGGCATTTTTTATTTTAAGCTTATGCCAACGAACTTAATTTTATTTGATGATGATTCTAGAGATAAACTACTTCCATTAGTTTATACAAGACCAGTGTGTCACCTAAGAGTTGGAATCTTGACTATTAAAGAAAAATGGGAAAAGCATTTAGCAGTAAAAGCCTCTTACATTACGCAAGAATATTTATCTAAAAAATTTCCAATCAATATTTCTGAAGATAATTTAGTGATCAATGGGGCTTTATTGCCTACAAAGAAATTAGTAAAGTTATTTTCTAAATTAAAATTTAATGAAGCAGTAATCTTCAATGATGAACTCCTTGCTGCCAGGTTAGATTCAAAACAATTCCAAAAATTACAAGAAGATTCCCCAATATCGGAGCTATCAGGATATGATATTTCAGATGATTCTTCTATTCGATTGGTGGACCAATTATATAAGATTTATACATTGAATGGTAATGAAATTGAAAGCGATTTTGATCTTATTACTTCCAACCGTGTTTCGAAGAAAATAGACAAGTCTAATACCATTATTGGAGATGGAAGAATTTTTGTAGAAGAAAGTGCACAAGTTGAAGGTGCTTATTTGAATACAAAAAATGGTTCGATTTATATTGGGAATGATGCAGAGGTGATGGAAGGTTCTATGATTCGAGGTCCATTTGGAATGCAAGAACATGCAATTGTAAAAATGGGGACCAAAATTTATGGACCATCCACATTAGGACCTTATTGTAAAGTTGGAGGAGAAATTTCAAATAGTGTATTATTGGGGTATAGTAATAAAGGCCATGATGGTTATTTGGGCAATTCAGTTTTAGGCGAATGGTGTAATATCGGAGCAGATACCAATACCTCCAATTTGAAGAATAATTATCAAAACATAAAACTTTGGAGTTATAAAGAGAAGCGTTTTGTTCAAACAAATCAGCAGTTTTGTGGTCTAATAATGGCCGATCATGCAAAATCTGGCATTAGCATAATGTTTAATACAGGGACTGTTGTAGGGGTAGCATCGAATATTTTTGGAACTGGCTACCCACGAAATTTTATACCTTCTTTTGCTTGGGGTAGTGCTAAAGGTTATGAAACCTATAAGTTAGAGAAGGCTTTCGAGACTATGGAGTTAGTTATGAAACGCAGAGGCATGGTACTTAAAGATGAAGACAAAGAAATTTTAGAACATGTATTTAGAATTTCTGCTCAATATAGATCTTGGGATAAATGAAACAGCCATGGTGGAAAATAATTTGGAGTTATTTCAAAGAAATACATATTGAAAGTATTGATTCAGAACTGAACCCAGAATTATATGTTTGTTTTTCCCAAGGACAATATCAGTTGTGCGTGAAAGATGCGATATATTCATTTGGTACAAAATATGATAATTATTGGGACACCTTTTCAAAATTAGATCTTTCGCAATTCAATGGCAAAGATATATTGATTTTGGGTTTTGGGCTTGGCAGTATTCCTTACATGTTGGAAAAAACAAAAGGTTTCAGTGCGAATTTCACATGCATAGAATATGATGAAGAAGTTTTATATTTATTCAATAAGTATATGGCTTCAGAAATTAAATCTCCGCTAGAGTTTATAATTTCTGATGCGAAAATTTTCATGGAACTTAACAGAAAAAAATTTGATTTAATTGCAATGGATGTTTTTCTAGAAGATGTCATTCCGCCGCAGTTTTTGGAGTTGGATTTTATCGAAAATTTGAAAAAAGCATTGACTAAAAATGGTCTATTAATTTGGAACCATTTATATCATTCAGAAAATGATAGGAATAAAGCGGATACTTTTTTTGAAAATAAATTTTTGTCTGTTTTTGAAAGTGGATCTTTTATCCAAACACAAGGAAATAAAATGATCTTAAATAAGAAAATAGTAAATTTACAAAATAAATAAAAAGCACTATGTTTACAATAAATGTTTATTTGAAATTAGGACTAATTGCATTGACCATGATTCTCGGAATTTGGCTTATTTCAGCTTTTGGTGTTTGGTATGGAATATGGTTTATTCTTTTGTCTTTGGGACTATTGGCAAGCTATTTTCTGCTTGGAACTGTGAATTCTGCTGCCCAATTTATCCAAAAAACTGATTTTGAAGGAGCAGATAAAAGACTTGGATTGACTCTTTCACCTAAATTATTATATGTGACCAATAGGGCCATTTATTATATCATGAAAGGGTCCATTGCAATGAATAAAAAGGAAAACAATGAAGCTGAATCACTCTTTCAAAAAGCTCTGTCTCTAAAGTTGCCAACTGATAATGAAAAGGCAATGGTCTTACTACAGTTAGCAAACATTAATGCGATCAAAAATAAATGGAATGCCGCAAAAATTTATTTCAATGATGCTAAAAAATTAAAGGTTTCTGAAGGTGCAATAAAAGATCAAATACAACAATTTGAAAAGGCTTTTGCAAATCGTGGACAAGCAAAAATAGCAAGTACAATGGGGCAAAGTGGATTCAGAATGGCAGGTGGAGGCGGAAAAAGGAGAAGACCAAAGATGAAATAAAATTTAAATCTATTAAGATTAAAATGAAATCTTTTAGGGTTTTAGGTTAAAGTAAAGCCATTTATTCAACAAGGAATCATTAAAAATTAAATTATGATTGTGAATAGGAATCTTATTATTGTTTCATTTTTTATAATCTACATTGTTTGGGGGAGCACTTATCTTGCTAATATTATAGCTATAGAATCCATTCCACCATTTATCTTAGTGTGGACTCGATTGTTTGTTGCTGGTTCTCTTCTTCTAGTGATAACAAAATTAATTGGTAAGTGGGAAAGACCAACACCTCTTCAAGCAAGAAACATCGTAATAAGTAGTCTGTTTTTTCTAGGTATTGGACTCACTGGAGCAGTTTGGGCAGAACAATTTATTGATTCTGGAATAACAGCACTCATTATTTCAATTGAACCTTTAATGATAGTTTTGTTGCTTTGGATTGTAAATAAAACTTTACCAAAATGGAATAAATTCATAGGTTGCATCATTGGAATGCTAGGAATGTATTTATTGGTGAGTCAACAAACAATTGTTTCTGGTCCCGATGATGTTAAGGGAGTTCTTGCTATAATGATGTCGATAATTGCATGGGCAATAGGCTCCGTTTTTATTAGCAGAGCTGACTTTCCAAAATCTATGTTTACAATAGCATCTCTTCAAATGTTGGTTTCTGCTGTTGTGATTTTTGGGTTAAGTTTGGCGGTAGATGATTATAGTAATTTGCAAATTTCAACTTGGGAATTAAAAATATTTTTATCTTGGGGTTATCTTGTACTATTTGGATCAGTTATAGCTTATTCAGCTTTCAATTTTCTGCTGAAAAATGTTTCTCCAGAAAAAGTGGCCACATCAACATATGTTCACCCAATTGTTGCAGTATTTCTTGGTTGGTTTATAAGAAAGGAGGAAATTTCACTTAGAACAGTTATTGCAATGATTGTAATGCTTACAGGAGTTTATTTTATTAACACCAATACTGATTTGTTAAGTAAAATAAAAGCCAAAAGAATGAAAAAGCAGGCAATTTCAAAATATTAATGACAAAGGGTCGACTTAGCGATTAAATAGTTAATTGCTTAAAAAATAGATTAAGAGAAATAATTAAGGAAGGAATTGGATTATGGGTGTGCTTTTTGTCGAAAAATTTTAAAAATTTGATGGAAGAAGAAATTATTTGTGGATGGAAGTTGGTAAGAGGGAAGAATTTCGAAACAAGCTCCGAGGTTAGCTAAATGAGCATTCAAGTACCCTTCAGTACATTTCGCTCCTCCCTTGAAAACCTCACTATACAGCCACTCACTGGTCATTGGTTTTTTCTCCTTCATTATTTCATTAACCCAAATTCCAGAATAATGGGAACGCTCTTCACCTTTATTTATTTTTTCTATCAATTCATTCATCTCATTTTTACTTTCTACCAACTTTCTACCAAATCTGCTAGCTACTAATGTGCCAGATCGCTTATGTAAATGATTAAAATGTTTAACAAAACTTACTTGTAAGTTGGCCATGGCTTGAGAAAAAATATAAGTCGATTCTGGAATCTCATCTTCAGGAATGACATTTTTTGGGTTCGATAAATAATGAGCACTAAAATCATCCCGCTTTTTCAATTTGACCAACATTAGGAATTCATTGCCAATCAAGCTATAAGCAATAATCTCTGCAATTGGTTTTAAGTATTTCTCCATCTTCAACTTAAAATAATTTTGCATTGAAGGTGAGGAAAACATCGGATTTCTAGCGACTGAATGGTTACTTATCAAATAAATATGTTCCTCAAATAAATGTATCGTTTTCATATGAATACTAGTTTTAAGTTTATGCTCTTTTAGTATTAGTGTTGAAAACTTGAATTCTGTTACCGTTTTTTGGAATTATTTTTAAAAAATTATGAAAATAACCCTGTTTTAGGTTATAATTCTGATTTCTGAAATTGCAGAATCCGAAATGAAATTGAAGAACAGTATTCGGATTTACTATTATATATTTGGGATTGGAGCACTTTTAATTTTTTACTTCATTATCTTATTTACTTGGCATGAACTGCATGTTGGCTGCATAATTCTGTTTCATTGTATTTAACATCACAAATGAGTAACATTTGCATTAGATTTAAAAATATGTTCTTGGATTACTTCATGAATTAGAAAGTCATTTCAATGCCTTTGCTTCCTTTCCGAAATTTTTCACTTTTTTTGATTCCGTTAATTTTCACACTTACTATATTCGTTTGGCCTTCGAACATTTCAAAAAGAATACTTGAATAAAGATTGATGGTATTTATGGATGGAATATTTTCTGCGTATAGAAAAAAAACAAATGCTTCATCATCAGCCTCATATTCTAATAATGATAATTTAATAGGTTTATTTTCTAGTGTGATTTGAATATTCTTATTCAAATATGAAATAAATAAGGAATCATAATCGTAATTAGACGAATTCGGAGATAAAATGTTGAAGTTTTTATCTTGCAATTGAGATTTAAAACTGGTTTCTAAATCATCAAAAAAAATCCTTTGTTCAATCTCCATTCTGTGTTGATCACTATTGTAACTTATATTACCTATGCTTAAATGTAAATCATGAGGGAACAGAAAAGCAATTATCGAAATTAAAACAAGCATATGCAATGAAGTATAAAAGTTAAAAGAGAATAATAAAAACAAATTACTTTTTATTAAAGTTTCAGAAATAAAAGAAACTATTCTATTTTTGCATTTTTCAAGCTACATAAAGCACAAAAAAGATTTATAAAATTATGAAGAGAATTATTTTAGTTATCAATTTAGCATTTATTTCAACCGTATTTTTTGCTCAACAGGAATGGGATGCAAAATTCGAACAATTGGGTTCAATCCTTCCGACTCCTAATGAATATAGAACTGGTAGTGGTGCTCCAGGAGAAAAATATTGGCAGCAAAAAGTGGATTACAATATTTCAATTACTTTGAACGATTTAAACCAATCAATTTCTGGAACAGAGAAAATTACCTACCATAATAATTCTCCGCATACCTTGAAATACCTATGGATTCAATTGGATCAGAACATGCGAAATAAGGATAGTAATACCATGAAGACACGTGCAACTCCTCTAGGTGATTCTATTCCTGCAAAATTTCTTTCTATGGGCATGGAAAAAGATTTTGAAAGAGGTTTCAATATTGAATCAATTACAACAACTAATGGTCAAGCATTAAAATATGTTATCAATCAAACTATGATGAGAATAGATCTTCCGCAACCAATTCAGGTAGGTGGTAGCTATGAATTCAACATTGCTTGGAATTATAATATAAATGATAGAATGAGTGAGGGTGGAAGAAGTGGTTATGAGTATTTTCCAAAAGACGATAATTATTTGTACACTATTGCTCAGTTTTTTCCAAGATTAGCAGTTTATGATGATGTGAATGGATGGCAAAACAAACAATTTTTGGGAAGTGGAGAATTTGCTCTTGAATTTGGAGATTATACAGTTAAATTAACTGTTCCAGAAGATCATATAGTAGCTGCGACTGGCACCTTGCAAAACCCTGAAGAAGTTTTGTCTGCCGCTCATTTAGCTAGATTCAATCAATCCAAAACTTCTTATGATAAACCTGTGATCATTGTAACTCAAGAGGAAGCAATAGAAAATGAAAAAACAAAATCTACAGGATTTAAATCTTGGGTATATTATGCTGAGAATGTTAGAGATTTTGCCTTCGCAAGTTCAAGAAAGTTTATTTGGGATTGTCAAGCTGTCAAGTTGGATACAAAGACTCCATTAGCGATGTCATATTATCCAAAAGAAGGAAATCCACTTTGGGAGCAAGAATCAACAAAAGCTGTCGTAGCAACCTTAAAAGCGTATTCAAGACATACCATTGAATATCCATATGTGAAAGCGATTTCCGTTCATTCTGCTTCAATTGGAATGGAATATCCAATGATTTGTTTCAATTTTGGAAGACCAAATGAAGATGGAACTTATTCTGACCGTGTAAAATATGGGATGATAGGTGTAATAATTCACGAAGTAGGGCATAATTTTTTTCCAATGATTATAAATTCTGATGAAAGACAATGGACATGGATGGATGAAGGATTAAATACATTTGTTCAATATCTTACAGAACAAGAAGAATATGTTGATTTTCCATCAAGAAGAGGCCCTGCAGCTAATATAGTTCCATATATGACGATGCCTAAAAATGAAATAAGGCCAATAATGACCAATTCTGAACAATTGAAACAATTCGGCTGGAATGCTTATGCAAAACCTGCAACCGCATTAAACATATTGAGAGAAACTGTAATGGGCCGTGAATTATTTGATGCAGCTTTCAAAGAGTACGCTGAAAGATGGGCTTTTAAAAGACCTGAACCTGCAGATTTATTTAGAACCTTAGAAGATGCTTCAGCAGTTGATTTGGATTGGTTTTGGAAAGGTTGGTTTTACACTGTAGATCATGTTGATATTGAAATTGAGGGTGTAAAATGGATGAAAATTGGAGCAGAACCAATTGCAAAAGTGGAGGTTGAAAAACCAAAAGGAAAAAAATCCAAAAAAAATAAAAAAGGAGCAGTCGAAGAAGCTATGGAAGAAGTTGTTGAGGAAGCGATAGATTTTTCAAAAGGACCAAAACCATTGACAATTGTAAATACTAATCCAATGTTTAATGGAGAATTTGCAAACATGGTTGATGATAAACAAATTATAGAAAAAGCTAGCAAGAAAAATTTCTATGAAATGAAATTTATCAATAAAGGTGGACTTGTTAGTCCAATTATCTTGGAATTTACTTTTAGTGATGGCACTAAAACTGTGGAAAGAATTCCTGCTGAAATCTGGAGAATGAATGAAACAAACATATCAAAAGTATTTTCATTTGATAAAGAGGTTACTAATATAGTTCTAGATCCTTTCAAAGAAACTGCTGATACGGAAACCAGTAACAATGTTTTCCCTAAAGTTTCCGAAAAGTCAAAATTTGATAAATTGAACGGAAAGGCTTAAGAAGTAAAATAATATTGTTTAAAATGGCTTGCCAACCTATATTGGCAAGCCATTTGTTTTTTTGGTTCTTATTTTTTATTATTTTTAATCATGAGCAGAACAATTGTTATCCTTCTATTAGGTACTTTATTTTTTACTTCGTGTGAAGAAAAAAAACAATCTTATGATGGCTGGGAGGAATATCTTGGAAGTCCAGATCGTAGTCATTTTACAAATTTAGATCAAATTAGCCCTGAAAACTTAAAGGACTTGGTTGTGGCTTGGACCTATGAATCTCCTGATACTGGTCAAATGCAAATGAATCCTATTGTTGTGGATGGAGTGTTATACGGTGTTAGTGCAGCGCTGAAGGCTTTTGCTCTTGACGCAACTACAGGAAAGGAAATTTGGAAATTTGGTGATGCAGAAAAAGTGTGGCATAGTACAAGCAGAGGATTGGCTTATTGGGAAAATGGAGAAGACAAAAGGATCCTTTACACCATAGGAAAAGATTTAATATGTTTGGATGCAAAAACGGGTAAATTGATTCAAGGTTTTGGAGAAGAAGGCAAAGTTGACCTGCATATTGGACTTCCCGAGGTTGCGAAAGAAAAATTTATAATTTCAAATACACCTGGTACTATATTTAAAGATCTTATTGTTATGCCGGTAAGGTTATCAGAAGGTGCAGATGCAGCCCCTGGGGATATTCGTGCTTTTAATATTAAAGATGGCTCTCTGGCATGGAGTTTTCATGTTTTTCCATATCCAGGAGAAAATGGTTATGAAACTGGGAAAAATTCAGAACTATATAAAAATGAAAGTGGTGTTGGAGCTGGGAATAATTGGGCTGGAATGACCTTAGATGAATCAACTGGTATTATTTATGTGCCAACTGGATCTTTCTCTCCAGATTTTTATGGTGGAAATAGAATTGGCACAAACTTATTTTCGAATTGTTTATTAGCCATTAATGCAAAAAATGGTTCATTATTGTGGCACCAACAACTAGTGCATCATGATATTTGGGATCGAGATCTTCCGGCACCGCCTAACCTTCTTAAGGTGAAAAGAAATGGGAAGAAAATTGAAGCCGTTGCACAAATCACAAAACAAGGTTATGTTTTTGTTTTTAATAGAAAAACAGGAGAGCCATTATTTGATATTGAAGAAGTATCAGTGCCTACTTCTAACCTCTTTGGTGAAGAGGCATGGCCAACACAACCTATTCCTGTTCAACCAGCATCATTTTCCAGAAGATCAGATCAAATTACAGAAAAAGATTTTAGTCCTTTTGCCCCTAATAAAGATGAAATAATTGCAAAAATAAAATCATCCAATAAGGGTTTCTTTTCACCTCCTGACACTCTCCCAACATTGCTTCTACCTGGGTACGATGGCGGCGGAGAATGGGGTGGTGCAGGCGTTGATCCATCAAATGGGATTATTTATATTAATGCTAATGAAATGGGTTGGTTTCTGCAAATGGAAAAAACGAACGATATTGATTTAACTAATTTATCGAAAGGGGAAAGTTTATATCTTAATAATTGTTCAGTTTGCCATATGAAAGATAAGTCTGGAAATATCCAAAGTGGCTATCCTTCATTAGTAAATACTAGCGATCGATTGAACAAAGTAGAAGTTCTTAATTTAATAAAAAATGGGAAAGGCATGATGCCCGGTTTTTCGGTACTCAAGGAAGATGAACACAATGCTTTGATTGATTTCATATTTGGTCAAGAGAAAAAAGAGGTTGAGGAAGTCGACAAAACAAAAGCATATCAAGCACCTTACAGGCATTTGGGTTATACAAAATTTCTTGATGCGAATGGTTTGCCAGCATTAAGTCCACCTTGGGGAACATTGAATGCTATTGATTTAAATACTGGCGAATATTTATGGAAAATTCCTTTTGGTGAAATTGACAGTTTAACCAAACTTGGATATCCACCAACTGGCACAGAAAATTATGGTGGCCCAATAATTACCGAAAATGGCTTGTTGATTATTGCAGCAACAAAAGATTCAAAAATTAGAATTTTTGATCGAAATAATGGGAAATTGCTTTGGGAAGATATTTTACCAGCGTCTTCGTTTGCAACGCCAGCTACCTACTTGGCTTCTGGAAAACAATTTATAGTCCTTGCATGCGGAGGTGAAAAATTAGGCACCAAGCCAGGTAATAAATTGGTGGCTTATGCACTTAAATCAAAAATATAATGTAATGTTTAATGAATTGTTATTCGACGCTGTCTTTTAGTTTTTGCAAAAATGGAGATGCAAAAATAAAGTCATGTAACAAATCATTCGCAGATTTTAAAACTTGATCCTTACTACCAGTCCAACCAAGTATGCCTTCATGGATGTAAGCAATATTTTCTCCAATCTCCATGACCGAATTCATATCATGCGTATTTATTATGGTCGTAATATCGTTCTCTTTTGTAATGGAAGCTATCAATGCGTCTATAACTATTGATGTTTTTGGATCCAAACCAGAATTTGGCTCATCGCAAAATAAGTATTTCGGTTTTAGTACAATTGCACGTGCAATTCCAACTCTTTTCTGCATTCCACCACTGGCCTCAGACGGATATTTTTTATTTACACCTTCCAGATTCACTCTTTCTAGACAATAATTTACTCTATCATCTTTTTGTTTTTTTGTAAAATTGGTGAACATATCCATAGGGAATCGAATATTCTCCTCAATAGTCATCGAATCAAACAAAGCTGAACCTTGAAACAACATGCCAACTTCCATCCTAATTTTTCTGACTTCTTTATTCCCAAGTTTGGTGAAATCGACATTATCATACCAAATTTTGCCTGATGTGGGGCTCAATAATCCTATCAATAGTTTTAATAGTACGGTTTTCCCAGCACCACTCTTACCAATAATGAGATTGCATTTACCTTCTAAAAATTCGAAGTCAATACCTTTTAAAACCTCTACATCTCCAAAAGACTTTTTAATATTTTCAATTCTTATCATGCTGTCAAAACTAAAGCTATTACATAATCTGCTATAAGAATTAGAATATTTCCTGCTACTACTGCCTGAGTACTAGCCTTTCCTAATTCTATACTTCCTCCCTTCACAAAATATCCCTGATAACATGCTACCGAAGTTAAAATGAAAGCAAAAACAATAGCTTTTACTAACATGATAAACACGTTATAACCATCAAACCATGAACGTAAACCTTGTATAAATTCAGCACCAGTAAACATTCCGGTAGGAACACTAGCTATATACGCTCCAACTATGCTAATGATTGATGCTACACAAACTAATAATGGAATTACAATGAGAGCAGCAAGAATTTTCGGCATTACAAGGTATGCTGAGGTATTCACACCCATGATTTCCATGGCATCGATATGTTCTTTTTGTCTCATTCCTCCAATTTCTGCAGCAATATTTGAACCGACCTTTCCTGAAAGTACTAAACAGGTAATTGTTGGAGCCATTTCCAAAATAGTCATATCTCGAACTATGTATCCGATATAATAACGCGGAATTAATGTACCGCCCATTTGATAAGCGAATTGCACAGCAGTTACGGCACCAATAAATATGGCTATTAAGAAAACGATTATGAAAGAGCCCATACCAATATCATTCATTTGTCTAGAAATCTCTTTCCAATACATACGATAGTTTTCTGGCCTCGAAAAAATTTTTGGTAGCCAAAGAATAAATTTACCAAAGTCACTAAAAATCTTAGAAATCATATATTGCTATAAATTGAGACTAGTTGCTTTTGTTTAATTTTGTCTCGATTATAATTAATACTTTTCAAGCAACTTAATTGCAAAGCTAAAAATAGATTCAAATATTATGGAATTAACGTTTGATAATATGTTTTATTTGTAATAAAGTTATTTAAATATACTTTTAGAAATTAAAAATATAAACCAATAATATGAATGCAGTAATTAGTGGAGGAACTAAAGGGATTGGCAGAGCAATTGCGGAATTATTAGCAGCACAAGGATTTAATCTGGCCATATGTTCTAGAAATGCTGATGACCTACAAAAAATGGAGGCCTTTTTGAAAAATAAATACCCGAAAATTAAATTTATCGGAGTTGAGTGCGATGTAAGTATTAAAGGGGATGTCATAAATTTTGCTAATGAAATTAAAAAGCATTGGAAAAATATTCAAATTTTAGTAAATAATGCAGGTGTTTTTCTTCCCGGAGAAATTACTAAGGAGTCAGATGGAACTTTGGAATCGCAAATAGAAACCAACCTTTATAGCGCTTATCATTTAACTAGGGCGCTGATGCCAATATTTTTAGGCCAATCTTCTGGGCACATTTTTAATATGTGTTCTGTAGCCAGTATTTTAGCTTATCCAAATGGTGGTTCATATTCAATTTCAAAATTTGCTTTGTTGGGATTTACAAAAGTTTTGAGAGAAGAATTAAAAACTAAAGGAATAAAAGTAACTGCTATTCTGCCAGGGGCAACGTGGTCAAATTCCTGGAGCGGCGTAGATTTGCCTCAAGAAAGATTGATGAATGCAAATGACGTGGCTATTTCTTTGTGGTCTGCATATCAATTAAGCCCATCTGCAGTTGTTGAAGAAATTATTATTAGACCTCAAGAAGGAGATTTATAGTTTATTGCTTTCTGTTTCAAAGCTTATTGGGATTTCAAGATTTTCGAGGTTTGACGGTTTTCCGTAATAAACTTTGCCAAAATTTTTACCACTTCTGACAATCTTAATTCCTTTCCAAAACTTGCCGCAATCATTATGTATAGTAGCGCCATCGAGTATTAGCAAGCCGCCAGGATTTACAATAATCTCACTATTTTCAGGCATGGATAATCGACATGTAATTCTTAATTCGCCTCCTTCCATGATATGCAAATTGCCTTCTAAATCCTTGGCACCATGGAATGTTTTCTTGTCTCTTATAAAAACGTCTTTATGAACATCTGTTTTGCACCATCTTTTTTGAAGTAATTTTCGCTGAAGAGAATTTGCTTTTGACATATTCTTCCGAATTTTTCCTATTTGGCAAGGTGAAATTGCATGTTGATTGGTATTGTAATCCATCATATTATTAGAAATAATGCCATCACATGGGTCAATTCCAGTAGAAGCCCAGCAATTTGGATTTAAAGGAGTATCATCACAACCATCGTTCGTATTCCATGAATGATTTAAGCCCATTACATGTCCAACCTCATGATTCAAAAGAGAAGCATAAAGCCACGGATCATCTTTTTGATTGTAAGTAGTCCCTAACTTTATATTTGTCCCTAAAGCAATGCCTGAGCCTGATGCACTGTATGTATTTGATCTTATCGAATCTGGATGATGAACCATATAAAAAACATTTAAAATAGTGTCATTTCCAACAGCATATTTGTTGATTACATCTCTTTTATAATTGTTTCTTTTACCTTCATTTATATAATAATATAGCGAATCGTCATAATGAAAATAGATTCCTTCATCCACCCCATCTTTTTTCAGCGGCGTCAGCACATATTCGTATAAAGGGTTATAAGCTGGATTGTTATTTCCAATAGGTAAATTCATTTTTTTATTGAAAGCTAATTTCCGATTAGCGTGGTAAATTAAATACTTTGCATATTCTATTCCTTTTTCGCCGTCATAATTTTCATTACGCCTTGAATTATTCATAAAATGAATATTCATTCTGATGATTTTTTTAGTATCCGCAAAGACTACACTGGTATCAGGAACATAGGAAAGATTGGATAAACAGTTTAAATCAGGGTTTATTTCAGTTGGATTATTTAATTTTTGAATCATTTCTGATTTCAATAAGTAAATTTCCATTTTAGGGTGACATTGAAAAAGGAATAATACTAAAATACCAACACTATATTTTACCATTTAAACAATTCTGCTTTACTAAGTATTCAATCCTCCACAAACACTAATTACTTGACCTGTAACATATTGAGATAAGTCTGAAGCAAGATACAAACATGCATTTGCTACTTCTGTTCCTGTACCCAATCTCTTCATAGGTATATTAGTAAGGAACATTTCTTTGGTTTTTTCATCAAGCTCTTCTGTCATATCTGTTTCAATAAAACCTGGAGCAATTACATTGCATCTTATGCTTCGAGTTCCAACTTCCTTTGCAATGGATTTTGAAAAACCAATAATCCCAGCTTTTGAAGCTGCATAATTAGCTTGTCCAGCATTTCCAAAAATTCCAACAACAGAGCTCATATTAATAATAGAACCACTCTTATTTTTCAACATTGGTCTCAATACATGTTTTGTTAAATTGAAAACAGATTTAAGATTTACTTCAATTACTTGATCCCATTGCTCTTCAGACATTCTTAGCATCAGAGTATCTTTGGTAATACCTGCATTATTTATCAAGGTGTCTATTTTGCCAAATTCTTTAATTACTTCATCAACAAGGTTTTGAGCTTGTTCGAATGAGCTCGCATCTGATTTGTAAGCTTTCACTTTAACTCCAAAATCATTACTTAATCGATCTGCAATAGCAATTGCTTTCTCTGCCGACGATATGTATGTGAATGCTATATTAGAACCTTGTTCTGCAAATTTTTCTGCTATAGCTTGTCCAATTCCTCTTGAACCGCCGGTTAATAAGGTTACTTTTCCTTCTAATAATTTCATAAATCTGTTTTTTTATGGTTCAAAGATTACAATTTTTTGGAGAAGGTACTTAAGGTTAATGCTATTTTATTAAAAGCAATCTAGAAATTTTTGTCAAATTGAACAAAAATAATCCTCACAAAATGTGCTGAATGAATAATGAAACAATGTTTTTATTTTGTTATTTCAGCGCCTAGAAGTTCTTGTGGAATATTGAATGCTTCTATTAATGATAGCACATCTGGACGAAGTTCTTGAATTAATTTGTTTACAACGCGTCTTATGGCTTTAGTTTTTGAACCAGTTACATAATCATTCTCAAGATACCAGCCTTTATTTTTTTCAATAGTTTCTAATGCATACAATTGACATAATCTTGTTAATACCTTTTTGCAATTTGCGTCTTTTACCTCAGCTATTTTATCATAAAATTTATCAAGAATATGTTTTTCAATAAAAGCTTCCGACATGGTCAGGATGTGATTTTGGCATCGCAAATATGCCTGATGAGGTGTAATCCGTTTCTTCAGGTAGTTTCGCATTCTTTGGCCAACCGTGTAAATCAATTTGTCTTTTCTATATTCCAAAGCATTCAATAAAAATTCTTTGCTCAATAAATGTTCTACATTTGTATTTCGAATGGTTATAGGATTTAATTCGCTTACAGTTGTCGTCAACCTATTGGCCATATATCTTATAATAGCGCCATATCCACCATCATTAAAATTATCTCTAAAATCTGATAATAGAGCCTTACCTACAAGTTGCATCAATACATTATTATCACCTTCGAAAGTAGTAAATATGTCCGTATCAGCTTTTAAATCTGGAATCCTATTTTCTGTTAAATACCCTTTTCCCCCACATGCCTCCCGGCATTCTTGAATAGTAGAGGTGCTATGCCATGTGGAATATGATTTCAAGCCAGCTGCAAGCGTTTCTACTTCTTTCATTTCCCCAGAATCGAATTGCTGGGAGTAAAATGCTTGCAAATCGTGTAGCGCAAAATTTAAAGCATAGGTTGTGGCTATTTTTGGAATTAATCTTTTCTGATGCGAGGGATAATCCATCAAAAGAGTCTCTTGCTCATCATCTTTTGGAGCAAATTGTCTTCTTTTCAATGCATACTTTATAGCAATAGTTAATGCAGATTTGGCAGAAGTGTTTCCTGCAATCCCTACACTCACTCTTCCTGCAACTAGTGCTCCCAACATAGTAAAAAATCTTTTAGATGGATTCTCAATAGGACTTTCATAATTTCCATCTGTATTAATATCTCCATATTTGTTTAGCAAGTTATCTTTTGGGATAGTTACATTATCAAACCATATTCTGCCATTATCTACCCCATTTAATCCCATTTTATATCCACAATCTTCAATTTTTACCCCTGGCAAAAGTTTATGATCATGGTCTCTTACATTAACCAATAAAGCGTGAACACCTTCATTTTTATTATTTACAATAAGTTGGGCGAAAACTACGGCCATTTGGGAATGCATAGCATTTCCAATGTATTCTTTTCCCGACTCATAATCTGGTGAATGAATGGTTATTTCATTTGTTTCATTATTATAAGTTGCCGTGGTTTTCAAACCTCTAACATTAGAACCGTGCCCGGTTTCTGTCATCGCAAAACATCCTGCAAGTTTTAATTTTATCATATCTTGAAGGTAAAAATCAAAGTGTCTTTCAGTACCTAAGCCAAATAAAGCTCCGCCAAATAAGCCAAACTGAACACCAAATTTTATAAGTAAACTTTGGTCATGAAAGGAGATAGCTTCAAATACTGCAATACTTTTCCCAACATTATTTCCACCTCCATACTTTTCAGGAAAAGCAAAACTGCTTAACCCTTGTTCGGCTAGCAGCTTTGCATGATTCAGTATTTTTTCGCGATAGGGTTCTTTATCCCTAATTGTTTCATAATGGAATTCAGGATCCCTAAGTAATTTTTTGACTCTGTTGATTAATTTTGCATGTTTACCATCAAGATATCCTTGCATTTCTTGAATATCAAAGCTGCCTTGATTTGAAATTTCTAAATTAGATTGTTGAGGATTTATTTTAGATTGAAGTAAAATATTACTGATTTGACTTCTTACACCCAATGCTTCTTCTATATCCGCTAATGCATTAAGTGTTTTCGGTGATTTCCAAATTTCGTCATTTCGATAATTAATGCTAGCTCTTGCAATTTGAAGTCCTAATTCACTCACATTGAGTTTTTCGCTATTTTCTAGTGTGGAAGAATATTTTTTTATAGCATTTATCCAATTTTTAAATTCTTCTTCAGATGGTGGATACGCAGGATCTAGCCATTTTGCCAACTGTCTTTTTTCCCCAAATGTTAGAAATGGTAGATCTTTTATTCTGTTTCTAATTAGCTTTATTTCCGATGGACTTAAAACGGAGTCTGACCAAGTCACATAAAAAATGGGTAACAGTGAAAGTATGCCTGGAGAATATTTTGAATCTGAATTATATGTCATAACAATATTAATTTGCTTTAAATGATCCTAATCGTAAGATATGAAAAGCAAAATACGAACACATTAATTAATCAAAAAATAACTTAGATTTAAAATTATTCCACTTTTAGATTTTTAGATTAATAGTTTTATTTGTGACAAAAGTCTATGATCCTAAAACATTATTTCACATTAAAAGTCAATTCTGTAATAAAACAATGGTAAAAAGCCAAGCTGATATTCTTCGCGAATTGGTCCCAAAGGATTGTCAGGTGCATAGGTTAAAGTTAAAATGTTTTTAGTATTGAATACATTTACAAAATCAATTGCAATTTCGTGAGTTAAGTTTTTG
Source organism: Bacteroidota bacterium (assembly GCA_024642705.1). Taxonomy (GTDB): domain Bacteria; phylum Bacteroidota; class Bacteroidia; order Chitinophagales; family Saprospiraceae; genus Portibacter. Next base: position 29,313 of record JAHEAQ010000003.1, on the reverse strand, counting down.
GTATTGTATCTATAATTAACTTTAGCATCCGCTCTAAAATATGGTTTAAATTGTAATTCATTATAATTAGTGTTGTCCCGATAAATGATTTCCAATTGAGCTGCCGACTCAGTTTCGTCTACATCGCCATATCTTCTTCCCCCTGCATAAGTAATTTTGCCTCCAAAATTTATGGAGGACTTTCCTTTCAAATTTATTTCTTTGGCAAACAATCCATTAAATGCATAATTCCCATTGAATGCTGTATTTCGCAATATCTCATTACTACCTTTATATTTAGAATCAAATAAAGAAGAAGTCAACATAAAATAGTAGCCTGATGTAAAAAACTTTTCAATAGTCAATTCTAAGCCGTAATTTCTACCTGTCCCAGAATTTACTAATTCTTCAGGGAACAATCTTGAGAACCCTGAACCTGAGTTGATTAAGGAAAAGGAAGAATTTGATTTTTCAACGGGAATATTGTACAAATTCTGAAAATAAGTTTCCAACTTCAATCTCATATTTTTTGCCAAATTCCTATCATACGATAATACCACGTGATTACTTTTTGTCAATCCCATACCTTTATTGTATTCTACAGGTTTGCCATTTTCATTTCTACTCCCATAAAAATAAAGGTAGTTAGACTGTATTTGGGAATGAATTCCTATTCCTAAACCAATTTTTTGCTTAGGATCAATTTGGTAAGAAAGGCCGAGTCTCGGTTCTAAAGGAGAATACGAATTTGAATTAATGGAATAAAATGTACTTGTAAGTCCAGAAGTGACTGTAAAATCATCATTAATTCTGAATTTTGCTTGTACATAAGGTTGAATCAAAAATGGTGAATCTGAGGCATTCCATCTTGTTTTCCAATTTTCAAAAATGGTTTTTCCTCCAGTACTAGAAGGTACAACAAGTCTAACACTATCTTGATAATTAAGTTGAAACAGATCAGCATTAATACCAGCTTTTATAGAAAGTTTTTTATTTATTTTCCAATTTGTAAAGGCATAAGCTGAATATTTATTTTCAATAAAAGTATAATCTAAAATATTAACTAAGGTGTCCAATCTATATTGATTATTTACAATGCTTTTTTCGAAAAAATCATGATTAGCGTCGACAAAAGAGTGCGAAGCTGAAATTCCTGCTTTTATAAATGTATTCACATTGATTGGTTTGGTGTAGCTCATTCCAACGATACCCATTTTTGAGCTAAAATATTGGTCTCTATCATTTGACCCAAAGATGAGGGTACTCGTGTCAAGTTCAGTATTTTCACTAAGAACAATGTCTATTTTACTTGAACCACCGATTCCGAAAAGTGCAAAATTGCCACCATTTTTTGTTGGAAAATTTAATCTAAATGCTGCATCTTGATACAAAGGAACTGCATCAGTACCAATTTTGATATTTAAAAATTCAAATAATTTAAGGGTCGAATATCTATAGGTTGCTAAATAGGAGGCTTTACTATTTTTAGAAAGTGGCCCTTCAGCCATTAATTCTGTGCCCAAAAATCCCAATTGAGCGCTAAATTCATGTTTTTTGTTATTACCATTTCGCATTTTCAAGTCAAACACACCAGCGATTCCATTTCCATATTCGGCAGGAAAAGCACCAGTAAAAAAATCAGAATTGGCAAGAAATTTATTATTGAGAATAGTAACTGGTCCGCCACCAGTGCCTGGAATAGAAAAATGATTTGGATTGGGAATATTGAAACCATCTAATCGCCAAAGCACTCCTTGAGGCGAATTTCCACGAATGATGATATCGTTCCTAGAATCATCAGCTCCTTGAACTCCAGCAAAATTAGAAGCCATTCGTGCAGGTTCACCTCTGGATCCTGCGTAGCGATTCGTTTCTTGTACGGAAAATTCCCTCGCACTAACCGTTGCCATTTCATTGCTGACTTCACCACTCCTTTTCGCATAAACGACTACTTCATCTAACTCCATTATCTTTTCCTGCATTTGTATATTTAGAATGATTTCCTTGGCTGAATTAACAATAATGTCTGAAAGTTGCACATCATTATATCCAAGATATGAAAAGCTTATTTCTATTCTACCTAAAGGTACATTTTCAATACTAAATTCGCCATTGTAATCCGTTGTTCCACCTAGAAAAGTGCCGTTTTCTTGAGGGATAGTTACGTTAACCCCAATGAGTGGAAATTGTGATTCTTGGTCAACAACACTGCCTCTAACAATTTGAGTAATTTGTGCATGTGAAGCCGATAAACAAAATAAAATTGCAATAAATAAAGGCGTTAAAGTTTTCATTTGGGCTTAATTTTTAATATTAATGAAAATCAGATTTGAATTTTTTTTCAAATATACTTCAAACTCTAATTGTAATTATATCGGATATAAATAATCAAACATTTAAAAAAATACTATATGAATAAAACAAAACTTGCAAAGAGCTTATATTAGGAATTAAAAGATTCTAATTTACAATATTTTGATAAATTAATTCTGAATTAGTTTTAAACTCTATTACAAAGCTTATATTTGCCTATTTAAAATCAATCTAAATAACATTGAAGACGATATTGGATTTGAAGATAGGTGAAAGTGCAAAAGTAGAAAAATTTGCAAACGATAATTTGTCTTGTAAGTTATTGACAATGGGTATTTTGCCAGATACTAAAATTACGCTTGTCAGAAAGGCTCCTTTTGGGGGAGCATATTATCTTAAATTAAATGGAAATAATATTGCAGTTCGGGAAAATGAAGCTGCCTCTATAATTATAAAAGAGTAATGAAGGATTCATCGAAAGAAATTGTAGCGTTAATTGGAAATCCAAATAGTGGCAAATCTAGTTTGTTTAATATATTAACTGGTCTTCGACAACAAGTCGGAAATTTTCCTGGCGTTACAGTGGATAAAAAAATTGGCTCTACTAACCTTGGAAACAATTATTTTGTTGATGTGATTGATTTGCCGGGAGCATATAGTTTGTATCCAAACTCGTCAGACGAGAAAATTGTGGTTGAAATTCTTTCTAATCCAGAGAACCCGAATTATCCTGATCTTATTATTTATGTACTTGATATTATGAATATTGAGCGACATATGTTGCTTGCTACTCAATTAATAGATCTAAAAATTCCGCTCATTATAGTTCTTAATATGACTGATATTGCGGATAAAGCTGGTGTCAAATATGAGGAAGATTTATTAGAAAAAAAACTAGGTGTAAAGGTAATACCCATTTCATGCAGAGAAGAACGAAACATTGATATTCTTAAGGCTACAGCATTTGAAAGGTTGAAAAATGCAAAAAAAAATGATGCCCCAACTTTTTATAAATTTTCAAATATTGATCAAAGAACGATTGATAATTTGAAACCATATTTGCATGAAGACAATGATTATAGGACTCTTCTAATTGCTCACCATCATCAATGGCTTAAAAATAAAACTGCTGCAGAAAGAATTAATATTAAAAATATTGTTGCTCAAACAAATTTTGAATCCTTAAAATCTCAGATTGCAGAAACAATGGGAAGATTTTCAAAATTTGTTCCTTATATCCATCAAATCCAATCTGATAAAAATTCTGGAAAACCAAGTGTTACAGATCGTATAGATAATGTAATTACTCATCGCTTTTTCGGTCCTCTAATATTTTTTTCTATCATGTTACTGGTATTTCAGCTTATTTTTTCGTGGTCTGAATACCCGATGGAATGGATTGAAAAAGCATTTGCTTGGGGAGGAAACACACTTCAGGAAGTCCTGCCTGAAAGTTGGTTTACTCGGTTGCTTTCTGAAGGAATTATCGCGGGGCTTGGTGGTATTATGGTATTTATACCACAAATTACATTTCTCTTTCTATTGGTTTCGATATTGGAAGAAATTGGATATATGTCCAGGGCGGTGTTTATGTTTGATAAAATACTTCAAAAATTTGGTTTAAATGGCAGAAGTATTGTTGCCTTAGTATCTAGTGGAGCTTGCGCAATTCCTGCTATTATGTCAACAAGGACAATTAGCAATCGAAGAGAACGATTGATTACAATTATGATTACTCCGTTAATAAGCTGTTCGGCACGAATTCCAGTATATACTGTTTTGATTGGATTTATTGTGCCTGCAGGAAGTTATATGGGTTTCAATCAGCAGGGTTTGGCATTTATGGGTATATATTTGCTTAGTATTATTGCAGCATTGGGATCTGCATTTGTTTTTAACCTGATTTTAAAAAAGGAGGACGAGTCATATTTGATGATGGAGTTACCTATTTATAAAGCTCCAATTTGGAAAAATATACTCTTCAATGTAAAAGAAAAAGTTTTAACATTTATTATTGAAGCTGGAAAAGTAATTTTTGTAATTTCTATTATTTTGTGGTGTCTTGCATCATACGGGCCAAAAGAAAAAATGGCTGCAGCAGAGATTCAAGCAACAGAAATAGCGAATGAAAGAAGTCTAAATGAAATTGAAACACTTCAATTAATTGCATCGTTAAAAAAAGAAAACTCATTTGTAGGTCACCTTGGTAAGTTTATTGAACCCGCAATAAGTCCCCTTGGATTTGACTGGAAAATTGGTATTGCACTTATCACTTCTTTTGCGGCTAGAGAAGTATTTGTAGGTACAATTGCTACCATTTATAGTATAGACGGGACTGAAGATGAAGGTACTATTAGAGAACGAATGGCAGCTGAAGTTAATCCAATTACTGGGAACCCAGTTTATGGTTTTGCCACATCTTTTTCACTTCTGATATTTTATGTTTTTGCTATGCAATGTATGAGTACATTAGCCATAACGAAACGAGAAACAAAAAGTTGGAAATGGCCAATTATCCAATTTGCATATATGAGTGTTCTTGCGTATTTCGGAAGTTTAATTATATTTCAATTATTTTCTTGATTTTTCTAAAAGAATCCCATAAGTGCTCATTTTGACAGTTGCACTACTTAATTGAAGTTTAGATTTATAATTTGTAGGGGTATTAAGATTTTAACCCGTCATTTGTTTGTAATCAAAATATTTTGATGATTTTTTAATCTTAAAAATTAAATATGAAATTAATTCGCTCATTTTTCTTATTTACCCTTGCCCTATTTTTACTTATATCTTGTGAATCTGACCTGATTCATAACAATGGAGATAATTTAAATGACCAACGAAAATTGACCATACGTTTAACGGATGATCCAATTGATGCCGAAGAAGTTAATATTGAAATCCTTGGAGTTATTATAAAAACGGATGAAGGATTGGATTCTGTATCATTAGAAACTGCCGCTGGAATCTATAATCTATTGGATTATCAAAATGGAGTGGATACTTTAATCGCAAATACAATTATTGATTTCTCTAATATTAAGGAAATTAGGTTGATTCTTGGAGATCAGAACTCCATAAAAATTGGCGGAGAACTTTTTCCTTTAATTATTCCTTCTGGCTCGCAGACTGGATTGAAAATCAAAGTAAATATTGATATAACAAATGAAGAATTAATTGAAATATTAATTGATTTTGATGCTTTAAAATCCATCATAAAGACTGGAAATGGAACGTTTCATCTGAAGCCAGTGCTAAAAGTCAAAAAGATTGTCAAAGATGGTCTGCCAAGTGAAAGTGAAGAAGATGAAGATGAAAATAGCACAGATTCAGGAAATGGCGAAAATGAAGGACCTTGTGTGAGAGGAAAGGGTTATTGGAAGACTCATTCTAATATTGGACCTGCTTCTCTTGATTCTGCATGGTTGGAATTATCCGATGGATCGCAGACAGAATTTTTCACAACAGGAGAAACTTATATTTCGTTTTTGATCAGACCTTCAGGCAACAATCCTTATGTTAAATTGGCACAACAATACATTATAGCAGAATTGAATGGTTTTGCTGGAGCCCAACTTAATGAAGAACTCTTAGAGGCCTGGAACTCAGCTGGAGAGCTTTTAGCTAATAACTCAGAAAATCAAACACTATCAGAAGAAGATGCAGATACAGCAAAAGAACTTACTGCTACTCTTAGTAAATTTAATAGTGGAGATCTGGAGGTTAGTTCTTGTGATGATCAAGAGGATGACAATGGTGATGAAAGTGAAGAAGATGAAAGTGAAGATGGAGAAGATGATGATTCCGAGGATTCAAATTGTGTTAGAGGAAAGGGGTATTGGAAAACGCATTCTGAAATAGGTCCTGCAAGTTTAGATTCTGCATGGTTAGAGTTGACTGATGGATCGCAAACAGAATTTTTCACCACCGGAGATACTTATATGTCATTTTTAGTACGGCCTTCGGGTAATAATCCATATGTAAAATTGGCGCAACAATACATCATTGCTGAATTAAATGGTTTTGCGGGAGCAGAATTAACGGGTGATGCACTTGATGCATGGAATAAAGCTGCCGAACTTTTAGCTAATTTTGCAGATACTCAGAAATTTTCAGATGATGATGCTGATATTGCAAAAGGTCTTGCTTCAACAATTAAAAGTTTTAATGCTGGTGATTTAGATGCTGTTTCTTGTGATGACGACGACGAGGATGACGAGGATGATGAAGATGATTCAGATGATGACGACGACGAGGATGACGAGGATGATGAAGATGATTCAGATGATGATGACGACGAGGATGATTCAGATGACGACGATGACCAGAATCTTACTGACGCAATGGTTTCAACCATAAGTGACTTATTCCCTGGTGCAGAAGCTTCAGAACCTAAAAATTCTGAATTGTGTGATGGTACTGCAGTTTTAGAGTTAAAAATAGAATACAATGACAGAAAAATTTATTTAATATTTGATAGTGCTGGAGAAACTTTTCTAAGTTATTATGAAAGTTCGGATGATGATGATTTGCCAGAAGCAGTTAAAGACAAGTTGAAAACTGATTTTGATGGATATAAAATAAAGTCTGTGAATGCTTGGACATCAGCCTCAGAAGAACATACTTTTGAAGTACAAATTCAAAAAATGTCTACGAAGAAAACCATTATCTTCTCAGAAAGTGGAGAAATTTTATGCGACTAATTAATTGAAATTTCGAAAAAAGTTAAATAATGAGGTCAAACATGAAAGTTTGGCCTCTTTTATTTTCTAACCAATGTTAGTGTACGATTCAATGCCAAGTTATTGCTAAGCCGAATCTAATTATCGCATTAGTTTCTCGAAAAATGAACTACTCTAATAAACCAACAGAGGAGCAAAGCTAATTAATCAAATGATTCAGATGCAGCCCATCATTGTCCTATTAGTTGAATACTGGAGACGGAATTTATAATTATAGAATTGGAAGAAAAAACCCATTAGATTCCTGCACTACAGAAGGAGGAAGATAAAAATAGGAGAATTCAAGTTCAAATGACAGTAATAAAGATTTAAAATTGCCAATTATTCGTTTGTTATCATAGGAAAATAGAAATAAACCTTATCTAAAGTTATTTGTAGTCCGAATTCTGCAAATTCAAATGATTCTACAAATTTTATGGATTTTGCATTTTCTTTTCCATACCAATATTCAAGTGTTATAAAATTTTCTGGAGTAATGTGACTCCAATCATACGCATTGGTATATAAATATTCTTCTTGAAGCTTTTTGCTAGCCTGGACTTCGTCATATTGCCCTTTCCCATATGCATTGAATTCTAAGACCTGAGATTCGTGAGCACCTAAAGCTGCTAATTTATTTTGCCAAACAGATGTAATATCTATAGCGATATCTGGAATATAAGCGAATTTGTACGTATGAAAATCTCTAACATACATAAAAAGTGTTGGTTTATTGATTGCTAAACTTTGAGCAGCTTCCCTTACAATATATCCAGCTGTCATATTATCGTTATGACCACCTTCAGCAGGATAGTAAGTAAAAACTAAATCAGGTTCCCAAGCATTTATATTTTCAATAACCTCCTTTCTAATTTTTTTCTTGTTTTTTAAATTCCCATCATGATAATTGAAAATTTCATATTCTTTAAGTCCTAAAATTTCTTTTGCCTTCATTGCTTCTTTATACCTTCTTTTTGCTAATTCTTTAGGTTGCATTAAATGGTGACCTCTATCTCCATTAGTCAAGGATAAAAATTTTACCTCACAACCCATACTTGTGTACAATGAAGTGATTCCTCCCATATACACCTCGCCCTCATCTGGATGTGCAAAAATCATCATCACTTTTGGTTTCGCTTGTTGCGCATTTATGACTATTTGGCATAAACTAAGAAGTAAGCAAAAAAATAATTTCATCATGATTAAGTTATAATTTTTTTAACCACCAAAAAGTGGAGGATGAGCATTATCGAATGTAGTCATTTCTTGAAAATATTTTGCTATTCTAATGATTTTGTCTTCTTCGAATAAGCGACCAATGAAAGTTACGCTAGTAGGGTGACCTTTTGAATCAATACCAGTAGGAACGGTAATAACTGGATGACCAGTCAGGTTTGTAATCATCAATTGATCTCCTCCAAAAGTAGGCGAAATTACAGCGTCATATTTCCCCATAAATGCATTCATTTCTTCAATTAAAACAGATCGATGTCTATTAGCTTGGATGTATTCTACAGCTGGAATAAATCTGCTTTGTCTCAATGAATTTGCCCTAGAGCCGGTATTTTGTTCTACCATTAAGTCCACATTTCCGCTCCGTACCAACTCGTCAAAAAATGCTCCAGCTTCTGATCTCAAGATAATATCAAAAGCTTGAAAAGGAAAGTTAGAAGGAAGCGAATCAGAAATAAATTGTAACCCTAATGCTTTTAATGAATCGATAGCAATCAATGTTGTTTTCATCGAGAAAGAGGTGTCTTTTACAAAGAGACTTTCCAAAAAACCAATTTTATAATCTTTTATTTCACTATTATCCACATAACAAAATGGCACATCATATAATGTCGGATCGCGAGGATCAATACCAGCAATAGTTTGAAAAACCAATAAACAATCTTCAGCACTTCTGCACATTGGGCCTAATTTGTCCATTGACCAAGAAAGAGGCATCACTCCATACCGACTTATTCTTCCATAGGTGGGTCTCAATCCAGTTATCCCATTTTGTGTGCTTGGTGAGGTAATGGATCCAAGTGTTTCAGTGCCAATTGAAAATCCCACCAATCCTGCTGAAGTTGCAGCTCCTGGTCCTGCAGAAGACCCACTTGCTCCCTGCAGAGTGTCCCAAGGGTTAACTGTTCTACCTCCCCACCAAACGTCACCTCGTGCCAGAGCCCCAGAACTCAATTTTGCTATTAAAATTGCTCCAGATTCTTCTAATTTTTCAATTATTGTTGCGGTTTGATCAATTTTTTGATTTTTATAAGGCATTGCTCCCCAAGTTGTAGGATACCCTTCCACAGCGACAAGATCTTTTACTCCATATGGTATCCCGTGTAATGGTCCTTTGTAATTGCCATTTTTAATTTCTACATCTGCTTTTTGGGCTTTTTTAATGGCATCATCTTCGATTAAAGTGATGACACTTTTAAGAGTGCCATCATATTTTTTAATCCTGGAAATATATAATTTGGTTAAATATTCGGAACTAATTTTCCCCGTTTTAATCAAAGAAGCTAATTCTTTCACTGTCATGAAAGCGAGAATACTGTCTTTCGGAACGTCAATTGAGATTTCTTTAGGAACATATTGACAATTTACTCCTTCGGGGAATTTATATTGCAGTGGAAGAGGGCTAAACATAATTGCTGGTAATACATCGTTGCTAATCTTATGTGCTCTCAAAGTATCGTATCCTTCCAAATTACGCTCTAAGTAACCATACATAGTATCAATTTCATTTGAGGAGAAATGAAGCCCATATAATTTTTCGGCACTTTTGATATCTCTTTTTGAAAATGCGTGTCTAGAAGAATTGCATGAAAACAAAACAATAGTTATAATACATAAACTTAAAATATCTTTAATCATAGGATTTCATTTGGATTCTTCGCAAGATAATTTAATATGGATAATAGATTAAAATATTATTCGAGTAAAAGCTGTAGAAAATAGTTTATTGCTTTATAGATTAAACTAACATTCTTTTTTATAGGAAATATACCTATTTGGATTTCCTGAATTGCTTTGATACTTTATAAGTTCAAATATAAAGAAGGACATTATAACTCTATTCCTACTTTTGCAAAAAACGGAAAGCTATTTTTATATATTGATTTAAATTTCAATTTTATATATATTACAACGCTTTATAAATTTTTGGGTTAAGCTTATTTTAGATAACCACAAAAAACTCCTACTACAAATTTTTATTAATTAAGATAAAGAACCAAATGACAGACTTAGAATCATTGATTGCAAAGGAAAATAAAGAGGAATTTGAAAGGCAACTTGAACGACTGGGTTTTTTTACTCAAAATGGATTTACTTCACAAGCCACTCGAATAAATGAAATTGAAGCTGTGTTATATGGCTTAATTAATACATTACTAAAAGATGGAACCATAAATCAAGAAAAATTAGAAAGCATTTCTGCTTCTGTGAAAGAGGATATAGCCAATAAAAAAGAGCAATTTGCGGGTGTAAGTTTCAATTTTGACGGAAGTGGTGAAATTCCAAATCAGAATAATCCGGTGAATTGTAATGAGAGATTACACATTTGCAAAAGTATTTGCTGTCGCCTAGATTTTGCACTTTCGCCAGAAGAAGTGGAAGCTGGTAAAATAAAATGGGATTTAGGAATTCCATATAGAATTAGACAAGGTTCCGATGGTTATTGCACTCACAATAGAAAAGAAGACAGATGTTGTGGAATTTACAATGACCGTCCTAAAGTTTGTAAAATATATAGTTGTGCTGAAGACAAAAGAATTTGGAACGATTTTGAAAAGATGGAATTGAATGAAGAGTGGATTAAAAATAACATTAAAGCAAAGAAAGTTGAATTTGTCCGAGAGCCGATGATAGAATAAATAGATTTAATTTGGGATAGTAATTTTTTATAATTAACCTTTTAGTTAAATAATTAAGGCAAAAAAGAAATCTTTTCATTTTTTAATTGAGCAAAAAACGAAACTAAAAACATATAATTTAAGTATATTTTTTGTTGATATTCATACTGGTTGAAAATCTCTAAGAAAAGCATGTAAAAAATCAAATTTATAGGTCGTTTCTCATAGGAATACTTTCTTTATATAAATGGTTTCGATTTCAGCATCAACAATTAATTATCTATGGATAGATTTTCTTTCAGAAAAATGGGATTTGAAGCCATCTTTGTATAAAATTCGGATGAAAAATTGATATGATTTTTCTTTCGATATATTCGAATCAAGAAATACTTTTTGAAATGTACTCAATTTTGCCAATTCAAATGGTTTGCCTTCTTCTATTATTTTGAAAATTTGTATTTCATCGATGTTATTTTCTTCATATTCATGGTGGATTTCTACAGAACCTTCATTAGTTAAACTTAAGCTCCATTGGCTTAGATTTATTTCTTCATGTTTAGGAAGGATGGTTACTACAGCAGGAGAGCTAGGTGAAGATGTATTGCCAGCTCCATCTTCCACAATCAGGATATAGGCATAATTTTCGAAGGCTATTAAATCGGAATCGGTAAACAAAGTATCCATATTTCCAATAGTCCATTCTTTGATAAGTTTCCAATCTGATTCTGTCGAAATAAGCCTTCTGAATAATTGTTGACGAATAACATCTTCGCTTGTACTTGGGTGCCAAGCTAAATCAGCTTTTTCAGGGCCAGCTTTGTAAAGAAAAAAATTAGGCTCAACGGGGGCAAGGATATCAGGTTTTTCAAGCTTAATTATTTCTGAAAATTCTGATCTATTGTTTCGAAAGTCAATAGAAATTATTTTGTAATAAATGTCTCTATTTAATGATTTAAGACCAATAGTATCTTGAAAAAAGGGCTGATGAAAAGCTTTAAAATTTGCAAGGGTCATTTCCGTAGTGGTATCGAATCCAAAGAATACTTTATAACCATAAAAATCTTTTTCAAGATTTGAATTCCAACTCAAACTTACAACCCCAGCGCTATCAATTTTTCCTTTGATTTCGGAAGGAATAGCAGGAGGAATAGTATCCAAATTCACCACCAATTGTGGAAAAGAACTATATTCTTCTTCGTTTTGATCTACAGCAACAACCCGATAATAGGTATCCTCGAAGGGAATTGGTCTTTTGATTTCTCTTTTTTGTGCAGAAATGCCAAATGTATCCCTATCATACGGTCCATCCCATTGCCTGCTCACATATATTTTCCATTCTTTTACACTTTCATAATAAGAATCATTGATGGTCCATTTTAAATTTACCTCATTCGTTTTCAGTTGCTTTGACTCGGTAATTAATGGACTTAATCCTATACCGATATTTCCATGTCCAGAAATTTCGGAGAAGGTCGGCGTAATTTGACCTAAATAATTAATTCCAAATAGTCTAAAAGTATAAATTGCTTTATTATCATCCAAAAAAACATTGTTTTCGATAAAGTGAAAAACGGTATTTTCAGAAGTATCGAGAGGATTGACGATCAGAGAATCAATGATTTGAAATGGTTCTTTATTTTTTGACTTTTGAATTTGGTAACCATAGAAATAATTATTTTTTGATTTAGTTTCCCATTTTAGATTGACTTGGCGATTTGACCAAACTGCATTCAAAAGAGGTAAAGAGGGATTCGAATTTTCAGAGATATTAAAATTTATTTCTCCAAATAAATGATCGTTTGAACTGATTTTAAAATTATATTCTGTGTTTTGTTTTAAGTCACTGAAATCTAGACCAAATCCTGATTCAAGAATTAAGTCATGGTTTGTATTTAGAAATAAGTCGGTGAGGTCTTTTCGGGCATTTATTATCGTAGAATTGTCAAATTCTGATGTTGGAAAAGTTTCTTCCCAAAGTTTTCTTTCCACTAGTTCTGGATTTAATAAAAAGGCCACCATAAATTTGGGATCTCCTAATTCTGGGTCAATGTTTAGGTACTTTGAGGTGTTATTTTTTGATAAATAGGTTGTCACTTCATTTGTCCTTAGATTTTTTCGTTCAATATTAAATCCATTTTGTAGAGATTGGTCCCACTCTGAAGCATCTTTTACTACCCATCGGAGACTTAAAGTTTGATCTTGATAGGCAGCGAATATCTTTAATTCTTGAGCTGAAAGCGTTGTTTCTAAGCACAATAAAATTAAAAGTGTAAATATTCTCATATCTTCTTCAATTGATTACTTCTCCGCATTTTTCTCCTATTTCTACTTGTTGATCAATTGTAAGCCAGTCAAAAAGTTTTGCTTTGACTCGAACTTCAAAAAAATCAGGGTTTGGAAGATCAGCTTGGGCAGAAATTCCTATGAATTGTTTCGGAATGGTCCAGTTGATGCCGCCTTTTTTCCATTTTCCCTCTATGGATGCATATGCAAATAATTGGCCAAGTGACCTCCATCCTTTTTGACCTTGAGGGGAGGTGTTTGAAAGTCCGCATCTGGATAGTTCAGAATTATTTAATAAGCAAAGATCGAATCCAGCTAAAGCTTTTATATTGATAAATCTTTTTGGCGTCTCTATATATTTGAAATTAAGGTAGGCACTTGCGCCAAAAGCTGCGGCAGTCCCATTAGCTGCACTTCTCCCACCATTATTAAGATTATCCCTATTGTTAGTAGTAATAGGAATTCCAAAATAGCTAGCAACTTCTGTATTAATTGGGGGTGGGCCTGGAATATCATTTCCCATCATTAGATATACTTCTGCACCCATTTGGAATGATTTAAAATGAATTTTGACATTTACAGGTGGCACAACCTGTCCTTCAATATTTGTGATACTTCGATCCGCATATCCACCTAGATAGAGGTGCCAATTTTTTGTCCTTTCAGAAACAAGAAAATCTATCAAGCCTTCTCCTTGAACAATACCTTCTGCAGCATCCAAAAATGCTTTAAATGAACCATGCATTTCAAATCCATCTTGCAAACTAATTCTTAAAAACACGGCACATGTTATGGTGTTGGTTTTGGTCTTAAGTGCTTCAGATTCATTATCTGAAACAGCGAGTTCTTGACTTTTCACATTGTTAGAAAGAGACAATTTCTGTTTGTTTTCTATGCCAATTCCTTCAGCTCCTGCAATTTCTCCTGTTCCATACATTAATATTTCAGCTAATGCGAGCTTATCAGTGAATGCCAATTCTAAAGTTACGACTCCTTGAAAGGCTTTACCTGAAGTAGTTGTAAGCCCGACTGTAGCTTTTAATCCTAAACCAATATGATTATCTGGTTCATAAGAAATCCCTGAATATGGATTTGTTGGGCCTCCTTCTATCATGGCATTTAATTCGTATCCAGACATTTTCATATGATGGTACATTCCACCTCCGAATCCATTTGCAGCAATAGGTGGATATAGGGTAATTGGAACATCTCCAAATGATACATATACGTCAAAATTCCAATATTTATATTCTTCTACCGTATTTGGGTATTTAGTCCCAAATCTAGCATTGGCAACGGCAGTAAATTTATATTTTCCGCCAGTTTTTACAAATCCGCCATCCAAATAGCCATAAAAACCATTACCATATATGGGATCTTCAGAGAAAAAAGTTATTCCTCCTTTAATGTATCCTGCATTTGCAAAATCTAAATGAATTTCCAAAGAAATTAATTTCATTTCATCAAATTCCCATTTTTGGCGACCGCCTTCTAAAATTGGTTTTCCTACCATCCCAAATGTGCCTCCAGTTTTTGCACCTCCATCCTTTTCACTCATTATTCCAGCTTCCATTCCCAAAGTAAACATGACCTTATCTCCTTCATAACTAGTAAGAGTGGCATGATCAACATTCAAAAAAGAATTGTTTAATACTGGTCCTGAATGAAATGAAATGTGACCTCCAATGGAATCTAAACTCACATAAGGAACATAAGAATTTACTATGATTTTGTCAAAAACAATGTCTGCAATGGATAATGATGTGTTTTTATTTTCCTCTTTTGGTTTAAGGCTGATTGCCATATTCCCACAAAGGATTGCTTGAGCTTTGAAATTACCATCTTCAACTGCAATATTAAGCTTTGTTCCAGTTTTCAAAGCAACCGAGACTACATCCCACATAGGTATGGTCATTATAGAATCAATGGCTATGTTGAAATTATATGTTTCTGTTGCTAAATTTGCTAACGCTCCGTACCTCAATGGATGTTGGTCATCGCTTATTGGTATTACAATTTGTCCTGCAAAACCAAATCCAAAAACTCGATTATAGATAAGATCCATTTCTATATTCTCCATTGAAAATGCCCATCCTGTATTCCCAAGCTTCCCACGATCTAAGGTCAGAATGTTCTCGATGTAAAATTTTCCAGTAACTCCTTTGCTATCAATAAATAGATTTTCAGCGCCAACTTTTAGATTTTGATCATCTTGTTTGAAAATGGTGGGCAAAATAATTTCCAACTTCTCAAAATAAATACCTTTCCAAAGATTTTTGGTTTCTATGTCAGCATTAATTTGGCTCAATTCGCCATTTTCCGCATTGAATTCTGGAGGAGAAATGAAATTCGGAGCATTCTTGGAATCAGAAAAATCAATGGTTGCCTTATCCACAGCAAATGTGATGCTTGTATCTTGTGACAATGTAAAATATGGTATGGATGCTTCAACAATGAAATCATTTAGGTCCATAACTGTTAATGCTAAGTGTGTTGTCACTCTTTTCTGTGAGTCTTTTATAATAACTCCATTTGAATCAGTGGGGACTATCCATTCTCTTGAAATTATGACATTGCCATCGATTCTAGCTTCTCTGAAACCATTACAATCAAACGTGATATAAGTTCCTTCTTTATTATTTCCATTGTTATCCTTTTTAAATCCATGGAACAAAAAAGCAATTTTCTTTGAATCTCTTTTTATTGGATAATCAGCAAAAAGGCCTAAAGTTGCGTCGCCAATAATGCCGCCTTCATAGGAAAACTTAATATCATCAGCGCCAAAAAACAATCCAACTTCTCCTTCCTTTTCAATGCCTCCATAAACTTGAATCTCAGCATGATCTGCGAATAATTTTGCCCTTGAAAAGACTATGGTATATGTATAACCATCAATATTATGCTTTATTCCTACTGGTAGTTTGGTAAGTTCAGTTCCTGTTAATAATGAAATTAGATTGGAACTGTTTAATGATGCTATGGCCATTTTTGCCTTTTGAACCTTTGGATTTCCTGCATAATCTTCACTTATCTTCCATATATCTTCCATGCCATCCTCTTCCACTAAATAATTTGAACTTGCATTTTTTATCAATTTGTCGACTTCCGAAAATTGGTAACTCTTTAGGTTTTTAATAGAAGTTTCGTTATTAATTGGATTATTATTCGATATAAAATATTCATTGAGAGCAGTAAAATTTATATTCTTATAAATAGGCAGATTAATACAGAATGCAGTTTTTGTTAATCCAAAAGCAGTTGCAAGAATTATTAAACGGAACACATATTTATTAGATTTTATCATAAGTTTGGAATAAATCTGTGTTGGAAATTTAATGTATTTCTAAATTCTGAGAATTCATTATTGAAACTGTTTGCATTGTCTACTTCATTGATAATAAATCCAGAATTTAAAGTGAGCATACTTGTTTTACTGGTTTTCCAAACTATTGTAGCTGTTAAATTGTATAGTTTGCCTTGCGCAATTTGGACTTTATCATTTTCTTGTTTGGTTAATGCAAAATTCATTGAAAGACCAAGACTTAACTTTTCATCCAGTAATTGTTTGTTTATATTTATTCCGAAAATAGTGTATGCCGTTTCATTGCTGCTAAAGGTATTTTTTTGGTAACTCGTATTTGCTCCAAATGATAACTTGTAAGGCTTAAGTTGAAGTGAATAATAAAGAAACGTATTTGTTGATTTTGTTTGATTTTCGAAATTCACAAGATCATTTTCTATTGAATTGCCAACCGTGTAATTAATGGAACCTTGTACACTAGCATTCCTTGAATTATCATTGGACAAGACGTAATTAAAGCCAATATTAGCATCTTTATTATTTAAAATTAGCTCAGTTAATACAATAGGAGTATTAGGATTCAACAATGAACTTCTTCGATTAACAGTATTAAAATTAGATGCTCCACCAGTTATGCTTAAATTTTTATTGAATGTTAAATTTGTTCTTATTAACCCAATAAATCGTCCATAATCATTGATTTGATTGCCATCAAGATTATTTTGTTGGATTCCCATTCTTGAGGTGATCACCCATTTACTTTTAAAAAATTTGAGTTTAAGCCCAGTGCTGAGGTTTTCAAGATCGTTACTAAAGAACAGTGCACCCATAGTTCTGTATCCAGGGTCAATTCTTTCATAAGTAAAATCAAGAAGTGCTTTTTTTAATTTAATATTTACAGATGCTTCAAAAGCTTTATTAGACCTAGTGCTAATATTTTTTTGGAGAAGACCACCATAGCTGGAGAAAAAAGAGCTGGGATCATTATTTTCAATGGTGCGATTCTCTGTGAATCCACTATTTGCATAATTGATTTCAAGAAATAATTGCTTATTTATATTTTTTTTGATTACTAGGCTAATTATTACATTCTCGGACGGTGAAGAAATAAAATTACTGTCCATATTGGGGATTGATGATTCATCGTCCCATGCTTTAAATAAAGAAAGTAAAACTTTTTCTTTACCGGAATCATATCCAGTTGACATACCTAATCCCATTCTGCGGAAATAAGGATCAATATTGTTAAATCCAACAAAATCCTCGATTCTTGCCCTTCTCAAACGACCATAAAAGGTAGAAAAATTCCAATTTCTGGGCGTCAGTTCAATACCAACTCCTTGAAAAGAATGATTACTAAAAGAATATTTTCCAAAATCCATCGTCCTGTTGCCTATTAGAATCTTAGCCCATTTGTAACTCGGGCTAATTCCTACAAAATTGTAAGCAGGGATTTTTTTATTGAAGACTACGCCGCCATTACTCCATGCTAAAGACATAGGCATTTTTATGCCCAAGAAGTCAAAATTTAAAGCGCCCATAATTCTTCCTGAGAAAGGAATTGCTCGGTTGATCAGTGCATTAGAATGGTAATATTGTCCGAAAATATTAATTGAGCCATTAATTTTAAGAGGATCATTTTGAATACGAGAATTAATATTGTTAAAGGTTGATTCTATATCCTGACAATTAGATACTGTATAGAAAAGAAAAAATAAAAGCTGTAGGCAGCATATTTTTCTAATTATCATTTAACATCGTGTGTTTTCAATCTCTTGGGAAGATTGATGGTTCAATAATAATATTAGAACTTAAGGGGATTTTAAGATAATAAGATTTTTTTACTTTGCAAATAGCAAGATGTTATTTCGATTTTTATTCTTTTTTTAAATATAATTTAAAAAATAAATATTTTTTCTGTCCCCATCTTAAATTCCACATTCGTCAAACCTGTAAATATTTATTAATTTGGGAGTTAATAACTTCTACAAAACAATTTATTATGAAAGAATATATGATGGTTTTTTTAGGCGCAGACTATGGAAATGCTGGCCTTTCTCCTGAACAAATGCAAGAAAGAATGGGAAAATGGTTTGCATGGGGAGATAAAATGACAAAAGCTGGAATTTTAAAGGGTGGAGAAGCATTAACTCCAGTGGGAAAAAGAATTGTTGGAGCAAAAAGATTGGTTACTGATAGTCCATCCGCGGAAAGTAAAGAATTAATAGGAGGCTATTATACCATAAAAGTGGAGTCTATGGACAAAGCTTTAGAAGTTGCTCAAGATTATCCAGATTTCGATTTGGGAGGCACGGTTGAAGTGAGAGAAATAATGGTTTTTTCATAGATTCTTGAATGAGGTTTCAATGTGGCAGTTTATAAAACTATACTTTCACGAAAACTTGATAATCAAAGTTAAAGTTTGTTTGAATGTCAATGGATAAAATAGTAGACCATCTTTTCAGATACGAATATGGAAAGATGGTCTCTTCCTTAACTAGATTATTTGGATCCCAACATATTGAATTAGTGGAAGATGTTGTCCAAGATACTTTCCATACAGCTACCATTCATTGGAGAAAAAATGGTGTTCCAGATGTTCCTGAGGCGTGGTTGAGAACAGTTGCTAGAAATAAATCCATTGATTTACTACGAAAAATTCAATCTCGAAATAATGTTGAACAAAAATACTTGAGTGGCACTTCCACCATAGCTATTCAAGAGATATTTTCAGATGAAGAAATTTCAGACAATCAATTGAGATTAATCTTTATGATTTGTCATCCATCCTTGAAATTACAAGATCAAATCATTTTTGCATTGAAGACGTTTTCTGGATTTAGTAGAAAAGAAATTTCAACAGCTTTGTTGAAGTCGGAAGAAAATATCAAAAAAAGCTTGACTAGAGCAAAGAAAAATGTGATAAAAAACGATATCAAATTTGAAGTCCCTGACCAAAATGAGTTTCTAAAAAGACTGGAGAATGTTCATCTTGTATTGTATCTTTTGTTTAATGAGGGGTTTCATTCTTCTAATAAAAAAGAGTTGGTAAGAAGAGATTTGGTAGCTGAAGCAATTAGATTGAATGGGTTGTTGATAGAGAGTTTTGATCATTCTAATTCCAAAGCTTTAATGGCATTAATGTGTTTTCATGCTGCGAGATTGAACGCTAAGATTTCGGATAAAAATGAAATGATCAAATTGAAGCATCAAGATAGAAGCAAGTGGAATTTTGAATTGATAAAAAGTGGGCATAAGTATATGGAAGAAGCAACAATGACAGATAACTACTCTAGATTTCATTGGGAAGCTGCAATTGCTGGAGAATATGTTCAATCCTCGAGTTTTGAA
Organism: Bacteroidota bacterium; assembly: GCA_024642705.1. Taxonomy (GTDB): domain Bacteria; phylum Bacteroidota; class Bacteroidia; order Chitinophagales; family Saprospiraceae; genus Portibacter. Next base: position 9,514 of record JAHEAQ010000003.1, on the reverse strand, counting down.
ACGACCAATTGGAAAAATCTTGAAATCTATTATAGGAATCTACTTTTATTGATTCCTTCAGCAATCAATAGCTTGAATTTATGCGTGATTCTTTTGCAAGGCGGTAAATTAATGGAATCCAAAAAATTATTTGAAGATATTAATGCAGAAGAAATGGAAGGGCGTATTTATTTATATTTTTCTGTTGGCGCTGAAATAAGAAATAAATTAGGAGATTTAGTCGGAGCAAAAGAACTTTTAATAGAGGCATTGAATCAAGTTGAAAATGATTTGGAAAAGAATCTTATCCTTGATAAACTATCCATGTTCGATAATAAAAATTGAAGTAAAACACCATCAATATCTTATTTGCCAAAAGGGATTTTTTCGCCCTTCTATAGATTCGTCAATAAATTTTTTCATTTTTCCTTCAAATTCTGTTCTTGCAATTTGTTTCCCCTTCATTTTTGATGGAATAGGAAGTTCAATAGGTTCGTCATTAAAAGTTACTTTCGTTGCTTCAATTATAACATCATCCTCATTGAAAACAAGCCCTAAAATCATTCCAGGGAGCCCATAATAGCCCTCTGGACCTCCATAAACATTGATTTCATCGCTGAACCATGCATGTATTTTTGTGCCTTTTACAGGATCTATTGTTTCTGCTTTCATGCATAAAAATCCAGCTATTTCTTTGATTTCATTTAATATTTTCCACTTAATTCTAGGCAATTCTTCCTGTATAATATAAGTTTTACCAAGGAGATCTACTTGATCGTGGCAAGTTTTTTCATCGTAATCCCTGATAATTACATATTCATCTTTTCGCCAAGAATAACCATACTCATTTTCTTCTTCTTTTTGAATGTAAATACTTTTTCCTTCATTGAAATAAAGCTGATAGTTTTCACCTTTATTGTCTTCTCTATTTCCCCATGTCAATCTGTTTCTGTCTATTTCTTCCTTTGTCATGAAAGGTAACTTTGACATAATATTAATCCAATCTGATTTTCTATTATATTCTATAATTCCATTTCTTTTCTGCCCATATACTGCGGTGCAAAAAATGATGATCAATAAAGAAATTAAATACCTCATATTTAGAAATTATACTTTTTAATTTTTACCACCAACTATCTTTTCTTACGTCAGATTTCATTCCTCTTATATTATAGGTAAGACTGAACATGATATATCTTCCGATAGCATAAGTTTCCGATTTATTAATTCCATTACCTGAAGCATATTGTGAGAAGTTAATGTTCTGATTTAAACCGTCATACATTGAAATCCTCGCTTCGGCTTTATCTCCTTTTAAAAATCTCTTATACAAAGAAACGTTTAACAGAGGAACCGATTGATTAAGGTCAAATCGGTCATTAATGAATTGATTGTAACTGAAATTAGAATTAACATATAATCCCATAAATGTTTTCGCATTAAATTCAACGCTATAACTGTTGTTATTGGTTTGTTGATTCTGACTCGTACTTATATTGTATGTGGTATTTATAATGTTAAAGCCAGCATTTACATATAAAGAGAAATTTTCATTAGGCGTAATATTAATCCTTACACTAGGTCTATACCCAATGGAGTTGGTCTCATTCAAAATGGTATTTACAAACGCAAAACTTTTATTGAAGTTTGAAGACATTGCAATTCTAGCAGTTATTTTATTTTTCAATAACGGCAAGCTAACATTGGTATACAAAAAAACCTGTTCGCCACCAGTATAATTTATTGGTTTGGAGTATGTAATCAAATTTTCATCAACAGTCTGATTGGTTATAATTTGATCTACATTATAATTATAGTTGCCATTTATGCTGAAACGCAAAGATGTTGCTGGCTTATTCACACTAAAATACAAAGACAAACCATGGGAAATGGAAGGCACTAAATCAGGATTTCCTTCGCTTATGTAGAGTGGATTTCTATTGTCAACGATAGGTTGGAGATTTCTTATGCTAGGTTCTTGTGCATCCACATTATAAGACAAAGCAAGGTAGCTATTTTTCATCGGAGCAACATTTATTGATGCGTTAGGAATCCATTTTACATATTTCCGATCGACAATCCCATTTATTCCTTCATTTCCTTTTCCATTGTAAAGTCCTGAAAGATTAAATTGTTGAAATGCACTTCCTGCAGAAATATTTACTCCTTTTTGACTATACCTTAAGACTGCGCCGAGTCTGTTCAGCATAATCTGATTCTCGTAAGTCCTTGAAAGAAACCCGTTGATAACTTCCACTTCTTGATTAATGTCAAATACGTCTCGATCTCCAGTTTCAATTCTGGTGCTATGATTGAAAAATGTCTGGAAGAAAAACTTCTTATTCAGAGGTTCCACAAATATTGCATTGGCTTTAAATTGATTTTTATTTGCTAGACTATTGTTGATTTGGTCTATTAAAGAAACACCTTCAATGATTTCTCCTTCTCCATAAAAATTATTTGTTGAAGATTGGTTTCCATCATCTTTTAGAGAGGTATTAAGATAAGAAACATTCATCCCCATTTGACGTCCTTTTTTAACAAATTTTCTTCTGTAAAGAAATTGACCATTAAGAAGATATCCATTGGAATTTACGAGATTGTTGTATCTACTTTCAGTTGTTAAAGCTCCATTCCTTGAAAGAATGGTATTCCCTCGAGACTGGTTGGATGTTCCAATTGCAGCTATATTAGTGGAAATTTTTATGGTATTCAAAGAGTCAATTTCTTTTTCAAAAGTGAATTCTCCTCTATGTCCAGCAGAAAGGTCATCATTGACAAAATTTCTTTTGGTTTCAGACACAAAATCATCGTAAAAGTTCTGACTTTCTGAAACTGTTTCTCTTTCTAAACCTGCTTGATTGTAATAATATACTGAATTGAATTTATTCTTATTGTGATCATAATTAAAATTTAGTCCTCCATTATAATTTTCAGGAAAACCTCCATTATTTCGATCGTTAAAAAAAACGCTTTGTATGCTAGATTCAATTCCGCCATCGTCACCTCCACCAAATTTAATCATACGGCCGCCTCCGCCTCCAAAACCATAATCTCCACCATCGTCAAAATTAAAAGAATTCGAACCCATAAAATCCTGATAATCATCCCAAGATAGCCCATTTCTTCCTGTATTATTACCTACTCCTATAATTGAAAATTGGATTTTTTCATTGAATTTATTATAATTTCCTTTGAGTTCTGCTCTAGTTTCTGTGCCTAAGCCTCCCACTACTTTTCCAAATCCACCATTTTTGAAATCATCTTTCAATTCAAGATTCATGGTTTTTGTTTGGGCTTCCCCAGTTCCTCCAGTTATTTGATCTTCTTCAGTTTTTGTATCGAAAACTTGGATCTTGGATATTCCTTCAGCAGGTAAGTTTTTTGTAGCTGCTTTAGGGTCGGAACCAAAAAATATTTTGCCATCAACAGTAACTTTTGAAACCTCTTTGCCTTCAGAAAGTACCCCACCATCTTGATCGACCTCCATTCCTGGTAATCTTTTTAGCAAATCTTCAACAGAAGATCCAGCAGGAACTTTGAAAGTTGTCGCATCATATTCAATGGTATCGCCACGTATTTTCATGGGAGCTTTCGCTGCTCGAATCACAACTTCCATTAATTCTGAGGCTATTTCCACCATTTCAAGTCTTCCTAAATCAACATTTGAGCCATCTGTTGAAGATGCATTAATCGTAATGGGAATAAAGCCTAGATATGTTATTTTAATTAGATGGTCCCCATTTGGCACTTTCTTAAAATTAAAGGATCCATCCAAATCCGTTCTTGAAAATTCAATCATAGTACTATCTGACTTTTCGAGCAAAAGGACAGTCGCTGCTACTAACGGATCATTTAAAGTGTCAAATACCATCCCATCAATATTATAGGTATTTTTTTGGGCGGAGATAAAATTAAAAAATAGAAAGCAAATAAAAAGCAGTAATACATTCTTCATGATAAAAAATAAATAGTGAGTAATGCGATGATAAATATCAAACGCTAAAAATCGCTTTTAATTTTTGGATTCAATAAATTAAAAGAGAAACTACAGCTTTGTATAGATTAAACATACAAAATGAAATAGTAAAAAAAATCAAGATTGTATTAATTAAAATTTGTTTTGCCCAATTAAACAAAAATTGAGTAAGGTAATTTTTACTTTTTGAGCATTTCAAATTCTTTTTTCAGTTGTTCCAATCTTAATTTGCTGTCTTTGTTGATGTATTGCCAAGTGCTATTGTTGCTGCCAAATAAATAATTTAGCTGAGAAACATACATTTGTTGAGGGTAATTGGTTTTTTCTTTGTTTTTGAACAAGTCTAATTTTTCATTTAATCCTTTTAATTTTTGATCTTCAGCATTGGTTTTTGTTTCGACTTTTTCTAAAGTTTTTATCTCTTTTTCAATAGATTTTACATAGTCTTTAACTTCTTCTACCAAAGCAGCAACTTTCAAAGAAAAGTCCTCTTGATTCTTATAATCTGCTTTTGTAAATCCGTCTGCTGTCATTCTTGGATCTGCTAATAAATCAAAACTTTGTTTTTGGTCAAAATTTGAACTAAACAGATGAACTGTGTATTTACCAGGTTTCGCTAGAACTTTATTGCCATGTGAAAGGTCCCACGTAAATCTATATCCCCCAGCCCCAGATTTTAGACTTTTTGTTTCTATGTACTCAGATTTACTTGTATTCATATCTTCTATCACTTCAGAAGTATCTTTAGGCGCATTCGAAACGGATTGATACTTTCTAATTATTAATCCTTGATCATTAATAATTTCTAGGAATAATGGAGTTGTTAAACTATCCTTCAAATAGTAATCTATATTTACACTTGGAGAAGGGTATGAAATATGATCATATGGTGCATCTGGTGATCTTCGACTTCCGTATAATAAAGCATAAGTATCAGCAGGTTTTAATAATGCGCTGGCGTTTGTTTGTGAACTTGACGATCTCAAACTGGTAATATCATCCAAAATCCAAAATCCTCTTCCCATAGTTGACATGACCAGATCATTTTGATGAATTTTCAAATCTGTAATTGGCACAATTGGCAGATTTTTTTGAAATTTAGTCCAATTTTCTCCATCATCTTTACTTATATATAAGCCGTACTCGGTGCCCGCAAACAATAATCCTTCGACCATTGGATCTTCTCTCAAAACTCTAACAGGAAAGTCATTAGGAATTCCTTTTGTTATTAATTTCCATGTTTTCCCGTAATCTAAAGTTTTATAAATGTATGGTTTTGGGTCACCCAATTGATATCTTAATATACAAGCAAATGCTTTACCATTTTTGTGTACAGAAGGTTCTACTGCATCAACGCGTCCTCCAGGGCCCAAATCTTCTGGTGTAACATTTTTCCAATTTTTACCACCATCTTTTGTAACATGAATTGGCCCATCATTTGATCCGACCCAAATCACTCCTTTCTCTCTTTTAGATTCTTGAATAGAGTAAATAGTGCTGTAAAATTCCTCACCTGTGATGTCTCTTGTTATTGGAGATCCAGAAATAACTTGAGTTTCAGGTGTAAAAGCAGTCAAGTCTGGTGAAATAGTTGTCCATGTCTTACCTTCATCAGTGGTTTTATGAACAAACTGTGAGCAATGGTAAATTGTTCCAGGGTCGTGCGGAGAAACAAGGATAGGAGATACCCTTTGAAATCTGTATGGTAAGTCTTTTGGATTGTGACCATACATAAAATACATCCCAACATCATATTGTTGTTCTTGTCCAGTAGTTTTATTGTATCTGCTGAACTTTCCTTTGCAATTGGAATAAATTATATTAGAATTAATTGGATTTGGAACAGCAGGTCCAGTCTCACACCCGCCTGTATTCATAATATATGCTGTGTGACCTGCTTGCATTCCATACGGAGGTAAGCTTGGAACAGAAACAGTAGTATAATTATCTTGTTGACCACCATATAGCCAATATGGCACTTGATTATCTACTTCGACTTGATATATTTCCGATGTGGGCTGGTTAAATTGCGAAGACCATGTTTTCGCGCCATTTATGGAAACGTTAGCACCGCCATCATTAGATTGAATCATCCATTGGTTATTAGTCGGATTGATCCACATATCGTGATGGTCTCCATGCGGGGCTCTAAATGATTTCCAAGTCTTTCCCCCATCATTCGATTCAAATGCAGATGTTGCAAAAGAAAATATTTTATCAGGATTTGTAGGATCAGCATATAAATTAGTGTAGTAAAATGGTCTGTTCAAAAGTTCAAATTTATCAGAAATCTGTTTAAAACTTTTCCCTGAATCATCAGATCGATATAAGCCATCTTCTCCACGTGGAGCTTCAATTAAGGCGTAAAGTCTATTTGGATCTGCCAAAGAAACCGCTAAATCTATTTTGCCGGCAAATTTAGGTAATCCTGTTTCTAATTTTTTCCATGTCGTGCCGCCATCTTCTGATTTATAAATCCCATTCTCTTCTCCTCCACTAATAATTGTCCATGGTTTTCTTTCGGCCATCCATGCGGCTGCATAAACTATTTGTGGATCAGTAGGATGAAATTCAATATCTGAAAAACCTGTTTTGTCAGAAATGTAAAGTACTTTTTCCCAAGTTTCACCTCCATCCTTTGTTCTAAAAACCCCTCTTTCTTCATTTGGCGTGAAAGCATTTCCTATGGCTGCTACAAAAACAATATTCGGATTGTATGGATTTATCTCCACAGAACCTATTTGACCAGCATTTTTCAAACCAATATGTTTCCATGTTTTACCAGCATCTATTGATTTGTACATTCCTCGACCTGCAATTAAATTACTACGCAAGCCGTCAGTACCTGTTCCAACATATATAATTTTAGGGTTATTTTGAAAAACATCAATTGATCCAATAGATGGTGTTTCAAAATATTTGTCAGAAATATTATTCCAAGTTTCACCATAATCTGTAGTTTTCCATAATCCAGATCCAGTATAGCCTGCATAGAATACATTTGGTTGACTATTGACACCTTCTACTGTAGTGCATCTTCCTCCTCTTTCTGGTCCAACTTCCCGAAACTGCATTGCATCTGAGTCAATAAAGGATTGAGTGTGAGCAGATAAAACCAAAATTATGGATAAAATAAAAGTAAGTGAGTAACTTTTCATTGTTTTTGAATTGATTAAGAGGGAAAAAATACAATTTATATTTGAAATAGATGGCAAGAACATAAATGAAAAATCAAGATTGAACATATGTGAATGGAATTGTTTAAAGTAATTTCACAAGTGTTTTTTTGCCTTTGATTTTTTGATTATTAGTTTTTGCAATTAAATCTTTTGCCTTTGTAGCATTAATACCAATAATTGAATAATTGTCTTTAATCTCTATCAAACCTAAATCTTCTTTTTCCAATTTTCCAATTTTATACATGAATCCAACAATATCAATTTTGTTTATTTTGTCCTTTTTTCCCTTGCTAATACAAATGGAAATCCATTCTGATGCTTGAATTTCATTGATGGTATTCGAAACAGTATATTTGTTTGAAATTGCATTGACATAATCGGGAGTAGCATCATCATTTGACAAAATAACATAAGCATTTCCATCTGCAAACATTCTTGCAGTTCTTCCATTCCTGTGTATAAAGGTTTCTTCATTCATTGGTAAATGATAATGGACAATATTTTGCACTTCAGGAATATCTAAGCCTCTACCTGCGAGGTCGGTAGAAATCAATAATTTTGTAGTTCCATTTCTAAATTTGCTGAGTACATTTTCACGTTCAATTTGATCCAACCCTCCGTGCAGGAAATCGCAGAAAATATTTTTATTCATTAAATGTTCGTGAATCCTTTGCACCGACTGCCTATAATTACAAAATACTATGGTAGATTGATTACCAATATCATTTAACAATAGAAAAAGCGTATCTAATTTATCTTTTGAAGGCGACCAAACTTTAGATATTTTAAGCCCATCAATAATAGTATTGCTTAAATGATTTATTGAAATTAATTCTTCAAGGGGCACGAAATCTGGAATTTCTAACCCTTCAGTTGCAGATGTCAATATATATTGGGGCTTAAATCTAAAATGCTTAATTATGGACTCCATTTGAGAGTGAAAACCCATTTCCAAGGTTTTGTCGAATTCATCCAAGATTAAAAACTTAATACTAGTTGTATCTATGTTCTCACGATCAAGGTGATCTAAGATTCTTCCAGGAGTACCTATAATCATCTCAGGATCTGATTGTAGCGACTTTTTTTCTTCTTTTGGAGAATGTCCACCATAGCAGCATAAGATATTAAATCCTAATCCCAAATCTTTACTTACATTAGTTATTTGGATTGCCAACTCTCTGGTGGGAGAAATAATTAATACCTGGGTTCTGCAAATAGTAAGGTCCAATTGATTCATGATTGGCAGTAAAAATGCCAATGTCTTACCTGAACCAGTAGGTGAAAGCAATAAAGTATCCTTGGATTTCGGAATTACTTGGAAAGCTTCTTTTTGCATAGCATTGAAAGAAGCTATATTAAATTTGGTTTGAACTTTAGAAAGGGTGTCCTCTAATTTTGGCATTTGCTGAAGCATAAATATTTCAGCACAAAATTAGAAGAACTATTCTTCTTCATAGTATGATTCTAATGAATACTTTGAAAAATTTTTCTTTTTTGGCCCAAGTTTAGGATTTTTTTTCTTGGTTTTGTTTGGAGTTGATTTAGGTTCAACTTCTAATTCAACATGTGGGCGAAATTTCTTATCCTTTTTCATTTCTTAAAGTCAAAATTGTATTTAGATATTATTAATTTAAATGTTAGAAGCACCAATTTATTTTTTTACTAAAAAAGAATCAAATAAAAAGGGAATTTATTTTAAAAAACATGCGAAAAAAGTACTTTATAACTAATTATTTGAATTTTATCCCATATTTATTGCTCATTTATTGAATAAATTTTGTTCCATTTGAATAAAATGTTTTGGCATTTTTGCAGAGATTTCAAATTAATGGTTCTGTTGGCGGAAAGTTGATAGGAAAGTTTTGTTGTAAGCCCAATAAATCTCTTCTAATTTGGAGGCATCCTTCATGATTTGTTCCACTCTTTCCAAAAACATAGACTGAAAATTACCATTTTGAATTAATTCACATGCAGATTGAAAGCTTTTTTCTGCATTGTTAGTCAATGATTTCGAAGAAAAATAATAGGATTTCATAAATGCCACAGCTGTTTCAACATCATGAAGGTATAAATCTACTAATTCATGATTAAAAATAGAAAGTTGTGTGATTTCTTTTAGCAAGTTTTGAATGTATCTAATGCGAGGTGCCTTTGGTTTTCTATAGCTTTTAGTAGCATAGTATTTGGTGATCATTTTTTTAGCGTTTTCAAAAATCCTTATTCTATCTTTATCAGATCCTAACTCCATTGCATAATAGTCCTTCACTCCAGCAACATTATCGAACAAATTTTCAATCTCAGATTTTAGTTCTTCTTCATTCAAGGAATTGATAAATTTTGAAAAATCTGATTTTCGCATAAGTAGAATGTAGATTCA
>JAHEAQ010000107.1 GCA_024642705.1 Bacteroidota bacterium | reverse complement strand
TGGGCCAACTAGTAAGATTAAAGGCTGGTGTCCCTGTGGGGCTACCCGAAAAATAATAAACACGTAAGGCTTTATTATTTTGAACCCAATGCAATGGCGTATTTGGTAAGCAAGTCTCCGGCTTACTACTGTTCTGAATAATGAAATAAGCAGTGTTACTTCCAAATACAGTTGCATCTCCATTTTCATCAATGCACACAGCTGTACGTTCATCAACACCAATTCCTTTTGCTACAACATTTTGATCAGTTGCCAACCGTGCAAGAAAAGTAACATGACGTCCGTGACGGTCACGTTGAGAATAATGCTGGTCGGTAATGGTGTTGGTTAAAAAAGGATAGGCGATAAAACTCTTCGAAATACTCACTTCCTTTTTATACGGATTTTCCAACGCATCTTTTGATATAACAGTATCGTGTATTGCATCAAAAATAAATTCACTAAGAATAGCGCAACCCGCGCTAGTTCCGCCAATAGGAATCTTTTTTTCTTTAATCAAATATTCTAATGCTTTTGAGACTTCCGTGTTGCTCCAAAAATTAACATAGTTGGCCTGATCACCACCCGCAATAAACACCGCTTCAGCTTCGCGAATACGATCACCCACTTCTTTTCGTAACGCTTTCTCACGACTATCAATCATTAGTGTTTCTACTGAGTTTACATTTCCTAATGAATAGATGTACTCATTGTATCCGGTAGATCCGCTGGCGCGAATGATAACAAAATCACCGCCTTTAGCCCGATCAATCATCCATTGAATGGCAGCATCAACATCGGTACTTCCTCCCATGAGCACCATTCCGGAAGAAGAGGGAACCGTTACATCATTCGAATCACCAGTTATGCCTATGCTGGCATAGCGCTCGGGGCTGGGGATAGTTTCCTGTGAAAGGCAATTCAGCGATGAGTATGTTAAAATAAGAAGGGTAAATAGTCGCATACCGTATAATTGTGTTTACCCAAAAATAGCCTTTTCGCAATTACGGTGAATACCTTATTTTTACGGATGCCCCTTCGAACGTTGTATTCAAATCTCCTATTAAGTTTCCTTCTTGGGCTTATTGCTATTAACGGAAATGCACAGTATACTAAAATAGAACTATTAGAGAGTAAGCTTTCAAAAGAAAAAATAGACACAGTAAAAGTTGATCTTTTATATCAATTAGGAAGTGAATATTGGGATTATGATTTTGAAAAAGGGTTGGCATATTCGAGGCAATGTTTGACACTCGCTGAAAAGATTAAGTATCCAAAGGGAATAGCTCAGGGAAATACAAACCTTGGACTTTATTATTATTTCAATGGAGAATATGGGATAGCACGGAGCTACTATCAAAAAGCGTTGCTTGCTCTTAATGGAAAAACGTATGGTGATTTTCCCGCATACACATATACACGCATCGGTAATTTGTATCGTGTTCAAAGCAACTATGATTCAGCTCAATTTTTTTATAGTAAATCTTTAAAGCAGCTACAGGGGCAAAAGCCAGGTTACGCAACTTCTTCCACGCTACATAATTTGGCTTTGTTGTATTATATAAAATCCGACTATGATTCAGCAATTTTAAATTTCAGTGAATCACTTGAATTACGAAAACAACTTCGGGACACGATGCTTATGGCTGAGAGTTGGAGAGGATTAGGAATGGCATACATGGACAATGGTCAATATGATAGTGCTGATTTATATTTTGAAAAAATTATCGATGTTGCAAACAAATTTAAAAATCCTGAATTGGAGATGTTCTATCTCCTATATAAAGGAATGTTGTTGTTTGAAACAGGAAATGCTGTTGAGTCAATTGATTACTTGACAAGATCGCTTGAAATATCAGATCAACATAACTTTGTTCGCTATCGTGTCACTATGCTTTATTTCATTGGAAAAGTATACACAGAAACCGGAGAGTTTTCCAAAGGAGCTGACTATTTAATACAAGCACTTCAACTCAATAAACAATTAAGGGATTTCAAACAAGATGCTGATATTACAATGGAGTTAGGCCGTGCGTTTGCACATCAAAAAAATCAACTACTTGCAAAAGAATATGTGGCTGCCGCAAAAGCCCTGTACAGTAAAATAAATCTTGTTAAAGAAACTGCCCTCATTAATAATTTACAAGGTGCCATTGCTTATGAATGGAAGGAATATGATTCTGCTGCTTTTTACTATAAAAAGAGCTTGGAAATAAATCAGGCCAATCAATGGAATAAGGGAACTGCCGCTGCTTTATTTAATCTTTCATTGGTATATGATATTCAAGGAAAATATAATGAAGCCTATTCTCTCCAGATGGAATCATTAGCGATGGAAGAAAAATATGGAAATATTGTTGGGATCATCATATCCTATAACTCGCTTGGGAAATTGTTAGAAAAAATGGGTAATCTGGAAATGAGCCGATTCTATTTAATGAAGTGCCGAGCAATTTTGAATCATACATATTCTCCAATTTATTTGAAGGAAAATGCTTTATTTCTTGCTCAACTTAATACTAAGGAAGGAAGGTTCAAAGAAGCGAATAAGTATTACCAGGAGTACATTCAACTCTCAGACAGTTTGTACTCCTCCGAAAGTTTAAATCGGTCTCTTCAATATAACTCACTATATAAACTGAATGAGAAAGAAGATGAAATTCGAATTCTTAACCAAAGCAAAGAAATTCAACAAGGGCAGCTTCAATTACAGGAATCACAACTTAGAAACCAGCGACTCTATATTGTTTTCTCGATTCTTATAATTGGATTTTTTATTGCCTTCTCGTATGCCTTGTATAAGTTTAATAAAAAAATAGCAAAGGCTCGTGATGTTCTGAAAAGTTTGAATTTTGAGGTTCAAGAAAAGAACGAAGAAATTGAAGCGCAATCAGAGGAATTAACAGAGGCGAATATTAAAATATCAAGTATTAATGAAGAGCTGGAAAAGAAAGTTGAGATCCGTGCCGGTGAATTAAAAGAAGCACATAAAGAATTGGATACATTTTTCTACAGATCATCGCATGATTTCAGAAGACCCTTAACAACATTTATCGGATTAGCAGAGGTTGCAAAAATTGCAGTTAAGGATTCTACGGCATTAAATTTATTCGATAAAGTAAAGGAAAATGCCTTGTCTCTTGATAAGATGCTCAGAAAACTTCAATCGATGAGTATTGTTAATGCAGAGGAATTGATTTTTCGTGAAATTTCATTCAAAGAGGTTGTAACGCAACTTGAAAATAAATTTCAGGATGTATACGAAGAGAAAAAAATGGTTTTCACAAACAAGGTGTCAATCGGTAAGCCATTTTATTCGTATCCGGAAATTGTGATGGTGATTCTTGAAAACTTAATCGAAAATGGTATTGATTTTAGTGGTCATGGTACAAAGCTTGACATTTCAATTGCCAATTCTCCGGAAAATGTGATTATAGAAATAAAAAATAATGGGGAGGGAATCCGTCCGGAATCCATCCCCCATGTCTTTGACATGTTTTTTAGAGGAAGCAATAATTCGAAAGGAAATGGTCTGGGACTATACATTGCTAAAAAGGCTGTTGAAAAATTACGTGGCACGATACGCGTTAAGGATGCGTTGCCGGAATCAACAATATTTTTAATAGAGTTACCTTTCACCGGATAAACCTACTGATTATTTTTTCTTCACGAACACATAAACAGTAGCCATCACAAGTAGAATAGAAACAATCACCGCCCACAGATTAAGTTTCCGTGTCTCCGCATACATAGTATAATCATTGGCAATAAACTTATAGACAGAAGGTCTCCAGACAGCATAATCACCAGCCAGAGAATCCGCATTCGTATTAATGATTTCTCCAGGCATTTTGATGGTGTGCAAGTATTTTCCAGTATTAGCGTAGCTCATAAAGTCCAACCGTGATTCGATGGATTTCATCCTTGTATAAAATTCCTCCTCGCCCTCTTTCGGAAATGGAATTTGAAGACTATCAAAGACAAGAAAAAAATAATCTTCCGTTAATTCTTTATTGTCTATTGTTGAGTTAAAAATTGAAGCTTTATGATGTTGAATGCTATCAATCCAATTTGAATCCATACCTTTTTCAGTGGCGATGTTTAAGACTAAATCGAATGACTCTTCAAAGAACGCACTTGGAACAAGCACATCATTTATTTTCGTAGTCAGGTCTTCCAGAAAAAGTTGATCGGCTTTTGAAATCGAGTCGCCTTCCGGTGGAAGCCGCTTCATAAAGGCGTAATCTTCGGGTGTTAAAAAATCGGATTGGTTTAGTAGCTTGAAACGGTCAATAGCTTTGTAGGTATCAGAGAAAGTTGTGTACGTATAAAACCAACGAAAGCGTTTTTCAAGATTAGCTTCGATATGAAAAAGTGTATCAACATCATTATTTAAATCATGGTTGGATTCTTCAATTGATGAAAAATGTTTCGAAAAAGTAAAATTCCAATCCTCTTCTCCCATCGGCTTACTTTCTTTTTCAATTTTCCTTTCCTTTTTAATCGTCCATCCATTTTTATCATTTATGCCAAAATAATTATTTTGAAACGCCATGGAATCCTCATTTTCAAGCGTAATGGTTCGGTCAATAGAATCATCTTCATTTAGAACCGTTTCTACTTTAACATTGTGGTCGCAACTAAAGAACAGGATGCCTATGAGTAGCGATAATATCAACTTACTATTTTTCATATCGTTATTTCTTTGAAAGTGCTAATGATTGATTTTTTCTGATTATATCTGCTAAAGAAATTCGTGCGGCACGCTCACGCTTTGCCTGAATTAAATCTTGAAGATTGATAGATAAAACAATTCCATTTTTAATCGGGGGTTGAAGTTGGGGGTTAGGCGCATGGCGACTGAATTCCCCACCGAAGGTGAAGAACAGAATCAATGAGCATGCCACCAGCCCGGTCTGTAAAGGAGTCCAGTTAAAGAGTGCGCTAAATGTGTTTCTTTTTTTCTCTGCTTGAACAGATTTTTTAGGAAGCGCTTCCATAATTTGATCGGTAAAGGCAACGGGATCTTTTATTGCTGCATTCCACGATTGAATGTTATTAAAAATACTTTGTCGCTGTTGAAGTGTAGTGAACATGCGTTGACAGGCAACACAATTTTCGAGATGGATATCCACTTGCGTTTTTTCAGCTATACTTAATTCTGAATATAAAATAATGTGTTGTTCAGCTTTCTTACAGTTCATGATGTAATGGTAGAAGGTGTAAAAAAAATATTTTTAATTTTCTCCTGCATGGCCAATCGGGCGTAATACAAGTTGCTTTTGATGTTGCCTTTGCTCATTCCCAGCGATTCTTCTATTTCATTCATAGACAAACCTTGTAAGTCGCTCAAGATAAATACCGCTTGTTGTTTGGGTGTTAAGGTTTGAGCGGCATGATGAACAAACGCTGCCAACTCTTCCTGTTCCAGTATTTTTTCAGGAGTTGTTGAAGAAGCGATTTTGAAGTCTTCACTTACTTGATTTTTTTGCTGTTGATGATGTTTAGATTTAATGCGATCAAGACAAAGATTGGTAGTGATTTTGTATAGCCAGGTTGAGAATTTTACTTCCGGTTTATACTGGTCAAGATTTTTCCAGATTCGAATGAATGCTTCTTGCACAATGTCTTTGGCGTCATCTGCATTGTTCAAAAATCGATAGGCAAGTGTATAGGTCATTTTTTGATGTCTTTCCACGAGGTACCGAAAAGCAAGCGGGTGGCCCTGCTGTGCTTTTTGAATCAGTTCAGTTTCCGGTAATTCGTGCATTTCTAGTAGTGATACGACACCAATGGCGGTAGGTCAAATGTACATAGAAAAAAAATCAGGCTTTTTTTCAAATTATGACAATACTGATGATTTCAACAATCGGCTTTGTCACAATTAGGCGATGGAATCACCTGTAATTGAAAAGAAAATTTAAGAATAGAGGCAATCCCCAGATAAGAAATGAAAGTATTGATAGCGTGATAATTAGCACAACGATTCTTTTATTTAAATCAATAGCATTGCTGCGCTTTACTTTTGCTATTAAAATTGCCCGGTCGTTTTCTGATAGTTTCTTTTTATCCCTTAGAATTAGATTTCCAGATGGGTTGTACTCACCATTATCGAAAGGTTTTCTTTTTACCTTACCCAACGCAGCACGCGCCATATCACGATTTTTCTTCATCGTGTCATGCATCTGCCCAAGAAAGCCGCCTCCTATCATTTGATAATCGTTACTACTTCATTAAAAACGTATCCAAGTATTTTGTATTCCATTACGCAATCCGTAATATCTTCTCCATCTTTCTTCCCTTCGCTAACTCATCCACCAACTTATCCAAATACCGTACTTGTTGTGTTAACGAATTTTCAATTTCTTCTATTCGGTAGCCACAGATAACACCCGTAATAAGGTGCGCATTTGGATTTAGTTTTGCTTTCTGAAAGAATTCCTCGAAGGTTATTTTTTCTTCAATATGTTTTTGAAGTTTTTTTTCATCATAGCCAGTAAGCCATGTAATTACCTGATGCAATTCCTCTTTCGCTCTTCCTTTCTTCTCAATTTTTGTGACGTAGTGCGGATATACCGAAGTGAATGTCATTTTTGCAATACGTGCATGGTGGTCGTTGGTGGTGTTCATAGTTTGAACTTAACTAATCCTTTCTAATCTTCCTTTTCTCTTCACAATGTTTTTGTAGTCCCACTGAATTTCTTTCGATTTTTCCAGCCATGTTTCCAATTTAGCTTCATCGATTTCTGAAACAGCGTTATAGAAAATGGAAGCGTCTTTAAATTTGTTGCCACGAACGTTCAGCTCCGCTTCTTCAAAATCAGCTCCACTCCAAAACATTAATCGTAATCCAGCCTTTTGTTTGCTGTATCCAACTATCGGGTTTCCATCTAAAAACCAAACAGGATGGGCGTGCCAGATTTTGCTTTCTGCTTCGGGCAGTCCTTTGTCAATACTCTGTGCAAGTAGATTACAAATCTTTTTGTCTTCTGACGCTTGATTTTCGTTGTGCTTTTTAACCGCGGCATTCATTCTTTGTGAAATAAAACTTGTTTGATATACCCGTTGTGTGGTTGTAAAATGAATTTTCTGAAAACGCATTACCCCCAAATATTATGTATATTACTTACTTCTCACCCATTAATTTATAGAAACAGAGGCGAATCGTAAAATTTTAATATCAATACTAAAATGAGGACTACTTTTAAAAGCAATGTTGAAGCCCTTAAAAAAATAGTTAATCGATTTGATTCAGAAGGAAACCGGCAGAAGGTATCGATCATGAAATGGCTTTCTGAGAATAAAATGCCATTAACCAAGTTACTCGTAAGTTATTTTGAAGCCCTGCTGTTTATCCGGGCATTTCCGCCTGATAAGAAAACCTTTAAGATTGCCGAACATGAAATAGTTCGGATTACAGCCTACCTGAAAAAGCAACCCTTAAAAGCCATGGAGGTATTTACAAATTCCGGTATTCCGTTCACCAAATATCAAGCTTGTTATTCACACGATTGTACCCGGTGGTTATCTACCCATCCCGACTGTACCATTCATATTACTAGTATTGAAGATGTATTGTTTGATTTAAATGTAGTGTTAAAAGTTACGCTACCATCTGTTGAAAGAAGCGAGACCACATCCGCGATTTCTGATATGGAGTTGCTGAACGAGCTGATGCCAAAAAAAGAATTGCAGTTACCGTACCTATTGAATGAGCTAAGCAGATTTGATGATCAGCCTTATGTAAAGGATCATTTTTATGAGGGCCTTGGAATTCAAACCGATATTCTTCCGAAGAACAAGTTCTTTTCGAAAGCCTATAATCAGATTGAGATTCCTGAGATGTTTTATCACAACGATAGTATAAAACATTTTAATGCAAGAGATATTCTTGACAGTAAATTGCCGGCTGTAGCATCGCTAACAGAAGTACAAAGGAGTCGGACTGTGCGGGTGATTAAGAACTCAATGGCAATTACAGATAGGGAAACTGACCCCGCCACTTTTATGAAAGAAGAATCACTACGACTTTTTCATCTTGAACGCGGGCTATCTGTTGCGATTTATGCTATGGAGCCCCAGAGACAATTGCCACTTGAATCATATTTCGGGTATACATTATTCAAAAATGGATACCCTGCTGCGTATGCCGGTGGTTGGGTTTTTGGTTCGCGGTCTGATTTTGGTTTGAATATTTACGACCATTTTCGTGGAGGTGAATCGGGATATATGGTCTGCCAAGTATTACGCGTGTATCGGCAGTTATTTAATGTGAATTATTTTCAGGTTGAAGCATCGCAATTTGGACTGGATAGTCCTGAAGGAATTGCCACCGGTGTTTTCTGGTTTTATTACAAACTTGGTTTCCGTCCGATCGACCATACGCTTCGGAAGCTGGCTGCTGATGAGTACAAAAAGATACGGTCACGAAAAGGATACCGCACTCCTGAAAGGATTCTAATAAAATTTACTGAAAGCAATATTTCCCTCAATCTCGGAAAGGGTGTTCCACTCGGAGTGTATGATATTACCAATAAGATTAAGCAAATGATTATACGGAAACACCTCGGCAACAGCAGGCAGGCAGAGCTGAAAAGCATAGAAATGTTTCTAAGCAAAACGAAGCTAAAAAATGCATTCAATAAAGATGAATATGAAGTGCTGAAGGAAGTTGCTTTATGGGCAGCGGCAATAAAGGTAACGGAAATAGAAAAACTAAAGCTGATGATTCAAATGATTAAATTAAAACCAGCTGACGAGTATCAATACCAACAGGTAGTAAGATTATACTTCGCTAAATGATATTTTGAACGGAAGTATTGGATTGGGAATGATGGCTAAGCATGCGACATTCGAAATGTATTCCAGTCGACTCCAATTCTAAAGGTTTGGTAAAGACGGACATTATTTAGTGTGCCGCCATGATGATTGGTGGCAGAATGCAACACCCCAGATGGATATGCGACCATTCGGTTAAAGCGATATCCGATTCGGTCTATCTCTACCCACTTCTTTCGGTTTTTGGATTCGGTTTCAAATTGCTCGCGCAGATCCGCTATTTTGATTTTAAGTCTTCGTGCATCTTCCACCATCGGGGGGTCGTATAGTCCGGTTTGTTTATGCATCCACAGCGAAGTTCCACAGTCAAATGGTAACCCTGGGGTAAGATAGATCACTACAGTAATGTCATTGTATGGAGAATCGGAATGTACTCCCGGAAGTTCTTGTTTTGCTCCGGCAGAAAACGCTTGATAAAAAACACCATTCTCTTCACCGGGATCAGTATCCCATCGTATAATTTTAATTCCTAATATTTTTTCAAGCTTACTTTTTACTCCGGGTTCGTGATAAACATTTCTGCTTCTGAAACCAGTGTAATACTTCGGCTCATAATATTCTGCATGGTGTGCTTCTTTGTAAACCTTTAAAGGATTATTATAAAAATTGTCTTTTACAATAGTAAATCTTGGATATAAAATTGTTCCCATTTTACAGTAGTGTGAGATTAAATTTAATATAAAAAGGTAAAGAATTCTGACGGTCTTGTGTATGATTTCGTTGCGTGTTTTGCCACAAAAGTTAGCAATAAATCACAGATAGAAAGTCCGTGACTCTTTGTTTCTCCATCAATCTTCAAAGAAGTTGCTTATGAAACATGAATTTATTTTTTGCTTGTGGGTAAAGGTAGCTGGCTTTGTAAACTCTTGGGCAAGCCTTCGGTTCGAGCATTTGCTCGTGTGGACTTGCCAATGTGCTTACAAATAGGATGGGTTATTCAATTTTAATTCTTAAAATAAGTACTTAATCATCATTTGAAGGCGATTGCCTGTGCCTGATTTCCCATCTCCATTTTTACGATAAATGGTCATAAATTCAATACCCATATTAACCGATTTGTAAGGTGACCATAGTAGGTTAATATGACTGGCTCCACCAAAATCCATTTTATTTTCATCTCGATATTCTGATGGTTCGATCCCAAACCAATTTGTACTTATATTAGTAGAAAGTATTGGAGAAATATTGTAGCAAAATCCAGTTCCCAGGTTCCACGC
Organism: Bacteroidota bacterium; assembly: GCA_024642705.1. Lineage (GTDB taxonomy): Bacteria > Bacteroidota > Bacteroidia > Chitinophagales > Saprospiraceae > Portibacter. Next base: position 4,903 of record JAHEAQ010000107.1, on the reverse strand, counting down.
AGGCATAGTTTCCATCTTTCCATCAGGTGTTAAAATGGCTGAAGCTGCTGTTCCTAAGGTAGCCACAATATTGCTTCCCCAACCAGAACCATAGGAAGATATCCATCTGAAATAGTGCTTTTTACCAAAGTATTGCCGGCCGCTAAAGCTTACTCCCCAGCCCAAAGCTGTTGCATCAGGACCTGTTGATTGCCCATCCCATCTTAGTTGGAATGCGGAAGCTCCTAAAAATATTCGCCCACCTGAGTTGGTGCTTTTGGTAATTCTACCCACAAGTATGGGCAATTGCATGCTTGCCTGTCCATCATAACCAGCACCATCAATGCCCGGATATTCCATCATTTCAAGGGCAAAAGCATAATTAATTTGAGGTGTAATTTTATCTTCAAAGCGCACCTGTGCTCTTCGAGTACCTGTCAAAGCATCTCCTGCGGCAAAATCAATGGTAGTTTGTATGGCGTATAAATCTGATTGCGTACCCCAGGTTCGTCCAATTAATAAGCGACCAACCACCCCATAAAAATGACGTAATCTGGGAGTTTGATTAAATGCTGCTGTTTCATAGTTGGAAAAATCAATTTCAAAAAATACTCGTACCGGCATTCCTGTTTCTGTTAATTTCCTGACATCAACATTTATCCGCGATTCACGAGCATGCATATTCATATACCCGCTTTGAGGTTTGCGGCCATCTCCTGCAACCTGAACTGCTTGTATCGGATATTGAAACCGAACATATCCACCATCAAAATCTTGGATGTAATCAAGTTTCGCATAACCTCCAATGGCCATTCTGGTTTTTGTTCCAAACAAAGGCCAGGAGTTTGGAAAAGTTGCATCAACTAAATCCTGACCGGTAAGGTCAACCATATTATCTCTAAAATCATTAATTCTATTTTCTGCCTGCCCGATGGTTTTAATGCTGTCATTAGGATTCCAATCTTGTGCATAAATTGGGTTTACGCAGCTCAGTAATAAAAGAATCAGAAAATACTTAATTCTGTAATGCTTCATGATGGTCGTTATTAAAGTTAAATTTCTACTGCATTAGGAAATATCCGAACTTATGTTTTACCATAAGAAGTAACTTATGAGTTATAAGAAAAAGGTTGTGCCCAATCTGATAACATTTATTTCATTCGTAAAATCTGGCCGCCAAAATACATTCGCTTTAAATTTATTTGGAATAAAAACATGATTTAGATTTAACTCGCCTGACCAAATCATTTTCCATTCTGAATTTGAGTTCAATAACAATGGCGTTGGGTTTATAAATAGGAATGTATTTTTTGAGAATGAGTAACTAGCATTGAATTGGAAGCTAATTCCATTTCCGGCAAATTTACTATTCTCAGGAATCAAATCTGTTTTTGGTTTTGTAGTCCTGACATAACTGATCCCTGGAAAAAGAGCTAATTTAGGTGATGCTACAAAACCAAAAACAGAGCCTACCGCTACTGACCATGTACCAGTGCCAAGACCATCTTCATAAGAACCGGTAGGGATGGTAATATCTGTAAATGGCGCTATTGCTATGAATTTTTTGGTAATATTTCTTTTTAGTATTGCAAAATACCTAACCCGAGAATCGCTAATGCCAAATTTTTTACGCGTATCGTTGTACAAAAAAGGAACTTCTGCCAACACTAAATTATCAGGGTTTATGGCATAAGATACATTCACTCTTAAGCCAAAAAGGTTTTTTGAATCAGAAAAAGACGACTCTAAATTTGTGTTTATTTGTGTGTAAAGGTTTGTGGGTTTAGAAGGGTCTACCTCCTCCTCTATGATATTGCCACCTTGTGCTAACAAATCAAAACTTAATACGATGATAATCAGTGGAATTAATAATTTTTTCATCATTTATCTAAATATTTTGCTGCTTGTCTTAAAAAATCCTCGGACTTTTATCTCGTCCATGAGTCGTTTAGTTTCGCTCTTAATTTCCTCAAACCGCGGGTCCATGTTTTTGCTGGGCAGCTACCGGCACCAGAGCGGTCGGCATTGCGCTGACGACTAAACAAGACAATAATAAGTGCAAGGCTGGCGCTCCAGCGCCAGCCTTAAGCTGAATTGCCTTCATATCAGAACTATTTCCTTTATTTCTTGTGTCCGCTTACCATCTCCCCGGCACCGGAATCGTCCATATGTGGCAAGATCTTGTCGCTGATCGTGTTCTCGTTGAGCCAGCCGTCCGGCGAGATCGGCATGAAGCGGCCCTTCTCTTCGACCGGAAAGCGGATTGGTTGACCCGGCCGCACGTCCAGCACTTTGCCCCCGTCAACCACTACCGTACCGTTGACGATGACATAGGGAATGCCGACTGGCGGCAGCCCGTTTTCGCCCACCTTGTAGGTGGCCCTGGTCTCAACCTTCACGGGATCGAACAGTGTGAGGTCGGCCACCATGCCTTCCTGAACCCGGCCACGTTGCTGCATCGACTTGAGCCCGGTGTCGCCAAGGTGTTTTGCCGGCCAGTAGCTAAGCTGTGACAAGGTGAACATCAGGGGAACATTGGCATCACGCGCCAATTGGAGCGTCTTCGAGAAGCTACCTGCAGTACGGGGATGTCCTGCATATTTCGAGATATCGGCATCCCAAGGCAGGAAATTTCCTTCGGCATCAACGCCTGGCATCGCATCAGAGGCGACAGTCATGTGCGGGATGGTCAGCCAGTGCTTCATCCATTCCTGGCGCTTGAGCAGGAATACCACGATAAAGTAGCCAGGCTTCTCCTTCACCATCTTGAGGTACTCGTCCTTGGTCAGGAACTTGTCCTGGCCGGGGTCGTAAACGGTCTCCTCGTATTTATACCCCTGCACCGCTTCCCACAGTTCGGGCCGCAGAAAGTCGGCGCTGATGAAAGTCGAGCCCGCCTCGTACGGGTAATACTCCGCCCAGACATTGTAGCCCTGCTCGCGTGCCAGCCGAAGTTTCTCCTCGTTCTCCCACCAGCCATAATCGTTGTCGTGGGCCAACAGTAGTGGCGCTTTGAGCGCCATGGCGTTAGCCAGAACCTCGCTCAGCCCTATCGGTGCCTCGGTCGGTGTCTCGGTGCTGAGGTGGTACCGGGTATGTACCGATGACAACCGGCCATAGTTCGCCGCCACCTTTTGGCCCAGGAACTGCTCGTAGCTCGTCAAGCCCTGCGCCATGTAGGCAGAGCCGAAGCCGATGCCAATTGCCCCCTGCCGGAGATCCTCATCAATCGCGCTCATGATCTGGTTCATCTGCTCAATGGACGAACGCGTGACCGACCAACCCGCAGTGCCATCGAGCGCCGCCTTGTCGAGATAGACGCTGCCAGCCCCCGCATCCATAGGCACGGTGATCTCTACTTCGGGGTCATGCACGAAGATCCGGTTCGCAATCATGCCCGAAGTGGTGCCGTAATTGACCTGCCATCCGCTGGCATCCTTCTGGGCGTACCACTCACCGACCGGCGCTGAGCCAGCTTCCAAATCCATGCCCGTTGTGACGCCATCTGCGACAACCAGCTTTGTCGCGAATGGATCTACCGAATGGAAGTGCGTATCAATAAAACCGGGTGCAACCACTAAACCTTTAGCGTCAATGGTTTCTTTACCTGATATTTCAGCTTCAGTAATTAAACCAATAATACCATCTTTAATACCTACATTTCGTATGGCATCAAAATTAGTCTCCGGGTCCATCACCCGGCCGTTAAGAATGACCACATCAAATTCAGTGGAAGTAGACATGGATTTGTATTTCGACTCACCTTGTTGTTCAGTGGCTGAGTTACAAGCACTAAATAATGCTGCTACTATTACTAGTAAAACCTTGTTGAATATTTTCATCATTTTATAAATTAATTGCATGTTTATGGCGGCTGTGGTTTTCGAAGCCGTATTTATCCCCGTGGGCCGAAGGCAATTTAATAAACAAAAGTTATATATATATATATATATATACGTCAAGCCGCAGCTGACCATAAACACTTTGTTGGGTGCTGTTTTTTAATACGGACTTTTTTCTAGTTTACTGTCAGCCGGTAATTCAAATGTTTTTTGGGTAAGTTTTATTGGAACAATTTCTGTTGCTAAACACTCCAGTGCAAATTGTGGAGTTTCGATAATCATTTTCAATGGCAATGAATTGGTTTTAGCCATGACTTCACTCCAGTTTCCAAATTTATGGTTATTGAATAATTTGGGGTCAACTTTCGGTTCGGAACTGAAATAGTATTTTTGAATTCCACTCTTACATGTCAGGATGAGTTCGTCACATAGAAATCCTAAGATTTCAATCACTCCTTTGTTTATTTCTGTCTTAACAACCTCGTCATCATTTACAGAACCGTCATTCCATAAGACTGACGGTGAAGTCGCCATTTTAGTGTAAAGTTTATTGTCCTTGTTAATGTAAAGTTGCCATTGAAAAAGAGTCCCATTTGTTGAAGATTTATAATCGCCTCCTTTAATCAAGTATTCTTGAGTTGTTCCCATCATTGAACTGAATTGCTCGTTTGTCACATTGGCTATTTTACTTGTATATTCATTCTTGTAAATAACCTTTCCCTCAAAGTCTTGTCCAAAGGCGAATGATACCGTTGTCAGAAGTAACACCAGTAGTTTTATTTTCTTCATTGTCATTTGTTTATATGTGTCCTAATTTGTCCAAAAAAAATTGCACCCAACTCTTAAATATAATTAATAGCAATATTCAAATATCTGAATTGGGCTAATTTAAATCTCACCTTATAAATAAACTCCGGCAAAGCTGAATGCTAAAGATCTCAGCTTTGTCAGCGTTAGTAAATTAAAAAGTATAATTAACACCTACCGAAGTATTCATTCCCATCTCATCAGCAAAGTACCGTAGTCGGTTTAGGTAATCGCGATAGGAATTGTTGAGCATATTTTCAATACGGAGATTAACA
>JAHEAQ010000106.1 GCA_024642705.1 Bacteroidota bacterium | reverse complement strand
TGGATATATTATAAAATCACTGCGCTCAAAACAGTTTAAAAGAAGCCTGATATAAGCAATTTTTAAAATTATTCTACTTAATTGCAGGTTATTCAACGGTTACCGGTGTTGTGCTTTCGTTATTTTTTTACTTTATTTTTCTCTAATTGATTTTATCAATATTTCCAATAGTATATTTTAAATACTTGGTGGTTTTTTCCTCTGCCAGACAGTTTCGAAATAGTTTTATCATTAGTTTATTCGATTTTTTTCAGTTCGCTGCTTATAGAATCATTTAACACATGGATAGATTCTAATAAGTGGTTATACATGTCTATTTTAAATCCAATAAATGCTATGCTTTCTGCCAAGTCAATTTTAAATGCTCTATCTTCTTTAAGACCCAATGTGTCAGCCAAAATTAATGTGTTTAAAGTCGTTTCTGCATTGTAATAATCTCCGTTATTAAATTCAGTATCTCCCAGTTTCGAAACTTTATTTTCATTACTAAAATATTTTAAAAAGTATGGTTTTAAGAAGTTGTAGGTTTTATACTCGCCAAGGTCGTTTTCCACCCGTAACATTACTTTTGAAATATTGTCATAATGATTTGATATTTGTTTTTTGAGTTCTTGGTTAGAGATTATATTGATGTTATTATCCTTCAAGTTGGTAAATGAAGATTCATGAAGAGTGAAAATGAGTGGACTTCCTAGTGCTAATTCATATTTTATAATTTCTTTAGGTTGTAAATCTTTAATATGTATATAATTGAGCAATTGTTTTTGCGATGTTTGAAACAATTTATGGTATTTTACATTGTACATAATATCAACTGTGTCCAAAAGAATATCTTGTTGAATGTTTTTAAGATTCTTTATTTCCTGAACTCTCTCTTTTCTATTTTCATTCCAATTATTGATTGAGAGTGCGATTAAAATTCCAATTACAACAAGAACAATTTCGCCAATAGCATATTTAAAGTACTTTCCAGTTTTGTTTTTCTCCATTAGGTCAAATCTAATTCGTCTAAAAAATTTTATCATGTTATCAAATATTTATAGGCACTCCCATTCTCGGCAGGAGCTTCGGTTCCTTCATTATAAAAGATGGATTCACCATCTTTTATTTTTGTTTCACAAAACCATTCTGTCATATAAAGAATTTAATCATGTTATCAAATATTTGTAGGCTATCGCATCAGCCTTCGTGATTTACTCTCTTGAAGATCTTCTAAACCTTCACATCAAATTGCAAACAAAAATCCTTCCTCCCACAAACTACATTAAATACTAAAAGTAGCTAATATTTCTTGCATACCTTACAGATGAGCAACTCAAATACTTCATAATTGTATTTTTTACTTTTGCTTAAAGTTGAACAAATACTTGCATAAGGGCTTAAAAACAATTGTTTTTAGACCAAAAAATCAAAAACAACATTTTTAGCTAGTTTGCAAGGTCATTCATTGAAAAAATGGGCTTTTTTCAATAGATCTAAAATCGAATATCTATTGATGGTTTTTTGCGCGGTCTGACGGTCCTGCTGCATGCTCCGTTCCGAGGAACAAGGTATGGATTTATCTAAGCCTGTTATCTCTCTGATTTTCTCTTTGATAAAAATTCTTTTGGTCTCATCACAGGTATTTTTGAATGTTTAAAGTCTTTTAGATTTCTAGTTATTATCGAATTGGCTTTTGATTCTAATGCTGTATAATATTGGATGCCATCTTCAAAATCTTTAAAGTTAAGGTCGTTTAATGCTAAATCAATGACTTTATCATTTAGTGCATGTGTTTCGACGAGAACTTTGAATTTTCCAATAATTGATCGTGCATCTTTTAGTTTCATCACATCATTTAAAATGTAGTGAATGTTGACAAGACTAAGTGACGAAATTGTTAATTCAATTTGGTTGGAATCAGCTAGTGAAAAAAGTTGAAGGCTTTCATAATAGAAAGGTTCTCTTTTAGCAAGTAGGTCAATTATTACATTTGTATCGATGAATACGTTCACTAGTTGGTCTTGTTTTCTAAGTACTTAATTCTAGATTTTTTGTAATCAAATCCATCGGGCAGTTTGCCTACTCCGCACAAGCTTTCTACAAGTGGTGTTATTTTGATATCCGTTTCTTCCTGTTGAGCATTTGTGATGGATTGAAAATAGGATTCAATCATCTTAGATAGACTAGTGCCATTTCGTTTGGCATATTTTTTTGCTTGTTCAATTATTTTTTGGTTTAGACTTAATGTCAATTTCTTATCCATTGAATTCAATTTACGTATAAATATATAAATAATATACGTAAATCTCAAAAGTTGATGTGTTTAACTTTTACTGAGCGATAACGTTGAGCGCATCAGGCGTGGCGACCGAATGGGAGACAGTAACATTTTATACTTTGTTGGTGGTTCGTTTTCTGATCTTCATTATTTGAGTCCCTGTTGCATCAATTCTATCCATAAAATCTTTTTCATTTATACCAGCCTCATTGTTCTCCTTCCTTATCAATAATTTCTATAATTTCATGAGCCATATTTCTCGCATTAATAGCTTGAAGGCTATGAAAATTTGCTGTATTTCTCACTTCTTTCAATCGAAAAATGATTCCATCATCATTTTTAATGAATTCTATGGGGTCAGCAATATTAGGAATGTCCCTAGCCGTTACACCAAATTTGTCTCTTAAGTAATCGTGAAATTCTTCATCTCTATCACTTCGCTTTTGAATATTCCGATCGCTGAAGTGAAAATCTATGAACATATAATAGTCATGTATTTTCTCCTTCAATCGATCATTTTTAATTTCTGAATAAAGCCCAAGATTATTTATTTCATTCATTGCAGTTCGATCGATTATTATATTATCGAAGCCTCGTGTAAACCAACTAAAGCTTTTCCTGGTGAAAGTCCCATCTAAACTGTCAGGATAAGGTCCCTGCCAAATGAAAGTGCTGTCAGCTTTTGGAAGAAAAGATAGCTCGTCAAATGATTGACCTGCCCAATCAAGCAAATATTCAAAGGAACTCGAGCGAAATTCATTCACATCTATCGCTCTAGACCACATAGTACTATCTGACTTTAATGAAGCAACCAGATTTAACAACTGACTTTTAATTAGATTTTGCTTTATTCTATCCTCATTCAAATTATTTATCTGTAAGGCGAAAAGGATCCCAATCATTACAAGAAGAATTTCTCCAATTGCATAAATCAGGTATCTTTTTAGATTCCCTTCATCAATCAACTTATGTCTTATTTTTCGAAAGAATTTTATCATGGATTCTTCGTTTTGTTTATTCTAACCTTGTATAAAAGCTCTTAAATTACTAAAAATCCACAAGAAGATAAAAATGTTTAATTCGGACTTCACCAGTCTCAAAATGCTAAAAAGTAAGGTTCTCTTTTATTTCCGATTTTTCTGATAGGTGAATGACCAACAATGTCAATTGCAAGGATAGTATAAGCGATAGCGGAAATATTATCTCGTGCAAAGTGTTATTGGTTTTTTTCATTCGATAATTAAGTATCCATTATTTTCATCTGCATATTTTTGTATGCATTGGCCATCCTTACGAATTTCAATTATACTATAGAAATCTTTATTGATTTCCTCAACCCCAAATCTAGTCTCCTGGATAATAGAATACCCGCCTGGTTTGAGTCTTCTTTCCTGAATGAATTCATCTTCACCACTCTTTACAATCAAATAAGCTTGATCTTTACTCAAGTTGGCAACAAGAAAGCGTTCATTTTTATAAAATTGATTTTCATTCCTTAGGACTACTTCATCACAGTCTATCTTTGTAAATGAATTTAGGCCTAGGCTATTGAATAGTTGATGCAGTTGATCTACATCATAATTATGACGAATAGTTTTTAAAATTCCCAACAATTTCATTTGAGAACTTCGGCTATAAATTACAGTCAAAGTCAGGAATGAGGTTTTACCCCAATAATTAAGCACCTGTTTTTTGTATTTCTCATCAGTTAAAAAATAGTTGTAGAGCCTTTTAATGGACAGAGAATCCGATTTGGCTATCCACATAGGCTGAGTGGTTATAAAGTCAACATTCTTGTTATAGAAATCAATTACTGGGCCGCCTGAGAGCTCATCATAGATATTTGCACGCAATATTTCTTTGGCAGCTACAATAACTTCCTCATATTTCGAATCAATCACTTCTTCTTTGCTTAGTAACTTATCAATATTTTCATAGGTAATATTTAGGAATTGAAACCTTAATAAAAGATTGCCTAAATCATCATCCCTATAATAATCTTCAAGTGTTACCTGATTATTAATTACTCTTCTAGTCAACGAATCATTTACCTGGTAAATATTTATTATATCATTTAGGTGTACTATATTTCGAATTAAGTCTTCTTCAATATTATTAAGCAATACTTCAATTTCAACCGCACCTATTCGCTTTTGATTCCAATTATTTAATTTTACTGCAATTAGAATTCCTATTACTACAAGTAGAATTTCTCCAAAAGCGTAAATTAGATATCGATTCAGATCTCTATTATCCATTAATCTCCGCCTAATTCCTCGAAAGAACTTTAACATTTATCCTTCATTTTGTTATTTTTTATAATGACCATTAACGGGAGTCTGCGCACAAACTCCAGTTTATTCTAAAAGTAGCTAATATTTCTTGCATAATTAATCGCTAAGCTACTTAAAAAGTGGTTTTTTATGCGTCATACTTTTCTTTTATTTCTGCCAAAAGCTTGCTGAGTTACTAAAAAAAGGTCGTTTTTAGCCCAAATATGTAAAAAGCATTTTTAGCCACTTTCCAAGGTCATTTATTGACAAAATGGACATAAGTCTCTTTAGATTATAACAATTCATTTGCAATTAAGGCCAAGTAAATCTTTGTATGAAATCCATAGAAATAGTGTTGGTATTTACACTAATAAGATACGAAAACCAGAATTTTATCAAAAAGTTGGAGCAATTAAACTAGGTAAGTTTTTGCGCAGTCTGACGGAGATGGTAAGCAGAGGCTGCAGCGATAGCAAAGCTTAAGTCTTACCTTGTGTTCTCATCCGTGACTTATTTCATATTCGTTTATAAGTGTTTGAGCTGATATTCCTAATTTCTTATTAAGGTTTCTTATCATACTCAAGCTCAGTTTTCTTTTACCGTTTAAGATCTCACTTACTCTACTTTTTGATCCCAAAACAGTTGATAATTCTACTTTTTTCATACCAAGTTGATCTATTCTAAATAAAATCGCATCAATTGGGTTGGGAGGATCAATTGGGAAATGCTCATTTTCATATTTTTCGATTAAGATCGATAGCAATTCCAATTCATCAGAGGACTTAGAATTTAGTTGGAAATCTTCTTGCATTAATTGATATGCTCGATCCAGATATTTGTGATATTGATCTTTATTTTTTATTGGTGTTATCATAGTTTATCTTTTTAGTATCAATTTGATCGTATTCGTAATGACTTCCGAACCATACAATGAAGATGATTTGTAAACGGAATTCTATATCCACAAGCAACCTGAATCGATTACCGTTGATATTGAAAACTATTCTCTTGCCTGTTATTATTGAAGCATGTTTGAATTGTTCTTTTAAGGCCTGAGGTGAGTTCCAATCACCCAATTGAGCTTCTCTGAGCCAAGATTTGATTGATTGTTCACACTCGGGGTATTTATCCCAGTAATCTTTAAGCGTACTTGTTGCTATTACTCTCATTAATGCTTAAAGATAAGAAAATGTTCCCAAATTGGTAATTAATCGGGGTTTTCATGGATGAGAACGTTTTAGCAGTATGTTCCGTTCCCATGAAGGAAGTATGGAGTTATCGCTGCTTGTTATCTTCTGTTACCTCTTTTTAAGTAGTTCAAATAGTTCTTCATTTATGTAATAGTTTGACTTTCCCAATTTCTCTTTTCTAAGAATTCCGTCATCGGAAAGTTGGTTTAGATAATTCGCAGCAGTTATTCTACTTACTCCAAGATCTCTTACTACAAATTCAATTTTTGAATACGGATGTTTGAATAGGTTGTTGAGTAAATCTTGACTATAGAATTTATAATTTTCTCTCAACGTTGTTTTCATGCTTTGCATCTGGAGTTTGATTTCGCTAATTAAGGCTATCGTATCTTCAGAGGTTTTTTCTACAGAATCAATCATATATATCAACCATTCTTCCCATCTATTTTCAGTTCTTACAGATTGAAGAAGTTCGTAGTATTTCGGTTTGTTTTTAATGATATAGTTACTTAAATAGAGAATTGGGAGATTCAATAGGCCTTGCGTGATCAAATATAGGATGTTGATTATTCTGCCAGTTCTTCCATTGCCATCATAGAAAGGATGTATGCTTTCAAATTGCAAATGGATTATTGCCATTTTTATCAATGGGTCTAGATCTGCAATTGAATTGTCATTGATAAATTTTTCAAGGTTCTTCATTAATTTAACGATTGCATCGTAGTCTTGAGGAGGCTCGTATACAACTTCTCCTGTTGAAGCATTTTTGAGTACTGTCCCTGGTACTTTCCTAAATCCAGCCTTATTCTTTTCTAATCTCTCTTGAATTTTAAATATTATATTATTCGTAAGTAACTGATTTTGTTGAATAAGAGCAAATCCAACCTTCATTGCTTCAATATAATTTTGAACTTCTTTTGAATCTAATGAGGAAATCAAGCTCAATTCTGTCTTATATAACTCATCATGTGTTGTTATTATATTCTCAATTTCTGAACTATCTTTTGCTTCTTGCAGACCAAGTGTATTTATCAATATATTCTGATTGGGAATAGTTGAAGCAATTCCTTTTAACTCCGCCAGGGCTGCATGAGCTCTAGGCAGTCTCTTGAGCACTGATTTGGTTTCAAGATCATGTTTGATTGGCAAAGGATCTAGTTGCCATTTTGTTGGTTTTGCCATACGTAAAGAAAATTGTATTTTATTTACACATACAATTTACGTGTAAAGATAATCGAATATTCTTTACATGTTTATTTTTTATAGAAGATAACGGTTTTGTATATGAGCTGTATTAATGGCTTATATACCTTGTGCTTGTTGCACAACTCGAAGATACGACTATAAAAATTATTAATTTAACCCTTAATTATTAATTGTAAACTATTGTTAAACAGCAGTATATCCTTATCTTTAGAAATACAAGGAAAGAAAATTTATACTCAAAAGTTGTTTTATCAGATCTTATTCTTAATCTGCGGTTCCTCTACAAATCTACCAAGAACTATTATGGTTCTGATGGGCAGAAAAGCCTTGATCCAGTTGTTTTCTTTAAAATCTTTTTGATTGGATTCCTAGAGAATATTATCTTCGATCAGAAGTTGATCCATTTAAGTGCTGATAGCTTAGCTATTCGTTTGTTTCTGGGATTTGATCTAGACGAGCAACTTCCATGGCATTCTACAGAAAGGAGCTCACAAATGTAGGTTATACCAATTGTATTTCTAGATGCCGCGTTGGATATGGAAACTAATAATTCCTATTTCTAGAAGTAAAACGGAGGCATAGCTGGACGCTACTTCGAGTATTTACAACGAAGAAATAGGTATGATTAGTCCATTTATATAAGGCGATTTAGACTACAATTGGTATTAATGGCAGCTACAGCTTTTAATCTAAAAAAACTGCTCAAATACGCTAGAAAATCACAAGAATTTTGGTTAGACAATTGGAAATTCCAATCATCACAAGGAATAAAGAATTAAGCGCTCATTCCGCAATTATTTACTTAATTAAATGCCCCATAAGGCCTTCAAATCCTATATTTCTAATGATTATATTATAAAATAACTATGCTCAAAACAGCTTAAAAGAAGCCTGATATTAGCAATCTTTAAAATCCTTCTACTTAATTACAGGTTGATCAACGGCTATCATTTTTAGGCATATTATTGATTCAATATTTTAATTCAAGTTTTCTCAAAACCTCTGCTTTCCAATGGTTTACAAGCAGAGGGGAAACAGGTTGTTCCAATGAAGCTGTAAATTCATTCAATGTTAAAAAAAACTTTTCAGGTTCATCCATGAATATATTATGTGCAGAATGTTCAAAACTAACATATTTAGCATTGGGATGATTTGATTTAAAAACATTGGCTTTTTTTGTTCCCCAAGTCAGGTCATTTTTCCCTTCTAAAATTAATGTTGGAATTGGACAATCATCAAAAACACGTTTGAAATTATAAGTTGAATAGCTTTCACTCATTACAGAATTAAAATCGTCATCATTAATCCATTCATACAGCGCACTTCTAATCATTTCTTCTTTTGAAGGTTTGTAATAATTTTGTCTTTTCCAATCTCCATTTAGTGTTAGGTTATAGAGAAAAGGCTTCATTTTTAGTTTACCATTTAAATATATTTTTATGATTTCATTTTTTTTGTCTTTTTCAATTTGGGACAAATATTTCTCTTGTTCATTAATAAAAGCTTTATTTTCAAAAAGAGGCAATGAACTTATAAGGACCATCCCTAAAACATTTTCGGGATACCTTGCTGTATAAAATTGAGCTAAACCACCACCATATGAGAATCCACATACAACCCATTTTGAAATATTAAGTTTGATTCTTAAATTTTCCAAATCATCTACAGCTTGAATAAAAGAATAACCTTTTCCTTTTTCAAAATCTGATAGCCCAGTTCCTCTTTGATCATAATAGATTATTTTATGATTACTTTTAATTTTTGAGAATGCTGGATGAAAAGAGTGATGTGTTCCACCTGGACCACCGTTAATTAAAACTATTGGAATCCCACTTCCCTCCATTTCGACATATAAATTACAATCTCCAATATTAACATTTTGAATATCAAGTTCTAAATCATTACATAATCTTGGTAAATTTGGAATAGAATAATGAATGGTATCTTCTAAGTGAATTATACCATCTGAAGCTACTTCTTTATCTTCGTGGTTATTAGTACAAGCCAGATTGACTACAAATAACATTAGTAATGAGCTTATTAAGCAGTTTAGTTTTCTCATTTATTGGTTCTTATTCTGACTAAAGATTGTTTAACATGCTAATAATCATACTTGTGAAAATTTGAAATTTTATCATTTATTTCTTTTTAAAAACTCGTCTTAATTTTTACATAAGAAATCAATTTCTCTTCAGAAATAGGAATGATGATGCCTAACATTATAGCAGCAAGTGTCGTTTCGACGAAGGAGGAATTATCGTCTTTGCAGCATGTTATCGGTATACAATATCAATTCCCAAAGTAATGAACATAGCAAGTGCAAGATAACCAAAAGGTTTGAAATACTTTTTATCAAGAATATTAGAACTAGCAGAACATATGATTGCAGCAAATAAACTCGGAATATGCAGAAGGATTACTTCCTTACAATGTGAAAGACCACTATCATTTGTCCACTTAGTGAGTTATTAATCAGTTACAATGCAATAACATTTGATTTCTAGAAGGATATTCAAAAGGATGCGACGATCAATCACCCAAGATTTAATAGAATGAAATATGAGCTTAAATGATTTTGTCGGCCAGTAATACTTACCAAAGAATCACTGATGATTTGAATCTTAATCCTTAAATTTTTAAGTTTTCAAAATATCAAAGAAAGCCATAATCCAGCTAATATAATTGACAAGTTGGCTGAACAGGAAGGATCTGATTAGGCACTTTTCAATAAGAGCGCGATGAAGTATCGGTCGATGGGATTGAATGAGATGAATTTAGCTGAGGACGAATATCGCCAGTTTATATTGAGTTCATTTCTGAAACGAACAGTGATTGTGGTCGGTGATCAATATTTCATCGGGAACACAAAGAAAGTATTGGCGGCAGCCTAAGAAACGCTTTAAGGAGGCAAAAATGTTACACTTTTTTTGTGTTAATGACCCTGAAATATAGTATTATTGCGGTCGTAAACCGCTTTGAATTCCTAGAAAAGGCAAAGTATTATTATCTTCACCAAAACCTTAATTAGAGCCAATGGCCCTAAAATCTAAATCTTCGTGTTTTCAGAGTATCACCCTATTACTCATCATCTCCTTCCTAAGTTTTCTAAAAACCAATGCACAAGACCTTTGTGGTACGTATGAGCTTTATCAGGAAATGATGAAAAATGATCCTATATTTAGAATAAAGCAAGAAAAAAGTAAAACACAAGCTTCAGCTAGATCGCAGTTTCAAGGAATTGTTACCATTCCTGTTGTAGTACATGTGGTGTACAACAATGAAGCTGAAAATGTCAGTGATGAGCAAATCTATTCTCAGATCGAAGTACTTAATGAAGATTTTGGGAATGTAATCTCTTCGCCAACTATGTGGAGCGATGTGGCTGCGAATCCGCAAATGGAATTTTGCTTGGCAACTCGAGATATAAATGGAAAT
Organism: Bacteroidota bacterium; assembly: GCA_024642705.1. GTDB lineage: Bacteria > Bacteroidota > Bacteroidia > Chitinophagales > Saprospiraceae > Portibacter. The sequence continues at coordinate 4,611 of JAHEAQ010000106.1, read as the reverse complement.
GCAACATGTGGAATAACCCGCACTTATACAGATTCTACCGTGTTCAGAATTCAAACTAGTGTCAAAGATGAATCTACAGGAGGTATCTCAGGTTGGCCGGCAACAGATTATCTAAATATTTTTGTTTGCGATATTGCAAACGTACGTGGATATGCTACTTTTCCGGATGCAGAGGACTCTATAGATGGTATTGTGATAGATTACCTTAGTTTTGGTAGAGGAGCTCAATTTAACTTTTCAGACCCTAGATTTAATCTAGGAAGAACGGGAACGCATGAAGTAGGTCATTGGCTACGACTCTCTCACATTTGGGGAGATGGAGGCTGTGATATCGATGATGGGATTAGCGACACGCCGTCCTCACCAGGACCGAATTATGGATGTGCTATCGGTTCTTTAGCTTGCAGGGGTGATTCGCTAAATATGGTCCAGAACTATATGGACTATTCAGATGACGGATGTATGAATTTGTTTACTCAAGGGCAAGTAAATTTGATGCGAAAGGCCTTTGATGTTAGGGGTTCTCGGGTAAGTATACTTTCTTCTAAAGGTTGTGATGCTCCTGCACAAAATGATGTTCATTTTACAATAAACTTTGACGAGTTTCCGCAAGATATGCGTTGGGAATTATTAAATAGCTCAAATACCACTGTTGCTTCGGATGGCAATTTTGATCCAGGAGATGAGGTCTTGAATATACCACCACCATTAGCAAATAAAAGCAAGCTGTATTCATGGGATCTGCCTGATGGTACTTACAATTTAAAATTTTATGATTCTTTTGGTGATGGATTTCCGCAAGGGTCTTATGAGATTAGGTCGATATACAATGAAGTAATTATTTCAGGGCCGGGTACTTTCACAAGTGAATTAACCATACCTTTTACGGTTAATAAATCGAAGTATCGATTTATTGGCGGACTAAATAATGATTGGTATAATCCTGCTAATTGGAATAGGTTCTCATATCCAAGTGAATGTTACAATGATGTTATTATAATTGAAGCAGATTGCGAGGTAGATCAACTCTCTCTTAGTGAACAAAAAAATCTCGTCATAAAAGATGGAGCAGTATTAACAGTTAAGCAGTAGTAAAAATTATGGCCTTTCGTTTGACTTGAATAGGATTCTCATCACTTTTAGGTGATTGCATTTAAGAGCTCTCAAATTGGAATGCTTTATTGAAGACTGGAGGTGAAACTAAGCGTTGTTTAAAAGCAAATATTAGTTTTTACAAGACTGCCTCAACAGCTGGTGTGAGCTACTAAGAACCGTCCTGTGATCCCAAATACCTTCTTTTCAATTGACGGCAAATCCCTTGTTTGTGTAAATACTCAGCTCTTTGCTAGGCAGAATTTTTGAAATTTTTATTTTTAAGAATTAAGAAAATTTAATATGGTTACATCACCTACTTTCAAATTTAAACCAATACGCTTATATTTTTCGTCGAGCTCGAGTTCAATCATTTTAGACGGTGAAGTTTGGTTACGAATATCGTTGAGTAAATGAGACATGGCTGCGTTTAGCAGCCATGAACGTTGTATGCATTGTTCTACACAGGCTTCATTTCTTTTATAAATTGATTTGTATCAAAATACACTTTTAAAGATTTAATTTTGTTATCATGAATTTCGTACCATTCGCAAACATGAAGAGTTATCACTTTTCCCATGGGCATTTCAACATCAGTTGTAATTTGAGTGATTATATAATTCCCCTTCTCTATCACTTCCAAAATTTCACTTGCTCTTATTGAGTCGAAAAATGGTTTATTTATTTCGATGAAACCTTTTTTCCCCTGCACTTGTGCTAATGGTCCGATTAAGGAAGCTTCGTCTGAAATTAAGTTCATCCATTCATCAGTTTTTGATAACATACTTTGTCGGAATAATTGAAATACTTCTTTTGGTTGATTTGCCATTTTATTTGTTTTATTGTTTTTGATTTGAAAATGAATTTTATTACCGTTTACAATTTACATAATTCCTTTGTTCTTTGCTTTTGTAGAACGTGAGTGTATGTGGCGTTGCCAGCTTTTGCTTGCAATGAACATCATACATATTGTACTTGTTGCACAACTCGAAGATACGACTATAAAAATTAATAATTTAACCCTTAATTATTAATTGTAAACTATTGTTAAACAGCAGTATATCCTTATCTTTAGAAATACAAGGTAAGAAAATATATATTCAAAAGTTGTTTTATCAAATCTCCTTAGGCAGCCTAGTTCCTTAGGAACATTTTTATCCCAGATTGGATGCTATTCTTAACCTACATTTCCTCTACAAAGCTACCAAGAAGCATTATGGTTCTGATGGACAGAAAAGTCTTGATCCAGTTGTCTTCTTTAAGATCTGTTTGATTGGATACCTTGAGAATATTATCTCCGACCGAAAGTTGATCCATTTATGTGCTGATAGCTTAGCTATTCGTTTGTTTCTGGGATTTGATCTAGACAGGCAACTTCCAGGGCATTCTGCAGTTAGTCGCTTACAAATGTAGGTTATACCAATTGTATTTCTAGATGCCGCATTGGATTTGGAAACTAATAATTCCTATTTCTAGAAGTAAAACGGAGGCATAGCTGGACGCTGCGTCGAGTATTTACGACGAAGAAATAGGTATGATTAGTCCATTTATATAAAGCGATATAGACTACAATTGGCATTAATGGCAGCTACAGCTTTTAATCTAAAAAAACTGCTCAAATACGCTAGAAAATCTCAAAAAATCTTAAAGGGAAAATTGGAAATTCCAAACATCACAAGAAATACAGAAATAAGCGCGCATTCCGCAATTATTTACTTAATTAAATGCATCACAAGGCATTCAAATCCTATATTTCAAATGGATATATTATAAAATCACTATGCTCAAAACAGTTTAAAAGAAGCCTGATATAAGCAATTTTTAAAATTATTCTACTTAATTGCGGGTTGTGCAACGGCTACTGGTGTTGGGAACAGTTTTCTTATATATGTTCCACCATTCTACTTTTGGGCCTCAATGGCAACGTTATCCAGAATATCGGTTAGTCGGTCTCTCCCAAAATAAGTACCATTCGACAAAACAGCATTGATTTTCTTGGTGTTACTTATATTTTCTATTGGATTAGCATCTAAGATCAACATATCGGCTAACATTCCCTCTTTAACATTTCCAAGTGAATTCGATCTCTCCAAATATTTAGCAACATTCACTGTAGCTGTTTGGAGTGCTTCCAATTCCGATAATCCAGCTTCGACCAACAAAATTAGCTCATCGTGGAGTCCTGACCCATAAAATACACCATATATACCGGGATCGGAGCCTGCCAAAAGATTAACACCAGACCTGTTCATGTCTTGTACCATCTTGAAACGTAGATTTCTTATCTCAGGATAAGAGTCTCCATAAAGTTCATGGGTTTCTTTTTCATCTTCATACCACCATTCAAGTTCGGTTTTTGGAACATACTTCAAATCTTCATTATTGCGCCAATCCAATCTAATTGGTTGGTCAGTCTCTGCTGCTATTAATGTTGGGACAAACCATGTACCATTTTTCAAGAATTCATTTAAAACTTTTTGGCATTTTACTTCATCGTAGGATTTAACTAGTTTCAACACGAGCTCATTCATGTTGGTAGGATTTCCAGAAAGTATACGACCCTGAATTTCCTTCCGCAGAATATCTTCAAGCTCACTGCACTCTTCGAAAAGACTACCTTCACAACAATGTTCAATACTTTTTTGTCCGGCTTTCGATGCTTCAGAGGCTTTTATGGTAACAGGTACATGGCCAGCAAACGGTATACCTTGTTTTAAAGCTTCTTCTGCAAGTCCAAAGTAAGCTTCTCGTGGTATTTCATCATAGATTTTTATAAAATCAACTCCTCGATCTAATAGGAGCTGAACAAGTTCTTTACCGTGTTCCTTTGTCCCTGGGGCTTTTACTGTTGAAGGCTTCCCAGGTAGCGCTCCTTTGATAAACGTGCTGGCAAGAACAGAACGCGGGCCAATAAGTTTGCCCTCTTTAACATCCGCTTGAATTTTTCGAGATTGCTCGATACTCAATTGGAGCTCCCAACAAGGTTCAAAACAGTCAGCACTCATTACTCGCACACCAGTTACACCATTAGCTATAAAAGTTGGATAAATGATTTCTCTAGTATTAAATTCGGATGATGTGTGAATGTGCATGTCCCAAAGTCCTGGGATGACATATTTCCCTGAAGCATCAATTATCCTCACAGACTTTGGGATTTTGATTTCATCGGATTTTGCAATTCTTGAAATAATACTGTCATTTATAATAATAGTCATGTTTTTTGAGACATTACCATCTAACATGTCAATTATTGAGGCATTTGTTATGGCTATGCTGCTTTTAGGAGCTTCTTCACGACACCCTGTAAGACATAAAACAAGACAGATTAGTATGATAATTAAATATTGATGCTTTAAAATTTCCATTAAGTTTTTATTGTTCCCAACAATTGGATAGGCGCATTGCTCATATCTACATTATAGTTTTATCCTAAATATATCAAATCTATGGGATTTATTATTTTTGAATAGGTTTAATCGCTACCTGAGTATAAATTTTGGTTGTTTTTGTTCTACTATG
>JAHEAQ010000105.1 GCA_024642705.1 Bacteroidota bacterium | reverse complement strand
CTTCCCTCCATTGCAACTTTGATAATTGCTTTAGCTAAATTCGTCGTAGTAGTAATCGATTTTGGAAATAATAAATTCAAAAGTGGAAAAATAGGATTTACAATGGCAATTGCAATATTGTAAGCACGTGTGCTCGATTTTATACCATTCATTGGTTTGATAAAACCTGGTCTGAATAAATAAACATCTTTAAATTTCATTCCCAAAAGTGCATTTTCAGTCTTTCCTTTTACCCTAGCCCACATCTGACTGCTTTTTTCAGAACTATCAGTTCCCAAACCAGAAACATAACAAAAAACCAAATCTTGATTTTCTATTGCCTTTGCAAAATTAACTGTCAAATCATAAGTCAACCTTGTGTAGGTTGATTCATCCATTCTAAATGAAGAAACGCCCAGAGCAAAAAAACAGGTATTGTAGGTTTGTAATTGGTCTTTTATGGCAGACAAATCAAAGAAATCTTTATGAATGATTTCTTTTAATTTGGGATGTGTCATTCCAATTGGCCTTCTGTTAACAACCAATATTTCTGCAACATTTTCATTTTCGAGACATTCCAATAATATTCCTTTTCCGACCATGCCAGTTGCACCAGTAATGATAGCTTTAATTTTCACTTTTAATTGTTTTGAATGGTCAAAATACAACAAAAGCTTAAGGTTTTTAATCTTAAGCTCTTGTTCGAATAAAAAATCAAAATATAAAGTCTTACGAATAGACCTAATATTGAATTAATATCTCAAATAAACATGTTCACTATTCGTTCATAAAGTTCCTGCTTGCCACTAATCTGCTTTGGCTCACCGTTCTTTATAGCTATTTCTCTAAGCTGTTCAAAATTTAAATTGCCTTTTTCAAATGCTTTTCCGTCCCCACTATCAAAAGATTGGTATCTTTCTTTTCTCAACTTCAAATAATCAGAATTTTCCAATACATCTGCAGCTATCATTGCTGCGCGTGCAAACACATCCATTCCACTTATATGTGCAATAAACATATCTGACATATCCGTTGAATTTCTTCTCACTTTTGCATCGAAGTTGATTCCTCCGGTTAGTGCCGGTGATTGTAATAAAACAATCATCGCTTGTGTTAATTCGAAAAAGTCAATCGGGAACTGATCCGTATCCCAGCCATTCTGATAATCTCCTCTGTTGGCATCAATACTTCCTAAAACTCCAGAATCCGCAGATACTTGCAATTCATGTTCAAAAGTATGGCTTGCTAAAGTAGCATGATTGACTTCAATATTCAATTTGAAATCATTCATCAAACCATGTTCTTGCAAAAAGGAAATACAAGTTGCCGCATCGAAATCATATTGATGTTTGGAAGGTTCCATAGGTTTTGGTTCAATTAAGAAAGTCCCCGTGAAACCATTTTTTCTAGCATAATCTCTCGCTTGTTTCAAAAAAGTTGCCAAATGTTCTTTTTCTCTTTTCATGTCTGTGTTCAACAAACTCATGTATCCTTCTCTTCCTCCCCAAAAAACATAATTCTGTCCTCCCAATTTGATGGTTGCATCAATTGAATTCTTCACTTGAACAGCACCTCTCGCTACGACATTAAAATCAGGATTGGTAGCTGCACCATTCATGTAGCGAGGGTGAGAAAACAAATTTGCTGTTCCCCATAACAATTTTATTCCTGTTTCTTCCTGTTTTTGACCAGCATAATCGGTGATAAATGCCATCCTCTTCTCGTATTCACCTATGCTGTCTCCTTCGTCTATCAAATCGATATCATGAAAACAATAAAATGGGATTCCCAATTTTCCAATGAATTCAAATGCAGCATCCATTTTTGCACTTGCTCGTTGATATGCATCCCCACTATTATTCCATTCCAAGAGTCTTGTTCCTGGACCAAATGGATCAGCACCAGTTCCACAGAAACTATGCCAGTAAGAAACTGCAAACTTAAAATGCTCCTTCATGGTTTTGCCCATGATGACCTTATTTTCATCATAATGGGTAAAAGCCATTGGATTTCGAGAGGCAGATCCCTCAAATGCTATTTTTTCTATTTCTGGGAAATAAGTCTTAATCATTTTTAATGTTTTTGATTTAATTTTTGATTTAATATTCTCTTCCATTCATTATAATGAATAGCATAAGTTTCTGAATTCTTTGGTTGGAAAGATTTCACAATTTTCAGATTTGAAAAAGCCTCTTTTGTTGTCAATTCACCTCCGCCTATCAATGCCCCTCGAGCAGCTCCCACAGAACCATCTGTATTGTAAAGTTCTATTTCAACATTTGAAACGTCCGCTAAAGTCTGAGCAAATAGATCGCTGAGAAACATATTGGCATGGCCCGCTTTGATCTTAGTAATTTCTATATTTTTATCCTTAAATGCTTCCATGCCATAGGCAAATGCAAATGCAATACCTTCCTGAACAGCACGAGCAAAGTGAACCCCTGAATGCAAATTATAATTCAATCCTTCTATTGAGGCGTCGATATTTTCATTTCCTAACATTCTTTCTGCTCCATTACCAAAAGGAAAAAATTTCAATCCATCTGAACCCATAGAGATCTCTTGGCCTAAATTATTCATTTGAATATAATCATCGAATTGAAATTGTTTTTTTACCCATGCATTGGATATACCTACTCCATTTATACACAGAAGTACACCAATTCTTTGTTTGTCAACCTCATAATTAACATGAGCAAAACTATTCACTCTTTGTTTTTCATCTACAAAAAGAGAATCCACAACTGCGTAAAAAACACCTGAAGTTCCTGCTGTAGCTGCCATTTCTCCGGGATTCAACACATTCAATGACAGAGCATTATTTGGTTGATCTCCTGCTTTATAACTGATAATCGCTCCTGTATTTAGCCCAATTTGTTGTGCAATTATCGAATCGATACCCGTATGAATCGAAAAACTTTCCTGATATGGAGGAATTAGATTCTCATCAAAACCATAATTCTCTAATAAAGCTTTAGAAACTTTTTTTTCTTTAAAGTCCCAAAATATTCCTTCAGATAATCCTGTTATGGTCGTACTTATATGACCTGACAACTTCATTGCTATATAGTCACCAGGCAACATAATTTTGTCAATCTTGGAATAAGTTTCTGGTTCATTTTCTTTAACCCATTTCAACTTAGAAGCAGTAAAATTTCCCGGGCTATTCAATAAATTATTCAAGCAATAAGAATCACCTAATTCAGAAAATGCTTTTGAACCTGTTTCCACAGCTCGGCTATCGCACCAGATTATTGCTGGCCTGACCACATTTTGGTTTTCATCTACTGCAATTAGACCATGCATTTGATATGAAATCCCAATAAAAGAAACTCCTTTTAAATAAGATGGATTGATATTTTTGACGGATTCTAAACAATTCAATAACGCATCCCACCACATTTCAGGATCTTGCTCAGCCCAGGATTTTTGTGCTGCATAAATTGGCATTTCTGTTTCAGGAAACTGCGCACCGCATACCGTCGACCCAGACTTTGCATCAACAATTGCAATTTTTACGGATGAACTTCCTATATCGATTCCTAAAGAATACATCTTAGTTATATTTGAAATGAGAATGAATTATTAATGCTGGCCAAATCAAAATCTTTGTTAAATCTGAACAATTTAGGTGCTCGATAAGGTACGGAATGATCCACCTTACCCGTGTCGATTAACATATTACTTTTAATGATTTTCCTCCTAAAATTTCTGGTGTCTAATTTTCCTCCTAGAATTGCTTCATAAAGTTTTTGTACTTGGGTAAGCGTAAATTTATCTGCCAACAGTTCAAATCCAATTGGAAAAATATTGATATCTCTTCTCAGTTTTTGAATCGCAGCATCCAGTATTTCCTTATGATCAAAAATCAATTTTGGAACTTCATGCATTTCAAACCATTTGACGTCTTTAGCACCAGCGCCAATTTTCAAAACGTATTTTTGAGGACTGATGAGTGCATAATATGCAACTGTTATTATCCTTCTATAATCCACTCTTTCCAGATTTCCGAAAGCTCCTAGTTGATTGACAAAAATATCTTGTATGCCAGTCAGTCTATGCAATACCTCGTAAGGCATTTCCCCTAAATTGCAGTTGTTGTTTACAAAATCTCCAGGTAAGGCCCAACAGCCATCTTTTGGACCCCCATTGTGCTGAATGAGCAACACCTTTAATTTTTCTTCTTCGAAACCAAGTATCACACAATCTACAGAAACACCTGCCATTAGTTCAGACTTTGGTGTAGGATCTGCTAAAAGCTGAGATTGAGCATGATAAGATTCAGTATTTGGTACCATTTTATAAAAATAACAATAATTGTCATAATTACAATATTAAAGACTTATTAATTTGCAATTATATTTTAGGCACAATATTTATTAATTATAACTTATTGTATAAAATACAATATTGCAAAATATATTTAATACTTATCCCTTAATCTTATATTTTCATATTGAACATTTTATCACTAAATTTTCCATATCATTGATAAATAATCTTATGCTTGCGAATGGTCAATTTTTTCATACTTTTACTTGATTCAATTTTAAAAAAGATGCAAAAAATAGAACATATTGGAATAGCCGTAAAAGATTTAGATGCTGCTGAAAACTTATATGGTCGATTGTTGAATTCAAAACCTTATAAAAGAGAAGAAGTGGTCAGTGAAAAAGTAATGACTTCTTTTCTAAAAAATGGCCCAAACAAAATCGAATTGTTGCACAGTAATGATTCAGAAAGTGTAATTAATAAATTTATTGCACAAAAAGGTGAAGGAATACACCATATTGCTTTTGCAGTTCAAGATATAGCCGTCGAAATGGCAAGATTAAAAAAGGAGGGCTTTCAACTGCTAAACGAATCACCTAAAATTGGTGCTGACAATAAATTAGTATGTTTCATACATCCGAAATCAGCTAATGGAGTACTGATTGAACTGTGTCAAGAAATAAAAAAATAATATGGAATGGTACGTTTATTTGATTGCAATTTTCGGCGGTTTTCTAGCAGGAGTTATCAATACGCTTTCTGGGTTTGGTTCGGCAATCACTTTAAGTATACTTACAGAAATGATGGGTTTGCCAGGAAATTTAGCCAATGGGTCCAATAGAATTGGTATCGTGGCCCAAGGATTAAGCGGTAGTTTTGGATTTTATAAAAATGGAAAATTAGAAATTTCAAAACACAAACAACTTATTATTTTTTGTTTTATTGGCGCAATTCTCGGTGTGTGGGTGGCAGTTCAAGTGAGCAATGAACAATTCAAATTCGTCTTTAAATATTTAATGATTGCAGTGTTTCTTGTCTTGTTAATCAAACCAAAAAGATGGTTGAATCCTCCTGATACACAAGCTAAAATTAACCCTTGGATTGCAATTCCACTTTTCTTAGCCTTAGGCTTTTACGGCGGTTTCATTCAAATGGGCATGGGTATTTTCTTCCTTTTTGTTACTGTTCTTGTGGGCAAATACAACATCATCGAAGCTAATGCTATCAAAGGTTTCATCGTGTTATTGTACACTATTGTAGTGCTTTTAATATTTCATTGGAAAGGATTAGTGGATTGGAAAGCTGGAGGAATTATTGCAATTGGTCAAATGACTGGTGGCTATGTTACCGCTAATTTTGCATCCAAATTTCCAGGAGCTGATGTTTGGGCATACAGATTATTGGTGACCATTGTTATTTTGTCCATTTTGAGTTTGTTCGGGGTATTTACTTATTTGAAGACTTTATTTTAAGTTGGGATTATAGATTTTCCTTCAAAATGGATAAAATTCGGCTCATTCCTTCCTTAATATCTGCACTACTGCTGATAAAATTACTATTCATAAAGCTGAAAATATAAATTTTACCACTATCCCCAACCAAATACCCGCTCAAAGAATGGTTGTTTCTTAAGCTTCCTGTTTTTGCATATATATATGGCTTTTCGGCAGCATACAAATTCCTAATTGTACCACTTTCACCCCCAGTAGGTAGTAACTCGAATAATTTTTCTTTAGGAACCTTACTATAGATTAGCTGAAGTAAAAAAACCATATTATTGGGTGTTGTCAAATTATACCTTGAAAGTCCAGATCCATCCACCCATTGAAATTTATCAGGCAATTCAGACAAAAGATACGATTTTGACCAATCTATTATTCTCTTCGTATTCATTGTATCAAACAACTCAGAGCTGCAATTCAATAACAGTTGCTCAGCAACAAAATTATCGCTGGGTTGAAGCATTAGTCGATACAAACTATCCATTTCTATAGTTCGTATTGATTTACTTTCAGCAATGTGATTGTTATCATTAATTAACACAACTTTTTTTCCAAGGTGCTCTGATAACAAACTTGTCGTTGTTGCCTCATTAGCCTGAAATGGTAGGTATCTGTTTATTGCTTTATAATTGCTCACTTTTGAAAAATCATAAGTAAAATCATTAAAATACTCATTTCTCATGACTATGCTTTGCTGATCTTGAAGAGAAGGATGCAAATTGTTTTTAAAAAATGGAGGATAAACTTCAACCTGGGAATTAAAATCCTCTTTCTTGAAATTTACAAAATTGCCGTAGATAGGAAAACCACTTTTCTCGCATTGATACCCATAATTATAATCATCCCAAGACCACCCTGGCCCATAACGCTCATCATTAAAATTGGAAAAAGATAAATATATGTTCTTGTCAGTATTTTTTAAAAAATCAGAAATGAAATTATTTTCAACTAAATTATCGTTCAAAAAAGAGGGGTCTCCAGTCCCCCAAATAATCAATGAATCTTCATTTTCATAATATTTCAAACCATTCATCCTGTCTCCCAATACTGAATATGCTGTATAAAAAGTAAGCAATTTGGTATTGGATGCTGGAGTAAAATACATAGACCCTTTATGGTTGAAAATTTCATTTCCAGAATCAATATCTCGAACAACCAGTCCAGAATGTGAATGAATAAATGTAGAGTCCGTTTGCAAAATATTCAAAATGCGATCTTGAAAAGTTTCAACTTTAGTTTCAGGAATGCTCACCTTCTGAGGTGCAATACATGAAAATGCTAAGCCAACAAAACAGAAAAACAGTATCAATGTCCTCATAAAATTAGATTGAAGTACTAATTTAGCTTTTCAAATGAATTATTTCATTCTAGGAATCACTTAATAGTGCAAATACATTTTTTGTTTGGTTGTGTTTAATCTGTGAGGAAAATCTAAAAACCTCTTTGTAAATTGCACCCCAATTTTAAAATTATAAATAGTGAAATTTAAGCTTTTAATCATATCCACTTTGATTTTAATGTATTCTTGTAAAGAAGAAAAAGTAACGGTCCCATGGGTTATTAAAGATGTCACGCAAAGAAGTTCGCAAATTTCTTTACTGATGGATGGACTGCCAACAAAAGTGAGCATTAAAGTGAATGCTGAAGTAGATGGGAATTTTAGATTATTCTTAGAAGGAATGGATGAAGCGAACACGCGATTATTTTCATTTGAAAAAGGAATTATAGATACTACATTTTATCAACCTTGGAGATTCGAAACCTGTGAATTACAATATAGACCTGAAAATGTGCAATCAGGACAAGTATCTGTTGAACTAAAATTGCTGCCGTAAAGAAAATTAAAAGATTTTTGGTCAGGACTTTTTGGATTTTATAAGATGGTTTCCTTCTTCATACTGCGTATGGTTTGGACAAAAAGATTGGGAGTTTCCTTAAAAGTACGGATCAATTCAATTTTAGATGCCAAATAGATTCGTCACTTGCAAGCAATAATTGGTTTGCAAACAACCAAGATAAGGGTATTAATATTTAGTAAAAGTTCATATTAATCATGATTATAAACTATCCTTAATTATCAAAATGCAGAAACGATTGGTTTTTCAAACAAAGAATTTCATTTTCAATTATTATTTTTCTAATTCTTTCAATGTCCAATAGCCTTCTTTACCTTCACTTTCCTTTCTTGCATCTCTTACGTTGGAATTTCTGACTGACTCCTCCTTATTTAGAGCTCTTATATAAGTAAGAACATCAGCAATATATGCATCACCATTGTCTTTTAATGGAATCATTATACCATAATCCTTGCCATCCACAGGGCCGATTAGACCATTTAGCAATATTTTACTAAGCACAGCTATATCTCCTTTCACCCTTGGACTACCAATCAATGATGGTGCAACAAGTGAGCCATCTTCTGTTGGAACACCTTTTAAATCTCCACCGTGACATGTTATGCATAATTGCTTATAATACTCATATCCACGAAGGACACTTTCTCTATCTCGGAGTGAACTGGATGCAATTTCTTTAATTAATTCTGCCAACTTTGAATCGTCTTTTTTTAGACTTTCAGTCACGGAATGGGAGACAATCTCATGAGTGCCATATTTTTCTTTAATATCATTAAGTAGAGCTGTAGCTTTTTCATCCTTGCCATATCTTAAACTTAAAGCCAATTGATTAACTACATCTATCGAATGATCATCCACAAAATTTTGCAAATCTGAATATAAAGAAGTGTCTCCATCTTTTAAGAATCTTTCGCTTAACCTTATTGCAGTAAGTCTTACACGCGGGTCTTTATCTCTAAATCTATCCTTAATAAATTCTTTATCCGCAACGCCTAACCCATCCAATGTCCAAAGGGCATGGACTCTTTCAATACCCAAATCTTTATCAGAATTAAAAAAATATCCCAATATTGAGGAGTTGTCTTTAGCTAACTTTTTTAATTGAGGAATAACAGATTGGTCGTTCTTCAGAATAATTAGTTTTTGAGCCGTATTCCTATACCAACCATTTGGATGCCCTAAATAAGAAATCAATTCAGAAGCTTTTTTATTCAATAGATTTGGCTTTTTATCAGGTGTAATGCCTTTATAAACAATTCTATAAATTCTACCTTTTCCAATATTTTTATCCAACTCTTTACGAACGATAACAGGGCGAAGAAAACTTCCTTCTTTCGTCCAATTACTTTCTTGAATGATCCCTCTATACATATCTACAATATACAGCGTACCGTCAGGGCCAGTCTTTGCTTGAATTGGTCTAAAATTTAAATCAGTTGATGCCATAAATTCAGTTTCATCATAGGCATTATAGAGCACTTTCTTGCCGTCTTCAACTCTTACCTTAGCTCTTCGGATCAATCTTCCAACAGGTTCTGGAATAAACAAATCGCCATATGTAGAAGGTGGTAATTTATGACCTCTAAAAATTTCTTGACCTGCCACACCTGTAAAATGATTGAGTGTTCCGTCTTCTCGCAATTTTTCAGGGCCTCCCTGAACATCCGGTGTACCAACAATAGGCCAAGGTTTGACAAAATCTTTGGACAACCTACCTTCGGGTGTATAATCTCCATAGATTGCAGGTTGTTGAAATCCATACGCTGGATTTTCGCTACCTGCCGCAGAATAATACATTATCCCCATATCATCTTGTGTCAAACCCCACTGTCCACTTGGCATTACATCCAGTGAGTCCACGATTACCTTACCCTCAATAAATTTAAATCGAATTGGATTATAGGTCGTGTATACCCAATTGTCCAAATTCCATACTAGTCCACTTTGTTGGTGTTCTAAATTTCCGCCACGACGGTTTGGATTGTAGTAAACACGTTCTTTTTTATCAGCTACACCATCATTATCGGTATCCTTATAACTCCATAAATCATAGGAATAAGTTTCATTGACGATTAGCTCATTTTCTAAGGGTAATATCATTCTAGGAAGCAAAAGGCTATCAATGAATACAGTACTTTTATCCATCTTGCCATCCCCATCTAGGTCTTCTAATAGTTTTATTTGACTTATGGCGTTGTCAGTACCCGTACCATCTACATCTTGCATATAGGTATTCATTTCCGCTACATACATTCTTCCATTTCCATCCCAAGCAATTGCTACAGGCTCATTTATCATAGGTTCGCTAGCCACCAACTCAACTTCATATCCTTCTGGCAGATAAAAGGTTTTCATACTTTCTTCAGGAGATAGAAAATCAGACGGAGCTTCTTTTACGATTTCAGGTTTTTCATATATTATTTCAGGATATTCTTCTTCTTGACAACTGAATAAAACTAAAACAATTATTGCATAGTATGATGTATTAAAAATCCTTTTACTCATTTTCTATTTGCTTAATAAAGTGTTATATCTTAATGATTGCATAATTCTGCTCAAGAAAGTTCATTATTATGAGAATAAAAAATCGGAAATATAGAAAATACAAAAAATATGAATAGTTTATGTTTTAGATATGAAGTTCAACTTGTTGTCCAAGTTAAATTAGCAATTTCATGTCAAGACTTTGTGAATGTCAGAACTGGGTTATTAAAGGTTTGATGTTGAGTTTCACAACTGGCGCAATTTTTTGTCTTTTTCAGCAAAAGGCTTGGCAACGTTACAGTGTTTGACACTAAATTAACTTTAGTCTTCAGCCTTAAATGAATTATTCCAATTCTTAACAGCATTCAGGTGGTATTCGCACCTAGGTTTTTACTATAATTGTGCTTTTGAACCTTATTTTTTATTAACCAATTTCTATTGTATGTTTGAATGGGGTATATCCTGTAATATAAACACTATTTCCATTTTGCTTTTCAAGCATTCCTCTCATTTGTGCCCACTTGTGGCTTGAGGTACCGGGACCAAAAGTTATAATATCATCTTCATTTTTGTATTTTCCCATACCTTCACCAAGAAAATAAGAATCCTTCGTATGTATATCTTCTGTAACTCCAGATAGTTCACCTCCTGGTCTGAAACTCATTTCGCACGATACGGGAACATGCTCTGTACCATCAATTTGTATATCAATGCTAACTTTGCCTTCTGATTCCTTAATTTCCACTTTATATTGAATGGTCTGAGGTTCGCTTAGTTCCCTCATCTCCCGAGGAATGCTATTCCAGTTTCCGTCTTTAAGTCTATGCTCTTCTGTAACAGGTTGAAAATACCCATGTTTCTTGAAGCTTGAAAGTAATATTGTGCTACCATCAAACGCTGTCTCTTCAGAAATAAATTGCCCCTTACTTCCAAAAAATGCTGCTGCCAGTCGCATTGATTGCATAACAGCTTTGCCTTTCATAAAGGAGAGGAAAGTAGGATTATTCTCTATTATGGAAATATCAGTGTTACCTCGTCTTATCCTGAATACTCCTGAATATTCAAATCTTTTTATGTAGTTGTCCGGTATTCTTGTCGGGGAGATCAATTCCTCCTCAAAAATAGGGTCTTCCAGAAGTTTTGGAAGCTCGTGTACAATTTTCTCAGGCATTAGTGTTTCAATCAATTTACATACCGCAGAATACACAGCGTTTCTATCTTTTATAGCAATATACCTATAGGAATAATAATATTGATTTACATAACCTATATATGCAGCATCCTGTCTTCCTGAAGCGTCGGTTAAAACCTCTCCACCTGGTTGGATATAATATAAAGTCATTTCCAGATTTTTCCTAACAACATCAACCAGTTCTGGTCTGATTAACTGTCGATCTATATTCAAAAACATATTGTTGCATACAGGAGAATAGATACTTACACTTTTTTCTGTATACTGACCATCGGGATCCATATCAATGCCTTCGCTTAACCACTCATTTATCCTGTCAACATATTTTTGTGATGGAAAGAAGGAATTCAATCTGGCTAATGCAGAACAGACTACCCAACGATGGTTTGGAGTATGTATTCCACCAACAAGAAAACATTTCCCAGCATTTTGAAAGAACATGCTTATTTTGGATAGCAAACGCTCCAGTTCAGAACGCTTAAGACGTTTTAAAATTACGAACACCGGACTAAGATAGTTTACTATGAAAGCAGTATCTGGAGTGGAATGAAAGTTTGTAGAGTGAAGGTCTATTGTCCCATCGCTGTATTGAACATTCAACAAACAGGTTATGGCTCTCTCCATTGGTTTCACCAATGACACGGATAGGTAGTATTTTGAAAAAGGAGAGGCGTAGGATGTACCAAGAACCATAAGGAAAGAATTGGTTGAATGCGCGTTTGGTAATTCGTAAGCATTTATAACTCCTCCATCCCATCGATCGCCCGGGATATCTAATTGAGTCGAAAGTAATGCTTCTATCTTCTCATCATTTAACTCTGTAAGTTTTTTAATAATTTGATTTGCTCCGCTCCTTTTGCTATTTGAAAATGCTACTGTTGGACTCATTGACAAAACTGCAGTTGTTATTGCTGTTTGTTTGATGAATGTCCTTCTTGGTTTGTTCATAGGATATTATTTAGCGTTTTAATTTATGCTCCCTTTAATTGGTAGGGTTATTACAAAGATATTCGTTTTTGAATAAGTTTGGTCAGGGCTTAAAAAAGCTATTAAGATATACAATGGGAGAAAATTAGGTTGCAATATTGACAGGTTTTTTATTGAATGGTAGTGCGGAATGCCAACTATGATTCTAACCAGTTTGATAGTTTTTCTTTATTTTAGTTCACTATTATAAGAATTGTCTGAAATGATTATACTTGGGTAAATTGTTTCTAACTGCTTTATAAGCGCTTCAATTTTCTTTATGGTTGCTTTAATTCTCTGTACGAAAGGTGCACTACTGCCTCTGACACTATGAATAATATTAGCAAATTTTAAATCATCGAGAAGTTTATTATAATTTACTTTACTTTCTGCTTTTTTTCTGATGATTATATTATTGAAATTTTCAACCGAATAATTGTCTATCAAATAAGGCTGAAGTAATTTGTAATAATTTTCATCATTCTGCATATAATATTCCATTAATGTAGTATACATATCATTTAATGAAAGAAGATCATTTATTAATTTGGGTGATTTTTTGAATTCAAAATTTTCCAAAGAAATTATTCTTTGAAACTTACTTTGCTTCAATTTAAAGTTATTATAGGCTATTACATAAATCAATATACTGTCAAATTCTCTGTTTGTAAGGGTTACATTGTCTGATTCTGTTAATGTTATGACCTCTGATATTTTTGCATCTCTATTTTCCCATAATTTTAACTGATCTTTAATTGAAATCAAGTTTTCATTCAGTTCTACATATAATTCCTTTGCAATACTTATTTCTTTTTCGTTAATTTTTTGACTTTCATTCCAATTATTAATTTGCAGGGCAATTAAAATCCCAATGACAACAAGAATAATTTCTCCTAAAGCATAAAGCAAGTATTTGCTGAATTTATTTTCAGTAAGTAGTCGCTGACGTATGTGTCTAAAAAACTTAATCATTTTATCAAATATTTATAGGCAATCCCATCCTCGGCGGTAGCCTCAGTTCCTTCATTATTCCATGTAACGTTCGCTATGTCGTTGATTATCAATATGCATTTTTTAGTAATATTGCTAAGATAATCATCCTTTCACTAAAGCCAAGGTTAGCAAGGGAAATTAATTTGCCATGAAAAAATGGACACCTTGTTTGATCAATTTTGGTCGGCCAAATCTGGGGAATGAAGCACAACGCTCCGGCAATGAAGTATAGGAATGGTTTGGTTGGTAAGTCCTATGGATTTAGCCATTATTAACTTTAGACTTATTTTTTAAAATTTTTGACTATAAAGTCTACGTCAACGTTTTTATTCCAGCCAGCTGGTCGCTCAAAATCTTGACCTGAAATTAAAACCTGAGCGGTTGGATAGTTCGTTTTAACTTCTCTCCATGTGACATCCGACCAATTGCCTTTATCCATTTCCAAAAGCTTAGTTCCTTTCAAAGAGCCTGATACTGCTTGATCAATCAATGGCCACCAAAGACTCTCTGTTTCTCTGTCCCATAGTACAAATCCATCCATCCCGTTCCAGACCGTAGAGTCATAATACGTATACCCACTTAGTGCAAATGTTAATTCTTGCCCTTCATAGTCTCTTTCATAGATTGCACCTAGATCTGCTAGAATACAATAAGCTGCCATGATTGATGTGCCGTCTATCTCATCATTGACAACTTCATGCCTAGTAAGATCCTTAACCGAATAAGCCTTTATTTCATTACCTTTTTTAGCTAGAAGAAATCTATCATCATTATTCCATATCGAGTCCACAGCATCTACAGTTGTAAACTCTGGATTAAGTAATGCTGGGAATGCTTCTCTTCCGATCCCGTAATGAAATTGTTCATCTTTTAAGATATAATCAGAAATGTCAAAATGTTGCGTGCTATCTGTGCCACCATAAAGCATCTTTCTTCCGTTCATAGTGAAAAATTTACTGCTATCTAATGCCACTGGCCGATTCTTTATATTTATTGCAGGACTCTCATTATTTTTCGTCTTATTTTCTTGATTTTGACAAGCTCCAAAAATTGAAAGAGAGATAATTAGAATTAAATATTTCATTTTTTTTGTATTTAAAGCTAACGGGAGTCTGAGTCCAAACTCCAAATATTTCTAAAACTAATAAATATTTCTAACACATTTTTCTAGCTGAAATATCCAATTACTTTCTCGCTGTATTTTTTACTTTTTCTTTATGTTGAACAAACACTTGCAAAAGAGCTAAAAACCAAATGTTTTTTAACCAAATAATCGAAAAAACCATTTATAACTTGTTTCTATGATCGTTCATTGAAAAAATATCACCCCAAACAAATAAAAAAACTAAAATTATCGCTTAGTTCTTCAACCCGAATGGAATACCTATGTCAAAATGGGTTAAAAATGGTCAAATGGCAGTTAAAGAGATTGTAAAATTGCAGCTCAGATTATTGACATCCATATAAACTGAATAAAAAAAGTGAATAATTGATAACTGAGTCGTCTCCGTAAAACTAATGCCAATCCAATAATTTATTTTGAAATCCCCGTTTAAAAATCATTTCTCTCGGGATAGTGCGAAACAAGTTTCAGTGCCAGTCGTCCCATCATAACTAAACCTTAGTTATTATGCACAGTGCCGCAGTCAACCGCTACTAAGTAGCAACAATGCCAAAGCTTTGGCTGCGGATGGAAGTCGCGCGGCTTTGGCATTGGTGTTGCGATTCGGAGC
>JAHEAQ010000104.1 GCA_024642705.1 Bacteroidota bacterium | reverse complement strand
TAAAAATATAAATGAAGGATGCTTGAAACTACCATATTTGTAGTAGAAGAATGCAATAAGTGCCATCATCACAGCAAGCGTTGGGACTGCCAATTTTACCAACGTAATTCCTTCCATGTTCCCTTGATTAAAAATAATGGCTCCTACTCCAAGCAACCGTGCCAATCCTGGAGATAGAACAAAAAATACGGATGCCATTAGCCATTGAACATGCCCTGAAAGGTTTCTTTTTTTAATATTTAGAATAGCTAGACTTACACTGATGATAAACATGGATACAAGCACGAAATCGACTAACGTAGCAGAGTACGCAAAAGTTGGATTAAAGAAACCATTCATATCAAGTTCTTCAATATTGTCAATATTCTTAGGTATAATGGTCAACGCGCTACCGGCAACAATGCCTGCTAAAATGAGCCCAATAGTACCCAGTGATTTATGTCTTTGAATATTTTTTTTTCTGGTTATTAAATAAGGCTGTAGAATAACCAGGACGTACCAAAGCGTAGCAGAAATTCCGTGAACATGTTGATGAAAGGTTGCACTAGATAGTTTTGAAAAATAACTATATGTAAATCCCAATACTGAAATTACAAATGGTATCAGCATCCAAAGGTAGAAATTCTTGTAATTCACTGGTGCTGCTTCGATATTTAGTTTCTCCTCTTTATTCATAGTAAAGCATAATTTTAACATCCATTTGTTTTCCTTTCCGATTGTTACATATATAAGTAAGCTTTTGTGCGGATTACATGGCAGCATTACTTTTATGTTCACCTCTTTGCGGCAAAATGGGCTACCATTTTTCCTCCTTATCTGAAAGATAGAAAATTGCTAATAGCTATTTATGTTTTAAGTTAACATTTGTTATTTTAGGATACTTAACTCTTGTTGAATTTCTAATAAAATTTGTTTATGAGAATAATTGTCACAATGGCCTTTCATTGGCGTAAATTCAATCTGAGCATCAGACTTTGGGTTCGTAGTATTTTTTAGAAATTCGTCGAAATCCCGCATTGAATTATTCAAATAGAAGTTATCCATATCTCCCATCCAAACATGAATTTTTCCTTTAATTTTTGGTCCAAGTTCAGGCCAATTAGAAGAAGTATACAGGAGTAGATCATATTTCTTCCAATGCTCGGCAACTTCTTTATCTATTGCTCCATTAATAGGATTAAAAATTGGTTTTGGGTTTCCATCTTTACCTTTAGGGCTAAAAAGCGCATTCCAAGCTCCCCATTGTCCACCAGACGTTACGAACGTATTGGATACCCCGAGAACATTTTCTTCTGTAATTTCTTCTTTTATAGAAAATATTGGGTCCCCATACCTATCCCTCATGCTAGGCCTTAAATATTCGCGTTTATTATAAAAAGCATTATCATTTTCGTAAATATCGACTAATTGCATTTTTTTAAAACTCACTGGATCTGGACTATACGACCAACATCCGTTGAATTCGTCTGGGTAATAAAGTTGTAAGGCAAGAGATACCCAACCACCAGTTGAACAACCATCAACAAAACGAGTTTTAGGAGATCCATTAATTCTATATTGCTTTTCTATTTCTGGGATCAATTCATTAATTAAAGCCTCTCCATAAGGACCACTATTTTCTGAATCAAGCTGATAACTATCTCCAAATGGTCCTTCGCCATCCAGAAATACAGTGATTATTTGCGGTGCATCTGCCGATGTCCACCAAGACATAAATTCTTTATTTTCCACAAGGGAATTTATTCTTGTATAACGCCCCCCATAACCTGCTACATTATATCGAACAGGATACTTTCTGTCAGGGTTTATGTGATAACCAGAAGGGAGTAATACTGACGCTTTTATGTTCATTGATTTGTTCCACCAATTTGACAACACCTGACTTTGCATTTCGAAGAGCTTAACCAGTTCATGGTCTTTTAGCTCCCTTTGGGGTATTTTTTTAGAGAGGGTTAATTCAATTTCTTGTGATTTTTCAGTATTTATCTTTACTAGCTCACTATAAAGATTACCTGGAGAATTGCTCTTCGATTCAGAATCCCTGTTTTGATCCCAAACAGCCTGTATAAAGTAAACTCCATGAGGAACAGAATTAAAATCCCATTCAGAAGTTCTTACCCAATCGCTGTCACTTTCTAAGACCTTATTTTGGTTTTTATCCCAATTTTTTATATTCTTCCCAAATATTGATCCATTGCCATTAAAAACTGAGATATATCTAGGCTCAATTTTATCAGTTTCTGAGACATAAATAAGCAATCTCCCATCAGACTTAAAGGAATCTTTAAGATCTTCATTAACAGAAATGGTAAATGCTAATTTTGTAGATTCCTGTTGCCCACTTAATGTATAACTAGTTAAGACTAGGAATGACAGTATAAGAAAATAGTTAATGTTCATCTGATTTGTTTTAATAAATGGTAACAGTTTACCTATGATTAGATTTGTGGTTAAGCACGAAAGTTAGCAAATAAAAACCGAATAGAAAATCAAAGTGGATTTTCATAACTCGGCAAGAAATAAGCAATTAATTATGCACTTCTCATGTTAGCATTTTTATTAAATTTAGTATTATTAAACCAAAAGAAGTAAGGAGAAGAATAAGGTTATTATCCACGTAGAAACCTAGATTTCGACCACATTGATCATCCCCTCTCCTTTCTACGTTTAATTCGTTCAGTTCTGTGAAGCTAAGACTTCGTTTTCAAGTTGTTGAATATTCAATAGGTTGGTTTTTTACCATCTTTTTTGTTATGGGTAAAGTATACCAGGCATAGGTGAAAAAATGGCTCTGATGCTAATAGTACTTACTAATGGTTTTAAACGTTTTGAAACTTATAAAGAACTATGTCGATCTGTGGGAATCAAACCTGTAATCCGTCAATCTAGAACAAGAGCAAAAGAAAAAAACTTGCACTCTTTGCTGTTTTTAATACGTTATAAAACAGTAGTTAAAAATCCATTACCTTATGATGAAAACCATAGAAGTATATTAGCAAAAAATTAACGGATTTTATTTGTTTTTATCCTCAGTTCTTTGTTGTGCTTTCGTTATTAAAGGATGGTGTTTATACTTTTAATTAGGTCATCAATAGAGTTATCTAATGAATCCATTGCATAAAAAACGGCTCTTAATTCGGCAAACCTTGCTGTATACATACTCGCAAATTCTCGATTATTGAAAAATGCATCAAGGTCATTTGTAAAATATTTTTTATTCGATTTTAGAATTGAGTTTTCAGTCAATCTATTAGTTTGTCCTCTCGAATTGGAGAGGCCTTGTGTATACATATCTAAAATACTAAAGTGCTTAGTGAGATATGGTAACTCAATTTCTTTCCAGTATTCTTCAAATCTATCCAGAGTAAAATCGACGTTTTGGATTTCTGAATTATATACTAATAGATGGTTTTTGATCTTACCAGTAAGGAAAGCACTATAGGAACCAGAATTAATAAAATCACCAAGTGACGTTGTTGTTAAAGATTTTAGTCTAAGTGGTCCTAATTGTCCTATTTTATCTAGAAGATAGAGATCTTTATCATCCAAATCCACATTGTTATTCAATGAATCGATCAAATCAAGGCTATTTCTGATTTGAGCATTTACAACATCGATATTGAATTTCAACTTTTCTGTATTGGATATTAATTCGGCCCTAAGAGTATTTAAGTTATTTTTTGCATTGGTTGCAATATTTCTTCTATCGTTTAAATTATTAACTTGAATTGCAATCAATATTCCAATAACCACAAGAACAATCTCTCCAATAGCATAAAGCAAGTACTTGCTGAACTTATTTTCGGTTAGTAGTCGCTGACGTATGTGTCTAAAAAACTTAATCATGTTATCAAATATTTATAGGCAATCCCATCCGCCTTTGTGATTTAATCTCTTGAAGGTCTCCGTCCGTCGCCAAAGGCTCTAGCCAGCGGTGACCAGACCTTCACCCTTGGGGTTCGTTCCCTCAAATTTAAAATTAACAGCTGGAATAAATGGTGTGAGTGACATAACACTCATCAACAATTTATGCTTTTTAGGAGCCTGTTTTCAATCTTTACCATTAATCAAAAAGTCCAGAAGTAGCCAATTGCCTTGCGATAGTAGGCATTGAATTCATCCTCATATTCTCGTCATGTGTTCCAAAAAAAGCTATCACTAAATCTCTTTTGGGAGAAATGTACAATCCTTGTCCTCCTAACCCTGCTTTATAAAAATCTCCTTCTTCGGTAACATGGTCCCATTGATAGGTATTATGCTTAATAACCGTTTTATCATTGAACATATTTGGTACATAACCATTAGCATAAATTTCGGGTCTCCCTCCATTTTGTATTTTATCAAGGTATTCATCGGATATCACATTAAAGGGTTCTTGTCTTCCAGAAGGGGTGAATAATAAACCGAATCTTCCCAAATCTCTGAGATTCGAATTAACTCCTAAGGGGGTAGCGGCATGAGCTTGGGTACCTGTCAACATTAAAGCGTCTGATTCGGCGCCCATCTTTTGCCATATTTCGGTCGTCATCATATCACTAAAAGATTTCCCTGAGACTCTTTCTACCAACCAACCTAAAAGCCATGTATTGATGGAGGTGTAATCCATTTTTTCTCCATTCGACTCAAATTGCTCCATGGTTTGTAAAAACTCAACTGGGTTATCAATAGCAGTTTCTAAGTTTGGAAAACCAAATGCTGCTTGAAATTTCTGAAAACAAGTTTCTGGATTATCACGAGCTCCCTCTTCCATTTCTCGACAGTTAATGCCTGAACTCATATCCAAAATGTCAATTACAGGAATTCCTTTCCATCCAGAATCTTTGAGTTCTGGCATGTAATATTCTATTGGTTTGGACACATCAATCAACTTTCTGTCTTCCAATATCGCAATCAAAGTTGAGACAAAAGTTTTTGAAACTGAGAAGTATAGGTGTTTATCTTTTGGCATCATCCGAGGATATTCCTCAAATGCTATTTTGCCTTTATGGATGATGATAACTCCGTCAGTAAGAGAGTTGTGGACATAGTCATGAAGGGTTTGTTTACCGTTGTCAATAGTGGTTGTATAATTCGAAACGTCTTTTCTCAGATTGAGAGGCAATTCTCTGATAACACCACTTCGATAAATTAACGTATGTGGGAAAAATTCAGTAAAATGAAGGTATAAATATCGAGACATTTCTCCTCCGTCGATAAACATACTATTTGTAAATTCTCGATGAAATTCCCTTGATTCTTCTAAAGAAAAATCTTCATAATCTTGACCATAGCATACAATTGTAAAATTAATTAAAAGGATGAAGTAGATTATCTTTCGTAATATTTCCATTTTGTTATTTTGATTTTAGTTTTTAATTCCAACTAACGTTTGATAAGTCGTTGGTTATCAAAATGCTTTTTCCTTTTATTTTGCTAAGATAATAATCCTTGAACTAAAGCTAAGATTAGGAAGGGAAATTAATTTGCCTTGAGAAAATTGATATTTTTTTTTGATCAATTTTGGTCGGCCAAATCGGGGGAATGAAATACAATGTTTTTGTATACGAGCTTTGGCGTGTTTTAGCACCAACCTCTCCAAATAAAATCTAGCTTTATAAAATGAATGGATTTTACAAGTAGGACAGACCAAACCATAGCTTATATAAGGCGTTGTGCTTACATGCTAATTCTTATTGCTTATCAAACCTATGATGCATCACTCGCCCTGTCCACACTGTTAAATGGGTTATTACACCTTGATCATCTTTATTGTATAATATCCATCTATCAAATCCAACTCCTGGATATTGTTCTCCTATAAAATGGAACTGATTATATCCGTCAGGTTCTAATTCAATATCTGGTAAATTTGAACTTTTAAGAATTAATTTCCCAGTCTGATTCAATTCAATATTCCAGAAATAGTCAAGGTGCTTACTGTAAAACCTTCCTGTAAATTCCTTTAGATTTTCTATTGAAGGATTCCAGATGTCTTCTGTGTCTTTGATCATGGTGACTCCAGGGAAGCCGTCATCATAAGTAACAACTAATTTCAAAGGTGAGTCTAGCGAAGTTTGACTAAATTCAAATTGTGCGCCATAACCTTCCAACTCTGTACCTTCATGATAATAAAAAACATCTTTTGCAACAGGTGTAAGTTCAACGACATAATTGCCGTTAATTCTCATTTTCAGTTTTCCATCTTCAATAAATATGCTGCTGAATTTCCTTGTCTGGTTAGAGCCTTCCCAAGAAACCTGATTTTGCCATCTAAAATTGCCTGTGTATTTTGATAATTCACTTTCAGGTAATAAAATGGGCTTTGTTATTAATTTAAGCAATACAAATGCTGGTTTTTTTAAGAAGTAGTCTGTGATTGCTTCATTCTCTTCTGAAAATCCATCATATGTTAGATTACCTAATGTAATAATGGTTAAACCCCTCGAAGGAATATGAGTCATATATTTATAACCATTAACACCTTCATGAATTATTACTTGTTGATTGTTTACGGAACGGTGGGTATATCCAATTATAAAATGATTTTCCTTACCTGGCATTTGCCGAACGTTAGTAGTTAATTTAGTTATTGCCATACTTACCTCGGAAGAAATATCATTTACTGTAGCTGCCCAAATTTCAAGATCATTTGCAGTTGTAAGTATATAATAATTGCCTCCTGGTGATGTCTTTTGAACATGAGCATGTTGATATCCACCTCCAATTGCTCCTTCGTATAAAGTGGCATTATTCGGAATAATATCAGTTGGATTTTTTTGCATATGAGTATTCATCATCTGCAAAGGCACAAAAAGTTGCTTTTCTATCCAGTCGGGTAAATTTTCTCCTGATGCCTTTTCCATAATGAGACGGAGTAATCCAAAATCTGAATTGCAATACATATATCCCTTCCCAGGTTCAATTTCAGGAGTCGACTGGTTATAAAGCAGTCTTAAAAATTGCTCCGTTTCAAAACGATTCGACATACTGTTATACATTAACAATAATGTCGACCATTCATCTACAAACCCGCTTCGATGGTTCAATAGATCCCAAAGGGTAACCGGTTCGGACCAATCAGGAAGATCAGGAAAATATTTCCTTACCTTATCATTTAAATTAAAAACCCCCTTTTTGTCCATCAAAACAGCAGCTATGGAAATAAATTCTCTTGCCTCCGAATAAGGCATCTTTACCACAGATTGATGTGTAAATGGCACTTGATTTTCAATGTTTGCCATTCCATAATCCTTTCGCGTTAAAACTTTTCCATGCTCGATGATTGTAACTGCACATCCCGGATGATTTTTACCCACATCGGCAAAAATGCTGTCAAGACGATTGTTTAAATCTGTGGCAATGATGGTTGAAGCATCTATGGATTGACCAAAAGAATGATTTAAAAATATCAGATAAATTACACTGAAAAATATTCTATTTACCATATTTGTTATTAAAGGTTGAACATTACCAAGAAGCACAACGGGAGTCTGCGCATAAACCCCAATTATTTTTAAAAGTAATTAATATTTCTTGCATAGCTTATCGCTAAGCTACCTAAAACTTGATTTTTTATGCGTTTTACTTTTCTTTTATTTCTGCCTAAAGCTTGCTGAGCCACTAAAAAAAGGTCGTTTTCAGCCCAAATATGTGAAAAGCATTTTTAGCCACTTTCCAAGGTCATTTATTGACAAAATGGACATAAGTCTCTTTAGATTATAACAATTCATTTGCAATTAAGGCCAAGTAAATCTTTGTATGAAATCCATAGAAATAGTGTTGGTATTTACACTAATAAGATATGAAAACTAGAATTTTATCAAAAAGTTGGAGCAATTAAACTAGTTAAGTTTTTGCGCAGTCTGACGGTCTCGGCTATGAGTAGTTGCGTGTGTTAGCACTTAATTTTGCAACGACAAACCAAACTGAAAATCCGCGAGGATTTTCAGAAGTAAGCGAGAAAAAGCAATTACTTATAGCCATTGTGTGTGCCCAGCATGGGCATCTTTTTCGTATGAAGATACGAATTAATCTAGAAGGTGAAAGTCCTTTATGGGCGAGGTTGACACCTTGAACCATTAGTAAGTCGCAAGGGTGTTAACCGCGAGGTTAGATCTGAAGGAAGCGAAACTACAAAAGCCGGTTCTAACGAACAGAAACTTGATACAGAGGCTATTAGAGTTGGGGTGAGTAAGCACATCATTGCAAAGCCCTAAGAATACCAAAAGGCTCTTTTAGTAGATCAAGTAGATATCGATGGAAAGAAGATGCAATTACCTGGGGAAATCTCTGATTTCGTTGATAAATCAGAGAAGTCAGCCGAGGTCATAGTACCAAAAGAAACGAGTGAGGAATGCCAAAACCATACCCTCTAGGACTCACAATTTGGGAAGGACTGAACATTAAATCACGTCTTGATTAACCAAGGAATCAACTCGATAGCCTTGGTCTAAAAAGACAGAAAAAAAAATGAATTGATAGCAAAGATTTTACAAGATGACTGACCGATCCCGCAGGGTGAGTGTCTGGGAGACATTCAAGGGAAGGAACCGCTTTCGGATGGGAGGGAATATAAAGCTCGCCTACGAGTGGTAAGCAATAAAGGTTCGTGTGGTGTAGATGGAATGGAAGTAGATGGTCTTCAAGAATTTTTATCAATCCACCAGAGCGATCTAGTGCGAGAAATACTTGGAGGCAAATACTTGCCAGATGCTATCAGAGGAGTAGAGATTCCTAAATTAAATGGAAAGAAACGCCTCTTAGGAATACCCACCGTAGTGGACAGATGGCTGCAACAAGCGGTAAGCCAGCAGCTGATGACTAGATTCGAATTAGAATTTTCAGATTACAGTTATGGTTTCCGTCCGAAGAAGAACATGCAACAAGCTTTGAAACAATCACTCGCATATATCAATGAAGGATATAGTGATATAGTTGACATAGACTTGAGTAAGTTCTTTGACGAAGTTGCTCATCACAAGATACTACAGCTAATTTATGAGAAGATGAAATGCAAAACCACGATGCGCTTAATTCGTAAATGGTTATGTGCACCAATTCTTATAGATGGCAAGTTACAAAAGCGACGAAAAGGGGTTCCGCAAGGCAGCCCCTTAAGTCCCTTACTTTCCAACATTATGTTGGATCAATTGGATGACTGAACGATCCGCAGGAATTTTGATAGCATCAAAATAGGGAAGGAACCGAAAGTAAACCTTTCGGAAGGGGAGGCAAAAACGAGGGTTGAAATTTATCCGCTATGCCGACGATTTCAGTATCTACACAAGATCGAAAACGGAAGCACGCTCTATTGGTAATGAAGTATATGTCTTTTTAAGAGATAAACTGGGGTTACCAATCAATAGAGAGAAAAGTGGAATCAGAAGACCATCAAATTTCAAAGTATTAGGTCACACCTTCACTTCTATCTATAAGAGGGGAAGCAAAGGACAATACCAATTGATAGTAAGTAAAAGTAGCTGGGATATACTAAAGAGGAAACTCAAGCGAGCAACCAAGAAAACGCTTCCATGGAGTTTTAGCGAACGATTACGACGCTTAAAATTGATCTATCAAGGATGGATTAATAACTACCGACTAGGCAACATTTATACAAAGCTAAAGAAGGTAGATGAGTGGTTGAGAAATCGGTTGAGATACTGCATCTGGCATGATTAGAAAAAGCCTGAGCGTAAACGTAAGAATCTTATTAAACTAGGAGTTAAGAAAAGTATGGCTTATGCGTGGAGTAGAACTAGAATGGGTGGTTGGGCTGTTGCTCAAAGCCCTATTCTTGGTACAACAATACAAGTATCACTACTAAAACGTAAAGGCTATGTTTCCTTGACAGATTACTACTCTAAAGTTGGAATTTCGATTTAATAAACCGCCGTATACGAGACCCGTACGTATGGTGGTGTGAGAGGCGCACCCATCAGTTATCGCTGGTGGGGCCGTCTACTCGATTGTGCTTTCGTTATCTTTCAAAATTATTTATTTCCTTATTTATTTCCTTTATCAAATTTGCCGCCTCAAATCTTGTTTGATCAAAAATATCTAGTACTCTAGAGTGTCTAATGTAGTTGTTTTTGAAGTGATTCCTTCCCAAAATTGATTTTGCGAAATCAATCATCAATTTTCCTTTTTGTAATGAATCTTGGATACTTGTAAAGCTTTTTATGGCTTTGCCGTTAGAAAGTGTTTGTATACGATAATTATCGATTTCAATACCGGTTTCCAATTCTTTCATATATTGTTGTCCTTCCGATACTTCTTTGATATCCCATTTTACGTGGGCTTTTAATCGATCATTATGAACTTTGTAGTAGCTAGTTATTTTTTCGAAAATTGAATCATATCCAATTATTCTTGTATTGGCATCATTTTGGATTTTTTGAAATGTCCTTTCATTAATGTAATAATCATAATACCATCCACTAAAACAATCCCATAATTGTTCAACGTGATTAATTTCATAGTCTTGTCTAGCAAGCGCCCATTCCTCATTTTGAATTTGTTCTAAAACAGAATTGTACGCTGCATTAAATGCTACGGTATCCGATTTTAGGTCTTCAACTATTTCCTTTAATAGTATTGTTGAAGTCCGTATAGACTTTCTATCCTCATTCCAATTATTCAAACCAAGTGCAATCAATATTCCAATAACAACAAGCAATATTTCTCCAATGGCATATTTAAAATACTTTCCAGTTTTGTTTTCCATTAGTAAGTTTTGTCTAATTTTTCTAAAGAATTTTATCATTGGTTAGCGGTTGGTTATAATGAAGCACAACAAATGACTATAAACATTGCGCATAGCCCAATTATACTTTTATACCAAATTAATTAAATCTATTGGACTAATTGTTTTTTTGAATAGGATTTATCTCCTCCTGAGGTAAACTTCAAATGTTTTTGAAATGCTTATTCCACGTAATACTTGAATAATTGATAAGTCATTTCTCTTTTTTAGCCATAGTTTCGTTCTAAATAGGATCAAGTTTCGCTTTTAAAACGATTAATTATTTATCTTGGAATTGATTTTTTCTACTTTTTGATGCCAATAATTCAATTATGTCCAAAAGACTTCATTACCATTTGCTGATTCCTGGAATACTTCTAATTTCCTTATTTTATTCGAAGTT
Source organism: Bacteroidota bacterium (assembly GCA_024642705.1). Lineage (GTDB taxonomy): Bacteria > Bacteroidota > Bacteroidia > Chitinophagales > Saprospiraceae > Portibacter. The sequence goes on along the minus strand of JAHEAQ010000104.1, from coordinate 3,981 downwards.
GGGGCATTCCCAAACCAATTATTCTGTCCTGGATTTTTGGACCTATTATTCCGATGCAGAAAATCTACTCTATAAACAGCAATGTGAACTATCGTTTGCTAGCCTTGCTAAAAGAAAAGATTCCATTTTAAAGTTACGATCGAAAACGGATTGGGAAGGGCGACAAGAATTGGTAAAAGAAAAACTACTGGAGTCGGTAGGGCCTTTTCCTAAAAAGACACCCCTGAATCCTGTCTTGACCCAAAAAATTAAAAAGGACGGCTATAGCGTGGAAAAATTATATTTCGAATCCCTGCCCGGTGTTAAAGTAACAGCAGCTTTTTTTATTCCAGATGGGGAAAATAGAAAGATGCCTACTATTATTTATTGCAGTGGGCATAGTGATATGGGATTTAGAAGTAACGTCTATCAACATGTTATTCTTAATTTGGTCAAGAAAGGCTTTGCTGTTTTTGCCTTTGATCCCATCGGACAAGGGGAAAGAAAACAGTATTTCGATGAAATGGAAGGAAAATCGCGTTTTAGACCAACCCAAGAGCATTCCTATCCCGGTGCCCAACTGCTTATAAACGGTACCTCAACTGCTAAGTATATGATTTGGGATGGCATTCGTTCAGTTGATTATTTATTGACGCGGAATGAAGTGGATCCGCACCGGATTGGTATTACAGGCAGATCTGGTGGAGGAACACAGGCTTCCCATATTGCAGCTTTTGACGATAGAATCCAAGCTTCTGCGCCGGAATGTTATATTACCACTCTTGAATATCAGCTAAAATCAGGAGGCCCACAAGATGCAGAGCAGAATTTATCGAGGGGTATTCAACTAGGTTTAGATCATGCCGATCTCTTGGAAGTTAGGGCTCCTAAACCCACTTTGATAATTACCACAACAAGCGATATGTTCAGTATCCAGGGAGCCAGAGAAACTTATCTGGAAGCGCAATTGTGTTATAAAGCTTTTGGTCAAGCAGAAAATATTCTAATGGTTGAAGATAATGCAGGGCATCAATCCACTGTAAAGAATAGGGAAGCCATGTATGCTTTTTTTCAAAAGCATTTGGATAATCCGGGAAGTTCAAAGGACGAAGAAATTGCTATTTTTCCTGCTGAAGAACTGCACGTCACCGCATCTGGTCAACTAGCGACTTCGATTCAAAGTAATTTTTTGTTTGATATAAATTCTGCCCTAACAAAAGGAAATATGGATATTTTAAACGGAAAAAGAAGTGATTTGAACCAACATTTATCCATCTTAAAGGGAAAGGTTAAAGAGATTTCTGGCATTTCTCCAAATGGTGAAAGTGGAAAATTGATATTTTCTGGGCAGACGGAATTTGATACGTATTACCTCAACAAATATTTGATTGTTCAATCAGGGGATAAAATACTTCCTTTCATTGCCTTCTTGCCAAAACAAGCTACAAAGCAAGTGGCCATTTATTTAGATGATATAAAGGATAAAAATTCCGATAAAGCCTATGCAATTCCAATTCAATTGGTCCGTAAAGGCGTAATAGTAATTGCACCTGATATCCCTGGATTCGGCGAATTGGGTTCCGGATATTTAAAGGGGGATGCCTATTTTGAAAATACCTCATATAACCAATGGTTTGCTGGTATTTTGAATGGCAAAAGTACCGTGGCCATCCATGTTGAGGCAATTGTGACTTTGCTTCAATTTTGCAAGAAAGAACTGAAATTGGACGAAAAAGAAATTATTGGAATATCCAAACGAGGCTTTAATTCAAGCTTGCTGCACGCGGCCATTTCCGGAGTAGAATTTAAAGGAATGTTGTTTTTGGAACCACTGTTATCTTTTGAAAATATAGTTTCGGAAAAAATCTATAGTTCGGAATATATTCCTTTCACCGTTGCTGGCGCTTTGCCACATTACGACCTACCTGATTTAGCTGCAGCATTTGCCCCTGGAAAATTAATGCTGGTCATAGATTCTGAAAGTGGAGATATGGATACAGCTTCCTTAAAGACATATGATTTTGTGAAGGAATATTATGAATCCATGAACATGATCTCCAATTTTTCTATAGTGCAAAAGACTTCCGAATTAGAATTAACGGAGCTGTTGGATGAATTTATTGATAATTAGGTTATTTTTCATACCAATTTTAATTTTAAAGTGCTAATGTTTAATACACAAAACTAATATTTTGCTATAATTCAACTCACTATATTTTTAGGTTAAAATTTACCAAAGATTCCTAAAATGAAAAGGATTTTCTTGGAGTGTCATTTCTCATCATTACTTTTCACTTTTCTGATAGCAGTCAAGCCTAAAATAAATTTCGGTAGAAAGATATGAGATATGTTTTGTCGTTATTCATTTTTAGAATAGAATGGATGGTTATCAATTAAACTGAATATTTATAAATACTAGTCATCACTTCTCAAAGGATTAATTTCAAGAATGGATCCAGCAATATGTCGTGTGCCATTTTCCAAATTAAAATAGTAGACAACTAGGACGCGATTCTTACTTAATTGAACGGGCCAAGTATATCCTATATCTGCATTGCCACCATCATCTCTGATAATCATCTCAGGAGCAGTTTCAAAATTTGTACATTCTGCATTTAAAATTCGTGCACGGATTCCAAATGGTTTATGACGGTATCCATAAGTAAGCAATACGCGATTATCTGGAAGTCTCAGTGCATTTAGAGGATGACCTTGAAAGCCCATGCTTTCCCATTTGAATGTCTTGCCTCCATCAGAAGAGCGAGAAATAAATGCTTGATCGTCTGCGCCTGATGTTCTTATAAAACCTACTAAATCCCCTTTTGGAGTTTCAATGATTGAGGCTTCATTAAATGATATTTTTTCATCCATAGCTACAACACTTGAATACTCCCAAGTGATTCCTTTGTTCTCGGAGATCAACAAATGATTGGAGGTTTTATTAAGACTATCATGGGCTGCCACTATCCAATAGACTTTTTTGTCTTTTCCTTCAAACATAGCCCCTCGATTATATGCCCGAAGTGGATTTCCAAGCGCATCAAAATTAACTTCGGGCGTAATATTAGGTGGATAAATGGGGGCTTCCCAGCTCTTTCCACCATTCGTTGAACGTATAATATATCCGCCCAAAAATATAGCACCATTACCCGCATCAATAAATGGCTTCTTGAGATTATCTACACCTTTTGGCCTAACAATAGCCCAACCATAACTGGTACATAAAATAGTTTTATCTTTTAGTTGAAGTAAACATGGATCTTGAGATCCACCAAAAGGATCTGCATAAATTAACTCAGGGATTTTTGTCCAATTTTCGCCATCTTTTGAACGAACCATAACTAAATGGCTATTAGGGTCTATATGATTAGTCCCTTTTTCGCTAAATATTTTCCGATCTGGAGCTCTGCGAAATGCCAGATACAGTTCACCATTTGGCCGCCTGATTACTGAAGGGAAAGAGGAATAGAACTGAGGGTCTTCATAGATAATGATATCTTTTATTTTTTTATAATTTTGTGAATTTGATTGATTTGTATTTTCTTTATTTGATAGCCTATTTTGTGTAAATCCACTTTCTATTGTAAAGAAAAATAGTAGAAGCGTAAAAAACATATATTTCATTGTTGCCAAATTATTTTTAAAAAACACCTTAATCTAGTGAAAATTTTATCGATTTAATTCCTTTATGTGATTAGAAGCTTCAGAAGTAATATGTGTATGAATTACTTGAGTTATTTTAGCAGCTAATTTAGAAATTTATAGTCGTATAGAAAATTCGTGAGTATTTTCAAAAGTAGACTCACATCATTAAGTAATTTTATATGGTGTGTGCGCCCAGCATGGACATCTTTTTCGTATGAAGTTGCAAATTAATCTAGATGATGACTGAATGGTTTCTACGCAGTAGAAAACAGAGTGAAAGATTTCACTCTGTAATGAAGGAACTGCAAACAACGGCTTGCAGCTTTAGGATGAACTGCAAACAACGGCTTGCAGCTT
>JAHEAQ010000158.1 GCA_024642705.1 Bacteroidota bacterium | reverse complement strand
AAACATTCGAGTCATACTTTGAAAAAGATGGCTTTCAACCTTATAACGGAGATTATGTGTCAATAAGAACATCCAGTGGTGATATATGGATTGGGGGTAGGCATGGTCTCAATCATATTGTACCAGCCAACCTGCTAAAAAAAGATACATCGCTTGCTTCTATTGTTATCACGCAGGTAGGCATCAATGATTCACTTTACTCAAAACCGGACGGAACAATTTTTAAACAATCCGTTGCCTATACGGATGATATTGAATTAGAGTATTGGCAAAAAGATTTGAGTTTTGACTTTGTTGCTTTGCACTACCTGCGGTCAGAAGACAACCAGTATAGCTGGAAGCTAGAGAACTATTACAACAATTGGACGGTACCCTCAAAAGAAAGAAAAGCATCATACACCAACCTTTCTCCGGGTAATTATATTTTCCGAGTAAAAGCTTCTAATGCCGATGGAGTATGGAATGAAGAAGGAATTTCGCTTACCATTAAGATTCTGCCACCATGGTGGGTCACCTGGTGGGCTTACATAATATATGGATTACTGTTTCTTGCAGCTTTGCGGATCTTCAGCATGTGGAGGGAAAGAAAGTTGCGGAAGGAAAAAGCGTTTTTACAGATGAAGGTGGAAGAAAGAACCCATGAGTTGAAAGAATCTTTGGAACACCTCAAATCCACCCAAGCTCAACTCATCCAATCTGAAAAAATGGCTTCACTCGGTGAGCTTACTGCAGGTATAGCCCACGAAATACAGAATCCGCTGAACTTTGTCAATAATTTTAGTGAAGTAAATACTGAATTGATTGATGAATTAAATGAAGAAGTAAACAAAGGAAATTTGGATGAAGTAAAAGTCATTGCTAAGGATATTAAGGCAAATGAAGAAAAAATAAATTATCATGGTAAAAGAGCCGATGCAATTGTAAAAGGAATGCTACAACATTCTAGAACCAGCTCTGGTGAAAAAGAATTGACCGACATCAATCTCTTATGCGATGAATATATCCGCCTTGCTTACCACGGACTGAGAGCCAAAGACAGTAGTTTTCAATCCGCTTTTGTAACAGAATTTGACCCTACCCTAGCTAAAATTAACATCATTCCCCAAGATATGGGCAGGGTTTTGCTCAATTTAATCAACAATGCCTTCCAAGCTGTCGACGAAAGATCGAAAAAAAGTGAAAAAGGTTACCAACCGAAAGTAACCATTCAAACCAAACAATTGGAAGGCAAGATCGAAATCACCGTTAACGATAACGGAAATGGCATTCCTAATTCTATCAAAGAAAAAATCTTCCAGCCTTTCTTTACTACTAAACCTGCAGGACAAGGGACGGGATTAGGATTGAGTTTGAGCTACGATATTGTGAAGGCACATGGTGGAACTATTACGGTTGAATCGGCAATAAACATTGGAACCGAATTCATTATCACATTACAAGGTTAATTATGAAAAATAAATATTTGATTATCAGCCTGATTATATTTTTTGACTTGATTTCATTGGTTAAAGCCCAAGATACTTTATTGATCAATCCTGCAAAAATTGACAGTCTGCAACAGCTTATTGATTCACGACCAAAAGCTGACGAAGAAAAGGTCAGGCTTTTAAATGAATATGCCCGGCTTTGTTTTTTTAACCAGGAATTTCAAAAAGGATTTATTGCAACCAGAGATGCACGTGAACTTTCCAGCAAAATCGATTTCAAGGGCGGCCAAATCATGTATTATATAACTCTCGCAGCAATTTCACGCCAAGGTCAAATACACAATTATCGACTTGAACAGGCCAGGAGATTGGTGGAGGAATCTGACAATCAACTTGCTGAATATTTTACCGAATTAAATGTTCCGATTGGGTATCCGCAAAACAATCCTGAACAAATCCTTGAAAAGTTGATACCCCTGCTTCAGTATTTTGAAAATCTTGACGATAAGGAAATCCAATTTACAATTATCGATGAAATGGGATGGAGTTATTATATCCTTGGGAGGACAAATGAGACAAAAATTATTGCGAAAAAGATGATTGAACTAAGTAGTGATTTAAGTCAGTTGTACCTTAAATTTATTTCTTATTCGCGATTGATATATTTGAACATCTTAGAAGGAGATACAGATGAAAGTGGTAAAATAGAAAAAAAGTTAATTGAAATGTTTGCTGAAGCTAAAGATCATATCGATAGCGACTATCTAAACTACCTACAGGCTAATTATTTTAACAACTCAGGTCAATATGCTTTAGCAATTGATTATTACTTAAAAAGTGCCGATGAATTCGAGGAAAAGGGTAATTTGAATAGGTTGATCAAAATATACAATCAATTGGGATATGCTTATCAACAATTTGAAATGCATGAAAAGGCTGTTGAAATATATGAAAAGTACATTTCAATATTTAAAAAACTAAATGACAATATCGGACTTCATAATGCTTATCAACGTCCTGTTCTTTCTCTTTTCGAATTAAAAAGATACGACGAAGCCAGACATTATATGGCTCTTGCTCTTCAAGGTGCCAATGAACAGGATAGACCTTTATTGCTGGCATTGAATAATATGCTGGAAGGGCAAATTCTAATGGACGAGGGTAAATACAGAGAGGCTATCGCTTACCTTCAAAAGACATACGAAACGTATTTAAGTTTTGAAGACAGTGTACAAACTGCAGCGTACACGATATCCTTTACTCTTTTGTACATAGCCGAGTGCTATCAAAAGTTGGGGGATATGAACAGCGCTTTAAAATATGGATTGGAATGCCTTGAAAGAGAAAATCAATTAAATCATGCAAGAACAATCATAAAAGTTAAAATCAGCATTTTAATCGCTGAAATTTATGTTGAGAAGGGGCAATCTGAAAAGGCGCTTGATTACATTAAGATGTACCAGGAAATAATTACCGAGTCGAACAAAACTGAAAATGCCAACAAAATTGCAGAAGCTGAGATACGTTCGATTATTGATAAAAGTGAAAAACAAATTAACCTGCTGGAAAAAGAGAAAACACAAAAAATTCAGCAAAGTAAAATTCAGCGCGTATGGATTTTTAGTATTACAGGGGCACTTTTGTCGGCTTTATTAGTGAGCCTGATTCTTTACCGAAACAATAAAAGCAAACAAAAAGCCAATGCACTTTTGAATCAACAAAAAGAAGAAATTCAAGATAGCCTAATTCAATTGAAGGCCACCCAGTCCCAGCTCATACAATCCGAAAAAATGGCTTCACTCGGTGAGCTTACTGCAGGTATAGCCCACGAAATACAGAATCCGCTGAACTTTGTCAATAATTTTAGTGAAGTAAATACTGAATTGATTGATGAATTAAGTGAAGAAGTAAACAAAGGAAATTTGGATGAAGTAAAAGCCATTGCTAAGGATATTAAGGCAAATGAAGAAAAAATAAATTATCATGGTAAAAGAGCCGATGCAATTGTAAAAGGAATGCTACAACATTCTAGAACCAGCTCTGGTGAAAAAGAATTGACCGACATCAATCTCTTATGCGATGAATATCTCCGCCTTGCTTACCACGGACTGAGAGCAAAAGACAGCAATTTTCAATCCGCTTTTGTAACAGAATTTGACCCTACCCTAGCTAAAATTAACATCATTCCCCAAGATATGGGCAGGGTTTTGCTCAATTTAATCAACAATGCCTTCCAAGCTATCGACGAAAGATCGAAAAAAAGTAAAAAAGGTTACCAGCCGAAAGTGACCATTAAAACCAAACAATTGGATGGCAAGATTGAAATCACCGTTAACGATAACGGAAATGGCATTCCCGACTCCATCAAAGATAAAATTTTCCAGCCCTTCTTTACAACAAAACCTACTGGGCAAGGGACGGGATTGGGATTATCATTAAGCTATGATATCATTAAGGCCCATGGAGGAGAAATAAAAGTAAGCACAAAAGAAAACGAGGGAACAGCTTTCATCATTCAATTACCAATTCATTAAACCAATGATAAAAAAACTATCTTTCACACTCCTGCTTGCT
>JAHEAQ010000023.1:51558-57077 GCA_024642705.1 Bacteroidota bacterium | reverse complement strand
AGTGAAAAGAAAAAACCATCTAATGGTGATTATCAAGAATTTGATGATTTTTTTCAAAGTATTGAAAATTTTAGCGGTAATGCACTAATCGTTATTGATGGAAAAAGCACTTATTCCAAATCTTTTGGCTATGCGATTAGAGAGTCACAAGTAAAAAACACAATTGATACAAAATTTCGAATCGGATCTATTTCTAAACCAATTACTGCCATTGCAGTCATGATTCTTTTTGAGAAAGGACTTATCGATGTTAACGATCATCTATCTAAATACATCCCAGATATTCCAGTTACATGGAATGATATTACAATACATCAACTATTAACTCACACATCAGGCCTTGCCCATCAGCCAGAAGATATGGATACAAAACATAATCTTACAATTGAAGAAACATTAGAGATATATCAAAGCCTTCCTTTAGTGCATGAACCTGGTACTGCTATGAGTTATAGTAATATGGGATATTTTGTTCTTTCAATAATCATAGAGAAAGTTAGTAATCTGCCATTTGATTCTTTTGTTCAAGAGGAAGTTTTTGAAAAATTGGGAATGTTCGATTCTGGCGGAGATTACCCTAATCTAATATTATTGCAGAGAGCTGAAGGATACGAAGTTAATGCAAATGGAAAGGTAGAGCATGCAGGTTTTGACAATATGCTCATAAAAAGAGGTGCAGGAAACATGTATTCAACAGTTGAAGACCTTTATAAACTGGAAAAAGCCTTTTCAACGAATTTGCTACTAACAGAAGAGACTTTGGGCAAAATGATGACACCTTATACTGCAGACATTGACATGGGAAAGGACGTCAAGTATGGCTATGGTCTGGATATTGTTCAAAATGATTCCATAAATATGATCTTTCATACTGGAGGTGTTTTGGGGTTTCAGTCAATGTTTTACCTATTTCCAGAAAGGGGTATAGTTATTATTGCTTGTGCTAATACAACTAAATTAAAACGTGATTGGAGAACTGATTTTCAAAAGCTGGTTTACAATACAATTTCCAAAACTGATTATAATAAGCATTAGTACCCATACGTATAAAGGATGACTGCTGAGAACAATAAAAAGAAGTTGAATAAAATAGAACTAGAAACTATTGATAATCGAGTAGACGACGCCACCAACGATAACAGGTGGGTGCACCTCTCACAGTTCTGCTGACCTAAGCGTCAGTACCAACGTATATGCGGAAAAGTAAAGACGCTGGAAAACATTGATTGCAGTTCATCCTTGAGCTGCAATCCGTAATTTGAAGATCATTCAATTAAGTATCTTCATTCGAAAAAGATGGCCATACTGGGCACACATATTGTATAAAAACAATAGCCGATATAGCATTAAATTCAAGGTATTTAGACCGCCAAACTTCCTTGTGGCTTGACAGGAAAGTGCCGCGCAGTCGGATACTATTCTTATGTCTGCCATTGTGCTTTGTTACCCAGATTTGGCCGACCATAATTGATCAAACAAGGTGTCAATTTTTTCACGGCAAATTAATTTCCCTTGCTAACCTTGGCATTAGTGAAAGGTTGATTATCTTAGCAAAATGGCTAAAAAATGCATGTTGATAATCAACGACTTATCGAACTTTAGTCAGAATATTGATATAAAGACGATTCAAAAATATTTCTAAAAAATGCGTAATACATTAAATAAATGAACATACTTAAAATATGAGAAAAAATATACTCTTTTTATTAGCAGCAATTTTATTTATGAGCGGCAAAAAAGAAGGACCCACAACTAAATCTGACAACTGGTCCAATGCACAATGGATTTCATTTGAACAACTCCCTGATAGCATGAAGATAGTTCCGGGTGTCCATAGGGCTGGAGACCATCTTGGTGAAAAAGGGTTAAAAAGAGCGATTGTCCCCATGTTTCGCAAAGATTTTAACATAAACGATAGTATCGAAAGTGCTATCATTAATATTAGTGGTTTGGGACATTATGAATTATATATTAATAACAATAAAATTGGCGACCGATTCCTCTCTCCCGGATGGACTAATTATGAAAAAAGGGTATTGTATAACACATTTGATATAACAGAACAAATAAAAGAAGGCGGAAATGCCATTGGTGTTTTTGTTGGCAATGGCTTTTATAATGTTAATCGTGAGCGTTACCGTAAACTCGTTATTGCTTATGGTTATCCCAAATTAATTTTCAACATTCAAATCAAATTGAAAAATGGTACAATAAAGAATATTGTTTCCGATGATAATTGTAAAGTAACACCTTCTCCTATTGCATTCAGTAGCATCTATGGTGGCGAAGATTATGATGCAACGATGGAACAAGAAAACTGGAGCACGTATGGATTTGATGATACTAAATGGCAAAAGCCTATAGTGATAAACGATTCACTCGAGAAACTTGTGATTGAAGAGGATTATCCTTTAAAAGTAATGGATGAGTTTCTTCCTGTCAAAATCTCAAAATCAAAAACTGGAAGAACAATGTACGACTTTGGTCAAAACGCTTCTGGAATTATATCATTAAAGGTAAAAGGCAATAGAGGAACACAAGTAAAAATTCGCCCGGATGAATTAATTAATGAAGACGGCAATATCACCCAATTTAGCGGTGGAGGTCCGTTTGAATTTAACTATACACTGAAAGGCGAAGGTATTGAAGAGTGGCAGCCAAAGTTTACATATTATGGGTTCAGATATGCCGACGTCGAAATTATTGAGCCGGAACATAGTGCTGCAAATACTGAAATCGTAGAACTAAAAATGCTTCATACACGCAACTCCTCTCCTATTGTAGGCTCTTTTAGTTGTTCCGATACACTGTTTAATCAGATATTCGAACTTATTAATTGGAGCATTAAAAGCAATATGGCAAGCGTTGCAACCGATTGCCCTCACCGTGAAAAACTTGGCTGGTTGGAAGAAACATATCTCATTGGTCCATCTATACATTACAATTACGACATTCAGCTACTGTATAATAAGATAGTGAATGACATGATTGATTCTCAACTCGACAATGGATTAGTTCCTGACATTGCACCGGAATATGTTCCTTTTAAGGATGGTTTCCGCGATTCACCTGAATGGGGAAGCGCTTCTGTTATAATCCCATGGCAGCTTTACAAATGGTACGGAGATATAGAAGTTCTAAAAAGAGCTTATCCAATGATGATAAAATATGTTGATTATCTTCATGGGAAATCAAAAGATAATATTCTCAGTCACGGATTGGGCGACTGGTTTGATTTAGGTCCCAACCGTCCTGGAGAAGCTCAATTAACTCCTAAAGCAGTAACAGCTACCTCTATTTATTATTATGATTTAATGTTGATTTCTAAAGTCGCAAAATTGTTGAACAAAGATGCTGACATTGAAAAATATGGTAATTTGGCAAAAGAAATTAGAATGGCGTTTCAAAAGAAATTTTATGACCCTGAAACCGGTTCTTGTTCTACGGGAAGCCAAACTTCTTATGCTATATCACTTTATACAGGAATACTTCCAGAGAACGATTATAATAAAGTGTTCAATAACCTTATTGATTCAATAAAACAAAATGATTATGCTCTTACAGCAGGTGATATAGGCTATCATTTCCTAGTTAGGGTATTGAGTGAAAATGGCAGATCCGACATTATTTATAAAATGAATAACCGCAGCGATAAGCCGGGCTATGGCTTACAAATAAAAAAAGGCGCAACTTCATTAACAGAAAGCTGGAACGCTCTTCCTAATGTATCGAATCTTCATATGATGCTCGGGCATCTAATGGAATGGTTTTATTCTGGATTAGGTGGAATCTATCAGGCCGACAATTCAATTGCATATAAAAATATAGTTATCGCACCAAAGCCTGTTGGTGATATAAAATGGAGTAAATGCTCCTACGAATCTCCTCAAGGCACAATTTCTTCAGAATGGGAATTGATAGGGAGCACGTTCTCTTTGACAATTGAGGTTCCCAAAACAAGTTTAGCAAAAATTATTATTCCGAATTCTTTTAAAAATTCCAAAATAGAAATAATCAATTTAACTAACCAAAAACCAATACAGGTTGATCTTGTAGAAGGTGCTTTTACAATAAAGGCCGGAAAATATAAAATAGTTGCTCAGTCATGATATAGACCACGATCTACACAAAATAAAGAACGCAAACAATGCATAAAGATAATAGCTGAAAAAGCAATAAATCCATATGTTTTAGCCCGCTTCATTTTTTGTATAACTTGAAAAACAATTGCAAAGCAATAGGCTATAATTCTTCTACTAAATGATGTGCTTTGTGTGGAGCAAGAAAACCAAATATATAGTAGATAAATTTGTTATTTTAGATTAACTAATGGTGAGCTAGATGACTTCAAAATAATTGATATTAATGGGAAAAAAATGTTTGTGCATAACAGCTACTATAGTATTGCTATCGCTCTTTTCATGTTCTGTTTTTAAAAATCAGGACAAGGAATTAATATTTAACGACGGCAATTATAAACTTAATGTAAATCTGGCAAATTTAACATTGAGTTTTTATGATTATGCGGGTAAACTAATCGTCCCGAACAATCCAATTTCAGGCATATTTATTAATGAAAGCCCTGTTGTACAAACTGAAGTTGAATCCAAATCATCACACGAAGTAGTTTTAAATGTGCTTACTGAAAAAAAAGAAAAAGCCAAAGTAAATCTGACTTTTGAGGAAGGAATTACCAAGTTAAAAGTTTCTCCTTCTATTTCCAATTCAAAAATTTCGGTTCGTTTTGGAGGAATGCCTGTAGCACATGGATTAGGAGATGCAGGAGGCTGGAACAAAAGCTTTGACCTTTCTGGTACAGAAGAAAAAACTTTCGATATTATAAATAATGGCGGTAGCCATCGGTGGTTGAGTACTTTCACCATTTTTCCGAAGAATAATTTTGCGGGCGTATTTTTTGATCGAGGTCAAAAAAATGTTGTTCTTTCAGAAAACACGTATCAACTGAATACAAAGGTTGAAGGCAGTTCAACGTTTTATTTTTTCACAGGCTCAACCAAAGAAATTTATACCAAGTTTAAAAAGCTCAGAAACGAATTAGGTTATCAAGATATTAAGCCTAAATCACGTCTATTCGAATTAGGCTGGGAGTCGTGGGATGCTTTGGGCTGGAATACCAATCAGCATACAGTAAAGGATATTCTTGGCAAATTTATAAATGAAGGTTACCCCATTCGTTGGGCAATCACAGGATCGGGTTTTTGGGATGAAGGAGGAACAACTACTAGTTTTGGTCGCTTTGGAAAAAAATTCCCAGACCCTGAAAAATTAAAAAATTGGATGCACCAAAATGATATATATTGGATGATTGGATTACGCACAAACCTAGTACCATCCGGAGGACCATATTTTCCTAAGACCGAAAAACGAGATAAGAATTTAAAGGTCAGTTCTTTCTATGGCAATCCCTTGTCAGATGAAGCAAAAGCCAAAAACCTGCTTTTGAAAGATAGCACTAACCAACCACGCTTGATTACATCTCGCATATTTCCTATTGTACC
>JAHEAQ010000023.1:0-51458 GCA_024642705.1 Bacteroidota bacterium | reverse complement strand
TAAAGGTCAGTTCTTTCTATGGCAATCCCTTGTCAGATGAAGCAAAAGCCAAAAACCTGCTTTTGAAAGATAGCACTAACCAACCACGCTTGATTACATCTCGCATATTTCCTATTGTACCGTGTTATTTAGTTGACGGAAATATACCTGGTGCTGCGAGTTGGTTTTATAAGAATTACACAAAATGGAAAGTGGATGGAATAAAAGAAGACGCCATGATGTATCTGGGTGAAGAAACATCCATTTTCAATAAACCAATCGCTAAAATAGCAACCGAAGGCGGGCTTGTGATCGGTCGTTGTGGTGAGTTTTCAGCACCTGGCACATTACTGAGAATTAATGACACAAAAGTTTCAGACATAGAAGCACGCACTGTAATAAACTATTTTCAATATGCATCTTCTGGAGCACCAAACGTATATTCCGATGTATGTGGCGTACATAACATGCAAAATATCAAGGATATTGATTCAAATATTCGCCATACATGGCTGCTTTCTTTATCCGCAGGAATGGCTGTTGGTTCTTTCCCGTCAGAGTGGAAAGAGGAAGAAAAAGTCATCTTTAAAAAAGCAGTTAATTTTCACTATGCCTTAGTTCCGTATCTATACAGTGCTGGGATGAAATCGTATGAATCTGGATTTCCTTATACACTAACTCCAATGGATATCGCTTATTCCGAAGATGATAAAACTTTGAATTCTGAAAATTTCCAATGGATGGTTGGTGAATCTGTCATGGCTACACCACTGCTGAAAAATTATAAGGATGGTAAAAAGGATATTTATTTACCAGAAGGAATTTGGTATGATTGGGAGTCAGGCGAAAAGTTTTCCGGTCCAATTCGATTGGAGGATTTTGAGATGCCTCTTAATAAAGTGCCTTGTTTTGTTGGTGGCAATGGAGTAGTATTGCTTAGGGGCAATACCTTGGATGATTTAATAGCCCGGGTTTATATGGTTAATAAAAAAACTGTATCAGAGTTTTATTCTTTAAAAAATGATGAAAAATATCAAATTAAAGTCTCTGCAACAAACTTTGACAGTATATCTGTATTAAATACGACTACAGGTGAAAATATTATGTTTAAAAGAAATGGCGCTTATATAGAAATTCCGATTGTAGAGGGAAATAACTATGAGGTAAAATAGATGGGAAAGCACATAAGTACAACATTTTGTAAAAACAATAGTAAGGACAGACTTTATTCTCCACATTTTACTTCACCTAAACTTTTTTGCAGTTAGCTGGTCTTGTTCCATGTAATCTGAAACTGCTCTTAAAATTTACCGCTATAGCCAATTTTAATATCTCCTTGTGTTGATAAAAGTATGAAAACAATATGCTAAAATAATTAACAATCTTATATTAGGAATAAATTCAATATAAAATGAAAAATCCCCTAGACTTTATATTATTAATACTTTTTCTAATTCTTACCTTACAATCAAAAGCTCAATCAAATCTATTAACCTCGTTAAAGTCTCCAATTATTTTTCAAGGTGATGATAGTACAGCTTATCGAGATCCTGCAGTATTATATTATAATAATGTATTTTATCTGTTTTTCACTCTGGTAAAAACTGAAGAAGGAAAGATTTATTCATACACGGCCGAAAGTCATTCGGTAGATTTGAAGCATTGGAGTCCTGAAAAGATTATTACGCCAAAAGATCAATCATTGGATTTCTCAAGTCCTGGAAATATAATCCACTATAAAGGTGAATGGATTTTGTGCCTGCAAACTTATCCACGTCCCAACTATACATCTGATCAGAAGCCACGATATGGAACAACAGATGCAAGATTGTACATCATGAGAAGCAAAGACTTAGAAAATTGGAGTAAACCTGAAATAATTAAAGTAAAAGGTCCTGAGGTGGAAATTGCCGATATGGGTAGAATGATTGATCCCTATCTATTAGAGGACAAAAATGAAAAAGGAAAATGGTGGTGCTTTTACAAACAAAATGGAGTAAGTATGTCCTACAGTTACGATTTGATTAACTGGACATTTTATGGCAACGTTGAATCAGGTGAAAATGTTTGCGTACTGAATGAGAATGATGAATATATCTTATTTCATTCTCCACATAATGGAATAGCTATAAAACGTTCCTCAAATATTAAAAGTTGGAATGATTGGGGAAACCTAATTACTTTAGGACAAAATGAATGGGACTGGGCAAAAGGAAGAATTACAGCAGGGACTGTAAGCAACCTGAAGGAAAAGAAAGAATTGGGTAAGTACTTAATGTTCTTTCATGGGTCAGGGCCTAAATCTGAAAGTGAAGGAGATTTTGATAAAAATGCTTCGATTGGGATCGCTTGGAGCGATGATCTTCTCATTTGGGACTGGCCCGAAAAAAATAAATAATACAGACCAATTGATAATAAGGAGGTTTTTCTACCAAGGATATTTTCAGATTCTACTCTAAAATTACCTATTCCGACCCTATATTTCTATTATGAAAAATAGGATAATCTAACCTTGTGGTAAGGTAGAATTGAAAGTTTTATTCAAGGAGTAGAAAGAAATCCAAATTACGATTGGACTACCGACAGCAAGTCTAGTGAGGTAAATTCTTATTTTAAAGATTTGGCCTCAGATAATAAAAGAATGAAATGCAAACTTAAGCATTGTATAAAGCATTGAAACGACCCATATCTTTAACTCTTGTGCTTCATTTAAATTAAACATTAACAAACGATAAAATTGAAATTTTTATTGAAATGAAAAAAGATTTCTTGGAAATCAAAAGTACAGCTAAAAGAGAATTAGAGAAAAACTAACTTCTTGGATTTTACTTTCAAATAATAAATCCAGACATAAATAAAATTATAATTTTAATATCTTTTTTTATAAAATGCAAAAGGAAAATATGTAGTTTAGGGCTTCTAGTCATCAAATGAAATATTTTAAGATATAAATAATATCATTAAGATTGTTTAGCGATATAGAGAAAAATACATTGATTACTTCTATTACTTGTCATTAAAAGTTTTAGAGCATTTGTACAAGGAAGCCCAATCAGTGAAGTTAATTCATAAAACCATAAGGACCATTTAAATTTCATATGAAAAATCTTTTTACTGACTTAGATAAACACATTGAAGGCGATATATTATTAGATGATTATTCTTTAGGCATGTATGCTACAGATGCCAGTATTTATCAAATAAAACCAATTGCCATTGTTTTGCCTAAAACTAATGATGATGTAGGATTGGCCATTAAATTAGCTTCTGAAAATGGTATAAGCATTCTTCCAAGAGGCGCTGGTACAAGTCTAGCAGGTCAGACTGTTGGGGAATCTATGATTATAGATTTTTCTAAATATATGAACCGTATCATAGAGATCAATGAAGAAGAGAAATGGGTTCGTGTACAACCAGGTATGGCCAGAGACGATTTAAATGATGTGTTGAAAAAATACGGCCTTCATTTTGCTCCAGATCCTGCAACTAGTAGTCGAGCTAATGTTGGTGGCATGGTTGGTAATAATTCATCTGGCACAAAGAGTATTCTATATGGAAAAACTGTAGACCATGTATTGGAAATGTCAATTCTGTTATCGGACGGTTCAGAGATGCAGTTGAAAAACTATTCTGAAGAAGAATATCAAACCAAAGCAAATCAACCCAATCGTGAAGGTGCAATTTACAAAACCATCAGGAATCTGATTTATACACATTCTGATGAAATAAAGGAGCGTTTTCCTAAAGTGATGCGTCGAGTAGGCGGTTACAACTTAGATGAATTTGTCTATACTAATCAGTGGAATTTAGCAAAATTAGTTTGCGGAAGTGAAGGCACATTAGCCACTACTCTAGAATTAAAACTTAATTTGGTAGATCTTCCTAAGCATAAGTCGGTTTGTGTGGTTCATTTTAACAATCTGTTGGAGGCAATTTCTTCGGTGGAGACCATGTTGCCTTTTAATCCTTCGGCAGTTGAGATTTTAGATAAAACCGTTATTGGGTTAAGTAGGGAAAACCTAACCACAAAACACCATTCTCATTTTATTGAAGGCAATCCTGAAGCTATCTTAATTGTAGAGTTTTATGCAGATTCTTATTCAGATGTAATGGACCGACCGAATAAGATGATAGCAAAGTTAAAAGCCGAAGGATTTGGTTATGCTTATCCTTTGTATCCAGATGGTAAATCTTATGAAGACGTTTGGGTAATCCGAAAAAAGGGCCTTGGATTAATGCTTGGGCTGAAAGGAAATAAAAAACCACTGGCGTTTATTGAGGACGCCGGGATTCCTTCAAAACATTTGCCACAATATATTGATGAGGTGTTGAAAGTGTGCGAAAAACATGGTACTAAAGCGGCAATGTATGCACATGCCAGCGTAGGCGTTATTCATGTTCGTCCTATTTTAGATTTAAGATTGGCTGAAGATATTGAGCGTTTAAAGAATATTACCGAAGACACTTTTGAACTCGTTATGAAATACAAAGGTTCTTGGAGTGGCGAGCACGGAGATGGATTAGTGAGAAGTGCTTACAATAAGCGTTTTTTCGGAGACACATTGTATAATGTCTTCCTGGATATCAAAAAACTATTTGACCCAGAAAACTTAATGAACCCTGGGAAAATCATTGAAGCTCAGACCATCGAGCATAATTTACGGTATGGCACAGCTTATAAAGATGAAAATCTTAAAACAGAGTACATCTATGAAGCTGAAGAAGGTTTTGCTGCTTCAGTACATATGTGCACTGGTGTAGGCGAATGTCGAAAACTATTAGGAGGTACAATGTGCCCTAGCTTTAAAGCTACCCGAGATGAAGAACATTCTACAAGGGGTAGAGCCAATGCCTTAAGAATGGCCATGTCCAATCAATTTGAAGAAGGCCTCTCTAGCCAACGACTTCATGAAGTCATGGATTTATGCCTGTCATGCAAAGCTTGCAAATCTGAATGCCCGAGCAATGTGGATATGGCTAAAATGAAAAGTGACACGCTTCAAATGTATTATGACGCCAATGGCATTTCATTCCGAGATAAGTTAATTAGAGATTCTTCTAAAGTTGCAGCAAATATGGCTGGATGGAAAGCTGGGATAGTAAATGGTATTCAAAAAAATGTATTATTCAGAAGCATTTTAGAGAAGACTGCTAAGTTTGATAAAAGACGTACACTCCCTAGTTTTGCAAAAGAACCTTTTTACAAATGGTTTGAAAAAAACGCTTCCAAAACTAATATTGGGAATAAAAAAGTAGTCCTATTTGCTGATACTTACTTAAATTATCACGAGCCTCAGATTGGCATATCTGCTTATGAACTATTAACTAATTGTGGGTATGAAGTAGAACTTGCAAATGTTGGCTGCTGTCAACGTCCAAAAATTTCTCATGGATTTTTAAGAGATGCAAAAAAAGATGGGGCTAAAACTTTGGAAGGGCTGAAGCATTTTCTAGATCAAGGACTTAAAGTTCTTGTTTGCGAACCAAGTTGTGCCTCTGCTTTAAATGATGATTTTCCTGATATGATTAAGGATAGAAGTTTAGCTGAGCAATTAAAATCCGGTGTGATGATGATTGATGTGTTTTTAGCCAATGAGCTAGAAAGTGGTCGTTTAAATGTTCAATTTAAACCTATTTCAGAAAGCGTATCTATACACGGGCATTGCCACCAAAAAGCACTTTATGGAACCAATACGATGAAGGTGCTTTTAAAAAGCTCCGGACATCGAGTAGATGAAATCCCTTCAGGATGCTGCGGAATGGCTGGTTCTTTTGGATATGAAAAAGAGCATTATGAACTTTCTGAAAAAATAGGTAGTGAAGTTCTTTTTCCTGCCATTAACAAATTAGAAAAAAAGGAAGATCTTGTGGCTTGCGGCTTCAGTTGTAGACATCAAATTGAGCATTTCACAAATGCGAAACCTAAGCACTTTGTAGAAGCCATTAAAGTTGTAAAGAATCAATAACCAATAGTATATAAATAAAAGCGAAATAACATGACCACATTTAACGAATTGAAAACCAGTAACAGAATATTGATGGGACCAGGGCCAAGTGATGCTCACCCTAGAGTTTTGCGAGCTATGTCCACCCCATTAATTGGTCATTTAGATCCAGAATTTTTAGTAGTTATGGATGATATAAAAGCCATGACTCAAGAAACATTGCAAACCAAAAACCCTTTAACTTTTGTGGTGTCGGCACCAGGAAGTGCAGGGATGGAAACCTGCTTAGTTAACTTGTTAGAACCTGGAGATGAAGCAGTTATATGCATTCATGGCGTATTCGGAACTCGTATGGCAGATATTGCTGAACGTTGTGGTGCTAAAGTTATAAAAGTAGAAGCACCTTGGGGAACCACCATTCAAGCAAAAGATGTGAAAGCTGCACTAGAAAGTTGCAATCCGAAATTATTAGCCATTGTTCATGCTGAAACATCCACAGGTGTATTACAACCCTTAGAAGAAATAAGCAAAATGACTAAGGCAGCTGGTGCACTTCTAGTTGTGGATGCCGTTACTTCATATTGTGGCACACAATTAAAAGTGGATGAATGGGGAATTGATGCATTGTATTCAGGAAGTCAGAAATGTTTAAGTGCACCTCCAGGATTATCTCCAGTTACTTTTAGCCAAGCAGCTGTAGATGTTTTGGATAATCGAAAAACGAAAGTGCAAAGCTGGTTTTTAGATTTGAGCATAGTTAAAAACTATTGGGCAGGTGCCAAACGCGCTTACCATCACACAGCACCAGTATCGGCAATGTTTGCAATGCGAGAAGCCCTCCGAATTGTGTTGGAAGAAGGATTGGAAAACCGTTTTGCAAGGCATCAAAAAAATCATGAACTTTTAAGAGACGGACTCGAATCTATAGGATTCGAATTTTTAGTGGAGAAATCGTATAGGCTGCCAATGCTAAATGCAGTAAAAATACCAGACGGTATTGATGAAGCTGCAGTACGAAGCCGTTTATTAAACGAATACAATATTGAAATTGGAGGAGGCTTAGGGCCTTTTGCAGGTAAGATATGGCGTATAGGATTGATGGGAGAAAGCTCCGACGCCAATCATGTAAACATTTTGTTATCGGCCTTAAAAACGATCATATAATCACATTTAAGAACAAATAAAAAGCGAGTCTTGTAATTTTATCTGGCTCGCTTTTTTATACCATTTGTACTGCCACTAGTGCTGTCCCAGTTAATGATGCAACCTTTTCTTCACCAAGCCAATTCAAACTGTGGAAATATTTAAATTCGAACTCAGGATACTAGAATCAGTCCTAAAATACCAACTACAAGCAAATAATAAAAAGTTGGTATAATCGTCTTTTTGAGAATCAGTCCTTCTTTTCCCAAAAATCCGACGGTTGCAGATGCCGCTACAATATTGTGAATTGCTATCATATTGCCAGCTGCAGCTCCAACAGCTTGAAGCGCCACAATAATCACAGTGGGCATTGCTAAATTGGTAGCAACTCCAAACTGAAAAAGCGAAAACATTAAATTGCTGACAGTATTGCTGCCTGCGATAAAAGCACCAAGTGCTCCTATAGCTGGCGCAAATAATGGAAAAACACTACCTACTTTAGCAGCAACAAATTCAGCCATTGCAATTGGCATCCCTGGAATTTCTGAAGGATTTACACCTGAATTAATATAAATACGTACCATAGGTATTGTAAATACCAATACAAACCCAGCTCCCAATAACATCTTTCCACTTTCAGAAAAAGCAGTTTTGACCGCTTTCATCTTCATTTTATGTATTAGAACTGTTATTATACTGACCATAAGCAATAGAGTACCTGGTAAGTATAATGGTGTGGTAGTTGCAGAAATGGAAGTTCCAAATATATCTAGCCAAGAAAATTTCACACTAAGCAACCAACTTTTTATAGGAAGTTGGGGTAGTCTTGACAATACTAATAGAACTGCAAGCATTAAATATGGTGCCCATGCTTTGGCTAAAGACATTTCTACTTTCTCAACACCCATATTTAACTTCACGTTTAATGAACCTATCCAATGAGAAGGCCATTTTGCTTCTTCTTCAAAATCCCATATCTTTTTAGGCATTAAAAACCCACGTTTAGCAGCAAAAACAACTATTGGAATTCCAGCTAATGCACCTAAAAGTGAAGGAAATTCGGGACCTAAAAATATTCCTGTTAATGCATATGGAACAACAAAAGCGAGACCTCCCAGTAAAGTAAAGGGAAGCACTTCCAAGCCTTCTTTCCAAGACTTGTTTTTTCCAAAAAATCGAGTCATCATACAAACCATCAATGTAGGCATCATAACACCAGCTATACCATGCAATAAAACAACTTTTGATGTTACCAATTGAATATAATCTGAGAATGCTAAACCAGAGCTAGCAAGTTCAGCAGCTAATTCTGGACTCTGAAGTCCTCCACTAACACCCACCAAAATTGGAGTCCCTACAGCTCCAAAGGTTACGGCAGTACTTTGCACCATCATCCCTAACATAACGGCACAAAAAGTTGGGAAGCCAAGTCCAACTAATAAGGGAGCTACAATTGCTGCTGGAGTTCCAAATCCCGCTGCACCTTCAATAAATGAACCAAACAGCCATGTTATTATAACCACTTGGATTCTCCTGTCTTCAGTTATATTGGTAAAACCTTGACGAATAACAACAATGGCTCGAGAATAATTTAATATGTTTAAGAGTACAATGGCTCCAAAAATTATTAATAAAATATCAAAAGTGATAAAAAGCCCCTGAATACTTGATGCTAATATATTTATCAAAGAAATATCCCAAGTAAAGTATGCCACAATAACGGTAATAATTAATGCCAGTGGCATCGCTTTTTTAGCAGGAAACCTAAAGACTACCAAAAGAATGGCGGCTACAAGAATTGGGGCAAAGGCTAGAAGTGCTAGACCTGATGGTGACATATTTAGTTAGTTTCGGTAAATAAAAAGATATAATTTCATTTTTTGCATGTAGTATTTTTTACAAGGCATCATTCAATATATAGAATTTAATCTAAACTTTTTCTAATGTAACTAAATACTATATACCTCTCATTACGGAAATTCAATAAGAAGGAAAAACCCTTTACATCAATTATGGTTGATTTGAACTTTTGAAAGATAATTTTGGTGCGAGGTACCTATTGAATTAAGTGATTTTTTAGTAGTTTAATAGAAAGCAGAAATTGGAAGTTAGTTCATATAAAAGGAAACTTGGCAGATAAAATTGAACTTTATGATTTATCTAACGACCTAATAGAGAATAATGATCTTGGGGCATTGAACCATGATGTGGTGAATAAATTAAAAGAGAACCTTGAAATATGGGAAAAGAATGTTCGAGAAGGTGTTGCGGTATTATCAAAATAGACATTTTGAATTAAATTAAATGATATTTCAGGCATTTTTATAAAAATACTGGTGGATTTTCTATTCAATTTTTATTTGTTAAATTAGCTTTTTAACTATACAACTATTCATGTAAAAAAGTCTTTTTTACAAAGGCTAATAACCCAACTAGATTTTATAAATTAAAAACATAGTAATAAAAATGATGCTAAAAAATAGGTCCGTTTTTAAAATATTTAAAATGTCTAAAGCAATACTCCATTGTACTTTATTTCTTTTATTCATTTCATTTTGCAGTTGTAATAGACAAGATAGTTTAAATGGTAACTATAAATACTTAAGAGCTAATTTTCAAAACCCTGATTCTAACACTGGACCACGATGCTGGTGGTGGTGGTTAAACAGTAATGTAACCAAAGAGGCAATAACCAGTGATCTTGAAGCAATGCATGATAAAGGATTTAGTGGCGCTATGATATTTGATGCAGGAACCGAGCTTAGATGGGGACCTGATGATAATCCTCCTAATGGACCCATGTTTTCGAGTCCAGAATGGGTAGAGCTTTATCTGCATGCTCTGAATGAAGCTAATCGGCTTGGATTAGAATTGGGTCTTTCGATTCAAAGTGGTTGGAACCTCGGCGGGCCATCTGTAACTCTCGATGATAAAGCCAAACAAATAACATGGTCGGAAGTACAAATAAAAGGGTCAAAATTTATTGAAAAGCAATTACCACTTCCAACTTCCAACTACGATTATTATCGCGATATTTGTGTTCTGGCCTATCCAACTAGGCAAATTGAGAGAAATCCAATTGATAATTTATTTACAAAATCTGGGGCAGGAGAGTTAGGTGGCTCTGCTCCCGATTGCCGTTTTCTGTTAGATGATTACCCATCTGTTAATGGAGAGCAGGATGCTATGATAGAGGATATCATAGATCTAACTGACAAAATAAGTGATGATGGCATATTGAAATGGGATGCACCAGATGACAACTGGACAATTCTCCGAATCGGATATACTCCAACACTGGCTCATGTAGCTACTTCAAGTGATAATTGGCAAGGCCATGTGATTGATTATCTAAGTAAAGATGTGTTCAATCGGTACTGGGATAAAACTGTTGATCCGCTGCTTAAAGTAGCTGGTCCTATGGCAGGAACAGTTTTGAAAAGAATGGAAACCGATAGTTGGGAATGTGGAGGAATGAATTGGAGTCAGGATTTTGCAAAAGAATTCAAAAACTACATGGGATATGAAATTATTAAATATTTACCAGTTGTTACAGGAAAGATAATTGAAAATCGGGAAGTTAGTAATGCATTTTTAGCCGACTTGAGAAAAACTATCGCGCATTGCGTGTCAGAAAATCATTATAGAACCTTTGCTGAAAATGCGGCAAAATACAATATGGGCACTCAACCTGAAAGCTCAGGTCCACATGCTGGCCCTGTCGATGGTATCACAAACTATTCTCATAGTGATATTGTAATGAGTGAGTTTTGGTCTCCTTCACCCCATCGCCCTGATCCTGAGAACCGTTTTTTTGTTAAACAAGCATCTTCCGCAGCGCATATTTATGGTAAGCAGTTTGTCGCAGCAGAGTCTTTTACAACAGTTAGAAAACCCCATTGGGCAGATGAGCTATGGAATGACATGAAACCTCCTATGGATTATGAATTTTGCGAAGGACTAAACATGATCTACTTCCATACTTTCACTTCCTCTCCAAAAGAAATGGGTATTCCAGGTCAAGAATATTTTGCTGGAACGCATGTCAATCCACAAGTAACTTGGTGGGACCAATCAGACGCATTTATGGATTATATCAAACGAGTTCAGTCTGTAGTTCAGCTTGGGAAATTTAAAGCTGATGTTTTATATTATTATGGAGATCATGTGCCTAATATTGCTGTTAACAAAGAATTTAATAGAGGAGGAGCATTGCCAGGTTATGATTTTGATGTGACTAACGAAGAAATTCTGCTTCAATTAAAAGTGGTTGAAGGGATGATTGTTGTTCCCGGTGGTATTCAATATCGAGTTCTTGTTTTGCCGGACCATAAAGTGCTTTCAATGGCAGCCTTGAAAAAAGTTGAAAACTTACTTGAGCAAGGAGCTACAGTCATCGGACCGAAAGCTGAGCGGTTAGTAAGCCTACTGGGTGGAGAATCTGCCCAAAAAGAATTTCATGCACTAGCCGATACATTGTGGGGAAGGGATTCGTCCTCTATAGGTCAGAATTTGGTAGGCAAAGGAAAGTTGATTTGGGGGCAAACATCTAATGAGTTCCTTCAAAGCGAAGGAATTGCTTATGATTTTGAATTATTAAATAACGAAAACCAAAAGGATTTTCAATACATCCATTACACAATTGATGGTTCAAATGTATATTTTGTGAGTAACCAAACCTCTCAAAAAAAGTTGATTAATACTGCATTTCGTGTTTCTGGAAAACAACCGGAATTGTGGAATCCTGTAACTGGAGAAATAACAATCGCCAAAGCCTTTAAACAGGTCGAAGAACGCACGATTATTCCATTAGAGCTCGATCCATACGAATCCGTTATTGTGTATTTTCACAAATCCATATCTTCCACAAAACAAGGAACTGAAAGTTCAAACTACCCAGATTTTCAAACGGTGGAAGAGATTAAAGGATCATGGCAGGTAGTATTTGATACTGAATGGGGCGGACCAGAGTCTATAGAATTTGATACTTTGTTGGACTGGGCTCAACACACTAATGAGGGTATTAAGTATTATTCAGGAAAGGCCTCCTATACAAATACTTTCGAATTTGAGCCTGCAAAGGGCCTAAGATATTGGCTTCAATTAAATAAAATAAAAGATGTCGGAATCGCACTTGTAAAGCTTAATGGGAAGGACATTGGCATTACATGGACACCACCATTCCGTATAGAAATGACTGATGCAGTTACATCTGGATCTAATAAACTGGAAGTTATAGTAGTTAATAGTTGGCAAAACCGTCTGATAGGGGATCGCGGGAAACCACAAGAAGAACGCTTTACAAAATCAAACATAAAAATTCGCGAAGAATGGGAACTCAGGGAGTCCGGACTTCTGGGTCCTATCGAAATTAAAAGTGAATAAATTTTAATTAATTAATAATTTTGGAAAAAGAAAAATAAATAATAAAAAAACGATTCATCCAATAGGACCCCCGAAGAATTCAGACAATTATACATTTATTGAATGTATAATTCTCATTAAAATATTTCACTATATATGAAAATAGTGGATATGAAAAAATTAGAATATAATTACTTTCAAAATTATGAGTTTCTTAAGTTATATAAATGTTATCGCGTTGTAAATTAGAATTATGATTAAACCGTATGTTATTCTTTTGGCTCTATTGATGATAGGCCAAACTTTAAATGCTCAAAATAATTTGTATGATATTTCAATGTTTGGGGCAAAACCAAATGTTGAAATTTTAAGTACTAAATTTATTCAGTTAGCCATTGATTCAGCAAGTGCAAATGGTGGAGGTAAAGTGATAATTCCAAAAGGTGACTTTATTTCTGGAACATTAATTCTAAAGAACAATGTTGAGTTACATCTTGTCAGAGGAGCTCGATTGTTGGCAAGCACTAAACATGAAGATTATCCTAGACAAGCTCAGCCTGAATATAGATCTCAGAAAGACGAAGGTGGGTGGTATTCTTTAATATATGCAGAAGGACAAAATAATATTGCAATTTCTGGAAGAGGTATTATTGATGGAAGAGGGGCACTTCAAAAAGGTCGTCCAAATAGACCTAGTGGAGACCTAGATGGTCGACAAAGGAATATCCTTTTTATTAGTTGCAAAAACATCAACGTGTCAGAAATTACTTTGAGAAATTCCGCTACATGGAATCAACACTATTTAAACTGTGAAGATCTAACCATCGATGATATAAATGTTTATAATCACAGCAATGGAAACAATGATGGTATTGATATTGATGGTTGCCGAAGGGTCAAATTGACAAACAGTATATTTGATTCCAGCGATGATGCTATTTGCCTTAAAAGCACGGGTCCTGCCCCTTGTGAGGATATTGTGATAAGTAATTGTATAGTAAGTAGTTTTTGTAACGGAATAAAAATGGGTACGGAATCAACAGGTGGATTTCGCAATATTAATATCAGCAATTGTGTAATAAAGCCATCCATACATCCAGAAAAACCAGATCCAAGTCGAAACCCTTCTGCTATTGGAATTACAGGACTTTCATTAGAAATTGTAGATGGGGGAATCATGGAGGGAATATCAGTAAATAATCTAACCATAGAAGGTACAAAGTGCCCTGTTTACATAAGACTTGCTGGGAGGAATAGAAAACACCGGATAGATGCACCTGAACCAACAGTGGGGACCATGAGTAATATCTCCATCAATAATATTACGGCTTATGGTAGTGGTAATTTTGCATGTTCTATAACTGGTATCCCAAATCATAAGATAAAGAATGTTCAACTTAGCAACTTTAACATTGTTCAACAAGGAGGATTACAAAAAGGGGATTACTTGAATTCATTGGAAGACGTTGAGGAAAAGGAAAAAGCATACCCCCAGCCTACCAATTGGGGCAACCTTCCGGTATCAGGACTATTTATCAGACACGTGGATGGAATTTCCGTTAGCAATTTTTCGATCGATGCAAATGCCTATGACCCACGTCCCATTTTCATGGCCCATGATGTAAGGGGACTTTTGATAAAAGATGTATTAGTTGGCGATAATTGCAATGCTAATGAACTAATTATTTTAAAAGATGTCACGAATCACTCGTTCGATTTTACCCTTAAAAAATAGAAAAATGAAAATATCAAATCTATCTCTTTTATTATTTATAATTGGATTTATTTTTACTTCAGACAGTTTGTTTGCGCAGAAAAAAGTATATAACATAATAGCGTATGGGGCAAAGGTCGATGTACAATATTTACAAACAGAATCCATCCAGAAAGCAATTGACGCAGCCAATAAAGATGGTGGAGGCAAGGTTATAATCCCCAAAGGAAGTTTTGTAAGCGGGAGCATTATTCTGAAGTCTAACGTGGAACTACATCTTGAAAAAGGCGCAGTACTTCTTGGAAGCATAGATCCAAGAGACTATACCGAAATTAATTTTGGATTAGCTTTCATTTTAGCGGATAATCAACAGAATATATCTATCACTGGTTTAGGAGAAGTCGATGGAAGAGGGAGAAAGGTTGCCTTAGCTGCCGATAGTTTGCACCATGCTGGAATAGACATAGATGAATCCTATAACTTTAAAAGAATGCGTCCTGACAAGAGGCCTAAGCTCATGCAATTTGCACAGTGTAAAGAGATTCATATAGAAGGTGTCACTTTTAAAAATGGAGCCAATTGGGTGTTGTCTTTTGAACGTTGTGAAGATTTGACGATTGATAAGATTACAGTAAATAGTGATGCTTATTGGAATAATGATGGAATTGATATTACCGATAGCAGGAATGTTCGAATCACTAATTGCGATGTTGACTCGGCAGATGATGGTATATGTTTGAAATCTCACTCTCCTGATTTCCTAAATGAAAACATCTATATTGAAAATTGCAGAGTCCGGTCGAGTGCAAGTGCCATTAAGTTTGGAACAGCTTCTCTTGGTGGATTTAGAAATGTTACTATTGAAAATATTAAAATATACGATACATTTCGATCTGCAATAGCATTAGAGTCGGTAGATGGAGGGATTTTGGAAGATGTAACCATTAATAACATTGAAGCAATAAATACGGGAAATGCCATTTTTATACGTTTGGGTCATCGTAACGTTGACGGTCAAGTAGGCACTATTAAGAATATTTCTATAAAAAATGTTAAAGTGCAGGTACCCTTTGATCGACCTGATGCTGCATATGATTTGAGGGGCCCAGAACTTCCTTTTTTTCATAACCCTTTTCCTGCCTCTATTGCGGGGATTCCTGGTCACAATGTGGAAAATGTAACTTTGGAAAATATCGAAGTAACTTATCCTGGTCGCTCAAATAACGGACTTGCATATAAATCAATTTACTTCCTAGACAATATACCCGAGAATGAAAGTGCATATCCTGAATTCCATATGTTTGGAGAATTACCCGCTTGGGGAATGTTTGTTAGGCACGTAAATGGACTGAAAATGAAGGACGTTTCTTTTAATCTTGAGGAGTCTGATTTTCGGTCTGCATTTGTCTTCGATGACGTGAAAAAATTAAACATTGAAGGATTGAAACTAGACGCTAAAGGCGGCAATAACCCTTTGGTCTTAAGGAATGTCAGTGATGCTAAATTTTCATTATTAACGGTAGGCAATAACCATTTAAAAAACATAAAATGTATAAGTGGTTGTGTGGATGTGACAGTGGAATAATTATCTCTTAGTAGACGAAAAATTATATTAATAAAATCCAATGGAATAAGTTAGAAATAACAAAGCTGGAAATTAACAACGAAGGAAGGATAAAAAGAAGTTAGATCTAATTATTGGGTTTTGATAGTAACCGATATATTAAACCATTGTTGGAATTAGTAACATTTGAAGTCCAATCCTAATTTTGATTGAATTAGCGCGTTTTAGTCAAAATATACTTACCGACTTCCGTTTATCTTGAAACAATTTTTAATCTCCTTTTATTAAATACTAAAAGTTATCCTGATAGTTATTGGGACCAGCAATAAACAGATGCTATATTTCTTTATTTGACTTAATGGTTATGTGAAACAAAAATAAAAGATGGTAAATCCATCTTTTATAATGAAGGAACCGAGGCTTCCGCCGAGGATGGGATGTCTTATAAATATTTGATAACATGATTAAGTTTTTTAGATGCACGAATGATCTTGAAAAGTCAAGTACGACAGTGCTTGAAATGAGTAAACCGCGAAAGCGGATGGGCGTGCAAAAACAATAACTACAATGATTAAATTTTTTAGAAAAATACGATACTACCTAATGGAGAAAAACAAAACAGAAAAGTATTTTAAATATGCAATTGGCGAAATCATTCTCTTTGTTAATGGGATTATGATTGCCTCGCAAATAAATAATTAGAATGAGCAGTGGCAGAAAAATATCTTAGATCAAAAATTTTTAAGTAGTATTCTTTTGTTTTTAAAAATTGAAAAATACCTACAAATTCTTGCAGCATGGGAATGTGAACTTTTAATTCATATATTTTTGTAAATCCAAGATAAAAACCGAATAGATTTACCTTTCTTAGTGATTTACTCTTTGCTCTTCCTAACGCCAACCATCTGATTAAAAAATACCTGTGGAAATTAACCTGAAGATAATAATACATGCCGACACATTCATTTCTTTGTGCGATTAAGCACAACTGAAACTCTAGAAAATATATGTTCTATAATTCTGAAATTATTCTTCGATTACATTTCCATCCATATCAATTTTGACCATAAGTGCAGTTTCTGTTGAATCAAGTAGTCTTAAATCGTAGAAACGTTTCCCTTCGCTTTCAACGAGTTGAACCCTGTTTATTGTGTGTTCCGTAAACTTGTTAAGTACTTTTTGCCTCACATTTAAGGGAAGTTCATCATAGTAGGAAATGGTATTGCTATGGCTTCGTTCTGGTATTGCATTGCCTCTCAACTCTACAAAGGTATTGGGTCCTTCTTCATTTTTGACAAGGTCAAAGGCATCATAAAGTTCACCTATTGCTGTTATTGATTTATAACTTAGACGGTTCCCATCTATGCTAATGGATTGAATGAGTTGAGTGTTTTCACCGGCTCTCCCGCGGTCTGCATCATAATCTTCCCATCCATTTGCTTGTAAATTATACATTTTCCCACCACTAACTGATACGACATATACGGTACCAGTTTGGTCCCTTTTATTGACTCCGTTGGTTAAGTTGTATTCTGGTGGATTTACGCGGCCTCGAGCATAACTATGATCGTGCCCTTGAAGTGCTATATCGACTTTATATTTGTCAAATAATGGTTTGAATTTATTTCTTATTACCTCATTATCTCTTCCACCAGAAGCAGAATAGACAGGATGGTGGAAGGTTGCGATTGTCCATTTATTTGGGTTGTTTTTTAGCACATTCTCTAGCCAAACTATTTGATTGTCATCATCTACATTTGTGTTAAGACCTATAATTCTTACCCCCTGATAATCCGTATAAAATGTAGTTTCTAATAAGTTTTCTGGACCATTAGAAGGTAGGTTAAATTGAGGTCGCCAATACAGTGACAACAGTCTTTCTCCACCAACTTCCAATGATCTGTACTCGTGGTTACCCGGAATTGAAATAGAAGGAACAGAGCTATGTATGAAAGATCCAGCACGAAACCACTCATTCCATTCTTGGTCGTTGTTCGCATGATTTATTAAATCGCCAGCATGGATGATAAAAGCAGCGTTTGGATTGGACTTGTATCCCTGTCTAATTAATCTGGACCATAGTTCTAGAATATTGTTTTGCGCATCGCCAACATAAAGAAATGAAAATGGAGCTTCCTTGTCAGTTGCAGTTTGAAAATGAAACCACTCACTCCAATGTTTTCCATCTCCAACTCGATAAGCATACAAGGTATTTGGGGTAAGATTTTTAAAATCGACACTATGAAAATTAGCAGAAACATTTGAAAACATAACTTCAGTAAGGTCTAGTGTTTCAGTTTGAGCGTCATAGGTTACGGCCTTTCTCCAAAATTTAGGCGCAGCAGTTGCTGGAGCAATTTCTGCATATGCAGTTTTAACATCTGGAGAAGTTCTCCAAGCGATATTCATGCTAACTGCTGGATTTTCTGTTAAATTTAACACGATCCGATCAGGATGTACAGTAGGAGCACTCCACTCAGCAGTATACTCAGGTGCACTATAGATCCGTGGCATATCTTGACTAGAAATCACTGTAGGATTAAAAAATGGAAGTAAAAATATTAGCAATAGAGAACCTTTGAATTTCATATTTTTTATTTTAATTATCTTTTTAATTAATTACCAATTTATAGGCCAGAGGAATACCATCAAGGCTACTTTCCTTAATTCATGCCATTTGTAATCATTCAGCGCCAGCATTGATTTTTAATGAATAATTAACGAAGCAAGTTGTAATTTGAACCTAGAGGTTTTTAACCACAGAAGCATTCATAGCTTCATAAGGCCTTACTAAAATTGTTTGTTAGCAAATGTCATATTTGTCCCTCTAATATTGAAAATAATATTGATTGTTTGTGCAATAAATCTACCTTTTCTTTTTTCTAGGTTATAGATTTGCACTTTATGAAAAAGTTTAAAAATAAGTAAAACGAAATTTGAATCATCCTAACATAGCGTTACTCAAAAAAGTAACAACATGGTTAAAAGAATAAGGATAGGCTAACATAAATCCCATTTCCTATTGCTAAAACAGCTTGTGGTTTGGGAATTGCTAGGTTTGTATTTGTTATAGTAAAATTTAGAAAAACTTGCTTTCTGAAAATTAAACTGGCTCATCTGCCGACCGCGTGTCGCATGAAGCTTTAGCGGAGGCACAAGCTTCAACGAAAGCAGAAAAGTATTCTAAATATGCAATTGGTGAAATTGTTCTATTTGTTATTGAGATATTAATTGCTTTAAAGGTAATCAATCAAAAAATCCTTAAAAAAGAAAATCAATTAATATAAGATTCTGTTTTTTTAAACGTTGTAATTTTTCTTTTCATTCCCAAATCAAACGCTTTCAGAAAAATATCCATAAAACAACAAAATGGTATTTAGAAATGATTAAAGAACAACTAAAACTTAATCCCTATTAAACTCAAAACATCCACAATGAAAAGAATTTCATTAATATTCCTTCAGGTAATAACTGTTTTTATCGCAGTTTCTATTTTTGCCTTGATGCTATGGGAACCTCACCTAGAAGGAAGAAATGTGAACTCAACACTCTTTGAGATATACTTCAAAGATCCATTCCTCGGATATGCATATTTCGCATCTATTTCTTTTTATTTACTCTTATATCAAATATTTAAACTTTTAGGCTTTATAAGGCAAAATAAATTATTTTCAACAAATTCAGTACGAGCGTTAAAAACTATAAAATATTGCGCGATAGCGCTTGCAACTTTTGTATTTGGAGCAGAAGCCTATTTTTTTATTATTCAACGTACAAAGGAAGATATTGCTGGAGGCGTTGCAATGGGCCTTTTCATATTTTTTTTCGCGGCTTTGATAGGCATTGCAGCAACTGTATGTGATAGAATCATACAAAATGCTTTAGAAAACGAGCTTTAAATTTTCGGGACTTTAATAAATTCATAAAAAATTAGGAATTGCAATAGCAACTGATTCTCTATCCAAATTTTCAATAAATTATTACTATAAATAAAAATGTTTGGAACATAATATTTTAAGTTTTCAAGCCTTAACACAGATTTTTATTATTGATTTAAGCGTGTTTAAATTAATTGCCATTATCGATGTAAATCCTCTATAAAATTGCTTCTTTTTCCAATTCATTTCAATTGAAACTTTGTAAATTTCTTTTTGTAATAATCCTTTTTTTAAATTTGTTGTTATATGAAAATGGGAGAAGAAGTTACTGAATTTATGATAAATGATTTAATAGAGAAAAATATACCGTTTGTACTTTTTAGCGAAACTGGAAAGGATGCTAAAATTTTAATACAAAATTCTCCCTTAAATATGGCAGGAAATGTTCAAATAAAAGAAAGAGGATTTTATGTTTTTCCTTTTTCTCCGAATGAAAATTCTGCACCACTTTTCTTTTATCCAGATTACTTATACGAATGGAAAGATTTTAAAAATCAAAAAATCAATTTTGAGCAACTCCAAATTCCAAAAATAGATCATCAAAAATTATATGAAGTAACAGAAGAAGAATATGCCGCCGATATTGAAAAATTCTTCGAATCGTTTAAAAAAAATAACATCAAAAAAACAATCTATTCTAGAATTCGCAGAGAAGTTTTTAGTGAAGAATTGAAACTTGACCAATTTTTTGAAAAATTGGTCAAGTCTTATCCGAAAGCTTTTGTATATACCATCCACATCCCAGGTGACGGAATTTGGGTAGGCGCAAGCCCTGAGTTATTGCTTTCCTATCACAACAATGAAGCAAAAACAATAGCTCTGGCTGGTACTCTTAAATTAAATAAAAATATTCCCTCTCCTGAATGGACTCGAAAAGAAATTGACGAACAGCGACTAGTAGAAAAATTCATTATTGCACTTTGCAATGAAATGGAAATAAAATATGAAAAATCAGCAGTTCGTAGTTCTAACACAGGTAAGGTTTACCATTTGAAATCTGATTTTGTTTTGAATATTCAACCAAGCCAAATTGTTGAATTCTTGAATAAACTTCATCCAACTCCAGCAATTTCAGGTCTTCCTCAAAAAAAATCTTTAGAATTAATTTATTCGACAGAAAAACATGAAAGATCATACTATGGTGGCTTCTTAGGATGGGTGGACAATCTCCAAGAATTTAATTTGTTCATTAATCTCCGATGCATGAAATTAATAAACAATCAATGCTATTTTTTTGCAGGAGGCGGAATAACCCCAGAATCAGAAATTTCAAAAGAATGGGCAGAAACAAATTTAAAAATGTCTACATTGATGGATGTTTTGCCATTAAAATCGGCATTACCCATACAATAATTTTTATTTGAGCAACCGTTAATATGCCAACAGCTAAAAAAGGAATCCAATCTTTAGTAAAAATTTGTGAAGCTAAAGGACTTAAAAATGTGATTATTTCTCCTGGTTCTAGAAATGCACCCCTTTCCATAGAATTTGACGAGAATAAAAGTTTTCACCATTTCCAAATTACGGATGAAAGAGTTGCTGCTTTTTTTGCTATGGGACTTGCTCAAAGGTCAAATATTGCAAGCATTCTAAGTTGTACATCAGGAACTGCCATTCTGAACTATGCCCCTGCAATTGCTGAAGCTTACTATCAAAGAATTCCTTTAATTGTATTAACTGCAGATCGTCCTATTCAATGGATAGACCAAGGCGCTGGTCAAAGCATGAGGCAATTCAATGTCTATCAAAATTATATTTTAAAAAGTTTCCAATTGCCACAAAGAATAAGTACTGATCAAGATTTGTGGTACACCGAACGAATCGTTAACGAAGCAATTAATCTTGCTCATGGTTCCGTTCCTGGACCCGTTCACATTAATATTCCAGTAGAAGAACCACTTTATGAATTGTCAACTATCGAACACACCCCAAAAATTATTCATGCAGTTGAAACAAAAAGAAGCTTGACTCACAAGAGTTTATCTGAACTTCAACAAATATGGAAAAACAGTAAGAAAAAATTAATCATTTGTGGCATGCTTCCCAAAGATATGGAAATCAATGAAAAAATTAACATTCTTGCTGAGGACCCTTCAGTTGTTGTCTTATCAGAATCACATAGCAATGTAAATGGTCCAAAAATATATCCTTGTATTGACAGATTAATTGAAAGTTTTGATCCTGATAAATTGGAAAATTATACTCCTAATTTGCTTATCACTTTCGGTCATGCAATTATTTCTAAGAAAATAAAAGCCTTACTTTATAGAATGAAGATAAATGTGCATTGGCACATAGACAGCATTAATGATCCTAATGATACCTATCGGCATTTGAGTCATCACATAAAAATGGATCCTGTTGATTTCTTAAGTACTTTTAATCCTTCATACACTGAAAAAAATTCGGACTACCATCAATTGTTTGAAACAAAAGAACAGCTATGCATAAGGGCACACAACAACTATTTAAAAAATGCTCCATTTAGCGATTTAAAGGCTTTTAGTATTATTTTACCAAGAATTCCAAAAAATGGAATGCTTCAAATGGGAAATAGTGCTTCCGTTAGATATGTTCAGCTGTTCAACCAAAGAACGGATATTTCTTATTATGCGAATAGAGGGGTTTCTGGAATAGAAGGTTGTACCTCAACCGCCTGCGGGGCTGCTTACAATTTTGAAAATACAACAACGCTTATTACGGGGGACCTTAGTTTTTTATACGATAGCAATGGTCTTTGGCACAACTACATCAATCCAAAATTAAGAATCATTGTAATCAACAATCAGGGCGGTGGCATTTTTAGAATTATTGACGGCCCATCTGAAACCACTCAATTGGAAAAGTATTTCGAAGCACATCACGAAATGACAGCCGAAAACAATGCTATTAAATATGGCCTTGGATATGATTCATGCTCTGACATTGAAAGCCTTGAAAATTCTTTAGAAACTTTTTTTCATGCTTCTGAAAAAGCAAAAATTCTAGAAGTTTTCACACCACGATTGCTGAATGATAAGACTCTCAAAGATTATTTTCGCTACATTAAATCAGAAAGTCAATAAGTGAAAGCATTTTTCAAATCCAAATTATTAATATTCAAAAGGCCAAGCGGAACATCGCGAGGAGTGCTTAAAACTAAAAAAACTTGGTTTCTTTTACTTGAAAATAATGGAATAATTGGAATTGGAGAATGTAGTCCTTTAAGTGGGCTAAGCATAGATGATAGGCCTGATTACGAATCAAAATTAAAAGAAGTAGTCGAAGATCCTCTAAAGTATTTAAATCAACCCCTATTATTAAAAAATTGGCCCTCCATATTATTTGGATTGGAGATGGCATTTTTAGACCTTGAAAATGGAGGCAACCAGCAAATATTTCCTTCATCCTTCAGCAAAGGAGAGGCTGGTATACCAATAAATGGCTTAATTTGGATGGGAGACAAATCTTATATGAATGAACAGATTAAAAATTTACTTTCGAGAGGTTTTCACTGTTTAAAAATGAAAATTGGCGCCATTAATTTTCAAGATGAAATTGAAATTCTTAAACAAATAAGGCAGGAATATAAAAATGAAGATTTGATATTAAGAGTTGATGCAAATGGAGCATTTAAACCTGAAGAAGCTTTAGAAAAAATAAATAGATTGAACAAATTCAATTTGCATTCTATTGAACAACCTATTTTCGCTGGACAAATACAAGAAATGGCTCAACTGTGTAGAAAAACTTCCATTCCTATTGCTCTTGATGAAGAACTAATTCCAATACAAGTTTATCAAGACAAAGTAAACTTATTAGAAACCATAAAACCCCAATACATCATATTAAAACCAAGTCTAGTAGGTGGTTTCAAATCGTCGGAGGATTGGATAACTATTGCTGATAAATTAGGAATTGGTTCATGGGCGACCTCTGCACTAGAAAGTAATGTTGGATTGAATGCAATTAGCCAATGGAGTTTCATAAAACACTTTGATGGACATCAAGGTTTAGGAACGGGGAGTTTATATACCAATAATATTGAAAGCCCTTTAGAAATTAGAGGAGAAGAAATTTTTTACAATTCACATGAGAAATGGAATTTAGATGAGTTACTCTGAATATCAAAAAGAAATTTTTTCATCTGAAGTCAGCATTTTAGGAGAAAATTACAATCAACCTCAATTAGAAGAATGGTACAATGCTCTTTCATTGAATGGTTTTGAAAATACTATTAAATCTGTTTTTTCAAAATGGTATGATGACAGTCTAGAATTTGAAATTTCTACTTCAGGAAGCACTGGTACACCTAAAATAATTCAACTTAAGAAAGAGAAAATGTATGCTTCAGCTAAAAATTCTTTAGCATATTTCAAACTGAAAAAAAATCAAAAAATATTGCTTGCAATTCCTGCCGATAAAGTAGGTGGAATAATGCTGATTATTAGAGCAATCATAGGAAATTTAGATCTTCATTTTATTGAGCCAAAATTAGACCCATTTGTTAGCTTGAAAGAAAAATCTTTTTCTTTTTGTTCTTTAACTCCCTCTCAATTATTGAAAATTCATGATAATCCCGATTCCGTAAAAAAATTAAATAAAATTCAAAAGATATTATTAGGTGGGGCTGCAATCACCGATAAATTGATGACGATAATTCAACAAAGCAATAATAAATTCTACCACAGTTATGGAATGACCGAGACCATAAGTCATGTTGCTATTCGACCCCTTAATGGTAATTTAAAAAAAGATTATTTCGAGGCTATTGGAAAAGCAACTTTTACAACCAATAATAAATTTCAATTGATTGTAAATGATCCAGAAATATTAGAAGAACCTTTATTGACCAATGACATTGTTGAATTGATAGGTCCCAAAAAATTAATATGGAAAGGGAGAATAGACAATATTATAAATTCAGGAGGTATCAAGCTCATTATTGAAGAGCTTGAAAAAAAAATTGGACTAACCATTAAAGAAACTTTTTACTTAGTGGGGATTCCGGATCCTGTCTTTGGCGAAAAACTAATTTTACTAATTCAGGGAAATGATACCTCTGCTATAAATGAAAATAATTATAAAGACAAACTCACTAAAATCCTACCCAAA
Source organism: Bacteroidota bacterium (assembly GCA_024642705.1). GTDB lineage: Bacteria > Bacteroidota > Bacteroidia > Chitinophagales > Saprospiraceae > Portibacter. Next base: position 26,717 of record JAHEAQ010000023.1, on the reverse strand, counting down.
CACGAGGTTCCCAAAGAAATTATTTTTGTTCCAAAATTCAAATACACTGAAAATGGTAAATTATTAAGATTGTTGCCTAGCCAACTTTCTCATAGTTAATTAAGTAAGCACAGAAAACTACATTTTAAATCTTGTAAATCTGCTGGTAATAATTTCACCTTGTTCATTTATTATCCTTATAAAATATATTCCTGTCATTAAATTATGAAGGTCAATTATATATTCTCCATTTTGATTGAGCTGATAATTTTGATAAGCTTTCGCACCAGAAATGTCAAAAATTTCAACTCTTTGCAATTTCTTTTCCGAGCTTAACGTAATGTTTTGTGCTTCAAAATCATATCTGACTTGTACTTTACTTCTTTCGTTGAATTTTACAGAAATGATATTAGAATAACTGTACTTTCCATTATAATCAATCTGTTTCAATCTGTAATAATTTTTACCATTTGCTGGTTGTCTATCACTGAAATTATAAAATTTACTTACGGTTGAATTGCCTTCACCTTTTAAAAACCCAAATTTTTCAAAAGTTGAGCCATTGGAGCTTTTTTCAATTTCAAAACCTTCATTTTCAATTTCTGATGCTGTTTCCCATTCGAGATACACTAGATTGTCTCTACTGATTCCTTTAAATTCTACAAGCTCTACAGGCAACAATACCGAAGATGAAGATGCGCTGCAACTTCCTGAATTACCTGGACCAACTGCAATACCAGAGACGATAATCGAGGCACCTTGGGCAACAGTTATGGTTAAGGTCCTATCATGAACCAATTTAAATGCTGGAATCGAATTGCAAGGACAATTGATGGCACCGCCACCACTAGTTATTGAACCAGAAGAAATACTAAAGGAAACAGATACATTTGAATTATTTTGTACTTCATCTGTTTCATAATGAACATTTAAAGTGTATACAGTATTTGCCCCTGATCCCGAAACGTATTTCAAATTAGAAGTTGTTACATTACAAACTGCAAATATTGGTAAACAACTAATAGAAAATAATAGAATAAGATAATATTTAAAGAGTTTCATGAATTTGAAAATTTAGGTTTTATAACAAATTTGATTGGAATCAGAGGTTTCAAATTATTCTATGCTAAGCTTACTTACTAGACACAAATAATCCAAAAAACCCTTATTTAAGTACCTACTTTTCAATTTTTCAATTTGAATATTTGCAGGTTAAAATGGACACCTTATTTGTTTAATTTATTTACCCCAAATGGGATTTAAAAAATGGTAATTGAATCTTTATACTCTATTTTAATGAAATGTTAATATACCTAGTGATACTCTTTTGAGTAATAGTATATTTTAAAATTGAACTTTTAAATATTGATTAGGGAGCCGTGACAATAAACCCAACACCATGGCGATTGTTGATTTCTATCCTATCATCTTCTGACAAATATTTTCTTAACCTTGAAATAAAAACATCAAGACTTCTTCCAAGAAAATAATCATCCTTTCCCCATACTGCAATAAGAATATCAGATCTTTTTAAAACCAAATTTTTGTGTTCTATCAAGTATTTTAGCAATTCAGCCTCCTTTAACGTAAGCGTTTTCTGAAAATTATTGTTTGTCAGTTCTAGATTATTGTAATCCAAAGTATAATTTCCGATGGTATAAATTGATTTAGAAGTATTACTAATAATGGTTTTTCTCCTCAAAAAAACATTGATTTTTAGAATCAACTCATCAATACTGAAAGGTTTGGTAATATAATCATCTCCGCCTAACAAGAGTCCTTGAATTCTATCTTCCTTCATTGATTTAGCAGTAAGGAACAATATTGGTATTTGAATATTTTTAGTTCTAATCCTTTTTGCTATTTCAAATCCATCAATACCCGGTAACATTACATCTAATAAACAAAGATCAAAATCATCGTTGTTAAAGGCTTCAATTGCATTAACTCCGTTTTTAAAGTGCGTTACTTTGAATCCACTCAATTCCAAATTATCCTTAGTAACAAAACCAAGGGTTTCATCATCTTCCACATAAAAAATTCTTGCAACTTCAGCCATTAATTAAATTTTATTGTAAATGTAGTACCTTCATTTATCTTGGAACTTACTTGAATTTTCCATTTGTGAGCATCACAAATTTTCATCACATAAAACAAACCCAAGCCAAAACCTTTCACATTGTGCACATTACCAGTTGGGACTCTATAGAACTTATCGAATAAATTGTCTAAGTGATCCTCCAAAATACCAATTCCATTATCTTCTATTAAAATGGATGTTTTAACACCTTTAACCAAAGTAATTTTTAGTAATGGTACATTTTTATAATACTTAATCGCGTTATCTAAAATATTATATAAAACATTGCTCAAATGGAGCCTGTCCGCTTGAATAAAAACATCTTCATCTGGTAAAAATAATTCTATCTTTCCCTCAAAATCTATAATTTTTATCCTAAAACTCTCAGCAATCTCTTTTATAATTTCTGTTAAATTCACGTTTTCAAGCTCCAATTTTAGTGCATCTTTTTCAATTCTCACAATATCAAGAACTTTTTCAACTTGTTTGTCTAATCTAATATTTTGATTTCTAATAATCTCGACGTACTTACTCAACCTTTCATCACTTTTTACATGAGCGCTTGTCGCTAGAAAGTCAGCGGCAATTTTCATGGAAGAAATTGGAGTTTTGAATTCGTGGGTCATATTATTGATGAAATCCTTTTGCATTTCGGAAAGCCGTTTTTGTTTCAAAATGATAAAACTCGAATAAATGAAAAAACAAAGAGTAAAAAATGTAATGATTGAAAAGAAAATAGATTGCCATATTGACCTTAGTAAAAAACCAGTTTTGGAAGGGAACCTAACAACAAAATAATACTCCAGATCTTTGAACTTTGGTAAGGTTTCTTTCTTTGTTTCCGGGGTATTTCTTTCCCCAATGTCACAATAATTGCCATAAACCATGTCGTCGTTAGTACAATCGTAAACAGCATATTCAAAATCAGTATTTAGAGATTGAGATTCAAATTCTCGGATTAAAAAATCTTCAAGAATATTGGCATCAATTGCATCATTTACATTTACGGCATAAAGATTTGAAGATCTTCGTTGTATCAAGTTTTGTTTAGGTAGCTTAGATTGGTTATAATCTGATAATTTATTAGCTACTTTTCTAAGTGCTATATGAACCTGTTGGTTAAATTCAATATCTTTAAGTTGCCAATTTCGCACAGACCAATAGGCTTGAATAATAATTATTCCACTTACCAGCAAGGCACCAAGAATCAGTAATTTCCGAATTGAGCTATTGGACATATATTATTTGAGGCAACATACACAAAATTACAAATTATAAATCCTTATTGCCAACCAATTATCATAATTAACACCTTGTTAGCAATTTTTAAAGACAAAAATGAATTTAGTTTTTAAAGTCTTTTTTCAAAAGATTAGATATAAATGAAGTTTGTTATTTTTGCACCATGAAGCAATTGCTCAATGCTATATTTCTGATTTTCTTTTGGAGTAATTTTACACCAATATATGCCCAACAAGGGAATCCTTTTGACGTTATCCGTCGAGCAAATAATGTTGCAACCCCAATAATTGAGAAAGCCAAAGATACGTCAATAATAGCTGTTATTCCATCAGTAGAAACAAATTTAGAAACAACTCAAGCTATCATTCCATTGCAAGATTCTTCTGTTGTTGAATCCTCAGAAATAGAAATCCCTAAACCTACTACAAAATCAACTGATGAACCAATATCATATCTAGATCAGATCCAAAAAAAATTGATGGATGAAAATCCATTTAACATTACCCATATCCCACTCAAAAAATCAAAAAAAGAAATTAAACCTGAACTAAATAAGGGAGAAAATAGTTCTTCGGAGATTATTAAGCCAGAAAAAATTGAAGCTCAACCTGAAGAAAAAGAAGCTATATCGATTCCAGAAACAATAAATAATTTAAAAACCAATAAATTTATTTTTTGGTTATTGCTTTTACAATTGTTATTAGTTACGAGTATTTTAAGTTTTAATAGAGATTTTATAAGAAAATTATATAGGTCCATAAGCAATGATAATTTTGCAAAATTAGTCGGCAGAGATTACAATAATGGATACAATGCTTTGTTTGGAATCCTCTACTTTTTGTTTATTCTCTCTTTTTCAGTTTTTGTGTATCAATTTTTAAAACTTTATTATGGTATTCATGGATTTGGAAAATATTTTGTGATTTTATTGTCTGTTGCCAGCGTTTATTCAGTAAGACACATATTTCAAGGCATAACTTCTGTTGTTTTCCCTTTTGGAAAGACCAGCTCTTACTATAATTTTATGATTATTTTATTCAATAGTTTTTTAGGATTATTGCTCATTCCGACCAATGTAATAATAGCTTATGCCCCTGCAAACATTGCTGTTTCAGGTATATACATAGGTTGTTTTTTAATCATTGCATTTTACTTAATGAGATTTCTAAGAGGAAGCCTCCATGCATATACTTATATAAGAAACTATACATTTCATTTTTTTCTTTATCTTTGCAGCTGCGAATTTGCACCGGTATTTATCCTGGTGAAATTTTTAAGTAGGTCTTTTATAACGTAAAGAAATTATTTATCAGAGAACGGGATATGGCAGCAGATACTAAAGTCCAAACTGAATACAAACCAATTAAAACGATTCTGGTTTCTCAACCTAAGCCAGAAAGGTCGCCGTACTACAATTTAGAAAAAAAATATGATATCCAAATAGATTGGAGACCATTTATTCATGTTGAAGGTGTTTCAGAAAAAGAATTTAGAAAAAATAGAATTCGCCCAGACGAGTTTTCTGCAATTATATTTACAAGTAAAAATGCAATTGAGCATTTCTTCAGATTAGTTGAAGAGATGCGCCTTAAGATGTCTCAGGATACCAAGTATTTCTGTATTTCTGAAGCTATTGCAAATTATTTACAGAAATTTATTCTTTATAGAAAAAGAAAAGTTTTTGTAGGTGTGAGGAAAATCGAAGATTTACATTCCTATTTTAACAAACACAAAGACAAAGAGTCCTTTTTCCTGCCCAATTCTAATCTTGGAAGCCAAGATGTTGTTGATTATTTAGAAGCTAATAAAATCAAATATACTACTGCTACAATGTACAAAACACTTAGCAGTGATCTTTCTGATCTTAGTGACATCACATACGATGTACTTGTTTTTTTTAGTCCTCTTGGGATAGTATCATTATATGAAAACTTTCCAGATTTTAAGCAAAATGAAACTAGAATGGCTGTTTTTGGAAGCAGCACCTCGAAAGCAGTAGAAGAAAAAGGATTAACCATTAATATTCAAGCGCCATCTGCAGAGTCACCATCTATGACAATGGCACTAGAAAACTATTTGAAAAAATCTAATCCACTTTAACTCTTACTTGAATTTTTAATTATTTTAAGCTAAGTAATATATTTATTAATTTATTGGCTATTATTAATTAATTATTCAATCAAAAGCTTAATCTATTGCTAAGTCTAGTTTATGCATCTAATAGAACAATTAAAATCTAGATTCGCAAACGGTTTACCTGGTGAAGATGCTCAGTATGAAATGGCTCCATTAGGTCGAACAGAGTTTGTTAATTCAGTAAAAATTTACAGGAAAGCTGCTGTTCTGAGCTTATTGTATCCAAAAAAAGAGGAGTGGCATATGGTTTTCATCAGAAGAACTTCACATGAAAAAGATTCTCATAGTGCACAAATTTCTTTTCCAGGTGGTAAAATGGAAAATGGCGATGATACCATGATAATTACTGCTTTAAGAGAAGCGAATGAAGAGATTAATTTAAATATTGAACTTGTAAAAATAATTGGGGACCTCACTCCGCTCAAAATTCCAATTAGCCGTTTTGAAGTTTTCCCTATTTTGGCATATTCTGAAGAACCCTTAATTTTTGAACCTCAAATATCAGAAGTTGATCATATCATCGAAATTCCAATTTCTCAAATCATCAATAGTTCTAACAAATTATCCGGAGAAGTTAGAACTTCAAGCGGGATTGTTTTAAATAATGTTCCTATATTTGATTATAATGGTAATATTATTTGGGGAGCTACTGCGATGATGCTAAATGAAATTATTGCTCTTCTGAAATAAAATAATTCAATAAATACTTCTACGAAATTTTTAAAAAGTATAAAAATGGTTAAAATAATCCTTGCTTTTTCAATGTGCTTAAGCATCATATTTGCGTGCATTTCAAAAATAAATCCTCCAAAATTGATTTTCAAAACAAATTATGGTGGCAACTTACCAATTCAAAATTTGAAACTTCCTGATGGATTCAAAGTCGATGTATATGCTGAAGGTATAGTGAATGCCAGATCAATGTGTCTTAGCCCTTCGGGAACCTTATACGTAAGCACAAGAAATGAAGGTAATGTTTATGCATTGAAAGATCTGAACAATGATTTCAAAATTGATACGGTAATTACAATTTTAAAAGGCTTAACACTTCCCAATGGTGTAGCATATAGAAATGGGGATCTTTATATTGCTGAAGTCAATAGAATATTATTGATTAATGATATTGATTCCAAGTTCAGTCCTGATTTAGAATATAAGGTTATCAATGATAGCTACCCAGACAAAAAACATCATGGTTGGAAATATATTGCTTTCGGTCCTGATGACAAATTATACGTTCCTGTGGGCGCACCATGTAATATTTGCGAATCAGACGATGAAATCTTTAACACCATAACAAGAATGAACCCAGATGGCAGTGGCAAAGAAATTGTACAATCAGGGGTCAGAAATTCAGTGGGTTTTGATTGGCATCCAGTTACAAAAGAACTTTACTTTACAGATAATGGGAGAGATTGGATGGATGATGAAACTCCAAATTGCGAGCTGAATTTTGCACCGCAGGATGGCATGCATTTCGGTTTTCCTTATTGCCATGAAGGAGAAATTTTGGATCCAAAATTTGGGGAGGGTAAAAATTGTGCGGATTATACGCCGCCTGTCATTAAAATGGGACCGCATGTTGCGCCTTTAGGCATTGATTTTTATGAAGGAAACATGTTTCCTAAAGAATATAAAAATCAGGCATTTGTAGCACTTCACGGTTCTTGGAATAGAGAAAAGAAAAATGGTTACGAAATTGTGCTTGTGAATTTTGAGAATAATAAAGCCGTTAGTAAGACAACTTTTATTTCTGGATGGTTAGATAAAAGTACAGATGAAGTATGGGGAAGACCAGTCGATATCGAAGAATTACCAGATGGATCCATATTAATTTCTGATGATTATGCAGATGCAATCTATCGGGTATATTATGATCCAAATTAAAATATTTATTTAGCTCCTTTTATATGCACAAAGATATATCTGTTATTGCATTTGATGCGGATGATACTTTATGGTCAAATGAACCTTATTTTCGAGAAGCTGAAGATAGATTTTGTGACATGATGGAAGAATTTCTTCCTCATCATGATGTTTCCAGAGAATTATTGAAAATTGAAATTTCAAATCTTCCAACATTTGGGTATGGTATTAAAAGTTTTATCCTTTCAATGGTAGAGACCGCTATATCAATTTCTGATGGCAGAATTTCAGCCCAAGATATAGAAAAAATTATATCAATAGGACGTGAACAATTGCATAAACCAGTTGAAATCCTTGATGGCGTTGAAGAAGTATTAGCCCAATTGCAAAACAAGTACAAGTTGGTAATGGCAACAAAGGGAGATCTTTTAGAACAAGAGAAAAAACTCATTAATTCTGGTCTAGAAAAATATTTTCACCATATTGAAATTCTATCAGAAAAGAAAACCGAAAATTATCAAAAATTGATAAGTCACTTAGATGTTCCTCCCACTAATTTTTTAATGATTGGGAATTCATTAAAATCCGACATTATTCCAATTTTAGAATTGGGTGGTTATGCTATTCATATCCCATTTCATACCACATGGGAATATGAGAAAGTAGATTCGGAAATTGACCATCCACAATTTAAAAAAATAGAGAAAATCATTGAAATATTAGAATTTCTATAATGGAATACTCAGTTATTAATCCTCATACTTGGTATCGAAAAGAAATTTTTAATTTTTTTAAAACTTTTGAAGAACCTTACACTGGTATTGTAACAGAAGTAAATGTTACCTATGCTTACAATTTTTGCAAGAAGCATCATATTTCATTTTTCAAATATTATTTGCACAAATCCATTGTCGCTATTAATAAAACAAATGCAATGAAATTAAGGATAGTTGGAGAAGAAATAAGGCTTTACGACAAAATTCATGCTTCTGCTACCATTGCACGCCAAAATGGAACTTTCGGATTTAGCCATATTATTTATGATGAGGACTTTCAAAAATTTTCTAATCATGTAAATGCTGAGATTGAAAGAATTCAAGCGACAGATAAATTGCTTCCCCCTAAGCATTCTGAAAATGTCATCCATTATTCATCATTGCCGTGGTTCAAATTTACCGCCGTTTCTCATGCAAGAAAATTCTCCTTTCAAGATAGTGCACCAAAAATTTCTTTTGGTAAAGCATTTGCAAATAATGACGAAATGTTAATGAATGTTTCAGTACATGCTCACCATTCATTGGTGGATGGGAAGGATATTGCTGAATTCTTAGCTCACTTTCAACAATTATTGGACGAAAAACATGGGGATGTAAACTTTATTTAATTCTAATCCCTTAATTTAAACTAATTCCATTTTCATCTTCCAATATCATTCGAACAGTTTCAATTTTCTTATCACTTACCTGCTCAAATATAAATTTATGACCACTGATAACTAATTCAGCTCCACTTTCAGGTATAGCTCCTGAGGTTGTCACTAGATATCCCGATAAGGTATGATATTCGCCCTCAGGAATATTGATTCCTTCATATTTATCATTCAAATATTGAACTTCTAATCTTCCAGAAAAAAGAAATTCTTTTTCACTTATTACTACTTCGACATAATCTTCTGTATCGTGTTCATCTTCTATTTCTCCAAATATCTCTTCAAGAATATCTTCTAAAGTAATTATTCCAGCAGTACTGCCAAATTCGTCTACAACACATGCTATGTTTGTTCCACTATTGATAAACTTGGACATCATATCTCTCGCGCTCATTGCTTCTGGAACATACATAATCTCCAATATAAGATGACCAATTTTCTTTGGATTATCCAACAATTGTTGATGATGAATATATCCGACAATGTTTTCTATATCCTGATCCACTACAATTAATCTTGAGTGTCGAGATTCTATGAAGGTCTTTATTACTTCGCTGGGTTTTGCGCTTTTATCAATCTGGACTATTTCATTTCTAGGGATCATGCAATCTCTAATTTTCACCTGACGCAGATTTAATGCATTTTTGAACATATCAGCTTCCATTTCTTCATTATTATCCGAAAAACCTTCGTCAACATAGGTCTCCAAATCAAGTCTAGTATATGCTTCATCAACCTCTGCATTTGGCATTCTAAATATATATTTTAAAATAAAGTTGGAAATTGAAGTCATTATCCAGGTTGGAGCAATAAGGATGTATTTGAAAAATGCAAGAGGATATGCGAGTCCATAAATCATTTCATTAGAATATACTCTGAACATGGTCTTTGGAATAAACTCGCCTAATAGTAATACCACAACAGTAATAATAATGGTCGAAATTAATAAAAACAAAACTCCTTCTCCAATTAACGGAGTAAAAACCGGACTCATTAATTCTGTAATAAGTATTGAAAATATGACTAGAGCAATGTTGTTTCCGACCAACATTGTGCTCAAAAAATTCCTTGGATTATCATAAAACTTTGCAAGGATTTTACCTCTTTGTGCTCCTTTGTTTTTTCGTACTTCAATTCCAAGCTTATTTGCTGATATATAAGCAATTTCAGATCCTGAAAAAAAAGCAGACAATAAAAGAGAAATAATAATAATAGCTACCATGGCACAAAATTAGTCATTTCCTTTAGAAATTATATATTCTTCTTTTGTATCAATATCAAAAAAATAGGCTTGATCCTCAGTTTTGAAATAATACAACTCATTTTTAAATCTTTCAATCACGGATTTACATCCATTAGGATCTTCACAATTCAACAATTCATCGTAGTATTTGATAGAAAAAATTACAGGGTTTCCAGGCCTGATTTTATTCCATGGTTGCAAAATGCCTTGCGAATTATGAATAGTTTTGTATTCCTCAATCAATGCATTAATATTTTCACAAGTCAAATATGGCATGTCCGAAAGGCATATCATAAATGCACTCGAATCTTGGTTAATAAGTTTCAAACCATTTTTAATACTTGAAGTCTGACCCGAAGCATATTGATAATTAATCCCTATTTTAACCCCAGAATTTATCAACAATGGCTTTAAAATTTCATATTCATAACCCAAAACTACAATGATTTCTCCAAGATTTGAATTTTTTAAAGTCTCCAATGCTCTCATCAATAGCATTTTACCCTCATAGGGTAGAAGGAGTTTATTTTCTTTACCCATTCTTGAAGAAGTGCCAGCAGCCAAAAGAATTCCACTAATCATCGAATGTATTATCTGTTAAAATTCAAAAAATTTATTTTGGCCATACTTGTATTTACTTCAGTCCATTTTTCGCCTCTATTATTGCTATAATATAAATTTCCATTTGTTGTTCCAAAAGCCATATTATTGCCTTTCTTTACAAATCCATTTCTTAGCACAATACCGTAAAATCTATTGGATGGCAATCCATTGCTTTGGTTTTGCCATGTTTTCCCAGCATCTGAAGTCTTAAATACTCTCAATTGCAATGATGTAGGAATTCGACTTGCTTCATCTTGCACTGGAATTACCCACGCTTCATTTGTGGCCAATTCTTCAATGGCTATACAAAAACCATAACTGGGGAAAGCATTTTCGCCGCTTACATCCTTCCATTCTTTGCCTCCATTTTCGGATCTGAAGATACCACAATGGTTTTGTTGCCACAAAACTTTATGGTCAACTTCACTCATCAACATCAAGTGAGGATCATATCCTGCATTTGGACTAGTATTTGGAAGATATTCAGCCTTCATTCCATAATTGCAGGTTTCCCAAGTTTTTCCAGAATCAATAGATTTAAATATACCAGCACAACTCACAGAAATATAAATTACTTCATTTTTTCCTGGTTCAATGATTATTGAATGTACAAAAGGCAACTCTTTTCCTGCTCCAAACCAATGTTTATCTTTAATTCGTGTTGGATGATACCAAAGACTTTCTACTAGTTTATAGGTGATTCCTCGATCTTCACTTAGGAAAAGTGCACCAGGTTCTGTCCCTACCCATAACCTATCTGGATATTGTTCTCCTCCATCTTTAATATCCCATATTTGCTTCAAAACAGCAGGACTTCCATTTACATTCTTCAGTGTTTTTTCAAATATTGGCGTATTTAATTCATCCCATATTTCAGAATTAAAATTTTTCACAAATATTTTTTCACCCCAATGTTTATGTGAAATGGCAATAAAGGTGGAACCGTCAAAATGTTGATGAATGGCAGTAACATCAAGACCCTCGAAATAAAGTTCTTTTTCTATCAATTTTCCTTCAATAATTTGAAAATTGATCAGCCCCTTCGCAGTTCCCACTAATAATTTGTCGTAAACCATAGTTATCTATCCCCCGGAAAGTGCTTGAAAAATAAATACTTCATCATTTTCTAATATTTCATCTGTCAAGTTGATGTCATCTTGAATTAATTCTTCGCCTACAAATATATTAACATGTTTTCTTAATTGTCCGCGATCATCTAACAAATATGATTTCATTCCAGGATATACAGCTTCAATTTTCTTCACCAAATCAGAAATATTATGAGCATCTATTTGTAACGATTGCAGGTTAGGAAAAAACCTATTTAATGCAGATGTAAAATTAACCTTAGGCATGTTTAAATTTCTTATAAAAATTCATTACGTTAATATAACAATTATAAAAGATTGTATTCCATTTAACGATGATTTTTCAAATGATTATCTTTAAATAAATTTTTAAAAATGTAAGTTAAATGCAAGAATTCAAAAATAATTTCAACTCCTGGGATCAAGAAGATAAAATTATCATTGCAAGAGTAATTTCAACTTGGGGCTCTTCTCCCAGGCCAATTGGTTCTGCGTTAATTATAGATTCAGCATTGAATATGTATGGCTCTGTAAGTGGCGGTTGTATTGAAGGCGCAGTCGTAAAAGAAGCAAAAAATTTATTTGAAACTGGTGGATCTAAAATTCTCGAATATGGTGTTTCCGATCAGGATGCTTGGTCAGTTGGGTTGAGTTGTGGCGGAAAAATTGAAGTATTTATTCAATTGTTTGAAAAGTCTGAGTTGAGAACATTACTGTTTTCAAACATTGCAGAAAATAAATCTTGTATTTGGTTGACAAAGATTGAAAATGCCAATCTTGTAAAACAGTGTGTTTTGGACGATTCAGGTTTTTCCATGGGAACTAAAATTCCATTCGAATTACAAACAAAAATCCAATCGATATTCAATGCGCGGAAATCAACTATAATTGAGCATGAAAAAGCAAGGTATTTTGCACATATTTTACCTCGAAAATCCCAAATGTTGATTATTGGAGCAGCACATATTTCTTCTGATTTAATTCATTTAGCCAAATTTTATAATTTTGAAACAATAGTAATAGATCCCCGAGCGGATTTTGCAAATAGAATAAAATTTATAGATCAACCAGATCAAATAGTAATTGCATATCCTTCTGAAGTCTTAGAAAATTTCAAACTTGATCAATATACTTTTGTGGTTATTTTATCTCATGACCCAAAAATTGATGACAATGCACTTCATATTTTACTTAAGAAAAAAATTGCCTATTTAGGAGCGCTTGGAAGTAAAAAAACGCATGCTAAAAGAATTGAAAGGTTAGCAGAAGCTGGGTTTTCGACAGAGGAAATTGATCAAATATCGGCTCCAATAGGTTTAGATATTAATGCCAATTCCCCAAGAGAGATAGCATTGAGTATAATCGGTGAAGTAATTCAAGTTAAAAATAGATAGTTGGATATTGCTTTGAATTATTTACACTAAAATTTCAAATAAATTTGGATTGTTATTCAAAGGTTCGAAATTGATACCTTCTTTGCACATTCTTTCAATTAATCCAGCGTAATCATCCTTATTTTTCAATTCAATTCCAACCACTGCCGGTCCAGAAATTCGATTGGTTTTCTTTGTATATTCGAAATAAGCAATATCGTCATCTGGACCAAGAACATTCAAAAATTCTCTTAAGGCTCCAGATCTTTGAGGAAAACGAATGATAAAATAATGCTTCAAACCTTCATATAATAAAGATCTTTCTCGTATTTCAGCAGTTCTGGTAATATCGTTATTTCCGCCACTAACTACACAAACTACATTTTTTCCTTTTATTTGATCTTTGTATTGTTCCAAAGCAGAAATCGCCAATGCACCAGCAGGCTCAACCACAATTGCTTCTTCATTGTACATCTGAAGAATAGTTGAACAAACTTTGCCTTCACGAACCAAAAGCATGTCATCTAAAACCTCTTTACAAATTTCAAAATTCAACTTTCCAACTTGCTTTACTGCGGCTCCGTCAACGAAAGAATCAATGGTTTCAAGCCGAATAAGTTTGTTTTGTCTTAAAGATTCTGCCATCGCTGGAGCGCCATGAGGTTCAACACCAATAATTTTTGTATTGGGGCTGATTTGCTTAAAATAACTTCCAACTCCAGCTGCCAAACCTCCTCCTCCAATTGCCAAAAATAAATAATCTATGGGTTCGATAGTATCCTCCATGATTTCAACACCAACAGTCCCTTGACCTTCTATTGTTTTGGGATCTTCGAAAGGATGAATAAAAGATCTTTCATTTTTCTCAGCAAAATTTATAGCTTCATGATAGGCATCGTCGAAAGTATCCCCAATAAGTACAACTTCTACGAACTCTTTGCCGAATTGCTTGACCTTTTTTATTTTCTGGCTTGGTGTAGTATTTGGCATATAGATTACTCCGTAAATATTAAGTAATCTACATGCCAAAGCAACACCTTGAGAGTGATTTCCTGCACTCGCACAGACCACGCCTTTTTTTACTTGTTCCTCTGAAATACTAATCATCTTATGATAAGCTCCTCTGATTTTGTATGATCGAATAGATTGAAGATCTTCTCTTTTGAGATAGATTTTACAACCATATTCTTCCGACAAAGTAATATTGAACATCAAAGGCGTCTTGAGAACAATCCCTTTTAGTTTCTGAGCTGCTTTAAGAATTTTAGAAGCTGGAACAATGTGTGAATTGGTCTGTACTTCAGTAATCATTCTATTTATTTATCTTCTGAAGGTCTAAGAGATCTTACAACTCTACCTGCTTGCCACATTTCAGATTCTCTAAGTTCTTTTAATTCTTCTTCTAATTTTACTCTATAATCTGATTTGCTATTGGAATCAATTGATAATTGAGCTTCATTACCTGTTGCAACACTTTCATATAATTCTTCAAATACAGGCTTTGTAGCATCTCTAAACTTTTTCCACCAATCCAAAGCTCCTCTTTGAGCAGTAGTAGAACAATTTGCATACATCCAATCCATTCCATTTTCTGCCACCAATGGATACAATGATTCTGTAGCTTCTTCCACAGTTTCATTAAAAGCTTCTGATGGACTATGCCCCTTTGATCTTAATAAATCATATTGAGCTGCAAATAATCCTTGGATAGCACCCATTAAAGTTCCTCTTTCTCCAGTCAAATCACTGTATACTTCTTTCTTGAAATTAGTCTCAAAAAGATATCCTGAACCTATGCCAATACCTAAAGCAATAACTCGGTCCCTAGCGTTTCCTGTTGCATCTTGATGAATAGCAAAACTTGAGTTCAATCCTTTCCCTGCAAGGAACAATCTTCTCAATGAAGTTCCAGATCCTTTTGGTGCTGCTAAAATTACATCCACATCCGCGGGCGGAATGATATTGGTTCTTTCTTTATAAGTGATAGCAAAACCATGTGAAAAATATAAAGCCTTGCCTGGTGTTAGGTATGGCTTTAAGGTCGGCCACAAAGCTATTTGGGCAGCATCAGACAATAAATATTGTATAATAGTGCCTCTTTCAGCTGCTTCCTCGATAGAAAACAAAGTTTCTCCTGGCACAAATCCATCTTCTATTGCCTTATCATAAGAAATAGATGGCGATCTTTGACCAATAATAACATTGAAACCATTGTCTCTAAGATTCAAAGCTTGTCCCGGACCTTGCACACCATATCCTATGATTGCAATTGTTTCATTTTTTAATATTTCTCTTGCTTTTTCTAATGGGAATTCTTCCCTCGTGACAACGTTTTCTTCAACGCCACCAAAATTCATTTTAGCCATTGTAATTGACGGTTTAATTATATAAATTCAAAAAATATGTATTCAATCGTATTCAACCATGTGTAATTCCATGGTTTTTAAATATTTGTTCAATTGTTCCATTGGTTTCGAAATAGCCACTCTTCCACTTCTCACAAATTCATAAATTCCATGTTCCTTTAAATCATGGAATAATGCTTCCGTTTCCTTTTCTTGACCAGTTTTTTCAATTACAGTATAATCAGGTTCAATTCGCAATATTCGCGCATTGTGATTTCTAATTAATCTTTCAATCACATCTCCACCAGAAAATGCTTCTGTTGGAACTTTGTAAAGTGCAATTTCCTGATATACAATTTCATGTGTATGATAATAAAATGATTTCAAAACATCCACTTGCTTATCAAGCTGACCTACTAGCTTAATGACTTGCGCTTCTGAACATTGAATCACTATCGTAAATCTATGGATACCTTCCATTGAAGATTGTGAAGTGGTAAGGCTATCAATATTAATATGTCTTCTTGTGAATATAGAAACCACTCTTGACACTAATCCCGTTCTATTTTCAGTAAAAACTGATAATGTAAATTCTTTTATTTCACTCATTCTAAAATGATTTCAGATATTCCTGCTCCTGTTGGAACCATTGGAAAAATATTTTCTTCTTTTACTACTTTAACATGCAATAGATAAGGTCCGTCATATTCCAACATTTCAACCAATGATGCTTTAAGTTCAGAATAATCCTCAATTTTCTTTCCATGCACACCAAAACCTTCCGCTATTTTTACGAAGTTTGGATTTTTCAATGCTACTGAAGAATATCTCTTTTCAAAAAACAATTGTTGCCATTGACGCACCATTCCTAGAAATTCATTATCAAGGATAATAATTTTAACAGGGATATTCCATTGACTGCACATTCCTAATTCTTGAAGGGTCATTTGAAAGCCTCCATCTCCAATAATTGCAATGCATGTTCTATTCATATCTGCCATCTGTGCTCCAAAAGCAGCTGGCAACCCAAAACCCATTGTACCTGCCCCACCTGACGAAACCCACTGATTCGTTCCATTGTATTCATAATACCTTGCTGCCACCATTTGGTGCTGGCCCACATCAGTAGCAACGATAGCTTTTCCTTCTGTTAATACTGAAATTTCCTTTAACACTTGAGCCATTTTTATTTTACCATCAGGATCGAGAGCAAAATCTTTTGAGATTACTTTTTCATATTCTATAGCATCACATTCATCGAATCTCTTTATCCATTCTGGATGGGAATTTTTATTAACTTTTTTCAATAAAGCGGTCAATGCTTCTTTTGCATCTGCATGAACTGGAGCATCTACTGGTACATTTTTTCCTATTTCACATGCCTCAATTTCAATATGTATAATTTTTGCCTGCTTTGCATATTTATTAAGATTCCCTGTAACCCTATCGTCGAATCTCATCCCTATTGAAATCAATACATCACACTCATTTGTCAGAATATTCGGACCATAATTTCCATGCATTCCTAACATACCGCGGTATAAAGGGTGTTGCTTAGGAATAGATCCAAATCCATGAATTGTGCTTCCAACTGGAATTCCAGTTTTTTCTACAAATTCCTTGAATTCATCCTGAGCATGTGCTATTTGAATACCATGACCCGCAATGATAAAAGGTTTTTTTGCATTATTAATCAATTCAGCTGCCGCTTCTATCTGATCCATCTGAAGTTTAGGCTTTGGAAAATAAGATCTTATTGCTGGTTTTTTCTTGTAATTAAATTCCAACATTCCAAATTGAGCATCCTTAGTAATATCTATTACTACAGGTCCTGGTCTTCCAGAATTTGCTACATAAAATGCTTTTGCCAAAATTTCTGGAATTTCTTCTGCCTTTGTTACTTGATAATTCCATTTCGATACTGAGGTGGTACAACCTATTACATCGGTCTCTTGAAAAGCATCTGTGCCCAAAACGGAGCTATGCACTTGTCCAGTTACACAAACTAACGGAGTAGAATCCATCATTGCATCAGCAATTCCAGTAATAAGATTCGTCGCTCCTGGTCCTGAAGTAGCAATGCAAACACCAGTTTTCCTAGTGACACGAGCCCATCCTTGAGCAGCATGTATAGCTCCTTGTTCGTGTCTTGCCAAAATATGAGTTATCTGATCTTCATAATCAAACAGTGCATCATAGAAGGGCATAATGGCCCCACCTGGATATCCAAATATAGTATGCACTCCTTCAGCTAAAAAACAATTCAATATTGCTTCTGCACCTGTCATTGTTTTTGTTTCTGTATTTATTTTTTCCGGTGCTTCGGAAATTATAGCTTTTTGATTCATATTTGTATTTATTGATCCGTAACGCAGCCTTCTGAAGCTGTAGAAACAGAGTTGTAGTACTTTCTTAATATTCCTTTTGTAGCAATGGAAACTGGTTTAACCCATTTCTTCCTTCTCTTTTCAAGCTCAGAATTTGAAACCTCTAGCGTTAATTGATTTTTTTCAGCATCAATTGTGATAATGTCATCATCTTGAATCAAAGCAATATTACCGCCGACTTCGGCTTCTGGAGTAATGTGTCCAACTACAAATCCATGGGTCCCTCCCGAAAATCTTCCATCTGTAATTAGTGCTACAGAATTTCCTAAACCAGCACCCATTATGGCTGATGTTGGTTTTAACATTTCTGGCATACCTGGTCCTCCTTTCGGACCACTATATCGAATCACAATAACTTGACCAGGTTTAATTTTTCCTGATACAATAGCGTCATTCGTATCTTGCTCAGTATTAAAAACTCTTGCAGGACCAGAAAATATCAAACCTTCTTTACCTGTAATTTTTGCTACCGAACCTCCTTCCGCAAGATTTCCATATAGAATTTGTAAATGTCCTGTTGCCTTTATTGGTTCAGATACTGGCATTACTATTTTTTGCCCTTCTTTCAAATATGGAACATCCATTAAATTTTCAGCTATTGTTTTTCCTGTAACTGTCATACAATCGCCGTGTAGCATTCCTTCTTCCAACATCATTTTCATAACCGCAGGAACGCCTCCTATATTGAATAAATCCTCCATGACATACTTTCCACTTGGTTTTAAGTCAGAAAGAAATGGTGTGGTATTACTTATTTCTTGAAAATCATCAATTGTCAAACTGATATCAGCTGCTTTAGCCATCGCAATCATATGCATCACTGCATTGGTTGAACCACCTAAAACTATGATTGTGCGAATTGCATTTTCGAAAGCCTTTTTAGTCATTATATCCGAAGGCTTAATATCTTTTTCTATCAAATTTAGGATTGCTCTTCCTACTCTTTCGCTCTCTTCATTTTTGTCCGTAGAAATTGCCGGAATGGATGAATTATAGGTCAAACTCATACCCATTGCTTCGATTGCTGAAGCCATAGTATTTGCAGTATACATACCACCGCATGCTCCTGGGCCTGGGCAAGCTTTTTCTATTACTGCCTGATAATCCTCCGCAGATATCTTGCCGGTAGACTTTTCGCCTAAAGCTTCAAAAGCTGAAACAATGTCTAATTTTCTATCAAGATGACATCCTGGGCTAATTGTTCCTCCATATACTAAAATGGCTGGTCTATTCAATCTTGATATACCCATCATTGCACCAGGCATATTTTTATCACATCCAACAACTGCAATTATGCCATCATACCATTGAGCGGAGGCAACTGTTTCTATAGAATCAGCAATAATATCTCGAGATGGTAATGAATAATTCATACCTCTTGTTCCCATTGAAATCCCATCACTTACTCCTATGGTATGAAATATTAATCCTATCAACTTATCTCTATCGATATTGCTTTTAATATTTACTGCCAGATCATTCAAGTGCATATTGCAGGGATTCCCTTCCCATCCTGTGCTTACTATACCTATTTGTGGTTTTTTCAGATCCTCAGTTGTCAGACCTAAAGCATGAAGCATTGCTTGAGCACCAGGTTGAGTAGGATCCTGAGTTACATGTTTACTGTATTTATTATATTCCATATCACTTTCCGCTTTTTGCGGTATTTTCTCTTAATTAAAAAGTCGCTTTAAATAAGTAAAGCAGCCTTGATAATAATTCATAATAAAATTTCAAGTATCATGCCTAAATAATACTTGAAGAACCAAGACTTAGTTGTTTTTTGTTAATTTGATCCAACTCTTCAGCTATTATACTGTATATTAAATCTCCAAGCTGTGAACAACTGTAATGCACCTCAACATCTAGGTCTTTGGTCATTATTCCTTCTTCCATACAAAGATCTATTGCTTGCTCTATTGCATCAGCTTCTTCATTCATATCGAAATGCCTAAACATCATGGCTACTGAAAGTATGGTACCCATCGGATTGGCAATATCCTTCCCAGCTGCTTGTGGAAAAGATCCATGCACAGGTTCAAATAAGCATGAATCAAATCCAATGGATGCTGAAGGTAATAATCCTAATGAGCCAGGAATAATGCTTGCTTCATCACTTAATATATCTCCGAATAAATTTGCAGTAAGAATTATGTCAAATTGTGCAGGAGCATTCATAATTTGCATTGCCGCATTATCAATATACAAATAGGATGTTTCCACTTCAGGATAATCTTTTGCCATCTCTTGAATAACTTGTCGCCATAACCTTGAAGTTTCCAAAACATTGGCTTTATCCACCAAACACAATTTCTTTTTTCGCCCCATTGAAGCTTCAAATGCCAGTATTGCTATCCTTTTAATTTCTCCAATTGAATAAACACAATGGTCATATGCTATGGTACCTCCTTCATACCTTCCTTTTTCTCCATAGTATATGCCGCCCGTTAATTCTCTATAAATGATAAAATTTACATCCTTTATTCTTTCATTTTTTAATGGCGAAAGATGTTTCAACTTTTCGTAAACCTTTATAGGTCTGATGTTAGCAAAAAGTTTTAGCTTTTTTCGCAGAGCCAATAAACCTTCTTCAGGTCTCACCTTTGCATTTGGATCATGATCATATACAGGATCACCTATAGCGCCTAACAAAATAGCATCAGCATTCTTGCATTTTTCATATGTCTTCTTAGGAAACGGATTACCTGTCTTCTTAATAGCTTGACCTCCAATCAAAGCATAATCTAAATTAAAAGCATGATTAAACCTATAGCCAATTGCTTGTATAGTTTTTTCGCCTTGAGCAATAACTTCAGGACCAATTCCATCCCCAGGAAGAATAACGATATTTTTTAACTTGACACCCAATTTCTTTACCTCTGTCTAATTTGTAATTTTCTTGTTTTATAAATTTTATTATTGCAAAAAAGATATTGAATTTCTCAAGCAATGTTACTTTGCAAAATCAAATATTTTTGATTTCAACAAATGTTCTAAATCATTATCTCCAACTTGCTTTAATGTATCTGCAAGGATAAGAAAATGATCATATGCAGCATCCAATTCATTTTTTGTCAAATCATAACCAATAAGTTTTGATCTATAAGCAATCGCTGCTCTTCCACTTCGAGCTGTGAGCACTATTGAAGAATGGTCAACACCAACATCCAAAGGATCCATTATCTCATAGGTCGTTCTTTCTTTAATAACGCCATCTTGGTGAATTCCTGAGGAATGAGCAAAAGCATTGTCACCGACTATTGCTTTATTAGGCTGTACAGGCATACTCATTCTTTCAGATACCAATTTGCTGGTAAAGTTTAAAAGTTTTGTATTAATTCCTGTATGATATTTACCTTTAAATCTTTGGTTTAAAATCATTACTACTTCTTCAAGCGCTGTATTCCCAGCTCTTTCCCCAACACCATTAATTGTGCACTCTATTTGCCGAGCTCCAAATTGTACCCCAGCAATTGAGTTTGCAGTAGCCATTCCAAGATCATTATGACAATGAGTCGATAATATCGCTTTATGAATACCTTTTACATTTTCTCTTAAATAATTAATTTTTGCAGCATATTCCTCAGGCAAACAATATCCAGTAGTATCAGGAATGTTCAATACTGTAGCTCCCTCTGCTATTACCGCTTCGCAAACTCTTGCCAAAAATTCATTATCAGTCCTTCCAGCATCTTCTGCGTAAAATTCAATATCTTCAACAAAGGATTTAGCATATTTTACTGCCGCAGCTGCTCTTTCTAAAATTTCGCCTCTAGTAGCTTTAAATTTGAAATTTATATGGGAATCAGAAGTTCCAATTCCTGTATGTATTCGAGGTCTTTTTGCTAGAGCAAGTGCCTCAGCAGCAACTTTTATATCTTTCTCCACGGCTCTTGATAATCCGCAAACTGTTGCATTTCTGATCACTTTTGACAACTCAGTAACTGATTCGAAATCACCAGGGCTGGAAATTGGAAATCCGGCTTCAATAATATCCACTCCAAGCGCTTCTAAACTAAGGGCAACTTCAATTTTTTCTTTCTTATTTAACTTACAGCCAGGCACTTGTTCTCCGTCCCTTAGCGTGGTATCAAATATGTGTATTTTTTCACTATCCATCTCTTAACAGATTTTTATTTCATTGAACCAACAAATATAAACTTTGTGTTGCTATTATAATAAATCAAAATAATATTATCTTACGATTTCAAACCTTAATATTATTATATTATTTTATTGATTATCAACATAATAAATGATTTTTTGATACAATGCCCAAGAAATTAAACAGCCATTTAATAGTACTCATAAACAATCTTTCTAAGGCAGAAAAGAGACATTTTAAGCTTTTGGCGCGAAGAAATTCAAATTCTTCTGATGCTTTATTTGTCCAACTTTTTGATTTTTTTGACCAACAAAAAGAACCTAATGACAAATTAATCCTTTTAAAAATTCCAGAAATCAAAAAATCTCAAATTGCCAACATCAAATCAAATCTCTACAAACAGATTCTAGCTTCACTGCGATTGTTTCACAGGTCCAACAATGCTGATATCTATCTTGGTGAACAATTGGACTATGCCCGCGTCTTGTATGATAAAGGAATGTACAAAGCAAGTTTGGAAATTTTGGACAAAGCTAAAAACGTAGCTCTTGATAAAAGACAATATATGATTGCCCAAAATATTGTCGAATTTGAAAAGCATATTGAATCTCAGCACATCACTGGAAGCATGTCTGAAAAAGCAGAGCTATTGAACGAGCAGTCCTTATACTTGATGAATAGAAATATTACTTCTACAAGTTTATCTTCTGCATCTTTACAATTGTATGGATTATATTTGAAATATGGATACATCAGAAACCAAAAGGACTACGATTTTATAACTGATTTTTTTGAAGACAAGCTATCCAAATATGATCCCCAAGAATTAGATTTTTTTGCAAAAATGTATTATTTCCAATCTTATGTATGGTATAGCAATATGTGCCATGATTTTCTTAATTATTATAGATATGCTCAAAAGTGGGTAAATCTTTTTCATGACCATCCTGAAATGATTGAAAAGGAAACTCCATCTTACTTAAAGGGACTTCATAATGCATTGAATGCTTTATTTCTAACTGGCCGATATGATCGATTCAAAATTGCTTTTATTGAGCTCAATAATTTCAAAAAAGACAAATCTCGTTATCTTAATAGGAATGAAGAGTCCCAATTGGTGCTTTTCTATAATGTGCACAAGATCAACCTCCACTATATGGAAGGAAGTTTTTCTGAAGGTCTTAAAGATATTTCAGAGCTTGAATTGCTGTTGGAGGATAACAATTACAATTGGGATAAACATCGTCTAATGGTATTCTATTACAAAATTGCATGTTTGTATTTTGGGGCTGGCAAAAACAAAGAAGCCATTCATTATTTAAATCTTATTATAAATAATTACTTACCTAGTGTACGCGAAGACATACAAAGTTTTGCACGAATTCTCAATTTGATCGCACATTTTGAGCTTGGAAACGAAATATTAATTTCTTACCAAATAAAGTCTGTATATAGATTTTTATTGAAAATGAATGATCTTAATGCAATCCAAGATGAGATTTTCAAATTTTTAAGAAAGACCCCAAAAATTAGTCCCAAAAATCTAAATTTTGAGTTTGAAAAACTGAAACACAAATTAATTAAAATTCAAGATTTACCTTTTGAAAAAAGACCATTTCTATTCCTCGACATTATTTCATGGTTACAAAGCAAATTGGAAGGAATTATTGTCGAAAAAGTTATTGAAAGAAATTTTAATCAGTTTTACACCAAAGAATAAAGAATTTATCCTCCATTTTATGCTATTAAA
Source organism: Bacteroidota bacterium (assembly GCA_024642705.1). Lineage (GTDB taxonomy): Bacteria > Bacteroidota > Bacteroidia > Chitinophagales > Saprospiraceae > Portibacter. The sequence continues at coordinate 3,091 of JAHEAQ010000023.1, read as the reverse complement.
TAAATGACTTATATTCGTTAAACATAATTTTAAAATATTGCAATTTTTCAAGAATTTAATATGGATCCAGAATTAACTGCTATAAAGCAAAAAGTTGATAAATACAAAAAGATTTTAGTCAATACAGAGGAAAACAGAAAAGATTGGAACAATCGCCTAAAGAAGGTGATTGTCGATACTCTTGAATATATTGCTAAGGATACTGGTCTAGAAGCTGAAGTAGAAATTCAGGATAACATTGAAAACATGGAGCTTCTTGTGTTCAATTTAGGTCGAACCACCAGTGGCATTTCTGAAAAAGTCGATGAGACAGTAAGAAAACCTATGATCAAAAGCAATGGTGCATTGATTTATCAACAGCTTTTCAATGGTAAATTATTGGTGCTTATTTCTATCCCTTCAATTGAAGGCTATGGTGACCCTCGTCCGCCAAAAACTGTAGAAATACTAAGACCTGACGAAATCAATCAAAAGGTAATATACCATCATGTAGAACAATTCTTGACTGAAATTACAGATTGGGAAGATTATGATGATGACCTACCTCAACAAACATCAGTATTTAATCCAATAGGCTTCAATAAAAATATAATTTTGGAAGAAGATTGATACTTAACTACTTTCTTTTAAATATTTTAATTACTCACCATTTCCAATTTTATTATGTTAAAGTCCATACTTAAAATAATATTGCCATTCGGGCAAAATTCTAATCTTACCAATTTTCAGATTTTTACAAATGGATTAAGTGTTGGCTTTTTATTATTCATTTTAGCTGTTTTTGGCATTGGAGCATACCAAATGGATTATGGCATTCCACACTTTGCAATGCTTTTGATTGGAATATTATTTGGTCTTTTGATTTTTATTTTGACTGCTTTATTTTTCAAATTTCTAATTCCTTATATCAGTAATTTCTCCAAAACATTAACAATAAGTATTCTAAGTACTATTTTTACGCTTACTATCGCAAAAATCATAATATTCCCATGGCCAACCTTACCTTTTTTCTTAGGTTCAGCAGTGGGACTTTTAAGTTTCGGAATCTTATTCTGGAGCATTGGGTTATTGAAATACAAGAACAATAAATTACCTTGGCTTGGTCTTATTTCTTCCTTTTTAATCATTGGTTTTTTTTTGATTTGGATTATAAATGAAGGACTATTTCAAAAAAATACCTATGCCATTCCAAAACCTTCCGATTCTTTAATCAAGCTTTCATCTCTAGGAATTGCCAATCCTTCCGATAACGGAAATATTGCTTTTAAATACTTTACTTATGGAAGTGGTTCCGATGTTAAAAGAAAGGAGTATGGCAGTGGTGCAAAATTAATAAGTCCAACTGTAGATGCCACAAAATTGTTGCCTGAATGGAAAGAGAAAAAGAAAAAATGGAGGGAAAAATATTGGAAATTTGGGGCAGCTAATTTTCCTCTAAATGGAAAAGTTACAATGCCCGAAGGAAGTGGTCCTTACCCGCTTGTATTAATTGTACATGGGAATCATTCCATGATTGATTATTCTGACGATGGATATTCTTATTTGGCTCAAATGCTTGCAAGTAGAGGCTTTATAACGATATCCATTGACGAAAACTTTATTAACGGCCATTGGTCAGGAGATTTTATGGGTAAAGAAATGCCTACCAGAGCATGGCTGCTTTTAAAACATTTGGAATTGTTGAACACGTGGAATGCAACCGAAAACAATGATTTTTATGGAAAAATAGACATGGACAACATTGTTTTGATTGGGCATTCTCGGGGCGGAGAAGCAGTTTCTATTGCAGCTGCTTATAACCATTTAGACAATTTTCCAGATAATGCGCTTGAAAAATTTGATTTTCATTTTAATATTAAAGGAATTATCACTATTGCACCAACTGATTATAGATACCATAGAAAAATAAATTTGCAGGACCTCAATTATTTATCACTCCAAGGTAGTTACGATTCTGATGAAAGCAGTTTTTGGGGATTTAGGCCATACAATAGATTAGTATTTTCTGAAAAAGATGATTTTTTCAAAGCTGCAGTATTTATTCACGGTGCAAATCACGGTCAATTCAATTCCACTTGGGATCGAAGTGACATGGGCGCTCCAATGAAGTGGTTGCTTAACATAAAGCCAATAATTTCAAGAGTTGATCAAGAACAAATTGCTAAAATATACATCTCAAGTTTTATAGAAGCGACTTTGCACAATGATGAGCAATGGTTGCCAATATTTAAAAATTCAGATTTAGGTAGAGAATGGCTTCCTGACAATATTTATTTAACCAATTTTCAAAGCTCAAAACATAAAATTATAGCCGATTTTGAAGAAGACATTAATCCTTTCACGAGCAGTTCAAAAGCTTTTCTCAAAGGTGAAAATCTGAAAATCTGGAAAGAAGAAGAATTATTAACCAGGGACAAGGAAAAACAAGATAACAATGTTCTAACAATAGGATGGAATTATGGCAAACTGATAAATAAAGACAGCATAGCCCAATTCACCATATCCTTAGTAGATTCGATAGAACAAATGAATGCATTGAGCATTTCTGTTGCTCAAGGAAATTCTAAAGAGTTGGAAAGTTTATCAAAAGAAAAATTGGTAAAAGACCAAAACCTTGATTTTCAGATTATTCTAAAAGATGAAAATGGCAATGAATCCAAAATTAAAATCAGCAAGATCAAACCAATTTCAAAAAAATTGAAAGTGCAATTTGGAAAAGAAAGATCTCTGAGTAAAAGATATGGTGAAGATTGGGAAGCCCAACTAGAATCTTATTTTATTCCTATTTCAGCATTTGAGCCTGATTCAGCATTTCAAATGCACAAAACAAAAGAAATCAGCTTTGTATTTGATCAATGTCTGAATGGTCTCATTCACATTGACAATATTGGGTACGAATGAAAGAAAAAAAATATTTTTTACAACTTGCTTATATCATTTATGTCTCCATTGTACAAATGTTTCTTATCACTTCCCTCCATTGCAACTTTGATAATTGCTTTAGCTAAATTCGTCGTAGTAGTAATCGATTTTGGAAATAATAAATTCAAAAGTGGAAAAATAGGATTTACAATGGCAATTGCAATATTGT
>JAHEAQ010000103.1 GCA_024642705.1 Bacteroidota bacterium | reverse complement strand
GCCGAGTTTTAAAAAGCAAAAAGCCTTTTGATGCATATCAAAAGGCTTTTTGCTTTTTACGATTTTTATTGCTCTATTTATACCATCGAGCTTACAAAACTTTTCTTATTGTAAGAAAGAATATTTTGAATACATGATATGGAAGGGTTGTACGATACTTTTTCAAATGCATCCACGGTTTCCTTTAATGCCAAATATTCTTCTTTCAAGTTTTGGTCATTTTGAACAGCATTATCCATTTCAAAATACTCACAAACTTCAACTTCTTGGTAAATAAAACGTATTAAATCTTCTTCAGTGTAGGATTGCTTCATATAGTCTGTATTGGTTTATTAATATTTTACTTTTTTAGAACTTATGCAGAAGATATAATATTGTGTATTATTACAGTAAAAGTTAAATAATTTATTTGATAATATGTTATAAATCAATTCAAAAGACAACCCAATCCCTTTTTTAGCAAATATGTGACAAATAATAAAATAAAAAAGGAAAGCTGCATTTCATTTCAACTTTCCTCTTGATGCTATTTTAATTCATTAGAACTACTAAATCATTAAATTTTATACCGCTAAAATTAAATTTTCTTTTTTTTATTCTACTTTATACCAAGTTTGAGTTCTGCCTATCAATGATATTCCAATATAGCCTCTGAGCTTTATCGTTTTATCATCTTCTTTCCAAACGCTAAGTTTATAAACTTTTCCATTTGCTGGATCGATAATTTGACCATAACTCCAATAATCTTTGTAAGGTTTCAAATCCCAAAGGATATCCATTTCCAAAAGGCTTTTTCCATTTAGATCGCCTGGGCAATCAATACAAACATCCGTTGTCGCTTTTGGAAGCAGTTTGATTACTTTTCCAAATATTTTTCCGTCTTTCTCATAAATTTGAACATGAGATTTCGGCTCTCCTGTTTCATCATCTATGGTTTTCCATATGCCTAAAGGACTTTGAGCAAGCAAACTAGAATTTAATAGAAAGATAAAAGCAAAGGAAAATAATGCAATAGATTTTTTCATCATTTTAGTTTTTAAATATTTATAAGTTTTAATTATGTAGAATAAAATTGAAAATTATTATTCCTAACAAGTTATAATCTTCAAAATATAATTTTCCAACCATTATTTAGAGCAAAATTCTCAATTAACAGATATTTAACCATGAAAGAATATCCAAAATGGAAATCAGTCATACATTTCTTGAGGGTGCCAAAAATAATCTTTAAAATTTTCTACTTTGTCATTTTTAACATTTACACCTTCTGACCTCAATAGTTCCGCCATTAAATCCGGATGCTCAAAACTGTTTCTTCCGCTCAATTCACCTTTACTATTGACAACCCTTTGTGCAGGAACAAGATCTTCAGAAAAACTACATTTATTCAAAGCCCATCCCACCATTCTTGCTGAACCTAGTGCCAGAAAATCTGCAATGGCCCCATATGTAGTAACGCGACCTTCTGGAATTGCTCTTGTTACTTCATAAACCTGCTCGAAATAATGCCTTTTTTTCATATAATTATAGTATTAAATATAGAATAAAATCTTCATTTTTCATTAATAGATTATTTTTGCAAGATGTTACGAACAAAAATCATAGCTTCTTCAATAGCCAATTTATCCGATGCTCGATACTTTGCCGCTTGGAATGTAGATGCCATCGGATTTGACTTAAATGCCCATTCTCCTCATTTTGCATCCCCAAATTTGGTAAATGCATTGCGTGAATGGATAAGTGGTCCCTTCATTATTGGTGAATTCGATGGAATCCAAGGCAAAGAAAAAATAGATTCTATGATCAGTTTACTTGAGCTTGATGCCATTCAATTGGGTCCTTTTTGTCCAAATGATTGGAAATTTTCTGTCCCTGTTTATAGAGAAATACTATTAGATTCTATACATGATTTTCCTCCTGCCAATGCTTATATTATCAAATCGGAAAATCCAACTTTCCATTGGAAATCAGAAATTGATCCTCTTCAAAAAATAATCAAATTAAAGCCTTGTTTTATTGATTTTCCTCTCAACCCCATTGATTATAATAAAATCATTCATACTCTCAATCCCGAAGGTTTTGTCCTTAGAGGCGGAGAAGAAGAAAAAGTAGGTTTTAAATCTTTTGATGAAGTGGATGAAATAATGGAGGTTTTAAATGAAGACTAACTTGTAAGCAGTTTTTTAACTAAGGTAGCTATTGTTTTTCCATCCGCTTGACCAGCCATTTTCTGGTTTGCAAGCCCCATTACCTTACCCATATCTTTCATGCCGGCTGAACCAGTTTCAGAAATAATTCCTTTTACAATTTGTTCTATTTGATCTTCGCCTAGTTGTGAAGGAAGATATCTTTCTATTACTTCAATTTCTTCGCGTTCTGTAACGGCTAAATCTTCTCTATTTTGTTTTTCATAAATATCTAAAGAATCTTTTCTTTGCTTGACCAATTTTTGAAGAAGTTTAATTTCTGCATCTTCATCTATTTCATTTCCTGAACCATCTGTTTTTAATATTAAAATGGCTGCTTTTACAGCTCTGATGCTTCTTAGTGCAGCTTGATCTTTTGCTTTCATTGCAATTTTTAGATCAGCCATTAATTTGCTTTCAAGACTCATTGTCTAATTTTTTAGTTAAATAAATAAAATCTTCTACACTTAATTGTTCCGGTCTTTTTACCAACAATTCTTCCTCTCCCAAGTTATTTTTTTCAATCAATGACTTCAACGTATTTCTCAACATTTTCCTTCTTTGATTAAAAGATGTTTTTACAATATGCTTAAATAACGAAGTGTTATAATCTAAATTAATATTTTTTTTCCGCTTTAATCGAATTACCCCAGACATTACTTTTGGAGGGGGATCAAATACTTTATTACTCACTTCGAATAACAATTCTCCCTCATAAAGGGCTTGTGTTAATACACTAATTATTCCATATTTCTTGCTACCAGGACCACTTACAATACGTTCCGCAACTTCCAATTGAAACATTCCTACCATTTCTGGAACGATTTCATAATATTTCAACATCTTAAAAACAATTTGAGAGGAAATATTATAAGGAAAATTACCAATTATACTCATTGGTTCTCCATCAAATACTTTTTCAAGATTTGCTTTTAAAAAATCTAAATAAATGATGTTTTCTCCCATTTCGGGAAATTTTTTGGCTAAATAATTAACCATATCTTTATCGGCTTCCACCAATTTCAAATTAATCTCTTTTTTTTGAAGGAGTTCCGTTAGAACACCCTGCCCTGGACCTATTTCTAAAACATTTATTCCTTTTTCAGACGACAATCCTTCTACAATTGCTTCTGCAACAGAAAGATCTTTTAAAAAGTGCTGTCCGTAAGATTTTTTTGCTTTGTAATTCACAATTATTTAAAGCTTAATTTTTTCAAAACACCAAAATTATTGAATTTATGATCGATAAATACAACGTTCCAATAAGTCCTAAATGTTTTATTTATATTACTTATTGTGGCGATATTAAGCATATATGTTATAATTATATAAATTTGGTCTTCTTTTATTAATATTGATTAATTTGCGCACATGGAAAATATAAGAGTAGGAATAAGCATTGGGGACATTAATGGTATTGGTCCAGAAGTTATTATAAAGGCCCTTTCTCATGATAATTTATTAAAGAATATCACTCCAGTTATATACGGATCATCAAAAATAATATCTTATTATAAGAATATTATCAAAGCCGATAAATTTTCATATGTCAATATTTCATCTCCTGAAAGAGCTGAATTAAGCAAAGTGAACATTATCAATTGTTGGGAAGATTCTGTTATTGTGAATCCTGGAAGACAGGAATTAAATGGAGGAAAATATGCATACATCGCATTAGACAGGGCAACAACAGATTTGGTTGAAAATAAAATTGATGCTTTAGTAACTGCACCTATAAATAAAAAAACAATGCAAATGGCTGGATTTCCTCATCCTGGCCATACTGAATATGTTACTGAAAAATCAGGAAAAAATACTTCATTGATGTTGATGGTTTCAGAGTCAATGAGATTAGGCCTTGTAACAGCTCATATGCCATTGTCGCAGGTTACCGAAGCGATTTCCCAAAAATTGATTGAAGAAAAAATACTTCAATTGCATGAAACTTGTAAAGGTGATTTTGGAATTTCTAAACCAACCATTGCTGTGTTGGGAATGAACCCACACGCTGGAGATGAAGGTTTGTTGGGTAGTGAAGAAAATTCAATTATTAATCCGGTAATTATCAACTTAAAGAAAAGTGGATACTTTGTTTATGGTCCTTTTGCTGCCGATGGATTTTTCGGTTCAGGTCAATATAGAAAATTTGACGCCATTTTATCCATGTATCATGATCAAGGACTAGTGGGGTTTAAAGCTTTATCTTTCGGACAGGGAATTAACTACACCGCTGGTCTTCCAGTTATTAGAACCTCTCCAGATCATGGAACAGGTTATGAAATTGCAGGAAAAAATTTGGCGGATTCATCTTCATTTGTAAATGCAATTTTGCTTGCTGTTGATATTGCTCGTTATAGAAAAGAATTTAGAGCGTTGGAAGCAAATGCATTAAAAAAACAGCAAAAGCAAACTGAAGAAGAAGAAAACAAATAAAAATGTTTCTAGAGTAAATAGCTCACCCTCAAGATTGGTTTATTGTCCGCTCCAGCTGCTTTGCTGCCGATTGAGATAGTTATTTCGTACTGTTTATCCAATTCCTGGGATCTTTCTCAGAATCATAGACATTCAGATTATATTTTTTGATTGTTTTTATCAATTTCTGTGCATAATATTTATCTGTTGCATATCCGCTTGTTTTTAGACCATTTGCCCAAGCTTCATAATCAGATCTATCCAAATAAAAAAGTTGACTGTAATTAGAAGAATATTTTAAAAAATTAGAATGGTCTATATATGAATCAACCACCGCATCATAAGCTCTAAAGCAAGATTCAATTAATTTACCATTTTTGTCCTTATCATCATCCTTGTGATAATAAGACATTCCTTTCCAATAAGTTTTACATTTGATTCCAAAATGATTGTTGGAATTACTTGCCAAATTGCTAGTTCCACTATCAGACTCTAATATTGCCTGAGCCAAGGTAATACTTGCGGGAACACCTGTACGATACATTTCTATAACCGCTAAATCTTTATAATTATCAATATAACTAAAGGTTATTTCCTCGGATGACCGAAATCCCATTATCACACTTAATATCGCAAAAAGTAAAACTATCTTCATTTTCAGTAACATATTATAAATATTCATTAAGCAAAGTCTGTGCCATTTTTAGAAAAATAGGGATAAAGTCTGATGTAAGCCGATGTATGTATTTTGTCTACACCTAGATATTTATGTGAAGAAAAGACCGTCCTTCTTTTAATACAGTAAACTTCTGAAATAATTATTACTTTCACAAATGACTATAAACATTAATAGATGACCTTAAAGTATAAAATATTAAGTGCATGAAAGACGCTATCAATATTTTAAAAAAAGACCCCATACTTAACAAAATACTCCATTTGCCAGTCAGTGTCCCATATTATGATGGGGACGTAAATACATATCTTTATTCTTCAATTATTTCTCAGCAACTATCCACAAAATCTGCAGACGCCATTTATAATCGTTTTTTGAACCATTTCAATGGTAATTCACCCAATCCTGAAAATTTATTATCCACAGATTTTGAAACTTTAAGAAATATTGGTTTATCCTTGTCGAAAGCCAAATATTTGCATAATGTAGCATTGTTTTTCCAAGACAATCCAGCAGCTCATCATGATTGGCACCATAAAACGGATGAACAAATAATTACTGAGTTGACCTCGATAAAGGGAGTCGGTGTTTGGACCGTTCAAATGGTATTAATGTTTTGTCTTGCTCGAAAAGACGTTTTCCCAATTGGTGATCTTGGTGTCAGCCAATCGATCATTGATTTATATAATTTATCTGGAGATCCAAAACAGGTTAAAAATTCTATTTTAAAAATAGCTGAAGGATGGAAACCATTCAGATCAATTGCTTCGCTATATTTGTGGTCTTGGAGAAATCATAAATAATATATGAAGAGAATAATTGGTGAATATACAGGAACAGAATATGGTCCACTAATAATTTGTATTGGAGGAATACATGGAAACGAATTCGCTGGAGTAAAAGCTTTGGATCTTGTATTAAAAATGCTGGAAGTGGAACATATTGCAAATCCTGAATTTACATTTCGAGGTCGAATGGTCGCCATAAGAGGAAATCTGTCCGCTCTTAAATTAAAAAAGAGATATGTTGACAAAGATCTGAATAGAAACTTTAATAAATTAAGACTTGATGCAATAATCAAAGGTGAAATTCATGCAGAATATACCGAAGATTATGAAGCGATTGAAATCATTAGGTTTGTAAGAAATGAAATTAAAGATTATCAGGCAACAAAAGTAGTTATTATTGACCTACATACAACGTCATCTCCTGGTGGTATTTTCACCATTGTACCTGATGATCTGCCAAGTTTAAAAATAGCTAAAGAAATGCATGCGCCCGTTATCCAGGGTATGATAGACGGCGTTAAAGGCACCACAATGCATTATTTCAATAGTGAAAATCTTGGTGTCATTAGCAGGACTATTTCTTTTGAGTCAGGACAGCATAATGATCCAAAAGCTGTAACTATTGCTATTGCAGCAATAGTTGCTTGCCTTAGGGCTTTGGGGTGTGTTAACCCTCATGATGTAGAAAGTCAACACGATAAAATTCTCATCAATTTTTCTAAAAATCTGCCTTCTGTTACAAAATTAATAATGAAACATCCTATTAAACCTAGCGATAATTTTAAAATGAAGCCTGATTATCTCAATTTCCAACGGGTTTATAAGGGTGAAATTATCGCCACCGATGTCAATGGGCCGATTGCTATATCTGAAGATGGGATTTTACTAATGCCATTGTACCAAGATCAAGGTGAAGATGGCTTTTTCTTAATCAAAGAAATAAAAGAATATGAAATTCATCCATGAAGAAATGATCAATCCTGTTATTGACAGACTTTCAGATAATGAGGAAGTTTTTGAAAAAGCAATGATTGATTTTGCAGAAGCTCAGCCTTTTTTACTTTCCTTTTTACTTTCTGAAGGATTTGATATTTTGACAGAAGAAGAAAAAAGTCTATTTTTCTATTTGGCAATTGTCTTATATTTTTCTGTCGCAGGAGAATATGACGACTTAGACTTGGTTGAACTTGAAAGTATCGAATATTTCGATGAAGCAAATTGGACTATAGTTGACCAAAATAAATTCAAAACATTAAAAGAAATTGCGGATCATTTTTTCAAAGATTATCCGCAGGAAGATTTATTGGCTTTTGTGGAAGATGCTTTAACAGAAGATGAAGAATATTTAATTTCAAACATTGGACGAAATGTAATTTTTGTTTCTATGAAATCATTTATTGATGTACTTCATAAACACGCTGAAGAATAAAATTTGCTTAAGGATTCAACATTATCATTCGAAAAACGTTTTTTTAAGTAAATAACTCATAATTTAATAGTTCTAGAATAAATAATATGAACTACAAAAGTTTTTCAATAATCGCATTTTTTATTTGCAGCAGTTGTCTTTCTGCCCAGAAAGTGACGATTTCTGAAGATATAAACTTGCGTTCTGATTACTTATACGACATTTTAGGAAAAATTGATGGTAAAATACTTTTATATCGGGATAAGGGTTTAGATCATACCCTTCAGGTTTTTGATGAAAATCTTTGGGAAAAAGAAACCGTAGATTTAGATTTCGAGAAAAAAAGAATAGAAATCATTGGTTTAGTGCCTCGGGAAAAAGATTTTGGGTTTTTCTATTCTTACCGCAGAAAAGGTGATCAAGTATTATCCTGCAGAAAATTTAATGCTTCAGGAAATCTTATAGACACAGCTACTATAGCAGTAAATAGTGCGTTGCTTACTTATGAGAAATATTTTTATGCATATTCAAAAAACAAACAATTTGTAGCACTATTTAATTTTGAAAAGGATAATTCAATGCGCATTTATCTTTTTGATTTGAAAAATATGGTCGTCGTTTGGAACAATCTTTATGCATTTGATTTTGCTTATGTGAAGAGGGATTTTAGAGAAATTGTTCTGGCAGATAATGGTAGTAGCTATCTCATATTTGAAAAAGACAATTTTAAACTTGGAAAACCAAATGCATTTATTGAAGTATTCAAATTAGATGCTTCAAGCGGAAATCTTTCCAATCAATCTTTTTCTATGGATGAAAAATACATCGTAGATTATAAAGTAGATTACGATAATGTAAATCAGTCTTTAGTGGTCGCAGGGCTATATGGAGAAAAATTTAGAAGTAGAGCTGATGGGTATTTCATCTTAAAGGATGGGTTTTTCAAGTTTACACCATTCGATGAAAGTCTTTTTCATGAATTGGAAAAAAATAATAAAAGAAAAGTAACCAATCTTGAAGATTATGTCCTTGCAGAAATATTATTACGGGAAGATGGCGGAATAATTATGGTTTCAGAAATGCAGAGGCAATTTTCAAGAAAGTCAAATGTGCTTGACGGGAGGAGACAATCTTTTGATATTAGTTCTTATGTTGATTACTACAACGAAGATTTAGTTGTATTTTCCGTTCATCCAAATGGCGAAGAACATTGGCGAAGAATCCTTCGTAAAAAGCAGTTTTCTCAAGATGACGGAGGATTCTTTTCTTCTTTTTTCGTATTCAAATCTCCAACAGAGCTTCGCTTAATATTCAATGATGAAATCAAGCAAGACAATACGGTCAGTGAATACATTGTCAACCCATTGGGTGAAAATGAAAGGAATATTGTCATGAATACAGAGTATCAAAAACTAAAACTTCGTTTTCTCGAAGCAATTCAGATATCTACTTCAGAATTTCTAGTTCCGAGTGAGCGCAATGCTAAGTTTAACTTAGTAATGGTAAGTTATTAAATTTAATTAGAATCTATGGTCAACACTAAAGGCTATTTGTTATTATTTCCATAGTCAATAGCTAAATTGCAAAGCGTTCTTACTCCTAATAAAAATCCACTTTCATCAATGAAAAAATCAGGTGTATGGTGCGGAAAAGCTTGATCTTCATCCACATTTTGTGGTCTTCCCCCAAGAAAATAAAACAAACTAGGTACTTTTTCAGCATAAAAAGAAAAATCTTCAGCACCCGTTGTTGCCGGAACTACTCGAACATAGTCCTCCCCAGCTGTTTCAAATAAAGTAGGTAGCATTTCTCTAGTGAGTTCAATACTATTAAAAGTTACTGGAACACCTTTGACAATTTCTACATCAACAGTTGCACCTTGGCTTGCAGCTATATGTTCTGCCATGAATTTTATTTTTTCATGGATTTGATCCTGCATTTTTACATCAAGCGTTCTAATTGTTCCAACCATTTCTACTTCTTCTGGAATAATGTTGTTTCTTACTCCCCCAGATATCTTTCCAACACTTATTACGGCTGCTTCATTGGTTAGGTCAATCTGACGGCTTACAATAGTCTGAAGTCCAGTAATGATATATGCTGCTGTGACAATTGGATCGACTCCACCCCAAGGTCTTGATCCGTGCGTTTGCTTTCCATTTACTTTAATTACAAAACGGTCTGCTGCAGCCATAGTTCCTCCGGGTTTGTAAGTAATATTATTAACTGGAACTGCAGAACTGATATGTTGACCAAACATTACATCTATGCCATACTTTTCTATTAACCCTTCTTTGATTAGCAATTTAGCACCACCTTCTTCTCCAGGAGGTGCACCTTCTTCCGCTGGTTGAAATACAAAAACGATAGTCCCTGAAATTTCATTTTTCATCTGAGAAAGGACTTTTGCTGCGCCTAGCAACATAGCAACGTGAGTATCATGACCACAGGCATGCATCACACCGACTTCACTCCCTAAGTATTCAGATTTTTCTTTAGAAGCAAAATCAATCGGTGTTCTCTCAGTAACCGGTAAACCATCCGTATCTGCTCTTAAGCCTATAGTTGGCCCAGGTTTTCCACCTTCTAATACACCAATCACACCCGTAACGGCCATCCCTGTATCCACTTTTAGTCCTAATTTTCTTAATTCTTCAGCAATTTTTTTGGCTGTATTGAATTCTCTATTAGAAAGTTCAGGATACTGATGAAAGTGTCTTCTTAATTGGATGACTTCATTTTCAATTTGTTCAGAAAGTTTTAGAACGGTTGCATTTCCTTGTGATTGAGCGGAGAAAGAAATGATTAGCATCAAAAGAATAAAGAATAATATTTTATTGTTCATTTTATATTTTTTGAATTATTAAAGAGCGCTTAATATAATACAAAATCAATTATTAGAGCTTAATAGCTGAAAAATAGAATAAGGTTTTTCAAATAAATGGAAATAATTTGCATTAATTCAACTGGAAGTATATATTTGCAGTCGCTTAAGAAAAAAACAGTTTTTTCAATTGCGTAAAAAGGGAGATTAGCTCAGTTGGTTCAGAGCACCTGCCTTACAAGCAGGGGGTCACTGGTTCGAGCCCAGTATTTCCCACAGTGGTATAAAGGGTTTCAGCGTTTCGACGTTGGGACCCTTTTTTTATTGTGGAATTTTTTTGATAGCCTATAAATCCAAATGCAATAAATTTGAAGCCGAAAAATGACTCAAATCTATTGCATTTGATTGGTCTAATAAGTTGTTATTATTTTGGGGTTAAATATCAAATGTATTAGAACTGATGGTTGTAATATTTGATTTAATACTTAATATGCCCTCTATATGGAAGTTCTCCAGTGACCACATTGTCTTTAAAGTCAATTCTGCCTGTTGCTCCTTCGAAAACCCCAGTTCCACTTCCTTTAACAATTGGATGTTGGCATCGACCAAATATTTCTGCACCCACAAAGAAGCCATCTTCGCAGCCTTCATATTTCGCTTCAAATTTGTAGTTTGTCCAGAATGTTCCATGTTCCCCTTTATAAGTTCCTATAAAATATTCCTTTCCTGACTCGCGGTATGTTCCACTTGGAGAGCATTCATAGGTTTCTACAAATACGTATAGACATCCATCAAGATCGCCTGTCATTTGTAGTGCAAAGTCGGCACCAACATCTGCACCGCAAGTAGATTCATCTGCAAAATAGCCAACGCCTGAAAATTGTTCAGCTCCGACTGATAATGCAGCATCATATGGATTTAATTCTGAATTGAAATTTTGTTTCTCAATGTTTTGCATTTCAATTTCTTGCTTGCTACAACTGATTAAAATCAGCACAAAGCAACTGACTAATAATAAAATGGAAGTCCTTTTCATGTTTTTAGATTTATAAGGTTTATAAAAAAAGAAGTTTAAAATGGTATGAATCACCATAATTAAATTTCCGAAAAACAATAGAAATTCACTTCTAATCCTGTCCCAATTGGTTTAAGCTAGGTTGCATGAAATAAAAATCTCTTTAAATTTTGTTGCAGCTATTAATAATTGAAAGAAAGGATTGATTTGAAAAGATATTAGAAAGTGATGTATTCAAACATATTTCAATTCGCAAATTTAATTATCATCTATTTGATTGAATCCGATTCTATTATAAAGAGACCAGTATCTTTCATCGTTACGGAGAGGCTCTAGCAATTTTTCAAGTTTGAGCCAAGTCAATTCAACTTCTCTTTTCTCGTAGGATTTCTCAAGCCATTCAAATGCTTTTTCTTTGTCTTTCTTTACCGATACGTGATACAATGCTATGAACCAACCAGGGCTCCCAGAATCTCCACTTTCATATGCTTTGTGCAATTTGTCTAGCAGGTCCACCTCTACTTTATTGTTTTGCTCATAATTAGCAAAAAACAATTTAAACCAAATTAAAACAGGACTATTATCTTCAAATCTTTCAAATAGCAATTCAGTCGCTTCTTTAGCTTTGTCATATTCCTGCATCATAAAATAATTATGTGCTGTTTCACGTAAAAAAAACCAATCCTGTGTGTTGAATTTGATCATTTGATCAAGAATATTGACGCCTTCCCTTTTTTCACCTAATAGCCATAGCGTACGTGCTTTAAATGTGTAAAGAATAGCTTCAAGAGGATTTGATTCTATACTCTTGTTGATACCGACTAGGGCATTTTCGAATCTGCCAGTTTTAATTGCATAATCAATCAACCCGCAAGATATTCTATCATAATTTGGAACGAGGAATTTAGAATGATAAAATTCTTCCAATCGTCTAAAATCCCAGTCAAAATAAAAATATCCCTGCAATTCTACCAACTCTATCAATTCAATTGATGGGTCTAATTCTTTTGCTTTATTTAGATAATATTTGCCTTTATTCCAAGCAATTACTTGTTCTTTCCGACCTTCTGAAAAACCATCTAAAGTCGAAATATATCCTAACTCAAAGTAAGCGTTCGCAAATATTGAGTCCAGTTCCACAACCCTATTCAATAAATCTCGTGCTTTCTCAATATTCTCTTCATCTCCGCTAAATAAATAAAACTTTGCTTGGAAAAAAAGATCATTTGCTTCCTGAATGTTAGAATATTTCTTTTTAACAGATTCAGATTCAACATTTGAAAATAAAATCTTCAAAGCATTGAGTACAAAGTCTGTGATCTTTTCTTGTATTTCAAAAATATCCTTTGATTCCCAATCACCTGAATATTGATCCGCCCAAATATGATCATCTTCCTTTGCATTGATTAATTGCACATTTACCCTGAATTTGTTATCCGCTTTTTGAATATTCCCTTCTAAAATGTAGGATACACCTAACTCTGAAGAAATTTCGGGAATACTCATTTTCGAATCTTTATACTTAAATGAAGAGGTCATTGAAATTATCTTGTCAAAATTCGAAAGCTTTGACAGCTTGGTCAACACTTCGTCTGTCAAACTGTAGCAAAAAACATCCATATTGGGATCCCCACTATAATTTTTAATTGGCAGGACAGCAATAGAATTTATTGGATTTTTTTCCTTGCTATTTTTTGATTTAAAATAGGAACTTGAAACTACAACAACAAATAGGCTAACTAATAGCATGATTGGAAAAATGATCAAAATCTTTTTTCGTGATAAATATTTCGTTGAACTAATTTGTTGGCTTTTGTTCTGCAAAACATCATTTTCAATTTTTGTATGATCTAATTCATTATTAGAATGGTTATTGTTCTCTGGAACGGTAGAAGAGACTTGGCTTGGTGAACAACCATAGTACTTCTTAAATGCTGTACTAAAATAAGATGGGCTATTAAATCCAACTTTATAAGCCACTTCCGAAGCATTAAACTTTCCTTGCTGAAGTAATATTAAAGCTTTTTTTAACCTGAATTCATTGATGTAAGCACCAGCAGACATTCCAGTAGAAAAAATTATTTTCCTATGTAATTGCGATCTACTAATGTTTAATTTAAGCGCAAGATCTCTTACGCCAAAATCATCACGATGATAGTGTCCCTCAATTGTTTCATTGAGTTTTGCAATAAATTCATATTTTTTGGTCAATTTTTATGGTGGTCTTAAAAATGAAAATGATTTAATCGCTTACTTCAAATTCAAAATAACTCTTTGGCGCTGCATTAATTTAATGCTTTTTCATGAATGTTAAAAATTATATTTGCAAATTTTTATCTGCTTAGAATTTATTATCCTGACTTTAAATATAATCAGCTTATCTTTTAAGCACTTGTTCATCATTTAATCTTCGTTTTAACAATTCATGCATTTTAAATTCGTTTCCAATATGAATTATATTAACCACTGCATTTTTTTATTATGCTTTGTTTTTGGAATTGCAACTCTTCTTTCTTGTGATGACCAAAAATTTTCAAATCAAGTTGAAAAACTAACAGCTATTAGTGATTCAAAAAATATCCAACCAGATCCATTAGTAAAAATGTCAGATAGCATAATGGTCGTTTATCAAGACAAAAGGGACATCTACTGGTTTGGAAGCAATGGAAGGGGCGTTTATCAATTTGACGGAAAAAATCTGAAACAGCACACCAAAAAAGATGGTTTATGTTCAAATAATATAATTGGTATTCAGGAAGATAAATTTGGAAATGTTTTTTTCGACTCTCCTGATGGTGTCAGTAAATACGATGGCAATGCATTTACCACATTAAACGTAAAAGATGATATAGATTCAAAAAATGAATGGAAGACCAGCCCAGATGATTTGTGGTTTAGAATGGGGTGGAACAGCGGGGGCCCTTTTCGTTATGATGGAGAAAATTTGTATTATTTAGAATTTCCCGCAAACGCTCAAGAAGCTAAATTCAGTGCTGTAAACCCAAATGTCCCTTACAATCCTTATGGTGTTTATTATATTTACAAAGATCGTCAAGGCGTTCTGTGGTTTGGAACTTCCAATTTGGGAATTTATCGTTATGATGGAAATAACATCAGTTGGATGTATGAACAACAATTAACTGAAACTCCACAAGGAGGATCCTTTGGAATTAGGTCTATTCTAGAGGATAAAGACGGTTATTTTTGGATTTGCAATTCTAATTATAAGTATAATTTCTTTCCTAATGATGCCAAAGGAAACAAATTCTATCCGCTTCAATATAAAAGACAAATTGGAATTGAAAATAAGGATAGTGACTCCGAATATTATCTATCTATGGTTTCTGATGATGATGGAAAAATCTGGATGGTTACCTATAATAATGGTGTTTGGAGTAACAATGGAAAGGAACTCATGCATTATCCAATAAAAAATGGAGAAAAGGATGTTTTTCTTTTCTCCATCTATAAAGACAATCATGGTGTGCTTTGGTTAGGAACTCATAATGACGGTGTTTACAAATTCACAGGAACAAGATTTGAAAAATTTATAATAAATTAACTTAATTTTTAAATCTATAATCATTTACTACTCCAATACAATTGCTTTATTTGAATCTATTCAAGCTTTAATACAATTGATAACTAAAGCTCAATCCATATGAGCTATAAGGAATATAGGATTCAGCAATTTGATCCTCCGCACCGTAAGATAAGTACACTTTATTCTTCTGAGAATAAAGCATATTGTCTGCCGAAACACTAAATCTCATTCGATTGTTTTCGCCCAAAGATTTTGAAATTTTCAAAGAAAGATTGTGAAACGGAGAGGTATATACATCAGGATTCAATCCAATACCTACAATTGCTAAACTTTTACCTTGAACATTGTAGCTAAGCGTGCCTTCCCAGCCATTGTCATCATTCAAATAAGTTAAAAAAGTATTTACAATGTAAGGAGCCTGGCCTTGCATTGGTCGAACTTCACTTATTTCTTCTCCTTCTCTTACAACTTTTTCTCTTGATTCAAACTCCCCACCCAAACTTTTATCCAAAGCTACTTCTGACTG
>JAHEAQ010000022.1 GCA_024642705.1 Bacteroidota bacterium | reverse complement strand
GTATTTATAATATATTGTTTAACACTAATTATTAAAAAAGATATTTCAAAAATCAATCATCTACCCCATGCATCATTTTTTTCAATATAGGATTCAGCCCAATAATGACCAATCCAAAAAAAACTGTTATTCCAGTAAAAATCAAAAAGAATATGGACATGGAATATTTTTCAACGATAGGGTCGATATAGCTTCCAGTAATGCCTGCAGCCCAACTCGCAATAAAATTAGCTACAAACCAAATTCCAAATAAAATACCTATTAATCGCACGGGCGCTAATTTACTTACATAGGATAAACCAACTGGAGAAACACATAATTCTCCCATTGTATGCAGAAGATATGCTAATACCAACCAAATTAGACTAACAGATGCAGTTTTTGCGCCTTGAGGGATTCCATTGCTTCCAAAAGCAAGAAATGCAAAACCTAAACCTATTAAAATTAGTCCAAGCCCAAATTTAATGGCTCCGGACTTAATTATTTTAGTATCCCAAAATTTTGAAAAAAGTGGCGATAATGTGATGATGAAAA
Organism: Bacteroidota bacterium; assembly: GCA_024642705.1. Classification (GTDB taxonomy): domain Bacteria; phylum Bacteroidota; class Bacteroidia; order Chitinophagales; family Saprospiraceae; genus Portibacter. The sequence continues at coordinate 56,697 of JAHEAQ010000022.1, read as the reverse complement.
AGGAGCCTAACATACTGAACCAAGAAGCTTGAATTTCCGTAGTTTCTGCTTGAAATTCTCTCCATAGCATCCATATAACTATGCTCCAAATAAGGATAAAACTTGATGCAAGAATGACATTAGCTATTGGAACTTGAGTAAAGGTGACTTTAAATAGCTTAACCAAAACCCAAGAAATTACTGCCATTGCTCCCACCGTAATCATAGAATTTACAATTTTAAATATTGTAGCTCCATTGCCAGTTAAAGTTCTGTCTGTATATTCCGAAGCAAAAATTGTCATTGAGCCCCCTGATTGCTCAAATGCCCACCAAAAAAAAATAGTAAAAAAAGTAAAAACAATTATAACCACCACTTTGTCTTTTTCTACTTTAGTTAATGTTGGGTCTGATACTAAAAATCCAATTATTGTAGTCACTACTCCAAAAATTAAGGGCGGAATAAAAATATTAATGGATTTAATGATTGATTTGGAGGCTTCATGGGGGATAAGAAAATACACCATAAGAGCAATTATAATTCCGATTGAACACCAAAAAACAAATCTATTGTTCGATTTATTTTCAATATTTAAAGTTGTATTTATGCTTTTATTTTCCCCAATTTCATTCTTATTTAATAATCCAATATTTCCAAACAATTTGGAAGAAAACCAGAACTGTGAAACACCTGCAATCATAAAAACCATCGCTAATCCAAAGCCATAATTCCACCCAACTTTTTCTCCAAGATAACCGCAGAGTAACATACCAAGAAAAGATCCAGCATTAATGCCCATGTAGAAAATCGTATAAGCTGAATCTTTGTGTGCTTCATTGTTCTTATACAATTGTCCAACCATAGATGAAATATTTGGCTTGAACAGTCCATTCCCAATAATTATCGATATCAAACCTAAATAGAAAAAAGTAGGTTGTTCCAATGCCATGAATCCATGACCAAGTGCCATTGTAATACCGCCTATTATTACAGCTTTTCGATAGCCTAAAAATTTATCAGCTAGGAAACCTCCCAACATTGGAGTAAAATAAACCAACCCTGTATATAAAGCATAAAGTTCTAAAGCGTCTTTACGCTCCCATCCATATCCGGCATCCATCAAACTTGCAGTTAAGAAAAGGACCAACAATGCTCGCATTCCATAATAGGAAAACCTTTCCCACATTTCTGTGAAAAAAAGAATGAACAGCTGTGAGGGATGGTTTAGGACCAATCCTTTTGATAAATCCATTTTATTATTTTCGAACATTAAAATTTATTCTTTGATAAAAAGAAATTATTATTATTAAAAAGCCTTGTCTGGGATGCAGACAAGGCTTTTTATTTATTTTGCTATTTCATTAATATAGCGGTCTAATCGTCTACGCCATGCATCATTTTTTTCATCATTGGATTCAAACCAATAATGAGAAAACCTGCAAAAACTGTTATTCCAGTAAAAATCAAAAAGAATATAGCCATTGAATAATTATCAACGATTTTATCAATTTTACTTCCAGTTATTCCTGCTGCCCAGTTGGCAACGAAATTTGCAATAAACCAGATTCCGAATAACAATCCAATTAACCTAACAGGCGCTAATTTACTTACATAAGATAATCCTACTGGCGAGATACATAATTCACCCATAGTATGGAAAAGATATGCCAATACGAGCCAAATTAAGCTTACTGATGCTGTTTTTGCGCCCTGGGGAATTCCAGTACTTCCTAATGCAAGAAAAGCAAATCCTAAGCCAACTAATATTAACCCAATACCAAATTTTATTGCGCCAGATTTTACAATTTTAGTGTCCCAAAATTTTGAGAACAATGGAGCCAATGTAATGATGAAAAAAGAATTCAAAATACTAAACCAAGATGCCTGAACTTCTGTTGTTTTAGCTTGAAATTCACGTGCTAACATCCAGATTATTATACCCCAAATTAGCACAAAACTTATTCCTAAAATAGTATTTGCCAATGGAATTTCAGAAAAAGTCACTTTGAATAGTTTGAATAATACCCAAGTAATGACTGCCATTGCACCAACAGTTAGTAATGTATTGACAATTTTGAAAATCATGGCTCCGCTTCCCACCAAATTTCTATCGGTATAATCATTAGCAAAAATAGTCATAGATCCACCTGCTTGCTCAAATGCCCACCAGAAAAAGATAGTGAAAAAGGTTAATATAACAATGACCCAAACTCGGTCTTTTTCGATTTTGGTTAAAGATGGGTCCGATACAAGATAACCAATGATTGCTGTAACTGCACCAAAAATCATAGATGGAATATATACATTTATTGTATCAACGAAGTTGCTTGTTTCAGCATCTTTATACGGCAAATAAATCAATATGGCAATAACAACTCCAATAGCAGCCCACAATGTAAGCCTCTTATTGTTCGCTTCTTGGGCATGCAATGCTATATTTTTATCTACTGCAACATCGACTTCTTCTTTTTTTAATATGCCTAAATTCCCAAAAATTTTGGAAGAAAACCAGAATTGTAATGCGCCCGCAATCATAAAAATCATTGCCAATCCAAAACCATATGGCCAGCCAATTTTTTCGCCTATATACCCACACAACAGAATCCCTAAAAATGCACCCGCATTTATTCCCATATAAAATATAGTATATGCGGCATCTTTTTGCTCTTCTTTGTTTTTATACAATTGGCCAACCATAGAAGAGATATTCGGCTTGAACAATCCATTCCCAATTATCAAAGATATAAGTCCAAGAAAGAAAAAGGTGGGCTGCTCCAATGCCATAAATCCATGCCCAGCAGCCATTGTAAAAGCCCCAATAAGAACTGCTTTTCTGTAACCAAGGAATTTGTCAGCTAAAAATCCTCCAATCATAGGAGTAAAATAAACCAATCCTGTGTAAAGTGCGTAGAGCTCTAATGCATCTTCTCGTTCCCAGCCATATCCTCCGTTCAACATACTTGCTGTTAGGAAAAGAACTAAAAGTGCTCTCATACCATAATAGGAAAATCTCTCCCACATTTCTGTAAAAAACAGTACAAAAAGTTGGGAAGGATGGTTTAGTACCGTTCCTTTCATTAATCCCATATCATCATTTCCGCTCATTGAAATTTTATTTAGTTAGTAAAAATTGGCACCACAAACAAAGCTATAATTTTCATTGAAGTCTTTGTCTAATCAAAGATGACAAAAATATAAAAACTGTAGCTGTTTTGTATTTCGTTTTAAAAATAGAATTAATTCTAATATTAATAAGTAAAGGACCTGATTAATTTAATATGTAACTTTAATATTCAGAATTTAATTTTGAAAGGTTTTTGATAAGTTTGGTCAAATGATTGGGATGTGCTTAATATTATATTCAAATCTTAATTCAAAAGAAATGTGAATAAAAAGCACGAGCTAAAAGAATTTAATTTTTAGGAACTTGAAGATCTATTCCCTTATTTTCAGCTTGTTCACTTTCAAAGATTTCTAATTTCCAGCCTGAAGCATTCAACATCCATTCAAACATTTCTATTAATTCTCCTTTTTTATCAGCAGCTTCTTTGAAAATACTTTTGTCCATTGCTTTTTCTCGAATATAATCTTTGGCCCCTTTATTCATAGCATTATAATCTGCTTCAGTAAAAGAATTAAAGGTACCTTCTGTAAGGTCATAATAATCTAGGTCATGATCAATTGATAATATTTCTGGCTTGGGAAAACCATAAATGGTAACAATCCTCTTTGTTTCATCAGCTGTCATATTGATGGATGCAAAATTATATCCTACGCTTACTTTGGCTTTTACCCGAATAAGCGCCTTCTTACGGAATGGACTGATGTCATAATAATAGTAATCTTTATGATCGTATACTTCGGAGTAATAGGCTTCTAGAGTTATTAATTTATTTACCTTCTCCATGCGCTCCATGATCACATCTCTGCTTTTCTCGATGTGATTTGTTGGACTTAAGAAAAAACTCCTAAAAAACCACAATCCATATAAAAATGCAGCTAAGATGGCAATGAAAAATATATACTTTAAAGCTTTAGTCATGGAATTATTCAATTTTACTAGACAAATCGAATTTTAAGCCTTCATAATTTTTTAGAACCACTTTTAAAGACCCAACTGAAACTGGCGATTCTATCATTAAAGGAATCCTGTTTTTATCGTCGGAAACCCAAACATTCATTTGTTGACCTTCCGCAAAAACATTCCCTGCTATTAGTTCTGGAGATATTTTTAAAGTTTTAAAATAACCTTGACCTTTAATCCAAGTTTTCTTTTCTTTACCTTTTAATTTTATGTTTAAAGGGTAAGTTTCCATATCTAAAAATATCTTTACTGGAATAGAGCTATTTTCTTTCATCTGACCATACTCAAGATTCCTCATTTTATATATAATAGACAGAACATCATGCATGCAATTATCAAATTTGAATTCTTGCAATTTGGATTCTTCCTTTGTTTTTCCTCGCAAAGAAGAACCTTGCAAATTATTCTGATCAAATTTTATCCTATCGTATAATTTATAATCTCCTTCTTCGATATCCCTTATGAAGGTATGAGGTAAAAAAGTGGATTTGTCAATGTAACTATAGTAATAATCTCTAACTTTGAAAAACCATTCGTAAGAAGAATAAGTCCTACCAATTGCTGAAATTCTATACTCTGTGTCAGACTCATTAACATTAAAAGTCACTTCACCAGCTGGCAGCCAAATGAAATTCCAGTTGTAATATACCTTGTAAACTACCTTCTCTCCTTTTTGAAAACAGCTGTTTTCTGTATAACAATCGTTCTCAACTTCTTCGTATTGGACTTCATCGTTCAAAGGCAATATGCTTGGTGTGAAAGCCAATAAACCTAGAAGAAGCAAAAAATAAAAATATTTCTTATTCATTTTGTGAATTAACGGTACACAATATAAACGCATCAGTTCAAAAAATAATTTCTTAATCGTTTAAATTCAAAAAGTAATTTATACCAAATAATAAATTTCGAATAATAATTTAAGATCTGAAATTAACTTTTGCCATTCTTCACGATTCCTAAAGTCCTTGTTAAATTACTGGATATTATAATTATGTTTCCCAATATTGATGGAATAATTAAGTTAATCACCCACAATGCATAAGAAGCACCCAATATAGATAATTCATTATAATCTGGATTGTTCCAAACCAATAAAGCAATTTGACCTCTAGCAAAAAAACCAAATATTGGTGGTAATGGAATACTGGTTTGAATCAAAAAAATAGTTCCAATTCCCATAAATCCTTCCAAAAATCCAACATCCAATCCAAAAAATCTAAGTATAAAATAATATTGAAAGAAATAAGTAAAATACCTTAGAAATGAGCCCAGCAATACTTTCGACAATATAATTCTATCATATTTTTCTAATAATATAAGATGATTTAAAGCTTTAGATATGTATTTATTCTTTCGCCATCTATTAAGTACTTTAGTTGCCAATTCAATTTCAAAATAAATTAACAAAAGGGCAAATAGTAGCAATATGGATAGAGCAACGCCTGAAAAATATAAATAACCTTCTAAAATATCATTGGTTGCTAAAAAAAACATTGCTGCAATTAATCCAAAACCTATATTCCAAATGTTCTGAGCATAACTTGAAATCAATGTTGAAATTACGGCTTTCCAATTATTTATTGCTTCAACCAATAACATTCGACCTCCATATTCTCCAATTCTGTTTGGAGTTAAGATTGCCACACTTATACCACTTAATACACCTTTAAAAGATCTCGATAGGCTCATTCTTTCAAATGGATTAACAAGAATTTTCCATTTATAACTTTCAAGAAGCCAATTTAAAGGCATTAATAAGATGCAAAAAAGAAAAAAAAGAATGTTTCCCTTTTCAAAATTTATTAAAAAATAATCCAAAGAAGCCTTTAAATTTTGATTTTCGAAAAACTCCTTGTTTAAAAAATAGAAAAGAAAAGCAAGGAATATAATTTTCAAAAATACATTCCACCAAAAAACTCTTGTTTTTATATTAGCATTTTTGTTAATATTTATCAATTATATAGCGTTTAATAACCATATTTGCTAGTTATATTTAGGATGTAATGATTTATAGTATGAAATCCTACCATTATTAATACCATGCAATTAGTTAAAAATAGAATAATTGGAATTGATCCGGGCACTAATATACTCGGTTATGCGGTCATTCAAGTAGAAAAAAATGAATATAGAATTCTTAACATGGGAGTTTTAAAATTAAACTCGTATAAAGACCACACTACTAAACTCAAAGAAATATTTCTTCAGATCCAAGAGATAATAGAAACTTATTTACCTAATCAAATGGCAATTGAAGCTCCTTTTTTTGGCAAAAACGTGCAAAGTATGCTTAAATTAGGTAGAGCCCAAGGAGTCTCTATGGCAGCGGCAATGACAATGGGATTAGAAATTGAAGAATATTCACCAAAAAAAATCAAACAAAGTGTTACTGGAAATGGAAACGCTTCAAAAGAGCAAGTTTCTGCTATGCTTGAACAATTGTTGAAAAGAAAATTTTTAGATCAATACCTTGATGCGACGGATGCCCTAGCAGTAGCAATCACGCATGTTCATCAAAGCAATAATGCAATGGGTGCAAAGAAAAAATATAAAGATTGGTCAAGTTTTATAACTGACAATAAAGACAAAGTAAAAAAAATCTAAAAATTCTGTTTAAAAATTCATTTGACTAGATATATCTTTTGCTAATTGTTCGAATTCTTCTTTACTAATTTTAGCTCTCTTCTTTTCAAAATTCATATCATGAAGACTATTAATGGGAATTAAATGAATATGAGCGTGTGGAACTTCAAGTCCAATAACAGTAACTCCTATCCTTTCACACGGAATTGCCAATTTTATTGCTTTTGCCACTTTCTTTGCAAATACTATCATTCCGGATATTTCATCATCACTAAGATCAAAAATATAATCTTCTTCCCTTTTAGGAATGACCAATGTATGACCTGCTGTCAATGGATTAATATCCAAAAAAGCAAAATACTGGTCATTTTCAGCAATTTTAAAACTTTGTATTTCGCCCGAAGCTATTTTTGAAAAAAGACCTCCCATTACAAAGTGATACTTAATATTTCAAATTCCATATTGCCTCTTGGTGTGGATATGACAGCAACTTGTCCTACTGCTTTGCCTAGTAATCCACGACCAATTGGGGAATTTACTGATATTTTCATAGATTTTATATCCGCTTCTGATTCTGCTACCAACTGATAAGTTAATTGTTTGCCGCTTTTAGCATTTCTAATTTCGACTTTTGAAAGCACGGTGACTGCAGATGAATCTAGTTGGCTTGCATCAATAACTCTTGCATTTGCCAAAACTTTTTCCATTTCATTGATTTTTAATTCCAAAAGTCCTTGTGCGTCCTTAGCTGCATCGTATTCTGCATTCTCAGAAAGATCTCCTTTCTCTCTTGCTTCAGCGATGGCTTTTGCAACTTCTTGCCTTCCATCAGATTTTAGTCTGTCTAATTCAGCAATTAACTTTTTGTAACCCTCTTGGGTTAAATATGAAATATCACTCATTATTAAATGATTTTATATTATTATATGAAAAAATCAAGCTTTTTCTAAGTAAATAGAGAACGAACTTTAATTTTTATAAAGATATTAAAATTAGCACTTAAATATTCAAAGTAACACCAAAGTTATGTGTTCCTTTAAATGGATTTGTTGTTCTATAAGAATAATCAATGGCAATTTTCTGATTGCTATTTTTCTTAATTGGAACATCGACACTTATTCCTGCAGCAACTCCTGTATATATGTTGCTTTGAGAATTTCCTAAAATTGATCCTAAATCATATTTGTATGCTCCTCTCAAGATGAGAAAATCTCTAAAATGCAGTTCAGCTCCAATTCCTACATTATCTTTTGAAAATGCATTTGAAGTGAAATTTCCTGCAGCTCTTATAAAATTTTCATCAAATAAATAGAAATCATAAGAAACTCCGATATCCAAAGAGGAAGGTAATTCAAATTTTTGAGAACGTTGACCGACTGTCAATAAATAATTCGCAGATCCATCTGGATTTGAAGTTTGAAAAGATAATCCTTCACCCGAAAATCTCATAGGAGTCCCAACATTTTTCAAGGAAACTCCAAGTTTGAAATTGTCCTTTTCTCCATTAACATATTGTACTCCTGCATCAATGGCAGCTCCAAAAGCTGAAACATCTGCTAAAGATTCAGAAATTACTCTTAATAAAACACCTACTGAAATCTTATTAGCATAAGAATATGAATAACCTGCACCAATATTAAAAAATGATGGATTGATATTTCCGCCTATTCCTTCAGGTTGATCAACGGTAGTAATTGGAATATCTCCAAAATCTAAGGAGGTCAAACTTAATCCTATTGCTCCACTTTTACCTACTCTTGATGCAAAACCGAACGCATTAAGTGTAATTCCGGTACCTTCATAAAGTCTTGCATTCCCTAGGCCAAATTGAGTTCCATTAATTCTACTCAAGCCAGCGATATTAATTCTCATGGATTCAACACCTCCAACAAATGCTGTAGACATTGAATGTAATCCCGCGCTTCTTGCCCAAGGATTCAAAAGCAACTCATTTGCTCCTGCCTCTCCTTGCCTATCTGGATTACCAGCATAAATACAGGTTAAACTAAAAAACCATAAAATTGATAGAAATAATTTCCTCTTCATTTTTCTTAAATTTTATAATCCTGAAGGATCAAATTTTCTATTAATTGCAAAAAACTTAATGGTTCTTTCCTCACCAAATTCTGGAGCAGCAACATGGATTAAGTAAACTCCACTAGCCACAGGTATGCCCTTGTTATTTCTCAAATTCCATTCAAGATCTGGAGTTGCTTGGGTGCGAATTATTCCAGGGTTTGATCTATTGGTTTGAAGTACCCCTCTTTCATCTCTATTGAATTGCTGAATAAACTTACCATCCAAAGAATATATAGTTACCACAGCTCTTTCAGGCAAATTAGTAATCTTAACTATATTATTAAATTGCGTCACTTCATAGGATGAATAGGCATAATATGGATTAGGAACCACATTTATATTTTCTAAAGCACCTTTATATTGTGAGGAAGCCAAATCTGAAGCAGATTGTTCTCTAAACTCAAATTCATATACTGGATTTCCTTGAACAGGCTGAAAATCTTTTGATGTTCCATAATCATAATCCAATTCTAATCGATATTTATCGTTTACCCTTAGTTTTATGGTCACATCATTAGGAATTAATCCATCCGCATAGGAAAGAAGAGTTGAATTTTCTTTTAACATTGGAATCCCTGCCCATGTTATAGTTTCTAGTGCTTTAAGTTTCCGCGTGTAACTGAGACTTTCCCCTAATCTGGTGCCTATGTATTCGCAACCATCGTATTCTTGACGAGTTACATAAATCATATGCTGCCCTCCTGTTACAAAATTCCATAAACTTGGAAAAACCCCTGCAGGTGGTGCTGCAAACAACTCATCTGATGGATTCCACATCATATCTGTTCCTAGTGGATATTTATCTTTGAGTAGTTCAGAAAACTCTGAGCTATAGCTTGCATTTTCCCCAAAGAAAATATTCAATCGTTCACCCGTTTCAACATCAACAGCATATCCAGGAAAATAACCAAATCCAGTTCCTGTGCCATCTGGGTCTGCTTGCCCATTACCATCGGAATCTTCTTTCCCCACAGATGGACTTTTCCTCAAATCAAATTGCCTGGTTTGTCCATCAGAAATATATCCATCATTCCTAAAATCAATAGTTGAAGTTTCCACAACCACACATCTGCTCCATTTGCTCTTATCGGAAGTCAATACAATATCAACATTATTAATATCTTTCAATGAAGTTCTACCTCTAATCAACCCATGACCTATGTTGTCTTTGTATCCAGGAGTAATATATGGAATCCCTGAAGGGTCTGGCTGGTAGGCAGCAATCCAAAAAGGGATAAAACCTGTGTTCCCTATTTTGGCCAGATTTGATTTTATGTCATATTCAAAATCTATTTCTCCAGGAGCGTTTTTTACAAAATTAAATATTGGGCCAAAACCTTGAACGCTCAATCCTTCAGGAACCATATATAACCAATCGTCTCCATCAGGATCAGAATATTCTATACTTCCCCCAACAATTCCATTTCTGCTGTCTTCTTGATCTCCAGGCTCACCTACTTGATTTACCGAAACAGAAAATCCAAATTCATTGACAATTTGTTCATTAACCCTGTCTAAGGGAAAATCTGCTTTGATTTTTTTCCCATTTTCAAGATCTGTAATTAACCAATAGGCACCTGGGAGCAGATCCCCATTATTATTTGTTGCTCCAATAATTTCAAGTCTATATTTTCCATCTTTTATTTCAAGAGGGTTGATGACTTTAATGGTTATTGGTCCTTGTCCTCTTTTATATTCGATTCTACCCTCCGTTTCACCTTTTAAGATCTTATCATACATGCTCTCACTCAAGTCCAGAAAATTATTTCCAGACCCTGCTCCTCTCAATCTAGTCACTACCGGTCCATCTCCATAAAAACTATTAATGTTTTCATAAGACAATGGTCTTGGTACTCCGGTGTAAACTTTAATATTTTTACGTCCCTCACAATACTGCATTTGTTGCCCAAGTCCTTGTTTTGGATCGAAATCTTGCCAGTTGTTATATGCATAAGCAAGAACCATAAAGTAATATTCTTTATGATTAACAAGCGCTTTATCTTTAGTAGAAAATTCGTCAGAACTTATACTAAATGCGTGCTCGATCCCTTGGTCCTGGCCTTCTACTTTTCGTTCAAAGGACCATACCAACTCACTATTTCCAGGGTAAGGATTCGTCTGCGAAGACCAATTGTATAATTCAGTAATTTTGTTCTTTAAATCTACTTGTCTTATTAACCTCGCTTTATCGGTATCTTCTAATTCTTGAGGGGTAACTTGGGCATTTGATAATTGATAAATTTTGTAGCCTTCAAAAACATATAAACTATCTTCCACATCTTCAGAAGCCAAAAGATCGATGCCTTCATACTTTTCGAAAGCATTATTGGAGGATATTGTGTCGTTTGTCAAAATGATAATAAGTTGTTTATCAAGTTCCACGATATCTGCATCAGGTGCATCTGGACCGTCTTTAATTTGGAAGCAGCTGTTGAATAAATTTTGAGCTAAATCATCAGCAGCTTGCAATCTAGTTATATCTGGACAAGGATAATCCAAATTAGGTACCCATACTGCTCCAACAATTAACTCATTTATTGCTTGAGGTTTCAAAGTAAATGGACCTGATGCTTGTATTGTCCTTCGGTCTCCAAATGGCAGACCAGCAGTGCACATTGACCATCTTGAAGCATCCCCAGGGGCCCCTGACAAAACAAATTTTGTGGTGTCTGTACTTCCAGGGTTGTATCCTGATCCTCCCATAGTAATGGGTAACCCGTCTCTCCAAAAACCACTTAAATAATTATAATATTCAAAATCAATATTTGGATCAGTCGTCCCCGCATTAGGTTGTCCAATTCCACCATTGTTATAATAAATAAATGATGACATTCCTAATTCTATTAAAGTATCAGGGCTACTTTGATCTCCAGGTTCCAAATCTATCAATTCTCCGTTCGGACCAAATTTTTTCGGTGACAATGGACCCCTGAAATAATCAATTCCCAAAATTGGGATTTCATCACAATAAGTACTAACACCTCCTGAACAGCTGCAACCATTTTCTCCGTCCAACTCATCTTCATTGTATACATATGCCATACTTCTTGTCGTATCGCAACCAACATAATCATCTGTAAAACAACCCAAATCTGGATCAACCCACATTGCAAAATAGCAATCTCCTATATCGACTTGAGCCCTATTTATTAGTTTATATCTCTGAAAGGTCATGTCATTAATTGCATCGTTAGTAGCATAAGCAAATGCTTGAACCTGAACTTCCATTTGGATTTTTTGCCCCTGAGTCGCAGTATGAGATCCTCCCGCATCATTGTATATCCAAAATGTCATTTCATCAGGGTATTGGGGTAGTGGGCAACCTCTTATTTCAATAATTGGATAATCGCCATTAGCTGGATCATAATCGTTTGAAAAATCTTCATCCCAAAAAGACCCCAGAGCTTGCTCTGTATTTGGCAATTCGAAACCATATTTTTGAAGAAAGTATGGATTTCCTTTTCCAGGCCAATATTTTACACCATCAGGAATTGAATCTGGATCATAGCTCTCTTGATTTATCTTTGATAATTCAAACCTTCTTAAATGCTCATCTATTTCTGCCCCAGTCACTGTAAAAAATCTATCCCAATTCAAACAAGTTTGTAATTCTGTAGTACCAGAAATAGGATCTATAGGGCCTGGATAAAAATCATTGTTTGAGCTATTTCTATAAGTTGAGGCAGCCATTTTTAAATTGCCAGATGGGTCGAAACCTCCTAGCCAAACGGCTCCTGCAAAAATAGAAGAAACTTCAGGCAACCCTGAACCAACAGGAACTTTCGGGACTACATAACGACCATCAGAAAGATTCCACCATACATCACCACCAGTTGTTAACCTCGCTCTCACATTATTTATAGCCATATCAATTTGCGCCGTAGCTGGATTGCAATCAGCCCTATAAGACACTTCTTTTTTTGCAATATCTTTTTTTATTTTCGCAATATTGGGATTGACATTAGCTTTCACAAAAAAAGAAAGTGAAATCAAAAAAAGGATTGAGTAAATTTTTATTTTGAATATTTTCATAAACTTCTTATTCCAGTATTTAAAAATTGATGGTAGCTCCAGCAATAATATTCCTCGGCAAAGTATAATTACTACCATCATTCATTCTCCAAAAGTGAGCCGCTAAAAAACTGTCTACGTTTTTTCCATCTTCTTCAATTTGACGCAATCTATCTTGGCCAAATCTAGAAACGATGTACCCATCGTCATCAGGAGAACCAGTAACTGGATAAACTCCAATAACATTTTTCCTATTCAACAAATTGGTAACTCTAACGTAAACATTTATAAACATTCTGTTTTTAGTTGTTTTTCCACCTAGCATGAAAGTCCTATCTAAACGTGCATCCATATTAATATTCCAAGGCAATCGAGCTCCATTGATATCTCCTGTGTATCCTGTGCCTCCAAAAGGTGTAGCATTTTGCAGTTTAGTATAAGGTCTTCCTGAAACTGCAACAGCTTGAAAATTCAAACCAGTATTTTCCAATATATTAGTACCTCTAATTCTAGGTCCATTATATTTTTTTCCAGAATCATACCTATAATCTATACTCGCAACCAATCTATGTCTTTCGTCAAATGTCAATGGCAATAACACTCTAATATTTCCATTTTCTGTATTTATGCCATCAGAATTCGAACCAGTTCCATCTGCAAATTGCAAGGTGTAATTCGCTGAAAACTCAATATTATTTGTCCTTCTCAAATCATATGAAAAAGTAAATCCTTTGGTTGTACCAAAATCGATATTCCCATACGATTGATATTCTGTAACAAATGGAACAAAAAGATAATATCTTCTTTGGATCATATCTCGCATCTCTCTATAATAGGCGCTTATCTTAATAGCAGAAGATTGAGAAATTTTTTGTTGAAATCCAACTTCAAAATCTACTGTTTTTTCTGGTTTCAAATTTGCATTGTTGGCTGGTCCACCTCCATTCAATCTGTCAATTTCTGTAAAAAAATAATAATCTAAAGGTGTGAATACATTGTTCGAAGGTGGTCTTTGAACTTTTACGTCATAATGTGCAAAGAATCCAGCATCTTCTGAAATAGGAAAGGAAAAACTAATTCTAGGCATAAAATTAACCTGAGGCTTATAATCTACAAAAGACGTATTTGGATCAAAAGAAGGATCTTTAATATTTTGTCCTGGAAATTTATAAGAAGGATAAACCAATCCACCTGGAAATAATAGGTTTCCTTCAGTTGCTGTTCCATTTGGGCTAAACCATTGATCTCCTGACCGATATGCAATAACATCAGTTGACTCTTCTGAAGTTACATATACTTTGTAATCATTGTTAATTGAGGCTGGTTGTGTCTTGCCAGTTCTAGTATAAAATTCCTGTGCATCTTCAATGGCATACAATGAATATGGATCATCGAGTACTTTAGTATTTGCATCATAATAATCTACTCTAAATCCAACTCTAAGAATTAAGTCTTTATAACTGAATTTATCTTGTATGTATGCTGCTCCATAAATAGGCTGGTTGGCAGCTACGGGAAAGGTTCTTCTTCCATTAACATCTCGTGCAGTAAAAAAGTCATTGAAAGAAGGATTTGTAGTTAGTTGGTTACCTAAATAATCGTATCCATAATAGTCCAATCCAATGCCTCCCCAATTGATTAATTCAGAAGCAGAAAACATATCCAAACTCAAATCCGTTGGCTTTAGTCCATTAATATTCACATAATCAGTTAATTGCATTCCAAATTTATCCCTGACTGCTCTATAAAAAAGATTGTCTGGTCTATCTTCATACTTTCGATTATAAGTTTCAAAATCATAAACTACACCGTTAAGTGTTAAAAAAGCAGTTTCCCCTGAAAGGCTTGTTGTGTCTACACCTGTGAAATGAGCATTCGCTTGTTGCGACGCCAATTGCCAAAGTTCTAAAGGATTTATGCTGTAAGATCTATTTGCTCGTTGTTCAAAAGCAAATCCAAATTGAATGTTGTGTCTATTGTCTATTGAACCTTTTGGAAGTAAATCAAACTGGGCATTTACATTGATTGTGTATACATCGTTATTCGACTTATTTACTAGGTTATAATTTCTTCCTACATTATTGAAATAGGTTGCACTCCATAAATCAGTGGCTGCACCTAGAAGGTTTCCATTTACTCGTTGATATTTTGAAAGAATTGGGTTGTATGTTTCATCTCTTTCATATTCACCGATTGCGTTTTCATCTGCAAAATCAACGTGATCAAAAAATACATTTGAAAATAATTCTTGCATTGTCCTAGTTTTCCAAACGCTTGTGTCTTCTACAACGCCAATAAAAGCGGGAGAATTAAATTCTTGATTACCATAAAACCCGTAGTTAAACAAATTTTCACCTTGTTTTAAATCAGATCTTTTACTTTTCCTATTTTCAATTCCCAACTGAATGGTATAGGAGGCATTTCTAATGACGGTTCCTTTATCTTGTTTTTTATTTCTATCAATTTGGTCTATACTTTGTCGTCCAAGTCTATGGCGAAATCTAAAATTACCTCTATAATTGTCATTGTATATATAAGGATTATTTGTCCAATTCAATAAAGCCCATGAACCACCTGGCGTAAACCTATTATAGTCATCATTATAACTTCCTGAAAAAGAAACATCCATTGCATCATTCAATTGGGCATCGATCTTTGCATTGATACTTATGTTTTGACTTTGGTCATTTGGACTAGAAGCAAGAGCTGGTCCTACATCAGCCCTAGAAAGCGTTTCACCTGTCGGTTGTTCAGCTCCATCAATTAACATGATTGGGTTTTCTTCCAATGCCCTAATTTTTTCCTCTGACAACCTAAATACTCCCGTTGATGAAGGCCTAGAATCTTGATTGTAGTTTAATTGTCCTGCTAACCTAAATCCTAGAATTGAATTGCCATTTTTGTTTTTCAATATAGGACCACTCAGATTAAAATTCACTAAATTATAACCAAAAGCATCAAGATATTCTGACGATTCTAGCTCAATTCCACCACCAAAATTATTAGATGGTCCTTTAGAAGTGATAGATATTATTCCTCCTGTTACATCACCATATTTTGCTTCCAATCCACCTGTAACGACTTGTAATTGCTCAATTTCAGAAGATGGAATCAACCCAGAAACTCTTATGCCATCCACATAATAATCTGTTCCATTTGACCTAGATCCTCTTATTGATATGTCCCCTCCGTCAGTTGAAGAAAGACCTGCCGTTGTTGCAGCAATTTTATTCACACTTCTTGTAGGAATATTTCGAATGGTTTCAGAAGTTACCGTTTTTTGTGAAGTGGTATTGTCAAAATCTATCAACGGAACTTTATAATCTACAATTTCAATACCGTCTAAAACTACACCTTCCGCTTTCAAAGAAAAATCTAATTTTGTTGATTTTCCGTTTTTTACTATCACACCTTGTTCTCTTCTTGTTGCAAGCCCAATGAATCTAACTTCTACATCATAAGTTCCTGGGTCTAAATCAGCAAAAATATAATTCCCATCGAAATCAGACTCCGTGCCTGAAATTAAAACACCACCTTTATACAATGCAACTGTTCCAAAAATAACTGCTTCACCAGAACCTTCTTCAGTGATTTTTCCTTGCAAAGAAGTCTGGGCTTCTAAACCAAGCATACATCCAAAGAAGAATAAAATCAATAATATATTTTTTATCATATGGTCTGATTTACTGTGCATATCCTTAAAATTAAGTCTAGTTATAAAACTTACTAAACTTCAAATGAAGCTCAAAAATAATATTTTTAACAGCATCTACTGGAAACTTTTTAAACTTTAAATTGAAAACAAAATTTACTTTGAATCATAAATTTGATCTTATTCTCATGTGTTCTTGAATTTTCCATATCAATGTTTCAGCTATTTTCTTTTTTGATTCTTTCGTCCAACCTGCAATATGCGGACTTAAGACTACATTCTCCATTTTATAAAGCCTTTCATAAAGCTCTTTTTCAGCATTAGAAAAGGACTCAGGTTTTTCATTTTCAAATACATCCAAACATGCGCCTTTAAGTTTTTTCCTTTCTAAACTTTCAATCAAATCTTTAATTTTCAAGATTTTGCCACGTGAAGTATTAATAATTATTGGAGCTTTTACGCAGGCATCAAAAAAAGATTGATCAATTAAAAATTTAGTTTCTGGTGTCAGTGGCAAATGAATGCTAATAATATCGCATTTTTTCTGAATTTCAGAAATTGAACTTTCCTTAACAAAACGTAATTCACTGGTAAAATGCTTTTTATATTTGTCATGAGCCAAAACTTTTACTTTAAAACCAGCAAGTTTTTCTGCAAATGCAGGGCCAGTATGTCCAAACCCAATAATGCCAACGGTCTTCCCTAAAAGTTCAAATCCTCGATTTTTTTCTCTGTGCCATTTGAAGTTTCTCACTTCATTATCTGCTCTTATCAAATTATTCGACAATGCCAACAACATCCCAATTGCATGTTCTCCTACTGCATTACAATTTCCTTCAGGTGCACTTATGACTTCAATATTTTTGACTTTTGCATAATCTAAATCAATGATATCAAGACCTGAACCTAATCTTCCAATAAAATGAAGATTTGGTGCTTTATCCATCATTTGCTTGTTCATAATAATTTTACTATTAATTATTATTCCTGAATACAAATGAATGATTGGTTCAAGATTTTCATATGGCATTTTTGGAATATAATCAATCTGGAATCCTAGTTTCTCAATTGCATGGATAATGGAAGAATGGACTGCGTCAGTGATGAGAACTTTATTCATGGATAAACCAGTAATTTTAACTAAAAATAAATATCAAACTTACAATGATTAAGATAATATATAGTAAAAAATATATGTGAATTAATGATTTTAGCATATATCACATATATTTGCACAAAATTGACAAATCCATTCCAGATTATGCCTAAAAATAATTCAATTAAATCAGTTCTAATTATCGGAAGTGGCCCAATTATTATTGGTCAAGCTTGTGAATTTGATTATTCAGGAACACAAGCTTCTAGATCTTTAAGAGAAGAAGGTATTGTCGTTAGCTTGATTAATTCCAATCCCGCTACAATAATGACCGATCCTTTGACTGCAGATTATATCTATTTACTGCCTTTGACACCTGAAAGCATAGAGCAAATTTTACAAGAAAGGCAAATTGACGCCGTATTACCCACAATGGGTGGGCAAACTGCCTTAAATCTTGCAATAGAAACTGGAAAACTTGGCATTTGGGACAAATACAATATCAAATTGATTGGTGTTGATCTAGAAGCGATTGAACTTGCTGAAAATAGAGAAGCATTCAGACAACATGTTTTAAAACTAGGACAAAAGGTCGCTCCATCCTATATTGCAAATAGTTTTTTGGAAGGTAAAGAAGCTGCTCAAAAAATTGGTTATCCTCTAGTAATAAGGCCATCCTATACTTTAGGTGGCACAGGAGGAGGATTTGTACACAATAAAGACGAATTTGATGATGCGCTTAGAAGAGGATTGAATGCTTCTCCTACCCATGAAGTTCTAGTAGAAAAGGCCGTTTTGGGGTGGAAAGAATTCGAATTAGAATTATTAAGAGATGCTAACGATAATGTTGTAATAATATGCACCGTTGAAAATCTCGATCCAATGGGCATACACACGGGGGATAGTATTACCGTAGCCCCAGCAATGACACTTTCCGATACTGCATATCAAAAAATGAGAAATGACTCGATACAATTAATGCGTTCTATGGGAAATTTTGCTGGTGGATGTAATGTTCAATTTGCCCAAAATCCTGAAAATGAAGAACTAATTTGTGTTGAAATAAATCCAAGAGTATCTAGATCTTCAGCATTAGCAAGTAAAGCTACTGGTTATCCGATAGCAAAAATCGCAGCTAAATTGGCAATTGGGTATAATCTTGATGAATTAAAAAATCAAATTACTAAAACAACATCAGCATTTTTTGAACCAACTTTGGATTATGTTATAGTAAAAATGCCAAGGTGGAATTTTGAAAAATTTCATGGCTCAGACCATGTTTTAGGATTACAAATGAAGTCTGTTGGTGAAGTAATGTCGATAGGAAGAAATTTTCTTGAAGCTTTGCAGAAAGCATGCCAATCGCAAGAAAATAATAGAAGTGGACTTGGTGCAGATAAAAAAGAGTGGATAAGGACTGAAGATATTTTAAGAAGGTTAGAAAAAGCAAGTGGAGATAGAATTTATAGAGTTAAAGATGCTTTAAGACTAGGTGTTCCATTGAATACGGTACAAAAATTAACAAGAATTGATCCCTGGTTCCTTCAACAAATTAAGAGGTTGGTGAAAATTGAAGAAAAAATTCAAAGATTTAATGTCCCTGAAGATCTTTCACCAGATTTTCTAAGGGAGATTAAAGAATTAGGATATTCTGATGCTCAGATCTCTTGGTTAATGAGAGTAGAAGAGGACCATGTGACTAAATACCGCAAAAGTCTCGGTATAAATAGGACGTACAAAATGGTTGATACCTGTGCTGCTGAATTTGAAGCACAAACACCCTATTTTTATTCAACATTCGATAAAGAAAATGAAAGTTTGCCTTCATCCAATAAAAAGAAGATAATAGTTCTTGGTTCTGGTCCAAATCGGATAGGTCAAGGCATAGAATTCGATTATTGTTGTGTGCATGGGTTGATTGCAATCAAAGAAGCAGGTTATGAGGCCATCATGATAAATTGTAATCCTGAAACCGTTTCGACAGACTTTGATATTGCAGATAAATTATATTTTGAACCTGTATTTTGGGAACATATTGAAGAAATAATAGATTTAGAGAAACCAGAGGGTGTTATTGTTCAATTAGGTGGACAAACTGCATTAAAACTTGCAGAAAAGCTTAGTAAGAAAGGAATAAAGATCATCGGTACCAGCTTTGAAGATATGGACTTGGCAGAAGACAGGGGTAGATTTTCAGATTTATTAAAAGATTTAGATATTCCTTACCCAGAATATGGAGTGGCGGATGATGCGGATCAAGCAATTGCAATTGCAAAACGAATAGATTATCCTGTTTTGGTTCGGCCTTCCTATGTATTAGGTGGTCAAAGAATGAAAATTGTTATAAACGACGAAGAATTAGAAAAACAAGTTTTGACAATTTTCAAACACATGCCAGACAATAAAGTATTGATTGATCAATTTTTAGAAAGAGCAAAAGAAGCTGAAATTGATGCCATTTTTGATGGGGACGAAGTTCACATAATGGGTATTATGGAACATATAGAACCTGCTGGGATCCATTCTGGAGATAGTTCTGCCTTGCTGCCCACATATAGTTTATCAGATGAAGTTATTTCAAAAATGAAAGAATATGCTGAAAAACTTGCCCGCGCACTTAAAATCAAAGGTTTAATTAATATTCAATTTGCAATCAAAGATGAGAATGTCTACGTTATTGAGGCTAATCCAAGGGCTTCGAGAACAACTCCTTTTATTGCAAAAGCTTATCAAGTTCCTTTCTTGAAAATCGCTACACACGTAATGATGGGAACCAAAAAAATTAAGGATTTTGAAATTAACAAGAAACTTAGTGGTTATGCAATTAAAGTTCCTGTTTTCTCATTTGATAAATTTCCAAATGTAGATAAACAATTAGGCCCAGAAATGAAGTCAACAGGCGAAGCTATTAGATTTATTAAAGATCTTAAAGATCCGTTTTTTAGAGAATTGGTAAGAAATAGTAATGTTTATTTAACAAATTAGAATTTATTGAAAAACTCTAGTTACTAATTTCCAATAATATCGATTTCTGCTAATTGTTCAATTACTAGGCGCACATTTTGACCAATTTCAAGTGATCTAATCTTACTTATTGTGGAAGCATCCACTAAAATTTCTATTTCTGAATTTTCAGAAGGGATAGTAACATTCTCACATGATATAGGTAGATGGCCATTACTCCACTTTGAAAGATTATTCCACGAACCCGGTCCACCTAACCAAGTATTATTCCCCTCAGAATATATATTAACACCCAATTTTTGGTATATTCCAGGTGCTCCAATACAACTATAAGGAAAAACTGAAATTTCATGAATGGAAGCGTTTTCATCCCATAATAAATTCACTTTGTTTGAATTTTTATCTAAATTATTGATTGTGCCGCCAGTAATTTGCCAATCAAAATAACTAATTCCATTGTGGTTTAAGGTGAACTCATGATGCAAATTGTCAGTACATATATCAATAGCGCCAGATAAAGATGTGCTTTCAGGTTTAAGATAATTTTCAAAAAACCATCCATTGATGCTTGGAATAATATCTGAATGAAGAGCTGAATCTCCGTTCTCATGAACATCATGACCTCGATTAGTATATTTATAAAATTGATAATCAGCACTTAAGGTGTCGCATCTTAAAGAAATGGGAAGTGAACCGTGAACGATAGGTAGATCAGAACCTATAACTAAATCGCTTATATTAGAAAAGGGCTCGCCGCTATTATAAGGTACTGTTCCATCATCGATACTATGAAACATCTCAGGTGGTGTTTCCTCACCATTCTCTATTAAATTCAAAAAGCCTATTGCCCCTGCCAAACTAAAAACACCTTTCGCTTTTCCATTAAAAGTTTTGTTGTCTCCAACGCAATCAAGACAACCTAAATCAGGTATCTCTCTCCCGTCTTGCATCCAATTTCTAGTCGAATTTGGTCTTTCAATATCATTATCAAGAAAAATATTATGAAGGCTAATAAATGCTCCAGAACTGTGACCTCCAATAAAAATATTGCTGGTATCAATTTTATATTTATTTAGGGCTGAAGCATCTGCCTTGAAAAATCTTATTGCAGATCTACTATCTTGAACACCTCTATATACTGATCTTGCTCCTAAATCTTTATCATATATATTCATTCCAAGTCTATAGTCAATACTTGCAGTGACATAGCCCATCCTAGCAAGTGCAGTTGCAATTAACCTTATGCTCCAATATTTTCTATTCCCACTCAAAAATCCTCCCCCAAAACATAAAATTACCAGTGGCCTTTTTGAAATGGTATCTCCTTGTGGTTCGAAAATATCCATATATAAGTTAACTTGTTGAGTGTTGTATTCTTTAACATTTAATGGGTAACCTGTAATAAATGAATAAAAATCGAATGCATTGACTGGTTTTGGAACTCCAGTGCTAAATATTTCAATACTTTCAGTTACATTAGGAAATATTTTCTGGTCGTATCGCAATGGATTTTGCCCCAAAACATTACCTAAAAGAAACATGAAAAAATATAGTAGCAGTATCCTCATTTTCCAATGGTTTTGAAATACAATTGAAAATAGGGGTATAATTTCTGCTGGAAAACGGTGGATAGCTCATATTTGCTCAAAATTTCTAAATAAACTTTGGATTCTATCCCATTAAGTTGACATAGTTGTTCTAACCTTCTTTGTTTATTATTTACGAAATCTTCTTTTTCCTTTTTTACTGCTTCTACAAATAACTTATCCTCTGGAGTGAAAAATTTGTTTGATTTACTGAACTCTTCGTCAAAAAGGCTTTTTAAATGCTCGTCAGTAATCCCAAATTTTAGCTGAAGTGTTTGGATAGAAGGCAAATTAGATCTGTTCATGTTTTCATTTTTGGCTTCCATGTAGGTGCGAGCAAAAACTTCTAACTCACTTGAAGAATATTTACCAAAGTCTTGACCTGAAACTTGATTGCCAAAAAAAATAACAATTAAAATGATTATAATATGTATTGGTTTCATATTAAAACCAACATAAGCAATATTTAAAAGTTAACCAAATCCTCATTTTAAATATTAGAACAACAAATAATATCTTAACAACTTAATTAAATATTATAAAATTTCCACAGTATTAGTAATCAACTCCAATTGTTGCATTAGATCGCGTTTATCTTTTCCTGGAGCAAGTAAAAAATCAAAAATTAAAAAGAGTTTTTTCTGCGATTTGTCAATAATTAGGTACGAAAAGAAAGGTCCTCCCATGTAATCATGTGTAGCTTCCCAAATTCCTCTCATTTCAAAAGTATATTGCCCATTAATATCGCGAACATTGGTATATAATGGCAAATCTTCGTCATTTACTACAAGATGAGAATTGACTGTATTGGTTTTGACATAGGTTTTTCCAAATTCATTGATTTTATCTTTTAAAAACTCTTTTGTCAATTGGTTCTCATTTTCATATTTAAAAGCTTTGATAACAATGCTTAAACTTGTCATCGGTGTTTCTTTACGAACCCAAAACAATTTTTCTTTTTCATCCCATTTTGCTTTTATATAATCTCCAGGAATTTGAATTTTTACTCCAAGTTTCTCTTCAATTTCAGACGTCAATACTTTATTATAGCCGCTCACATAAGTATATCCCTTGATTTGTTTGAAATCTTGTTCATATATTTTTTTGCTGATGGATGAAAAACTATTCTTGATGTTATCAAAAAGGTCTTGTTTATCTCTTCCTGCTAAGTAAATTATTAATTGACCTGATGCCCATTTATTTCTTCCAACCACGTTGTTTTTAGAGCCCTCTCTCTTAATTTGCATGAATTTCTCTTCTCCAATATCCTTCGCTATTGAGTTTGCTGTAGACGAATTGGTATTGCTTAAATCAGATAAGTATAAATAGGTTCTTAATTCTTTTCTGGTAGGTCCAGAAATAAGTTCCTCAGGAGTAAAATGTCTAACATTAAATATGGATTCAGGTCTTGGCAGCATGGGATAAGCAGCTTCGAAATAAAATCTAAAAGTGTCACCAATTTCCCCGTCCCAAAGTTCTTGGTCGGCAATTACATTAATTTCATTGGCAGAACCTAATGCATTAGGTGTAGAGGATAATTTTTGCTGAAATTCTTCGCTACAAGAAGCAACTAAAAGTATTAAAAAGAGATATATTATTGATCTATAAAATTTCATTTTTTATATTTATAACTGATGTTTTTGGAAATAAAGTTAGTAAAAAGAAATTCTTCTCAAGAATTTACATTTTTTACCTGCCTATTGTAATAGAACTTATTGCAAAAGGTTTACTAAAACCACAATACTTTGTATAAGATGCTCTAAAGATTGTTTTTGGCGTAATAATTATGAATTGCTTAAAAACAAATATTATCGTTATTATTATAGCTTGAAGACTTTTCAGAAGAAGTTTAGATTCTAAATCATTCTCTTTATTATCTTCGAGCATGCAATATATATTTGAAGGCATATTATTCGGGCTTACCCTGAGTATATTATTGGGTCCTATATTTATAGCGCTTACTCAAAGTTCTATAGAGAAAGGTCATAAAGCAGGACTCTCTGTTGGTCTTGGCATTTGGTTTAGTGACTTTTTATTTATTGCGATTACCTACCAATTCATTCACAAGATTAGCTATATAGTTGAAGGAGATTATTTTAAATTGATAATGGGAATAGTAGGGGGCGCTGTGCTTATTGGATTTGGCCTTTATTCCATATTCAGTAAATTTAAGGAAATAAAAAATTCGGAATTATTTAGCGGTAAAAATTACTTGCAGTTTTTCATCAAAGGCTTTTTAGTAAATACCATAAATCCGTTCACTTTTGTTTTTTGGATCTCGGTAATTTCAACATATGTATTAGGAAGAAACATATCAGGAATAGAAAGTATTTATTTCTTAGGAAGCATTTTTTTTGTAATAATTACCACGGATTCATTGAAAATATTTCTAGCACAACTGCTAAGAAGAAGGCTAAAAAGCATTCAATTAATATGGATTAATAGAATTGCTGGGATTGCATTAACGGTATTTGGTATTTTATTAATAATTTGGTCAATTTAGTAATAATAAAATACTTTCAAAATGAGGGTTATCATTGTTGGTTTCATTTTATACTTTTTTATAACGTCTCTACCTGCTCAAAAATTAAAAGTTAGTGAAAACAATAGATTTATTGTTCAAGAAGATGGCACTCCTTTTTTTTGGATGGCAGATACAGCTTGGGAACTTTTCCACAGATGCAGTAAAGCAGATGCTGTCAAATATTTAACCAAAAGGGCTGATCAAGGATTCAACGTCGTTCAAGCTTGTGCTTTAGCTGAACTGGATGGTTTAAACACGCCAAATGCAAATGGAGATAGACCTCTCATCAATAACAATCCTTTATTGCCAAATGAAAAATATTTCCAACATGTTGATAATATAATTTCTGAAGCTAAAAAATTGGGAATCTATATTGCATTATTACCAACTTGGGGGGATAAGGTGTTCAAAGATTCATGGGGTGAAGGACCAGAAATTTTTGATGTGCAAAATGCTGGACGATTCGGATCTTGGCTGGGTGATAGATACAAAAATTATGATAATATTGTGTGGATAATAGGAGGAGATAGAAATCCGAGAAAAAACAGTCAGGACACCAAAATTTGGAATGCAATGGCTGAAGGAATTGCATCTGCCGTAGGTGGGTATAATAATTGCATCATGAGTTTTCACCCACAACCTCATCAATATGGAGGATCTTCAACCTGGTTTCATAATGAAAATTGGTTAGATTTCAACATGCACCAAACAGGTCATTGTCCTAATAAGCCTACATATCTTTACATCCAAAATGATTACAATTTGAATCCAGTTAAGCCTGTCTTAGATGGAGAACCCTTATATGAAGATCACCCTAATTGCTTTAATGCAAAAGAACTTGGAAATAGCATCCCAGAAGATATACGTCGAATCATGTATTGGAATGTTTTCGCCGGAGCTTTCGGCCAGACCTATGGATGTCATGATGTATGGCAGATGTACAATTTAGATAAACAGCCCATAAATGGTCCTTCAAGGCCTTGGATGGCAGCACTTGATTTGCCAATGGCAAACCAGGTAAAACATCTAAAAAATCTTATTTTATCTCGTCCTTTTTTGACAAGGATACCTGATCAAAAAATGATCATAAGTCTGCAAGAAGAAGACGATAACTATGTCACAGCCACAAGGGACATCAATGGATCGTATGCAATGTTCTATTTTCCTACAGGAAAAGAAGTAAGCATTGATTTGTCGGTATTAAATGGGAAAAAACTAATAGGTTGGTGGTATGATACTAGGACTGGAAATGCATATCCTTCGAATCCAATTCATAAGTCAAAAAATGTAAATATTACTCCTCCTACCTCAGGTATAGGGCATGACTGGGTGTTGGTAATAGATAGTAAAAATCAAAAATTTATGGCTCCAGGCAAATATTAAAAAAGAAGGAATTTTTGTGGTAGCACATATAATGGATTGATTTAAATCTTATTTTTTAGCCCATATATTATACTTCATAATGCAGTATATTGCTCTAAAGCCGTCTTTCCAACCAATTTTCTTCCCATCCTCGTATGACCTTCCATAGTAAGAAATGCCTAATTCATAAATTCTAACACCTTTAATTCTTGATATTTTTGCTGTTACTTCTGGTTCAAACCCAAATCTTTTCTCCTTTAATTCCACAGATTGGATAATTTCTCTCTTCCACATCTTATAACATGTTTCCATATCGGTGAGATTCAAATTGGTCAATGCATTGGAAAGCATTGTTAAGAATTTATTTCCAATTGAATGCCAATAAAAAAGAATCCTATGAGGTTTGCCGCCCATGAATCTGGACCCATAAACTACATCTGCGTAGCCATCAAGAATAGGTTTCAATAGAATATTAAATTCTTCTGGATCATATTCTAAATCTGCATCTTGGATTACGATTATATCTCCAGATGCATTATTTATTCCTTTATGCAAAGCTGCTCCTTTTCCTTGATTAACTTCATGCTCAAATAATTTGAAATCTAATTCTGAATACTTTTGAATGTATTTCCTGGTTATTTCAGCGGTATTATCCGTAGAAGCATCATTTACAATAAGAATCTCCTTTGAAATATCAGCGATTAACTTTACA
Organism: Bacteroidota bacterium; assembly: GCA_024642705.1. Lineage (GTDB taxonomy): Bacteria > Bacteroidota > Bacteroidia > Chitinophagales > Saprospiraceae > Portibacter. The sequence continues at coordinate 30,065 of JAHEAQ010000022.1, read as the reverse complement.
TCTCTAATTCTGTCTAATAATTTTTCAATAGTAGCAGCCTCATTATAGGCAGGTATGATAATTGATAACTTCATTAATTGTTATAAGATTTGACCAATGGATTCATAATACTGAACCACAATGGAGGTAACAATGCAACCAATATAGCCGAAGGATAACCAAAAGGCAATTGGGGACTATTTCTAAGATTGCGCAAATTTTGATATTTCCGAATCGAAGATATATGATGATCTGTGTGTCTTGTTAATTCATAAAGAAAAATTCTGCCTATTTCGTGCTCTGAATTCCAAGAATGTTTCTCATTGACAATTTCATATTTTCCCGAACTTAATAATTTTCTCCTCAAACCATAATGTTCTATATAATCTATAGATTCCAACAATGAAAAACTAAAGATTGCTGCGCTAATAAAAAAGATTAAACTAAAAAAATTTCCAAAATAGAAAATCAAGGAGAAAAGAAAAATTTGAGCCAAGCTAATCCAAATCAATTCATTCGAAAAGTGCCATAAACTTAATCCCTTTTTTTCTTGCATCCGAAAACTTATCCTCCAAGAATTTTTGAATACCCCAATTACTGCACTATAGATAAATGCATATAAATTTTGATTTAGTTCTGCACTTACTGGATCTTCTGGGGTCGCAACCCATTTATGGTGGCCATAGTTGTGTTCTAACGTAAAATGTCCATATAAACTCGGAATTAGCAATAAAGCAGCGCAAATTTTATTTAATTTCCCTTTTCTATGTCCTATTTCATGTGCGACATTTATTCCTGTTGTTGCCATTACTATTCCAACATTCATGAAAAGTCCTAAAGTTTCAATATTTGTAATGTCTAATTGAATGATTGTAAAAGTTCGAAATATTAGAATAAATAGAATAGGAATATTTAAATATAAAATTGACTCAAAAAAAACATTTGCACTTTTATCTAGTTGTAATTCTGAACTAATTAGATTTGGATTAGGCTTAAATATAAGTTCAAAAACTGGAATAATCAGAAATGCCAAAATAACTGTGCTAAAAGACCAAACTGACCTAAGTTCCAAAGCTAAAAAAGCTGAAAAAGGTATTAAATACGCTAACAAATATTTTAAGTCTCTTATCTTCACGGTTCGAAATTAATAAATAAGATTTAATGAGTAATACATTTCGTTCTTTAACCATTCAGAAAATAATTGAAGAGACATCAAATAGTAAAAGTTTTCTATTTGAAATACCAAAAGAACACCTCAATGAATTTGAGTATAAGGCTGGACAATATATAACTATCAAGGCAAATATTGATGGAAAGGAAGAGCGTAGAGCTTATTCGATATTCACAAGCCCCAATGAATCTACTTTTGGAATTACTGTGAAAAAAGTAAATATGGGATTAATGTCAAATTATCTTTGTAATGAAGTAAAAGTTGGCGATGTCTTAAGTATAATGAATCCCGAAGGTCGATTTGTATTTGAACCTGACGGAGATAAAAGAAGGGATTTGATTTTTTTTGCTGGAGGTAGTGGAATTACACCTATTTTTTCAATTATCAAACATGCTTTAGAAGATGAACCTCTAAGTAAGGTTTATTTATTTTATGTTAACAAGGATGAATCCACAACAATTTTCAAGGATTCTATTGATCAATTAGAAAGAACATATGGGGGACAGTTTGAAGTTGAACATATTTATACTGGCGTTGAAAATCCAACTAAAAAGAGCTTTTCATTATTTAAAAAATCAGATAAAACCAAATCTGGTCGGTTGGATGCTAAAATGACGAAGCTAATTTTAAAAGAATTGAGCAATAGAAATCATCCGCGTCTTTATTTTATTTGTGGTCCCGGAGACATGGTTCAAAATGTAGAATCCACCTTGATTAGTAAAAATGTAAATAGGCAGAGTATTCATAAGGAATTATTTTCCAATTCAAAATCTGAAAATGGCACTACAAGTGAAGCAATGGATGGAATTGCTAACTTGGAAGTGATTCTTAACAAAGAACGTTATTCTATGGTTATGGATGGAACAAAAACCATATTGGAAACGCTAATTGAGAAAAAACTCGATCCTCCATATTCCTGTACTAGTGGTGCTTGCTCATCATGTATGGCTAAATTATTAAAAGGACAGGTTAGTATGGACAGTTGTCTTGCTTTGGATGATGATGAAATTGAGGATGGCTATATATTAACATGCCAAGCCAGGCCACAGACCAAGAATGTGGAGATTACTTATGACGTTTAAAAAAATTTATGATAGCGATAATTGGTGGCGGTATAGCTGGATTAACTACGGCTTTGGCTTTCGAAAAATTAGGCATTGACTATAAAATTTTTGAAAGAAATGAAGTTATTAAGGAGGTGGGTGCTGGTATTTGGTTGGCTCCAAATGCTTTGCAGGTTTTGGATTGGTTAGGAGTTCTTAATCAAATTCAAAGTCAAGGAAATGAAGTTCTAGAAATAACCATTTCAGACCAAAAAATGAAATCTATTTCAGATAGTTCACAAAAATCCATGAAAAAAAAATATGGATTTTCAACTATAGCGATTCATAGGGCAAAACTTCAGCAAATATTGCTTGATGAAGTTCCAGTTCATAAAATTGGACTAGGAATGGCTTTTAGCCATTGCGATTTTATTGAAAACAAACCAATAAAAATCCATTTTGAAAGCGGACAGACTTTTAACGCTGATGCATTAATTGGAGCGGATGGCATTCATTCAAAAGTAAGAAATCAAATTTTTCCCAAAAGTGTTATTCGACATTCAGGTCAGACTTGTTGGCGAGGAGTATGTGAATTTGAATTAGAAGAAAATTTTCGAAATCATGCATATGAAATGTGGGGAGGAAAATGGAGATTTGGATTTTCGAATATTTCAGCAGCAAAAATTTATTGGTTTGCCGTGATTAATGAAATATCGGAGAAAGAAGATGACCCAAATACATTGCATGAGCAATTGTTAGATTACTTCAAAACCTTTCACCCAAAAGTGAATAATTTGATTAGGAATACTCCCGTAGAACAAATCATAAGAAATGATATTATTGACCTCAAGCCAATGAAAACTTGGCATAAAGGAAAAATTTGTTTGATCGGTGACGCTGGTCATGCTACGACACCAAATATGGGTCAGGGAGGTGCTCAGGCAATCGAAGATGCTTATTATTTATCCAATATGATATCCCAAAACAAAAATTTTGAAAAAGCATTTGAAAAATTGGAAGCCAAAAGAAAGAAAAAAGTTCAATCCATTGTTAGTCAATCATGGAGTATAGGGAAAATGGCACATTGGGAAAATCTAACTAACATTAGAAACCTTCTACTAAGATCTTTACCAAAAAGTATTTTCAATAAACAACTTATTAAATTGTATACCATTGAAAAATTCGACTCTTAATTAGAACTGAAATAAAACCATTTTATTTAGAAATTTCAATCTAAACCGTTAAAGGTGATCTATGGTTGCTGACCAAACCTGATTCATTTTTCAAAAATCTATCTACTTGAATTGCTGCTTCTCGACCTTCAGAAATGGCCCACACAACTAACGATTGACCACGCCTCATATCTCCAGCTACAAATACTTTATCAAGATTAGTTTTGTAATTCTCATCTTTTACATTTCCGTTTGCAGTTAATTCAATATTTAATTGCTCAAGCATACCTAAATATTGAGGGTGTACAAAGCCAACAGCTAAAAGTGCAAGTTCACATTTTAAAATTCTTTCTGTATTTTCAATTTCTTTAAAACTAAACCTTCCAGTTACTTCATCTTTCAACCATTCAATTTCAACCAATTTCACACCAGTCAAGTTACCATCTTTATCACCAATAAATTCTTTAGTATTAATCGACCAATTTCGCTTACCACCTTCTTCATGTGAACTTGAAGTTCTTAATTGCATGGGCCATAATGGCCAAGGTGTTGAAGGATCTCTCTCCAAAGGTGGTTTTGACATTAATTCAATCTGAGTTACAGATTTTGCCTTATGCCTATTAGATGTGCCTACACAATCTGATCCCGTATCTCCTCCTCCTATAACCAAAACGTTTTTGTCTGTAGCGACTAAAGAAATTGCTGGGTCTATTTTATCTCCTTGGATTCTTCTGTTTTGTTGTTCCAAAAAATCCATAGCAAAATACACGCCTTTCAATTCTCTGCCAGGAATTTTAAGATCTCTTGGAACGGTTGAACCACCTGCTAAAACTATGGCGTCTTTTTCGTTGAGCAAATCATGTACATTTACATTTTCTCCAACATTAGCATTCGTAACGAAATTAACACCAGCCTTTTTCATTAGATTGATTCGTCTCCTTACCACATCTTTTTCTAATTTAAAATCTGGAATCCCATATAACAAAAGCCCTCCTATTCGATCATTCCTCTCAAATACAGTAACATCGTGACCTGCTTTTAATAATTGAGATGCAGCTGCCAGACCTGCAGGACCAGAACCAATAACAGCAACTTTTTTACCCGATGATTTTCCTTTTTCTTCAGAAACCCATCCATTTTCAAAAGCCTTTTCTGCAATACTTTTTTCGATATGTTCTATGCTTACTGGATCGCTATTGATGCCTAAAACGCAGGATTTTTCGCAAGGTGCAGGACAAATTCTTCCTGTAAACTCAGGAAAATTGTTCGTACTATTCAAAATCTTAAATGCTTTTTCCCACTCTTTAGAATGTACTGCATCATTGAAGGCAGGAATATTATTACCTAATGGACATCCATTGTGACAAAAAGGCACACCACAAGACATGCATCGTGCCGCCTGATTATTCGTTTTCTCTTCTGAAAAATCTTTATAAATTTCTTTATAATCATTAATTCTTGAATGAGGGTCTCTTGATTCAGGTAATTCTCTCTTAAATTTTATAAAACCAGTGATATCTCCCATTTCTTTTACTTGATATTTGCTACCATTTCATTTTTAGCCAATTCTTCTTCTAGAAGCACATTTTTGTATTCTTTTGGAAAAACCTTTACAAACATGTGTTTTTCATTTTCCCAATTATTCAATATCTTAATAGCCGATAAACTTCCTGTATATTTAAAATGATTTCTAATATGAATTCTAAGTTCAGAATAATCGTCTGATGTCATTTCATCAAGATCTACCATTTCTAAATTGCATTTTTTTGCAAAATCTCCCGCTTCATCTTGAACAAAAGCAATTCCTCCACTCATTCCTGCAGCAAAATTTCTTCCAGTTTTCCCAAGGATTACTACTCTTCCACCTGTCATATATTCGCAACCATGATCTCCTATACTTTCTACTACAGCTATTACACCAGAATTTCTTACGGCAAATCTTTCACCCGCAACTCCTTTTATATAAACTTCACCTGATGTTGCCCCATAAAGAGCTACATTACCAATAATAATGTTTTCGCTTTCCTTAAAAGTTACATTTCGATCTGGTACTACAATTAGTTTGGCGCCACATAATCCTTTCCCAAAATAATCGTTCGCGTCTCCTTCAAGCGTAAAGCTTAACCCTTTGACAGAAAATGCTCCAAAGCTTTGGCCTGCTGAACCTCGAAATCTATAATTGATGGTATCATTAGGCAAGGCTGCAGCCCCATATTTTCGGCTAATCTCACTACTTAACATAGTGCCTACAGCTCTATCTGTATTCTTTATTTCAAAATTACTGGTGATTGGAGCACCATATTCAATAGAAAGATCAGCATAACGAATTAATTTCCTATCCAACACTTTCTTTAAACCATGGTCTTGTTCTATTGATTTGTATTGATTATTGTACCGTAAATCGCAAGAAAGTATTGGGCTTAGATCTAAACTAGACCACTTCCAATGGTTTACATTTTCTCGCACTTTTAACAAATCTGCCCTACCTATCATTTCATTAACGGTTCTGAATCCAAGAGAAGCCATTATTTCTCTTAATTCTTGAGCCATAAAAGTGAAAAAATCAACCAAATGTTCCACTTTTCCAGTAAATTTTTTTCTTAGTTCTTCGTCTTGTGTTGCCACACCTACTGGACAAGTATTCAAATGGCATTTTCTCATAAGTATGCACCCTTCCACAACAAGAGCTGCAGTTGCTACGCCCCATTCTTCAGCACCCAGTAAAGTTGCAATTGCGATATCCCTACCAGTCTTCATTTGCCCATCACATTGGACTGTAACTCTATCTCTCAGGCGGTTTTTAACTAATGTCTGATGTGTTTCTGAAAGCCCTAATTCCCACGGCAATCCAGCGTGTTTTATGGAACTTAATGGCGATGCTCCAGTACCTCCATCATGTCCAGAAATTAATAAATGATCAGCATGTGCTTTTGCAACTCCAGATGCAATAATACCTACTCCCGCTTTAGAAACTAATTTTACACTAATATCAGCATGTCTATTTGCATTTTTTAGGTCAAATATTAGTTGAGCTAAATCTTCGATGGAATAAATGTCATGGTGAGGTGGTGGCGAAATCAATCCTACACCTGGTATGCTGTGTCTAACTTTCGCAATCCATTTATTCACTTTATGACCTGGCAATTGCCCCCCCTCTCCAGGTTTTGCACCTTGCGCCATTTTTATTTGCAATTGATCTGCATTGACCAGATAATGGCTTGTCACCCCAAATCTCCCAGAAGCTACTTGTTTAATTGCTGATCGTTCCCAGTCTCCATTTTCCTTTATAATAAACCTTTTTTCGTCCTCTCCTCCTTCTCCACTATTGCTTTTTCCTCCTATTCTATTCATTGCAATTGCAAGAGTAGAGTGAGCTTCATGAGAAATTGATCCAAAGGACATCGCTCCAGTAGCAAATCTTTTCATTATTTTTTCTACCGATTCCACCTCTTCGAGCGGAATCTTTTTCATCTCTTTAAAATCGAAAAGAGATCTTAAAGTATTTGCCCTTTGTGATTGGTCATTTATTTCTTTTGAATATTTTTTAAATGTTGTGTAATCCTTATTCTGTGTGGAATGCTGGAGTAAATGAATCGATTTTGGATTAAAAAGATGGTGCTCTCCTCTCTGTTTCCATTGATAAAAACCACTTTCAGGTAATTCATCTAGTTTGTAATCATCATCAAAGGCCACAAGATGTCTGACAAATACTTCTTTTGCCAACCCATCGAAATCAAGACCAGAAATTCTGGATATGGTACCATTAAAACATTTAGAAATAACTTTTTCACCAATACCGATTGCTTCAAATGTTTGAGACCCTTGATATGAAAGCACTGTGGAAACACCTAATTTAGACATCACTTTCATTAGTCCTTTTTCGACAGCTTTGATGTATTTTTTTGATCTTTCTTTTGAATTTAAATATTTTAATGCCAACCATGGATAAACGCCATCAGCTCCATATCCAAGTAAACATGCAAAATGGTGTGTTTCTATAACATCACCACCCTTGATAATTATTGAAGCTTTTCTTCTTATGCCTTTTTTTATTAAATAATGGTGCAAGCAACCTAACGCTAAGAGACTTGGAATCGGAGCTTTAGTCAAACCGATTTTGGAGTCATCAAGGATGATTATATTTTTACCATTATTAATTAACTTTTCTGCCTCAATGCACATATCGTCTAATGCGCTTTCAAGTCTTCCATCTTTTCCGTCTGCAGAAAATTGAATATTAATTACTGCTGATTTGAAATATTCTGTATCTAGATGCCTAAGTACAGAAAATTGTTTAGAACTTAGAATTGGTGAATCCATCCTGAGCATGATGGCACTTTCTTCTCTCGGTTTTAAAACATTAGGTTCTCCTCCAAGAAAAGTTTTTAAGGACATAAAATCTTTCTCTCTTATTGGATCAATTGGCGGATTAGTTACCTGCGCAAATTGTTGTTTGAAGTAATTTGAAATATGTTGGGATTGAGTAGAAAGAACTGCTAAAGGAATATCGCAACCCATTGAACCAATGGGTTCGGCACCTTCTTCTCCCATTGCATACAAAATCATGGATTCATCTTCAGAAGTAAAACCAAAGGCCAACTGTTCTTTCAAAATTTCAATTCCTGTGTCTTCAATTTCAGCTTCAATCTGTATATCGTTGATATGAACTTTATACTTATTCAAATACTCTCCATAAGGTCTATTGTGGCAAACTATATTTTTCAATTCTTCGTCACCAACTATTCTTTTTTCATCAAGATCAGCAATTAATATTTTTCCAGGTTGAAGTCTTCCTTTGTATACGATTGTTGAGGGATCTACAGCCAGGCATCCTGATTCAGACCCAAGAATTAGTACATTATCTGATGTTAATAAATACCTGGAAGGTCTTAAACCATTTCGATCTAAAGTAGCTCCAACAAGAATTCCATCGGTAAAACAAATGGAAGCTGGCCCATCCCAAGGTTCCATAAAAGCTTCATGAAATTCGTAAAACTCTTTTTTGTAATCTTCAATAAATTCATCATTTTGCCAAGCTTCAGGAATCATCATCATCAAAGCATGAGGAATGGATCTTCCATTCATAATTAGAAATTCCAATACATTATCGAAGTTTCCTGAATCTGATGTCCCTGTTTCACAAACAGGGTATATTTTTTCCAATTCTTCTTTAGTGAAAATATTGGATTCAAACATTTTTTCTTTTGCTTTCCACCAATTTAGGTTGCCTTGAATTGTATTAATTTCGCCATTATGGGCGATAGTTCTAAAAGGTTGAGCAAGTCTCCATTTCGGTACAGTATTGGTCGAAAACCTAGAATGAACAATAGCTACAGCTGAAGTTGCTCTACCATCCTGCAAATCGACAAAATAATTTCTTACTTGATCTGAAGTAAGTTGACCTTTATAAATTATTGTTCTACTTGAACAAGAACAGATGTAGAATTTATCCTTTAATTCATTCTCTTTCTTATGAATATAATGTGTTAAGAAGTTTCTAAAAATGTATAATTTTTTCTCTAATTCCTTAGTTTTTAAATTTTTGTTGCATTGAAGAAAAACTTGAATAATGTCAGGTTCTGTTGCTTTTGCAGAGCTTCCAAGATCAGAATTATCAGTAGGCACTGCCCTGAATCCAAGAATTTTAATATCAAAACTTTTGGCAACATCTTCAAATGCTCGGATACATAACTCCTGTTCTGAAGACTCTTTTGGAAAAAAAGTCATTGCGACTCCATAATTTCCTTTGTCAGGAATAGAGAAACCGGCTTCACCGCAACGAATGGTTAAAAAATCGTGAGGAATTTGAATAAGTATACCAGCTCCATCGCCTGTATTTGCTTCATAACCGCAAGCACCCCGGTGCTCTAAATTTTCTAATGTTGTTAGGGCATCATGAATAGTCTTATGCGAACTAAGGTTATTGAGGTTGGCAATAAGGCCAATTCCACAAGCATCTTTTTCTAATTCTGGGGTATAAAGACCGTATGGCATCGCAACTGACATATTGATGAATTTTTAAAACTTAAAAATAGGTTAGAAAAAATAGACTCCTCGGAGTAAGCCACTAACTCCGAAGGAGCCATTCAATGAAAGAGAAACTGTTCTTTATATTTTTTTCGGTTCCTTATAAAGCATATCGAAGATAAGTGGGAATTCAAAACAGATTTAAATCAATAATGCATATTTTGTTATGCTCAAAGTATAAATAAATGGCATATAATATTGTAATACAATGTTATATGCCATAATTATTTGTGATATTCAAATTGTTAAATTTTAATTTCGCTTATTAAATATTTAACATTTAAAAATTAGGATGGAAAATCTTTATTCTCCATCCTAAGAACTTAACTGTATGGAAAAATTATAATTGCTTAAGTTGTAAATCATATATTCTCAAAAAGAATATACTGCTGCTAATAAAAATGAAGAAAGGCTCTTGCCAGTTTCTCCTGTAGTTCCATCTAAAATTACTGACTCATTAGAGTACATATCTATTCGAAACTCTGGTATAATTGTCATGTTGCCTACTTTATAATTTGCTGAAATGGTGAAATCCATAACGCTTTCGTCTTTTCCTACTACTTCAATTCCATTATCTCCAAAATACTCACCTCTTAACCCAAGGCTAAATGCATCAGAAGTCGCATATTGAAGATAAAGTGCTGCACCAGCAAAACTTTCTTGGGCTGTAGTTGCATTAACTCCCAAATAAGCTTTTTCAGTTATCTGCCATCCAGTTGTCAAATCGACCTGATAAAACCCATCAGAAAGGATAAAATTCAACCATGCTCCACCCATGTCATTGGTATATCCTAATTGAGCTCCTGCTACATAATCTGCTGTAGGATTAAAATCTGTATAGTCAGTTGGGTTAAAAACTCCAATCATTCCTGATAACCCTTTCCCGAGATCAAAATCAAGTTTTAAACCACTGTGTGAAAATGGGCCATATGAAAACATGTATGAAGTTGAATAGTTGAAATTTGCTGCAGGAGAAATTACTTCATATCCCAAAAAAGTATTAAAGTTTCCAAGTGTTACTTTGACTTTATCTGTAATATTCCAATATCCATACATTTGGTTCACTAAATTCAGAGGCGATGGAGAAGCAAAAACTGCATCTGCGCCACGAGGGCCAAATCCAATATCAGCTACGAAACCAACTTTTTCGCCCTCGTATGAATTTACTAAATTAAACATGCCTAACGCAAATCCTGGTAGGTTTGCAAAAGAAGTTCCTGGCGCAAGGGTTCCACCATTCTCCGGATTATTAGTTCCCACAAGATTTGCCCTATAATATACATCAACAGATCCACTTATTGAAAAAGAAGAATCTAGTTGAATTTGACCATAAGATGTTAAAGTCAAAATTGTCAATATGAATGTAAAAAATTTAGTTTTCATTTTTTTTGTTTTGAATTTTAGCAATAAAGAATCTATATAACTCTTATAGAGGAGTTTATATAAAATTACAAATTAATTGTACCTTGTTTAATATAATTTACCCTTGTGGGTAGTTTAAAAATTTAAGGAGATAAAAAGATAAGAAAACTCAAATTATTGATAAAAATGAAAATATTTTTTACCTTTAAATTAGTCAAGTATTAATTTGCGGTTTTCCGTATCTGTGTCACCCGAGCTGCAACTCGGGTGACTTTTATTTTTACATACTTTTTATTGAACATTAAGATTGTATGCTACGGTATCTGACGAAGAGTATGCACTCATTTCATGTTCAGAAATATCAAGTCCTTTAAGTTCTTCTTCTTCGGTAACTCTAATTCCAATTGTAACTTTAAGGATATAAAATAAGATGAAAGCAAATGCAAATGTGAACAATCCTATAGTTGACACTCCCACAAATTGAATCCATAATTGACCCAATCCTGCACTTGATCCAAATATTCCAACTGCTAGGGTTCCCCATATTCCGCACACTAAGTGCACAGATGTTGCTCCAACTGGGTCATCTAATTTCATTTTATCAAAGAAAACAACAGATAATGGAATGATTGCCCCTGCTATTCCTCCGATTGCTATTGCTTCCATTGGACTCATCAAATCTGCTCCAGCTGTGATTCCTACTAATCCACCCAAAACACCATTCAGTACCATAGACAAATCATGCGTTTTGAACATTACGTATGAAATAATAAATGCTCCAACAGTTCCCCCTGCTGCCGCTAAACTTGTAGTTACAAATACTTTACCCACAGACGCCGCATCCGCTGAAAGAACAGATCCTCCATTGAATCCAAACCATCCGAACCAAAGAAGGAAAACTCCTAATGTTGCAAATGGTAAACTATGACCAGGAATTGGCTTAATGCCTTTATCTGTATATTTGCCAGTTCTTGCACCTAACAATAATATTCCTGCGAGCGCAGCAAAACCACCAACTGCATGAACAAGTGTTGATCCAGCAAAGTCATAGAATCCCATGACATTTAACCAGCCGCCACCCCATTGCCACATTCCTGTGATTGGGTAACTAATTGCTACAAAAATGGTCACAAAAATCAAGAAAGATCCTAACTTAATACGCTCTGCAACTGCCCCAGAAACAATTGTTGCACATGTTGCTGCAAACATTCCTTGAAAAATAAAATCAGTCCATGATGGCATTACAAAACCTTCGGAAGATGCTGCAAGTAATGAGGCAAGATCCCCAGGTTCTTCAATTCCGAATTGCTTGAAACCAAAAAATCCGCCACCTTCTCCACCAGGGTACATCAATCCGTAACCAATAATATAATAAGTCAACAGACCTATTGAAACAATCATTGTATTTTTAAATAGTATATTAACTGTATTCTTTTTTCTCACTAGCCCTGCCTCTAAAGAAGCAAATCCCAAATGCATTATAAATACCAATATAGTAGCAATTAGTATCCATAAATTGTTCGCTATGTATAATCCTTCGTCCATTTTTTTAAATTTTAAAGTTTAATAATTTTTCGTTTTATAAAGCTGATTCGTTTTTAGTTCCTAACCTAACACTCCACATCTCAGTAATATCAGTCACTATTACTTTTCCATCTCCTATTTCCCCAGTTTTTGCAGAATTCAATATGATCTTAACTATTTCTTCATATGCATCATCTGTTGAATAGATTTCTAATTTCATTCTTGCGATATAACCTACATCATAAACTGCTCCTCGGTATACAATATGTTCCGTTTTTTGCTTTCCAAATCCTTTCACTTCCATAAAAGTGAAAAAATCAACATGAATGTCTGACAATGCATTTTTTACATCGTCAAATTTTGATGATCGTACTATTGCTTCGATTTTTTTCATTTTGTTTTGTTTTAATTGACTATTTCCGTATTTATTGCACTATCTAATAATTATAGTATTGCAAAGATGAAAGCTTGAATTACTTGTTCAATCATACTTTTTTTAATATTTGTAATGTTTAGGTGTAAATATTTTTTTATAAATATTTGTTTTTCAAGTGTTTAACTTGTATATATTTGTTATGCCAATTTCACAATCAGATCAATTATTTAAACTTATAAAGTCACTTTCCAAGGCTGAGAAGAGAAATTTTCGCCTTTATGCAAAGAGAGTTCAAGACAATGACGACTTAAAATTTCTCCAACTTTTTGATTTAATTGATAAAATGGATGATTTTGATGAGCCTTATATTTTTAAAAAAATTAAAGGACTTGGAAAATCTCAATTCTCAAACTTAAAAAGACACTTATACAAGCAAATTCTAACCAGTCTTCGATTAATTTACATCAACAGAAAAATACACATCGAGATAAGAGAGCATATTGATTTTGCTCAGATTCTATATGATAAAGGGCTTTATTTGCAAAGTCTAAAAATATTAGCTCGTGCTAAAAATCTAGCATATAAGGTTAGCAATGAAATCTTAATTCTCGACATTATAGAATTTGAAAAATTAATAGAATCTCGACATATCACAAGGACTGGACCTACAAAAAATATTGAACTGACTGCAGAAGCAAGTAAAATTATAAAAACATTAAGTAGTGAAATCAAACTTTCCAATATTAGAATGAATTTACATTCTTTTTATATTGAAGGTGGCCATGTCAAGACTCAAGAAGAATATGAAAAAATCAGTCTTTTTTTAGAAAAGAATCTTCCTCAACTTGATTTTGAAGAAATGAGTTTTAGGGAAAAAATATTTTTATACCAATCTTTAGTCTGGTATAATTATATTCTTCTTGATTTTGAAAGGTGTTATAGTTTTGCCTTGAAATGGGTAAATGCTTTAAATGAAGATGAAATTATGGTGGAAAGGGACCCCGACAATTATCTCAGAGCATACCATTATTTGTTGACTTCTACTTTTAATACTTTTGACTATGAAAATTTTATTATTCATTTAAGAGAGATTGAAAAATACCGAAAAACCAGATATAATAAATTTAATTCCACTTCCCAAATTATTTCATTTCTCTATGTCCATATGGCACGGTTAAATAGACATTTTATGGAAGGCTCATTCGATGAGGGAGTTAAAATTATTCCAAAAACGCTTCGAAGAATCAACTTATATAAGGAAAAAATAGATTCGCATAGAATATTGGTATTCTATTACAAAATTGCGTGGATGCATTTGGGCAACAATAGTCCCGACAAAGCCATCGACTATCTTAATAAGATTATTAATGCCGATTCAAGTAGCAATCTCAGGTCAGATATCCAAGCTTATTCCAGGATTATGTTTTTGATGGCACATTATGATGAAGAAAATTATGAAATCATGGATTATCTTACAAAGATTTTCAAGCAATATATCATGAAAATTGAGCAGAAAGATTTGCTATTAACCAAATCTCTAAACTTTTTTAGGAAAATTGTGAAAATGCCCTTGGGAGACAGACGAAATGCGCTCAAATTATTTCATCAAGAATTGATTATGATAAAAGATGCCCCTTATGAAAAAAGGGCTTTTTTATACTTAGACATCACTTTATGGGTTCAAAGCAAATTGAGAGGTCTTAGTTTGCAACAAATTACAAAAGAGAATTTTCAAAATATAACCCAAAAATTCTGATTGTCTTGACAATTTTTATTTTATAAACTCCCCAATTACTTTAGCCCAAATATCATAACCTTGGCTGTTCATATGTAGGCCATCAGAAATGAAAATTGTTTCAATTGGATTGCCATCTTCATTTAACATCGGATTCCATACATCAATAAAAACTACATTCTCTTCAGTGGCACAATATTGATTCAATTCATGATTCAATGCTATATATTTTTCTTTCAAATTCCACCTTGCGAGACTAGGTTTTGGGCTTATGAAATATATCTCAGCTCTTGGCAAGGAAGATTTAATTTTGTTAACCAATTCTTTAGTCGTTGCTAAAATTGTCTCATTGCTTTTTCCTGCTGAGATATCATTATCCCCTTCATAAATAAATATTTTGGCTGGAGCATAATTTAATACCAATTCATCAATAAAATATAATAATTCGTGCATTTGTGAACCACCAAATCCATTGTTGATTATTGGTTTTCCAGGAAAATATTCCTTTATGTTTTTCCACATTCTAGCACTTGAACTACCAGTAAGCAGAATGATTTGATCGCCAATAATCTCGCTGTGATCGATTGCTGTTAATTGGTCTATTTCGGATTTCCATTTTAATTCATCTTGGGCATATATTGCATTTGAAACCATCAATGCTACCAGCAATAAAATATATCTAAAATTCATTCGACATTAATATTTTGATGATAATGTAATAGTTTTTAATTTAACTTAGCCCTTAAATGAATAAAAAAAATTGTGGTATATTTTATTTCTGATTTTCATTTAGGAGCAGATAGTTTATTGACAAGCAGGGAAAGAGAACATAAATTGCTTAGATTTCTTACTTCAATTTCTGCAGAAGCAAAGAAAATATATCTGGTTGGAGATGTATTTGACCATTGGTTTGAATATAAAAAAGTTGTACCAAAAGGGTTTGTAAGAATACTTGGCAAATTGGCTGAATTGAGAGATTCAGGAGTAGAAATTGAATTTTTTACTGGAAATCATGACACCTGGATGTTTACTTATTTTGAAGAAGAATTGAACATTCCTATTCATAGAGGACCAATTGAAGTTAATCTCTCTGGATTTCAATTTCTAATAGGCCATGGAGATGGTCTTGGACCTGGAGACTTCGGTTATAAGTTTATAAAAAAGATTTTTACCAATAAAATTTTACAAAAGCTATTCAGCCTTTTTCATCCAAATTTTGGATTAAGCATTATGAAAATGTTTAGCAAAACTAGCCGTAAAAGGAATCCTGATGAAACTGTGTTCTTGGGCAAAGAAAAAGAATGGCTGGTGCAATATTCAGAATCACGAATTAAAGAAAAATCATTTGATTTTTTAATTTTTGGTCATCGTCATTTACCCATCGATTATACTTTATCAAATGGAAAATCACGTTATATTAATCTAGGAGATTGGTTCAATCATTTTAGTTATGCTCGCTTTGACGGCCAAAATCTAGAGTTATTATTTTATGAAAATGAAAATGGAAAGATATTTTCTTAGCATATTGATTATTATCTCGTTCATGCTCTCTTGCATTTCAACCAATAATAACAGCAATAAATTCGAATGTAATTTAATTAAAGTCCCTCTGAAAACCTTTAAAATTGATCCATTTGGACACATATATACGATAGACAATAAAAATCGGCTCAATGTATATGATGCCGATTTAAAGTTGCTATTTGAATATTATAACAATGGGTTGGGAGATATTAGCTATCTAGATATAACAAACCCTAGAAAAATAATACTATTTTTTTCTGGGTTTCAGAAAATGGTCTTTCTAGACAATACTTTATCCGAAATAGGAAGATTGAATTTGGATTTCAATTTACCATATGATATTAGAGCGATGGGCAGTTCGCGAGATAACAATATTTGGATTTATGATGCCACAGATTATAAGCTCAAAAAAATAGATTCCAATGGAAAAGTAATCTTGTTATCCAATCCAATTGAAAGTTTTCTAAATATTAATATTGTTCCTCACTATATCATTGAGTACAATAACGAAGTTTATTTAATAGAAGAAGGAGAGGGCATCGCTGTTTTTGACAATTTTGGGAATTACTTATCCTTCGTACCGTTTAAAGGTGGTAGTTCCTTAAGTTTTCAAACGAATGCATTAATCTATGTGAAAGAAGCAGCCATTTATTTAAAAAATTATGAAAACAAATTTGAAGCCGACCAAAAAATAAAAGCAGTCCCAACATCAGTAAGAACTGCTTATATATTTAAAAATTACATTTACTATTTAGAAAATAATTGTTTGCAAAAAACCATTTTCTAAACTGTCATGATATCTTTTTCTTTTATCTCGAGATATTTTTCAATTAAAGCATAATACTTTTTAATCATTTGTTCTACTTCATCTTCTCGTCTTTTTCCTGCATCTTCAGGAAAACCATCTTTGACTTCTTTTTTAATAAAATCAATCATTTTATGTCTAGCACTACGTACTGAAACTTTAGCATCTTCTCCTAATGCTTTTGATTGCTTAACCAACATTATTCTTCTTTCCTCAGTTACGGGGGGAATATTTATTCTCACAAATTCACCGTCATTCATAGGTGTTAGTCCTAAATTTGCTTCAAAAATGGCCCTTTCGATAGGCCCTAACATTTTTTTCTCCCAAGGTTGAATAGTTAGTGTCCTAGAATCTGCAACTCCGAGATTGGCAACTTGTTCCATTGGTGTCAATGTGCCATAATATTCGACCATTACTCCAGACAACATGTTTGAAGAAGCTTTTCCTGCTCTAATTTTGGACAATTCATTTCTTAAGTGTTCTATAGCATGTTCTAGACTTTCTTCGCCTAATAATAAACACGTTTCAATATCTATTTCCTCACTCATCTGTAAATATTTTTTATTTAATTTAAAATTTTTTAATCGATTTTCTCAAATCCTAAATACTTAACAAGCACTTTAGGCATAATAATTCCATCAGGCGTTTGAAAATTTTCTAAAATACAAGCAATAATTCTTGCCAAAGCCAATGCACTGCCGTTCAATGTATGAGCAAATTGGTTTTTACCGCTTTCATCTTTATATCGTAATTTAAGTCTATTTGATTGAAAAGTTTCAAAATTAGATACAGAACTTACTTCTAACCATCTTCCTTGAGCAGCTGAATAAACTTCGAAATCATATGTAATAGCACTTGTAAATCCAGTATCTCCTCCACATAATTTTAAAATTCTATATGGAAGATTCAAATTATTTAAAATTTGTTCCACATGGGCTATCATCGAATATAAGGTCTCATAAGATTTGTCAGGATGTTCAATTTGTACTATTTCAACTTTATCGAATTGGTGCACTCTATTTAATCCTTTTACATGAGCGCCATATGACCCAGCCTCTCTTCTAAAACAAGGAGTATAACCTGTAAGTTTAATTGGCAATTCTTTTTCATCGACAATCTGATCTCTAAACATATTGGTTATAGGCACTTCAGCAGTAGGAATAAGATATAAATCATCTTTTGTCACATGATACATTTGTCCTTCTTTGTCAGGAAGCTGTCCAGTTGCTTTCGCAGAATCTTCATTAACCATAAGAGGTGGAACAATTTCCTCATAACCAGCTTTATTGCCTTCATCCAGAAAATATGAAATCAAAGCTCTTTGAAGTCTGGAACCTTTACCTCGGAATAAAGGGAATCCAGAACCCGCAATTAATGCACCTAATTTGAAATCAATAATATTGTACTTTTCTGCAAGCTCCCAATGCGGTAATGCGCCGTCGTGCAATTGGGGTAGATCTTTTGTCCAAGCTTTGTACACTTCGTTATCCGTTTCTGATTTGCCTGCTGGCACGCTTGAATGTAATGTATTCGGGACTGAAATTAATTTTTCGTCTAGAGCTTGAAGTGTCGCGCTAAGCAACAATTCATCTTTTTCAGCACTTTCTTTAACTTGAGTTACTCTAGATTTAAGATCAGTTGTTTGAGATCCTTTTCCTGCTTTGAATAAATCCCCAATTTCTTTAGCAATTGAATTCAGTTCGGCTTTATCATTATCTAAAGCTGTTTGAATTGCTTTCCTCTGATTATTTAATTCAATAATTTCATCAATAATATGAATTGCCTGTTGACTCCAATTTCTTTTAGCAAGACTGGCTTTAATTTCTTCAGCACTATTTTCTATATCTTTTAATTGTAGCATATTGATTTCGTATGTGATCGTATATTTATAGGCAAAATTAAATATTAAAAAAATTATTTAGCAGATTTGATGAATTAAATTGAAAATAATTACTTGGTTATTAAAATATATGTTTATTTTTGCACCGCACGCCAAAATTATTCAAATAAATTTCCTAGATTTTTCTGTTCCAATACCAAACATAATAGATCTAAAGGTTTTTAATATTTAACAACTATTACATATCAAATAAATTTATCACTTTCTAATTTAATACTATGTACGACATATTGCAGTTGAATGACATGCTGGTTCCTGAATTAAAGGATTTGGCAGAGAAGATTGGACTTGCTAAATACAAAAGGTTAAGCAAACAAGAACTGGTTTATAAAATATTAGATCATCAAGCAATTGAAAAAGGAAAAAATGTAGCGACAGATCCGGTCAAGGAAGAAACTAAAAGTGCTCCTCCTAGCCAAAGATCGAGAAGGCCAGTAAAAGCTCCAATAGTTTCGTCATCTAACGATGGAAAACCTAAAGATGCTCCTGCGCCTGCTAATAAACCTTCAGAATCTAATACTCCATCTGAAAAAACTGCTGTTCATAAAGACCCGAAAAAATGGGATAACTCTAAAAGGACTGAATCAAAACCTGCAGATAACAAACAAGAAAAAACAACTGAAAATAGAAATCAAAATCGTCCCGAAAGAAACGAAAGTAAGCAGAATAACAGACCAGATAATAAAGTAGAAAAAAAATCTCCTAATAAGCCTCATAAACAGGACTCTGAGAGAGAAAGTGACAAAGACAATGTCCATAATCGTGATAATGATAGAGATGGTGGAAGAGAAAATAGTCGAAAAGAAAGACATTCTAAAGATAATGAGAGAGATGTTTTCAATGTAGAAATTGATGGCCTCATAGAGGGTGAAGGAATTTTAGAAATGATGCCTGATGGATATGGATTTTTAAGGTCTGCAGATTATAACTATTTGACATCTCCAGATGATATTTATGTTTCGCCTTCCCAAATAAAATTATTCGGTATTAAAACTGGAGATACTGTGGTTGGCGCAATTCGACCTCCGAAAGAAGGTGAAAAATATTTTGCTCTTTTGAAAGTATCGATTGTAAATGGTCTAGAACCGAAAATGATCCGAGAAAGAGTACCTTTTGACTACTTAACTCCATTATTTCCAGAGGAAAAATTTAATTTAGTTTCTCACCCAGCTGGAAAAGATTATGGAAATAGAATGATAGATCTTTTTTCTCCTATTGGAAAAGGACAAAGAGGTCTAATTGTGGCACAACCAAAAACTGGAAAGACTTTCCTTTTAAAAGATATTGCTAACGCCATTGCGGACAACCATCCAGAATGTTACCTTATTGTAGCATTAATTGACGAACGGCCTGAGGAAGTTACCGATATGAAAAGGAATGTGAAAGCAGAAGTTGTTGCATCAAATTTTGATGAACCTGCTGAAAATCACGTTAGAGTAGCCAATATGGTCCTTGAAAAAGCAAAAAGATTAGTAGAATGCGGACATGATGTAGTTATTCTTCTAGATTCTATAACTAGATTAGCAAGAGCATATAATACAGTGGCTCCTGCTTCAGGAAAAGTATTGTCAGGTGGTGTGGAAGCAAATGCATTGCATAAACCTAAAAAATTCTTTGGAGCTGCAAGAAATATTGAAGGAGGTGGTTCACTCACCATTCTTGCAACAGCACTTATTGATACTGGTTCAAAAATGGACGAAGTGATTTTTGAAGAGTTCAAAGGTACAGGTAATATGGAACTTCAATTAGATCGAGCATTAGCAAATAAACGATTATATCCAGCTATTGATTTGACTAAATCAAGTACTAGAAGAGAGGAATTGTTGTTGGGAGAAAGTGAATTAAAGAAAATGTTTATACTTAGAAACCACCTTGCAGACATGAAGCCAGACGAAGCTATGGAATTTTTAAGAAAACACATGATCGGAACTAGGAACAATGAGGAATTCTTAATTTCAATGAATTCGTAGATAAGCCTGATAAGGTTTTGAAAATTAAATAAATAAAATTACCTTTGCCGTCCCTTTTAAAAAGGACTTAAAGTAATAAGAAAATGAAAAGAACATTTCAACCATCAAAAAGGAAAAGATCTAACAAACATGGGTTTAGATCTAGAATGAGTTCAAAAAACGGAAGAAAAGTTTTAGCAAGTAGAAGAGCTAAAGGCAGATTAAAACTTACCGTATCTGACGAGAGACATTCAAAATAATTGTATTGAAAATATAAAATTCTGAAAATAGAGCATTCTATTTTCAGAATTTCTATTTTGAGCAATGCTTTTTAAATTTCCAAAGTCTGAGCGTCTTTCTAATAAGAAAAAATTTGAAGCTTTATTCAAATTAGGATATCATGTTAATGCATATCCCTTAAAGCTTATTTATATAGTCGAAGAAATCAATCCTGAGTCTCCGAGTCTCCAATTTGCTTTTACAGTTCCTAAACGAACTTTTAAAAAAGCTACCTCTAGAAACTTACTAAAAAGAAGAATAAAAGAATCTTTCAGACTTGAAAAATTTCAAATCTACCATTCAATTGAACTTCATGGAAAAGCCATTTTCGGAATAATCATTTATATCGAGAAAGAAATTCAAGATTATCATACTATCCATTCAGCCATGATCAAACTAATTGATAAATTGAATAACAAAGTTGCCTTGAAAGATTAAATCCATTTCAAGAGTCTAATTATTTATTTTTTTGAAACAAAAGCACAATTAGATATTTAAAATCGATATTCATATATTGATGTGATTTAAAATCATTTTAACCGGTGAATTTATATCATATCATTAATTTCAAATTTTTATTCCATGAAGCTTGGTTTTATTTTTGGCCTATTTTTACTTGTTTTATCACTAAATGCTCAAGTATTTGTGCAATTAGAGTTATTCAATGATCCATCTGCAAAAAAATATTCCGTTGGGGATAAGATTACTTATAAGACTCATTACAATAATGATGTGTGGGCTAAAGGTAAAATTGAAAGCATCTTAATCAATGAAAATACTCTTGTGCTTAACAATGAAATATTGCCCTTAGACCAAGTAAGTCATTTTATGTTATACAGACCAACAATTCAATATTTCGGCGGTACAGTACAATCTTTTGGCTTGATATGGCTAGTGCAAGGAAGTATTGCTGCAATTTTTGACAAAAACACAAGCTTTAAAAGCGTCTTGGCAATCGGAGGAAGCACTTTTATTGGTGGCTATCTTTTTCGAAAAGCATTTTATAAAGTGCCGATCACTTTAGGCCCAAAAAATAGATTAAGAATAATTGATCTTAGGTTTTCTGTTCCAGATGAGATGCCAAAAAGTCAATAGCTTGAGCATAACCTTCCAAACCTTGACCAACAATAGTTTTTATACAATTTTCTTTGATGTAAGAATGATGTCTAAAACTTTCTCTTTCATAAACATTCGATATATGTACCTCCACAACAGGTGATGAAATTGCCTTGATAGCGTCTGCTAATGCAATGGATGTGTGAGTATACCCACCTGCATTCAAAATAATCCCACAGTCAGAAAACCCAACTTCATGCAAATAATCAATAAGTGAACCTTCATGGTTGGATTGAAAATAAAATAATTCTATGGATTTATAACGCTTTTGCAACTCTTCAAAATAGCTAATGAAGTCTTTGCTACCATAGATTCCAGGTTCCCTTTTTCCAATAAGATTTAGATTAGGACCATTTATAATATGAATTTTCATAAATTAAATCTTACTTCTTATATAGCATTTTCAGAAATAAATTTCAATCTAATGATCTCAATTTCTTCCCTTGTAATGTCCTCATCATCTATTGCCTTTATAGCTACTTCCACATCATCCGTATCTGCATTAGAAAAATACTCTTCTATTTCTTCTACAATATCGTCGTCAAAATTTTCTTCAATATAATAGTTCAGATTTAATTTTGTTCCTGAGGAAACAATTATATACATTTCTTGAAGCAATTCATCTACAGATAATTTAATGGATTCAGCAATCTCCTCAAGAGAGAATTTTTTATCAATTCCCTGAATGATGGTAACTTTATCTCTGGATTTATTTGCAACTTGTTTTACTACATAATCCTGTGGTCTTTCAATATCATTTTCTTCCACATAATCAGCAATTAGGTCAAGGAAAGGCTGTCCATATCTTTTTGCCTTTCCAAGACTTACACCCGAGATATTAATGATATCATCCATGGTAATGGGATAATTGGTCGCCATTTCATTCAAGGAAGGATCAAAGAAAATTATCCATGGCTTGACACCATGTTTTTTAGCTTCCCGCAATCTAAGATCTTTCAACATTTTGAGCAAAACATCATCTAAGGCAACTCCTGAGCTAGCTGTGACAACATCGCCTTCATCCATTTCTTCATAATCATGATTGATTGGAATACTTATTTCAAAAGGCTTTTCTATAAATGCTTTACCTTTCTCCGTCAATTTCATCACGCCATATTCCTCGACTTCTTTGTATGCCAGGTCATTCAATAACGCTTGTCTAAATAATGAATAAATAAATAATTCATCTTTAGCTTTCAGAGACCCGAAGTATTTTCTTTCATTGTACCGGAAATCTTTTAATTCTTTAGTTTCCCTTCCAATTGCAAATTCAACCAACAATTTCAAAACATGCTGTTCATTGAGCTCCTTAATAATTTGCAATGCAGCTCGCATTTCATTGATTACTGAAACTTTGGTTTTTGGATTCTTACAATTATCGCATAAATCACCACACATATCTGAATTATAATCCTCCCCAAAATAATGCAATAGAAATGTTCTTCTACAAGACCCAGTTTCACAATATGCAATAATCTCTTCCAATAATTGAGCTCCCATTTCTCTTTCAGCCACTGGCTTGTCACGCAGAAATTTTTCTAATTTATTGACATCTTTCTGTGCGAAATAAGCAATACACTTGCTCAACATTCCATCTCTTCCTGCTCTTCCTGTTTCCTGGTAATAGTTTTCAATGCTTTTAGCAATATCATAATGGATTACAAACCTAACATCTGGTTTGTCGATGCCCATTCCGAAAGCAATAGTTGCACAAATAACATCAATTTCTTCCATTAAAAAATCATCTTGAATTTGGGTTCTTGTTTTTGCATCTAATCCTGCATGATAAGGAGCTGCTTTTATACCATTTATGTTAAGAACTTGGGCTATTTCTTCTGTGGATTTTCTTGATTGCACATAAATTATTCCCGATTCACCTGGCATATTTTTAATCGTTTGGACTATGCTTTTTATCGTTTTCTCCTTATTAAATTTAGGCCTGATTTCATAGAATAAATTATCTCTATTAAAAGAAGAGATGTATGTGTCTGGATTTTCCATTCCCAGAATTTTAACTATATCCGTCTGAACTTTTGGAGTAGCAGTTGCTGTCAAAGCAATAACAGGAATATTGTGACCTATTGAATCAATCATGACTTTTATCCTTCTGTATTCTGGTCTGAAGTCATGCCCCCATTCAGAAATACAATGCGCTTCATCCACCGCTACAAAAGAAATATTTGCATTTTTAAAAAATTCAATGTTTTCATCTTTGGTTAATGTCTCAGGTGCTATGAACAGCATTTTAGTTTTGCCATTAACAATATCCTCTTTAACTTCTTTTATTTGGCCCTTATTTAAAGAAGAATTCAGAAAATGAGCAATATTGTCCATTTGGCTATAACCTCTGATAGAATCAACTTGGTTTTTCATTAATGCTATTAAAGGAGATATAATCAAAGCCGTTCCTTCCATCATGAGAGCTGGAAGCTGATAGCATAAAGACTTACCACCGCCAGTTGGCATTATTACAAAAGTATCTCTTTGATTTAATACACTTTGCACAATTGCCTTTTGTGTATCTTTAAATGAATCAAAACCAAAATATTTCTGGAGTGCGTCGTGTAATTCAACACTTTGAGTTGACATATCTATAGCTTAAAAAATAAATGAAATTTTTAAATTTTTTGGTATTTCAGAGTTAATCAATTTTAAAAAAAAATTACACATCCGATAATTAGAATTCAATTCCATATAACGTGAAAATGTTCACTTAATTCTTCAATTCGAATGCTTTTTAAATATACAATTTTTTTACAACTTTATGTATCAACGCAGAAAATTATAGAAACAAGGCATGATTCAAGACTAAATTTTCTATTGGTTTTGCTAAATGAAAAATTTTATAGGATAATAAATATCTTTGCTCGAACAAAAAAATTGGATCATCAATGGCTTTAAGCATATTATCTACTGCTAAAAACACAATATTAACAGAGTCTAGAACGCTTGAAAATTTAGCGGCAATGCTTGATGAATCGTTTGAAAAAATCATTCAGTTACTTTTTAATTGTAAAGGTAGAATCATCGTAACCGGAATGGGGAAAAGCGCACTAATTGCACAAAAAATTGTTGCCACACTGAACTCCACAGGAAGTCCCTCTATATATATGCATGCTGGGGATGCAATCCATGGTGACTTAGGAATGGTTACCAAGGAAGATATTCTTATTTGTTTGTCAAAAAGTGGTCAAACTTCAGAATTCAAATTGATTGTTCCATTGGTAAAGGAACAAGGCACTTTGGTAATTGGCATAAGTTCTGAAAAAGAATCATTTTTAATCAAAAACAGCGATTATTATATTTATATCCCACTTGACTCTGAAGCAGAACCAAATAATATTGTTCCAACTGCAAGCACAACCGCCCAATTATCCTTAGGAGATGCCATTGCCATCTGTTTGCTTTCCTTAAGAGAATTTACACCAAAGAATTTTGCCTCTTTTCATCCCGGAGGTTCTCTAGGCAAACAATTATTTCTAAAAGTGGATAAATTATACAAACAGAATCCCAAACCTGAAATTTCTCCAAAATGTTCGTTGCGACAAACTATTATTGAAATGACTTCAAAAAGATTAGGAGCGACTGCTGTTATTGACGAGCACAATAATATATTAGGAATAATTACCGACGGAGATTTGAGAAGAATGCTTCAATCTGAAAAAGATTTAACTAATATAATTGCTGAAGATATTATGACTATTTCACCAATCACTATTGGTCACGACGCCTTAGCTTATTCAGCATTTCAAAAAATGCGAGAAAAAAGCATTTCACAGATTTTAGTGGAACACGATAACAAATATTTGGGAATGTTGCACCTTCATGACTTTATTAAGGAAGGCTTCCAATAAAAAAAGGCTAAGCAAAATGCCTAGCCTTAATTATCTATTGTTGTCATTTTCACGCTTTGTATCCTTGGACAAGCAAGGACACTTCATTTTTCAATACTTCTAAAAAACCATTTTGAATGGTAAATTCAATGGTTTGGCCTTCTACAGGTTTAATTTTCACTTTTCCATCTTTCAATGAAGAAACTATTGCAGCATGGCCTTTTCTAACTTCAAATTCACCAGAAGTACCAGGTACCTTTATAGAATTAATAGCACCTAAAAATATTTGTTTGCCTGGTGTTAATACGATTAAATTCATAATTAATTATTAGCTTCAGCCAAAAGTTTTTTACCTTTTTCAATTGCATCATCAATAGAACCTACTAGGTTAAAAGCAGCTTCTGGATATTGATCAACTTCTCCATTTAGAATCATATTGAAACCTCTTATCGTTTCTTCTATCGGCACAAATACCCCTTTCAAGCCAGTGAATTGTTCAGCAACATGGAAAGGTTGGGATAAAAATCTCATTACCCTTCTTGCTCTGTGTACCACTTCTTTATCTTCATCTGAAAGTTCTTCCATTCCAAGAATTGCAATGATATCAAGAAGCTCATTGTATCTTTGAAGAATCATTTTAACTTTTTGTGCTGTATTATAATGTTCTTCACCAATAATTGCGGGATCAAGAATTCTTGAAGTAGAATCCAATGGATCCACAGCAGGATATATACCCAAAGAAGCAATCTTTCTGCTCAATACAGTGGTAGCATCCAAGTGTGAAAATGTGGTTGCTGGTGCTGGATCTGTTAAATCATCCGCAGGCACGTAAACTGCTTGAACAGAAGTGATAGAACCTCTTTTTGTAGAAGTAATTCTTTCTTGCATTAGCCCCATCTCTGTGGCTAGAGTTGGCTGATATCCTACTGCTGAAGGCATCCTACCTAAAAGTGCAGAAACTTCAGAACCAGCTTGTGTAAATCTGAATATATTATCAATGAAGAAAAGAATGTCTTTACCTCCTGTTGGATCTGAAAGATCTCCATCTCTATAGTATTCAGCTATGGTCAATCCTGAAAGTGCTACTCTTGCTCTTGCTCCAGGAGGTTCATTCATCTGACCGAAAACAAAAGTTGCTTTTGAAGATTTAAGAGCCTCTTTATCCACTTTGCTCAAATCCCAACCGCCTTCTTCCATAGAATGCATGAATTCTGGACCATAATTGATGATACTTGCTTCTAGCATCTCTCTCAACAAGTCATTTCCTTCTCTAGTTCGTTCTCCAACACCTGCAAATACTGATATACCATCGTAACCTTTTGCAATATTGTTGATTAATTCTTGAATCAATACCGTTTTTCCAACTCCTGCTCCACCAAATAAACCAATTTTTCCACCTTTAGAATAAGGTTCAATTAGATCTATCACTTTAATACCTGTAAATAATACTTCCAATTCAGTAGATAAATCCTCAAATCTAGGAGGGTGTCTATGAATAGGATAAGCTGTACTTCCTTTTTCAACTTTTCCTAAACCATCAATTGGCTCTCCAACAACGTTAAATAATCTACCTTTAATTGCTTCTCCAACAGGCATTGCAATTGGTATTCCTGTGTCAATAACGTCTTCACCTCTTGTCAACCCATCGGTTGCATCCATAGCAATTGCTCTTACGCTTTTTTCTCCTAAATGCTTTTGACATTCTAATACCAAATCATCATTTCCTGGTCTTTTAATTACCAATGCGTTAAGAATTTCTGGAAGAAAGCTTCCTTCACCATCAAAACTCACGTCCACAACAGGTCCGATAATTTGTCTTACTTTACCAATATTCGCCATTTTGTTTATACTTCTGATTAATTTAAAGAATAGGTTCTTCAAAAACGCTGCAAAGATAACTGTTATGTCCAAGAATAAAGACTAGATTTGAAAAAAAAACTCATATTTTTTAAAACTTCCTGATTTAGCATATTGAAATATTATTTTAATCGATATTGACTTGACACAAATTATAATGGATGAAGGATATTCAACATGATAAAAAATTACCCTTAGTTAGCATTATCATGCCTGTGTATAATGCTGAGAAATATTTAGAAACCTGTCTTGATTCTATTCTAGAACAAACTTATTATAACTGGGAACTTATCACTATAGATGATTTCTCAACTGACCACAGCAAAGAAATATTAGAAAAATATGCATTAAACGATTCTAGAATTAAATATTCTTCAAATCTCTCAAAAGGAATCATTCCTGCGTTGAAAATGGCTTTTTCACAAACAAAAGGAAATTTTATCACGAGAATGGATGCCGACGACATCATGCCTCCGCAAAAATTAGAAAACTTACGAAAAACATTAATTGACATTGGCACCAAAAATATTGTAACTGGAAAAGTGAAATACTTTTCTGAATCCCAACTTGGTGGTGGTTACTTGAAATATGAAAAATGGTTGAATAATCTTTGCGAACATCAAAACCATTTCGAACATATATACAAAGAATGTGTGGTCCCTTCTGCGTGTTGGATGGCCTTTAGGGCGGATTTATTGGCAATAAATGCTTTTGAAATAAGTGAGTATCCTGAAGACTACGATCTTGTTTTTCGATTTTATGAAGCTGGCTATAAGATCCATGGTATGAATCAAGTTCTTCATTTATGGAGAGACCATGCATCAAGAGCTTCACGCAATGATCCTAATTATGATGATCAAAATTTTTTTCATCTCAAAATAAAGTATTTCCTAAAACTCGATTACGAAAAGAATAAAACTTTGATTCTTTGGGGTGCAGGTAAAAAAGGAAAAGCCATCGCCCAAATATTGATAAAAGCTAATGTGGTATTTATTTGGGTGACAAACAATAAGAAAAAAATTGGGGCTAATATCTATGGTGTTTTCATCCAAAATTTTACAATTCTAAATCATATTCCTTCCAAACAAATTATTCTTTCTATAGCTGATCAATCTTTTGTAGAACAAAAGCAAAATATTTTCAAGGAATATGGGCTTGAAATAGAAGAAATCTTTGAATTTTAGATAATAAACCACTATTGTCTGATTAAATACCACGCCCAGAGGAGCTCAACTTCAATTTTACATTTCTTTTTACAAATAGACCTAGTAAGGCTTAATAATCCTGTAGGGATAGTCTGTTTTTAGAAAAGTACGACAATAACAAAATGAGCCCCATATGGGCGGTCACTTCAAAACACATTATTTCAAAGGAGTTTGATAGATTTTTGATTATTTATCAGACATCTTTGATATTGAATAAAATTAAATTTCAACAGAGCAAAAACTTGACAAATACGACATTTTTCATTATTTTTGAGACAAAATACTGCTATGTCTTTAAGCGCGTTAAATAAAATTCTTGACGATACAATTGAATTGATTCGACTTACCCGAAAAGGAGTTGAATACTCTCTTTTTAATTCAATTGTTACCGCTACTCCATATTCAATTAAAGACTGGAGTTCATTTTTACATCTTACTGAAAGAACACTACAACGGTACAAAAAAGAAGACAGATCATTTGAACAGCCATACTCAGAACGAATTTTAGAAATTGCGCAATTGCAGAAAAGAGGAATAGAAGTTTTTGGCAATGCAGATTACTTTAATCAATGGCAAGACTCAAACATAGTTGCTCTTGGAGGAGTTAAACCTAAAACTTTTTTGGATAGTTCTTTCGGAATATTAATTCTGAATGAAGAATTAACAAGAATTGAACATGGAGTTTTAGCATGATTTTATATCGCCTAACTAAAAAAAAGTATAGAAATGATATTTCTGGTATAGGTGCAGAAATAGCTGGCGGTAGATGGAATTCTATAGGAAACGCCGTTTTATATACTGCAGCAAACAGAGCGCTATGCACAGCTGAAATTGCAGTTCATACTCCTCTTGGAATTGTTCCAAAAGATTACTATTTAATATCCATTGAAATTCCTAAGAATGCAAAGATAAAAGAAGTTGAAAGTTCAGATTTACCCAAAAATTGGAAAACTTTTCCGCACATACCTAGCACAAAGAAAATTGGAGATGAATTTATAAAACAGAGCGAATTTCTAATTCTTAAAGTTCCTTCAGCTGTAATTCAAGGTGAATACAATTATTTGATCAATCCTAATCATATAGATTTCAAGAATATTAATATCAAAAGTTCAGAACTTTTTGAATTCGATAAAAGACTATTCAAAAGATAATAAAAGATATGCCTACAGTAAATAAGATTGAAATCAATGTTAGGCTAAGCTATAATC
>JAHEAQ010000157.1 GCA_024642705.1 Bacteroidota bacterium | reverse complement strand
AATAGTTTCTGTTCCAAAAGTCAATCCTGCAATAGCTTGAATCCCGCCTACTTTAATGATTTTTGTAATGCCACACAATTGAGCTGTATATAAAATCTCATTAGCAATCTTACCTTCTTTAATTGGTGGTGAGCATAATACAATTTCTTTACAACCTGCAATTTGTGCCGGTACTCCCAACATTAAAACCGTTGAAAATAATGGTGCTGTACCTCCAGGAATATATAATCCTATTTTATTTATTGGTCGTTTATTCTGCCAGCATTGTATTCCTTTTGTTGTTTCAATGATTACTTTATTTGTTTTTTGAGCTATATGGAATTTTTCAATATTGGATTTGGCAATGTTAATGGCTTGCTTCAAATCATTTGAAACCTGATCACTTGCTTCCTGAATTTCTTTTTGACTGACCAAACTGGAGATTAATGTAACTCCATCAAACATCGCAGTATATTTTAAAACAGCCTGATCTTGGTGACGTTTAATGTCATCAAAAATTTGGATAACTGTATTTTCAATATTTTCGATGGTTTGTGTTGGTCGTTGCAAAATTTGTGACCAATCTTTTTGTTGTGGATTTTCTATGATTTTCATAATCTTAAATTACCATGTTATTAATTGGGCATACCAATATACCTTGAGCTCCATTGAGTTTTAATTCGTCAATAATTTCCCAAAATTCATTCTTATTAATCACTGAATGAACTGAACTCCAGCCTTCCTGAGCTAAAGGAAGTACCGTTGGACTTTTCATTCCTGGTAATATTTTAATGATGTCCTTAAGCTTTTCATTAGGTGCATTTAACAATATATATTTGGATTGTCTTCCTTTTAAAACCGATTGTAACCTAAATTGAAGTTTTTCCAATATAGCTTGTTTTTCTTCTGAAATTATTGGAGATGCGGCTAATACCGCTTCCGATTTTAAGATGACTTCCACTTCTTTTAAATTGTTTTTAAATAAAGTGCTTCCACTTGATACAATATCCACGATAGCATCTGCTAATCCAATATTAGGAGCAATCTCTACTGAACCGTTAATAATATGAAGCTCTGCTTCAATATTGTTTTTTTGAAGAAACTTGTTTACTGTGTTTGGATAGGAAGTAGCTATACGCTTGCCATGTAAATCCTGAATACTTTTATAGTTATCAGATTTAGGAACAGCAACCGAAACTTTACAAGTTGAAAACCCAAGTTTTTCAACAATTCTAATCTCTGTCCCCTTTTCAATTAAAATGTTTTCACCGATAATGGCGACATCTACGACACCATCTTTTAGATATTGAGGGATGTCACCATTTCTCAAGTAAAAAACTTCTAAAGGAAAATTTCTAGCTAGTGCCTTTAATTGGTCTTTTCCGTTGTCTATAGAAATTCCAACTTCTTTTAGGATTTGCATGGAATCGTCATGCAATCTTCCTTCTTTTTGAACTGCTAATTTTAATTTACTCATAATAATTCCCAAGTAAGTGGGTGACTTTTAATGTGCTTGAGTAAATCGTTATGGGTAATTAATTAAAAAACCCGCTTGATTTACTCAAACGGGTTTAAAATATATTTAGTTTTTATTCAATACATTTTCAGCTCGCTTGAGTGCAAGTATGAAAATGATGGTGATGTAATTGAATAAAATTCATTTTTGTTATTCTATGTGTCAAAGATTCAAAATAAAAATTTAAAATTCCAAATCTTGGGTTACTTATTTATAATTTTTAAGTAATTCTGATTATTAATACTTCTAAATTATTGATTTCCCAATATAATTGGCATTCCGCTATCACCAGAACCAATAACAATGACTTTGCTGTTTGGTGACTCAGAAAGTTTTATAGTAGCTTCAATACCTTTATCCTGTAAAATTTTATCAGTAAGCGAAGCGCTTAAAATTCTGTTAGCATCAGCTTTACCCTGAGCTTCAATAATTACTTTTTCAGCTTCCTTAGCAGCTGTAACCAACCTAAATTCATATTCTAGGGATTCTTGCTCTTGCTTTAATTTTCGCTCAATAGCATCTTTAATGGTAGAAGGAAGTGTGACATCACGAACCAAGACTTCGTTTAACTGAACGTATTGCTTTTCAAGAATTTTTTTGGTTTCAAGAAATATTTCATCCTGAATGGCATCTCTTTTACTTGAATATAATTGTTCTGGTGTATAACGACCAACAACACTACGAGCCGCACTTCTAATTGCGGGTTGAATAACACGCTGTAAATAATTTTCGCCTAAGGTTTGATGCAAATTCCCTAAATCATTATAAACAGGTTGATACCATGCTGAAGCATCAATTTGAATTTCCAATCCATTTGAAGACAACACTTTCATTTTTTCGAAAAGTTCCTGCTGACGTACTTCGTAAACAATTACTTTGTTCCAAGGGGCGATTACATGAAATCCTTCTCCTAAAGGGGGCAAGTCTGTAACAACACCATTATCAAATGTTTTATATAGCACTCCGGCTTCACCTGAACCTATAGTTACAGCAGATTTTGCGAGTAAAATAATTAAGACAATCACAATAATGATTGCGGGTAAAGCAATTTTTGGTAATCTTTCCATTGTTTTATATTTAAATTAATCCGTTATATTTTCTGATAAACCACTCAAAAGCAAGGCTTAAGACTATAATAGCTAAGAGGAATTTCCAATCGATTAAAGGTACGACATTTTTATTGCTTTTTTGTATGGTTTCAAATCTACTATCCACCAATAAATCATTGCTAAAACCTTTTAATTGATCAATAAAATAAGACTTGCCATTACTATTAGTAGCCAACTGTTGCAGCTTTGTTACGTCGGCATTTAAAAATTGTTGTTCAACATTGTAATCCAATATTTTAAGTGTTCCTGATTTAGAAATATTCTCATTTGCAACAGAAACTGTAAAGTTATATTCTCCAGGCTCCAGGCCACTCAAATCCACTTGATAATTTGTGTTTTTAAGTACAAATGGCAATACAGTAGAAGTTTTGTCATTTTCATTGATTAATGTAATGTTTAAACTTGCATTGGCATCAAATTCGTAATTTTTATTGAAGTACTGTGCACTGAATTTAATATCATCATTCCCATTATAAAATGATTCATAATTTAGGTTCAATCTGCTCTTTACTTGATTTGAGCTTAGATATTGAACCAGCTTTCCTATAAAATTATCAAATGTGTTAAATGTATTCTCATCCAAAAAACTTTGCGCTCTCCATTTCCAAATATATTCTCCATTAAGAATCGCTTTTCTATTGTCATTAATTTCATAAGTTGCCAATAATGGTTCATCTAATTGAATTCCATTAACTGTTTTATAAAGAATCGTATTTATTGGCAAATTGTATTTAGTTTGACCAAATTCTGTCTGCAATGGCGGAAAGTCAATAAAGCTTAAATCATCAATAATAAAAGTTGGATAATTTTGATTTAAAGTAGGCTGAAAATTTTCTAATTGCTGGGTGATTTCCTGTTGAAAATCACTTTGAATACCATTTAAAAATTTCCAATCTGTTTTTGTGCCCAAAATAACAAATGAATTAAGATTAAGGCGCTTGATTTCTTCATAAACCGTTCTAAATGTATTATTCGGCTGATATAGTATAACTAATTGAAAATCATTAATTTTTTCAATATATTCTTTTGGAGTTAATATAGACGCACTTCTTTGCTCATTACTTTCAATGGATTTTTTTAAAGCGCCTAAATCTGGATGTATTACATCGGAAACAATAGCGACATTGGTTTTTTGGTCAATCACTTCAACGGCAAAATTCTTAACATTATTTACACTGTTTTTTTCATTGGATAATGCTACAAGTTCAGCTATGTAACTACTAACTCCTACTCTATTTGCAGGTAATGTAATGTTAATAACTTCTGAAGATTTTAAATTGTTAAAATTCAGATTTTGTGAATACAAAACTGAATTCCCACTTGTAATTTTTAATTGTGTGGTAATGGAAGCTTTTCCAGAATAAACTGCAATTATTTCTAAAGGGAATTTGTTTTTTAAATAGGCATATTTATTAACGTTAAGCTGTTCAATCTTTAAATCTGAATATTTTGTAGTATCTCCCAATATTACTGGAAAAATGG
>JAHEAQ010000102.1 GCA_024642705.1 Bacteroidota bacterium | reverse complement strand
TTAATACTATAAACAATAACGTAAAGTCAAGATAAAATTTCTTCCTGGTGCAGAAATATTTGAAGCAAATACTCTATAGTCTTGATCCATTATATTTTCGCAAGCTACTTGAAATCCTATAGAATTTGATAATTGATAGTTTATTCTAACATTTAATGTATACCATGCTGGCATTCCTAATTCTGTTGCATTACTAATATTATCTTCACCAACAATATTATAATCCTTCAATCGCTTCCAACCGCTATAATTTACAAATAATTCACTTCTAAACTTTCCTTTGTTCCAGTTTAGTCCCAATTTTCCAAACATTGGCGGAATATGATCCAAGGGATAGTCTGTGGTGTCTGTTTTTATTCTTCCATAAGTATAATTAATAGTTCCAAAAACCGAAAGATATTCATTGAGGTTACCTACCAATTGCCCTTCTAGACCATAAATATATGCTTCTCCAGCATTCACAGTACTTGTTACACGACTTAACTGTCCTTCATATGAAATGGAATCCAATCCATTAAATTGGGCAGATTGCACAGTTAAAGCATTTGTGTAAAGCGTGTAATACCCTAAAACGGAAACAGTAATTCTTTTGTCCAATGTTTTTGAAATTCCCAATTCACCTGAATAAGTATATTCAGGTTTTAGATTTGGATTTGGAACAATTACGCTTCCGGGAACAGATTCAAATACTTTGCTCATATCATCTACATTAGGGGCTCTAAAACCAGATGCAATATTCATGGTTAGTTTCCAATCTGTATTCGTTTTATAAATTAATCCCAAATTTCCATTTAATGAAGTGTTATTTTGGTTCACATCATCAAAAGGGAAAGGAAAAAATGATTTATCAACGAAATTAGATGACAAACCCACGTTAGTTAATCGCAATCCATCGTTCAGAATCAGATTCTCATTAATTTTCATAGAATGTGTGGCATAAGCCGCAATTGAATTCATAGTAGAGCCTCCATCTGGATAGCGAGTGCCTGATGGTTCTGATGCTGAATTAACGATATTTTCCTTAAATGCGGTAGAATTTACTTTGTTGTACCATGCATCTAGCCCATACCGAAAAATATGCTTTCCAATTCGTTTATCAAAGTCTGCATTCAATGTAAAAATGTCCAATTGCTCAATCTGATGGTTCAGAGAAGTTTTATTGAATGAGCGTGTATTTCTACTTTCTTCAATATTCTGGTATCCTAAAATAAATCGAGCTTGATCGTACAACAAGTTTTCTCTAGACAATTGTAAAGTATAAGAGGCAAACAAGCGATCTTGGGGTCCATAGTACCATTCGGCGCTTTTGGGCAGTCCTCCTGACAATTGTGTCAATCTATCATACCGTGGAATATCTGAAGATGTAGAATACTGAAAATTCAAAAGATGTGAAATAGTTTTCGTCTGTTTGAAAATAAACTTCTGCAAAAAATCATATTGTTGATAGCCGGAACCAATTTGCAAATTTGGATTAGCATTGACAACCATAGAATCTTTCCCATTGATGCGTTCTACTGACCATGGACGAGAACCAAAATCTCTATCATAAAATGGATTTTCTGATGCTCCTTTTCGCAGATCCCCAAAATTGGATTGCGTGAAGGATGTCAATGATCCAAACTTTTTTCCACCCAATGAAACGTCGATATGACCTGCATAACCCGAGGCAGCTGAGAAATAGCGTGCATAAGCATTAGCCTTTACTAGCAGCCCATCTGTAGAAGCTAAAGTTGGGTTTTTAGTGTAAAAATGCATTACACCACCAAGTGCGTCGGAACCATAAATTACCGAACCAGGGCCATACGCCAATTCCACTCGTTCCATGATGGAGTTATCTAATGTGACAATATTCTGAAGGTGTCCACCTCGATAGATCGCATTATTCATCCGAACTCCATCAACCACCATGAGCACTTTGTTGGTCTCAAATCCCCTAATAATAGGTGATCCCCCACCCTGTTGACTCTTTTGCACCATAATATTTCCGCTGCCTGATACAACATCTGCCATTGCAGTTTGATTCATATGTTGCAGTTCCGTATTTCGCAAAACCTGAATTTTTTGGACCACATTTTCCTGACGTTCTGCAAATCTGCTTGCTGAAATGACAACTTCATCAAATGATTCTCCAGTAAGCATAAGTTGAATTAAGAAACCTTCCTTTTCAATGGCATTGTAGCTCATCATTTCGGTCTTATAACCTAACATTCTGATCTCTATTTTTTCTGCATTCCTGAATTCAGAAAGATCAGCTTGTCCCAAAGCATCTGTAGAGGCGACAGCTTTGGGCGTTTCACTGAAAAGGGTAACTGATTCCAAAGGAATTCCTGTTTCCCTATCTAGCACAGTTATTTTTTGGGCTTCGACAACAGTTGACATCCCAACAAATAACCATAAAATGAATATTCTATTCATTATGATAAATATTAAATGTTAAACAAATAGGAAAAGCCCATCGACTTCAAGAAGTGACAGACTCCATTAAAAATCAATTGCTTAACTTAATTCAGGAGGTGGGAATGGTGGAGAAAATGAGTAATTATGAACCAAAAATTGATAATGCAAATTGTCAAGAACAAATTCATCGAAGGTTAAAATCCTAATTTCAATTTTTGGATTGAAAAGAGATTTGAAAAAATTATTTAGTCGCTTCTGATTTTCATTGTTTTTAGAATCATGGCCTAAAGCAAACGCTAATAAATGGTCAAGTTTTTGATTGAGCTTGGTTTCTTTTTCATCTCTCCAACACCAATAATATGTAGTGTCACCGTGCATTTCAATTTCAACCAAATCATACATTTGGCTGGAATATTCAAACTCATTAGATTCTTTCCATCGTAATTTTGTTGTGGTTTCTTTTTCAGTAAATTTCAATAATACAAGGTCCTCTTTATCCAAATTTTTTAAAAGCTTCCATTTGACATCTTGTCTTACAACATGCTTTTGGTGTTTGATACTAATGTAATTAATTGCAAGGGGGCTGAGAAAGCAGAACAAAAGTAATATGGACAAATTATCCCTTTTCAAAGTTTAATATTTGAAGCTTTTGAAACTCATTTCCGTGTATGAATTAAATTGTTCTTTTTCACGAATAATCTTAATCCTTTCATCCAATATTTTTGAATCTTGGGAAAAATAAAAAACCCAATCTGAATAAAATCGAAATTACCATTTAAATGTATAAATAAAATAAATCATTTTACTTTTTAATCTAAGGTTTAATCAAAGCAATTTAATTGCTATAAATTTGATTTTAAACAAATTGAGTTTTTGATTTTACTTTGCAATGGATTCACGTTTGAAGTCATTGTTGATTTTAGCACTCAAGAAAAGCTGATTCTTTTATTTCAATTGGCATCAATGACTTTTCCAGTTCCTGTTATGTTTACTGTTATATTTGGATTGCCTTTATAAAACAGGTCACCAGAGCCTTGAATGGTCACCTCCAATTTTTCTTGTGAATAAGTCCTGCAATTTCCACTACCTTTCAAAGTAACCAAAGTATTGTTTGCGTGAATTGGGAATCCATTAAATTCACCTGAACCGAAAATCTCAATATCAGCATAATTTAAATTGGCAAAGTTTCCAAAACCGTTGAATTTTCCAGAACCTTCAATATATATTTTCAAATTTTCGGTCCCTGTATTTTCGTTCATATTAATCTTACCACTTCCTATGAGATCAACATATAAGTCATTTTGATCAATAAAATCATTGACGGTAATATTACCAGAACCAATTAGCTTAATATCACTAATGTTGGGGACAGAAATTGCGAATGAAAGATCTGCATTTTTATAACAACCTTCTTCCAATTTTATGTTCCATATACCATTTGAAACATAAGTTTCTAGTCTATCTATGATATTAGATTTTCCAGTTACTTCAACTTTTTGAGGCCCTTGTGAAATGGTGACATTATCATTTCCATTAAGGACAATACCTGAAAATTCAGGAACAGAAACATTTTTTGTGGTGGTATTTCCACTTCCAAAAGTGCAGATGTTTTCTTTGGAGCATGATATTAAAACTGCAATTGAACAAAGCAGTATTAATTGTTGTGTTATTTTTTTCATTTTTATTTATTTTATTATTAAATGTTATGTACTTCAAAGACAGCTTTAAATTCTCCAAAGATGCATCTGAATTCAAAAATCAGACTAATGATAATTTTGAATGGACCTAAACTAAAAAATAAAAGATTAAAACGTTTTGATATTTGGTGATAGAAAAAGGAAAGGATTATTGTTTTTAACACAATTTAAATCGGAGATTTAGAGAATTGTAAAACAAGATAATTTTAACAGGAATTGCTAAAATTCCGTTTAAGCATATTATTTATGCTTAAAAATAAATAAGGCCTATTGCTAATTATTTAGTTCGGCAATTCTCTTTTGAATCATTGCTAGAATTTCACGTGTATTTGATAAGGCTTCCGTTTTCAAAAGCTTTGCCAATTTTCTAAAATGGGTTCTATGCATGACCATATTTTTGAAAGCAATATCTTCTAATAATAAAGGATAATTTGTTGGTTTATAGCCATTTTCATATACGCGAAGA
This sequence comes from Bacteroidota bacterium, assembly GCA_024642705.1. Lineage (GTDB taxonomy): Bacteria > Bacteroidota > Bacteroidia > Chitinophagales > Saprospiraceae > Portibacter. Next base: position 10,970 of record JAHEAQ010000102.1, on the reverse strand, counting down.
TGTTTATGTATCATCGGCAATACAGATGACGGCCAAAATTGATTTTCCAACCGTACAGTTTCTGCAATTAAATTAGCGTAAACAACATCGTACAAATTCAAAATTCCTCGTTGCAAAGAATCTCCAACTATGATATCAATTCCTTTAAATTTTATAGTTTCATAAGTAGAGCTAGAAATAGTTATATCTGGAGAATAAACAGCTTCTTTAAACACTTTATCTAAAGAATCATTGTATGGCTTTCTTTCATCAAGATGGGCAACAATTTTTAATGCTTGACTAATTGTAAGCGATTCTAAAGCAATATCGTTTTCAAGACGATTGATATTGATCAATAAATCTTCTTGCAATGAAGTCAAAAGTTTTTTCTCCGTAATTCTATCATTCCGTTTTTGGTTCCAATTGTTAACCTGAAGTGCCAATAAAATTCCTATCATTACTAGAAATATCTCTCCTATAGCATATTTTAAATATCTACTTATTTTGTTTTTTCCTAAAGCGTCTAATCTAGTGTTTCGAAAGAATTTAAACATGAAATTTTATTTCTAATACCGCAAATGAATATCATTCCATGATAAAAGTAACTTTTTGTAAATCAAAAACGTTAGAAACCCTGAATTTACAATAAATTGGCGGCTAAATTTCACTCAATTTTGCTATTGAATTTTATTAAATTTTCAAAAGCCAAAGCATTTAACGAAGTTGATCAGAAATGGAAAACATTCATTTGATTTAACTCAAATCTTTTAGCAACTGTTTATATTTTAACAGATAATCGGGATTTCTTCTAAATCTTCCTAAACCGACAGCATCAAATTCATCTTCTTCTGCGCTTTTTACAACACCCAAATATTTTAAAGCTTTATTTATGGTATCTACAGTAAGATCTACATTTCGGTCATTTTTATAAATGTTTGCAAATTGATCTCCAAAGCCACCTACATAGGCTGTAGATATTATAGCATATTCAATATTTTCATTGATGCTTATTCTACGCATCAATTCATAAATGGCTAATTTGTTGGTATGCTTGCAATTTGTTTCTAAATACCCTGAAACATTTAATTTTTTTTCCCAGTAAGCAGTAAAATCATCATCAATAAAAAACAGATGCAGATCAAAATCCAGTTCCACTTCAATTAATTCAAATTCTTGTGCTACTTCTTTATTTATTCCACCTTTTAAAACAATTGCTTCTATTATATGTGACATGATATTATTGATTCAAATTTTGAAAAGATACTTCTGGAATCACAAAAGTAAAATTTGAGTTGAGCTTGAATTAATTATATGGCGATTTTTTAAAAATAATCACACATTTTTAATGGTAGTTACGAATTTTATTAATGGAATTTTTCAAAAAAGACACCCTCTACTATAATAGTTATATGAAATCAAAATTCAATTGCATTTAGTCTAAAGAAGTAAACATCATTATCCAATTTGTTTCCCAGATTTCATTTTCCTCATCATAATATGCTTGCTCCCATTGGGCTGTAGTTTCTGATTCTCTTTTCCAAATAAATCTAAGTTTTACTTCTTCGCCCTTATACAATTCCTTTCCGAAAAATTTCCCAAATCCATTTTCAAACTTTCCTCGTACTTGCTCCTTCAATAATGATTCTGGATTTGCATTGTCAGCCCAATATATGGTCCATTCATTTGTTTTGGGATTCAACAAACGTACGCTTAAGCCAACAAATTCATCACTTAAATAAGATGATTTCATTTCATCCATTAAGCCTAAACCATTAAGTATTGGTTTGGTTTCCATTTCTGCGTCGAATTCAATCCATTCTTTACAATTGCACAAGCGCTCTTTCATCCTTTTATTTAGGACGGACCATTTTCCTATTAGAAAATCGAAATTTTGAATTTCAATCATTACTTTTTGTATTTGATAAATGGTTGGTTAAAATGTACTTCAAAAGTTAAATTAATAAGTAATTAAAGCAAAAAATTGTATTTACTTTATAGTATTGAGTAAGTCAATAGTAATTTACTTAAATTTCCTTTTGATGAGATAAGGTCATAGGTACTCAATAATTATAATTTATACTATTTAAGCTATTGAAACAGCAAAAAAATCAACGTAAACTAAGTTAGTTATAGTTTGAATTGAAAATTGAAATATTCTTATTACAAATTAGAATTTTCAGAAAAATTACTTTCTAACTCAACAATAATTTCGTTTTTACGATTAAAAACTTCATATGGGGGATTATAGCCTAAAAAATAAAATTGGTTGGTATATGCAATTCCTTCAAAATCTAAAGCATCTTTCAATTTCCTTTTATAATTTTCTATTGTTTCATCATTGGCCCATCCTCCAAAGCTTATAGCTGCAACAGTTTTTGCTGGTTGTTCATGAAATTCTATTTGCGATTGATTAGGTTTTGGAAGATCTTCTTTTTTAAATTTTTTGGGCACCATAAACATCATTGTCATCGAATCTTCTAAAGACATTGCAACTGGAGATGTCATTGCTATTTTTTCGTTCTTATCATTTCCACCAAAAATGTAACCTGCTAAAATTGAGAATCCTTTGCTCGAAGCATTTGTATATCCTTTTACGGGTATTTTCACAGATGTGAATAGGCTCGCTTCATAGCTTCGAATTTCAAAATTATCGTATTTTCTGTCTACTTTATAGGGATAAGTTTCAATATTATTTTGGCTCTTCATTGCAAAAAATTGGATAATCAAAAAGACTGTTAAAATTAAAACAAGTACGATGAGTAATATTTTCATTATTTTCATTTGTATAATAACAAATAAAGTGCATTGAAGGTTTTTATATGATGCATTATACTTTGTTAAAACTGGTGTTTAGTTATAATGCAGTTTGTTTATTCTTCGATTAACTGATTAGAATAATATAAAAAATTTAATAGTTCAAACTGCTGATAGATATAGACCTCAACTAATTTTAATTGGCCGTTGATGTATTTTTCTTGTCTTTTATTTTGCAAAAAAACAGAACTCTCTCCAAACTTGAACTTTTCATTTTCGCCTTCAAGCAACTTCTGATAACTTGAAACATTTTGGTTAATCAGGATTTTTTGATTCTGAAGCAACTGTTGCTGTTGCCAGCTGCTTTCTATTTTATTTTGCAATTCATTTCTTTTATTTTGAATATCCAATTCAATCTCTTGAAGTTTTATTTGCCCTTTTTGAATATTTGCTCTTTCACTTCTGTATAGCAATGGCATAGAAAAATCAATTCCCCACTTGTAATCATTGGCAGAGTAAATTGGGGCAACATTATTTGTTGTAGCTAGAAGTGGATTGAATTTCAACTTTAGTTTGGGCTTTAATTTTTCACGCTTTAATTTTTGCTCTATTTCAAAATAAGATAATTTATTGAGCGCACTTTCGATAATTGGATGGTTCGATAAGTTCAAATTAACAAAATTGGGATCTTGTGAAAAAATTTCATTTTTATAATCTTCGGGCTCTGTGGATTCTTGGAGCGTAATCGGCACATTGTCAAACCATAGAAAATTTTCAAGTTCCTGTCTTGATTTTATTAAACTTTGTTCATTTTTCTGCAACAGAACAAGTGCATCTTGATACAAAACATACGCTTCGATCGTATCCATAGTTGTTTTCTCTCCGCTATTATAGGATGCTTTTGTATTCTCCAAATACGTATTAGCCAAAGTGATGTTCTCTTCTAATACTTTTTCGAAATAGAAATATTGTTGCCAAGTCAGATAGGCAGAGGAGGCATCAAAAACCAAATCATTAAGCATTATTTTTTGCTCATTAACTGCTAAATTCTGATAGACTTTAGCTTGGTCAAGAGCTGTTCTTCTCTCATTTACAATTAACCCTTGAAGAATATTCACTTCCACACCTAGATTCCACAATCCAAAATCGCTGGTATTATCTTCAGGATTTATGTAAATTCCTTCTGAATTTTCATAACCACCAACTACATCTACTCCATATAATGTCGGCAATCTAAATTTTGCCTGGTATTGCCTATAATATAGCTTATCATCAAAATTCTTCTGATTCCAATCAGATGTAATTATTGGATCTAAATTTCCTTTAGCGCCCAAAATTTCTGCATCAGCAATCTTTAATTTCAAATTAGCTTTTTTGGAAATTGGATGGTAAAATAATATGTTTTCAATGTATTGGTTATAGGTCAATACAGAATTTTCTGATTGCCCAAAACTTTCGCTAAAGCTGAACATCTGAAAAAAAACCAAAAAAGCTATTATCGAAGACTTGGTCACAAATTCGTCAATTTTAAGTTTTGTAAATTTTTACCATGAGCTATTGGAATGCCATTTTCATCCACTTTGACAAATACAATGTTTTCAATTTTTATAATGGTTTGTTTCGAAAAAACATTTCTTACTTCACATGAAAAATTAATTGAAGTTCGACCAATTTTTGTAAAACCTAAACCAATTTCGATAACATCTCCTTGCTTTGCAGAACTAACAAAATTAATTTCAGAAATAAATTTTGTTACCACATTCTTTGTTTCCAATTTCGTCATGGCATAAATACCTGCCTCCTCATCAATCCATTTCAACAATATTCCACCAAACAAAGTGTTTCTTGCGTTTAAATTTTCTGGTTTTATCAACTTTCGTGAATAGAATTGCATATTACTTTACTGATTTTAGAGGCGCTTTTCTTTTTATTTCAATTTTGTTTTCCAAATCTGTTTGATAAAAATCAGGAGGGAAACCATTCAATTGCCGCCAAATCTCATACCAAATAGGCACTTCTTTTAACAAAATAAAACCATTCGCTCCAGTGCCAACACTCAAGTTTTGCGGCCATTCTTTTTTGATGTTATTAGGACTTAATAGAACTCGGTAATAACCATTGTCACTTATATATTTGTCAATTGCTACAATTGTTCCTGAGAAAACGCCGGTAGAAGATTCTGGCCATCCGCTAATAACAATTGCTGGCCAACCATCGAATCGCAATTGGGCAGGATCACCATTTTTAATCAAAGGTAAGTCTTGAGGCTTTATATATATTTCAACTGCTAAATCAACATTTGAAGGCATAATAGTCGCAATATCCGTTCCTTCTTTGATCGTTTCGCCTATCCCTTTTTTTATGGTTTTAGTTATATACCCTGATTGTGGTGCAGTGATATAATAAAGCTTTTGGCGTTCATTATAATTACTATACTGATTTCTAAGCTTAGACGTCTCGGCCACGCTTTCTAATTTGGATGACAGTGCAGACTGCTGATCAGATTGTGATTTTGCAAGTTTATCTGCATAATCTCTATCAATAGATAATAATTCAATTTGTAAATTGATCAACATATTTTTTTGATTGAGCAACTTGTTTTCTTGCACGTTTACTTTTGCATCGGCAGCTTGAACTTTGTATTCCTTTTCCTGCAGTTCTGTTAGTGTCTTTAATCCTTTATCATACAATTCTTTTGTTCTTAACAATTGGTTTTGAGCTATTTCTAAGTTGGTCAAATAGGCTCCAAGATCTATACTATCAATACTTATTTTATTTTTCGCCTGCTGTAATTTATTGATCGTTTGTTCTTTTTTTAATTTCAAACTTTCGCCTAAAGCTGTATATTGATTTTGTAATGCTCTTAATTTCTGATCGTAAGAATCAATACTTTGAGATTTTGCGCTTAGTTGCTCCGAAGTTCTCTCCAGCAGGTCAGGATCAAAATATTCACTTTTTACATCAGAAATAAAAACTATGGTATCTCCTTTCTCTACATAATCTCCTTCCTTTACAAACCAACTTTCTAGGCGACCAGCAATCACAGATTGAATTGCTTGCGGACGTTGTTCAGGCGATCTTGTGGTCACGTATCCTTTCGCATTAATATTTTGCGTCCAAGGTAAAAAAAGGCAAACCGTAAATCCAAAAAGTAAACCAATTATTAACCAAAATGATATTCTCTTTACTCGGCTTTGCTTCAATAATTTATAAGATTCAAAATCTTGAAGTTTGATAGAATTAGAAATGCTATTTTCTGAAATATTCAACATCTTGTGTAATCTTATGATTTTTTAAGTTCTATAATTTTATTGCTTTTTTCTGTCCAATATTTGTATGCGGAAACAACAACCACTGTCCAATTTCGCTTGGTATCCATGATATAATCGATGATCCTTTTCTTTTCTTCTTCTTCAATGAAAAGAAGTGGATCTTCCATTAAAAGCAATTTTGGTTTTCCAATGATTATTCTTGCCACCAATAGTTTTTGAATAATACTTCTTGGCAAACGTCGACCACCACTATCTACAAAACTATCTATTCCTTGAGATTGATGAATAAGATATTCATCCAGTTTTAGCAATTTAATAATTTCTGAAATTTCTTTATCATCAATATTTCTTCCAAGAAGGATATTTTCTTTGAATGTTCCTTCGAATATTTGATTAACAGGAAAAGAAATTCCAACAGATTCGTATAGCGTTTCACTTTGATAACTAGAAAATGGAATATCATTCACATATAATTCACCATCATCAACTTCATGAATTCCAGCCATAATCTGGAGCAATAGAGACTTTCCGCTTCCAGATTTTCCGACTAAAACAACTTTATCATTAGCATTTATATCAAAAGATAAATTATCGAATATCTTTTTCTTCTCATCAGGAAACCCAAACACCAATTCTCGAGCCTTCAGAGACAGCCCTTTTTCGGAGTTCACAATTGCCTTTCCTTTATTTTCATCTAGCTTTAAATCGGTAACATAGCCAATTTTATCCAATGCAGTAAGGACATCATAGATGGTATCAATACTTCTTAAAACTTTTTCAATTGAATTGATTATCAATATTATGATGATTTCTGCAGCCACAAATTGCCCAATATTCATCCTTTCTTGAAAAACTAAATATCCACCCAATAATAATAGGCCAGCTGCAACAATAACCTTAAAACCAACAAATAGCTTAAATTGACTAATTAAAACCTTAAAATGCTTTTCTCTTGAAACCAAATATCCACTTACTATATCGTCTGTTTTATCAAGATGAAATTTATTCTTTGCATAAACTTTAAAACTCCGATTAATTCGAGCAATTTCTTCCAACCAATGGGCCAATTTATACTTGTATTTACTTTCTTTTAAGCTTGTGTCTAAACCTTGTGGCCCAGTTACTTTAAAAATAAGCCATAAAATAAAAGCAAGTACGAGACCTAATAAAATAAAATAAGGACTATAAATTGCTAAAAGAACCAAGCCAAATACAATTTGAAATGCTGCCAAAGAAAAATCAATTAGAATTTTGGGCAAGCCTTTCTGAATAGTAAGTGTGTCAAAAAAACGATTGACAAGCTCTGGAGCATGAATTTTATCTAATTGTAATAAAGTTATTTTGGGCAAACGATAGGCAAACTCAAATGCTGAACGAGCGAACAAGTCTTGCTGAATATTTTCAACAATACGCAATTGTAAAACTTGTAAAAATCCTGTAATAGCAATCCCTACCAGGACGAAGCCAACTAAAATTACCCAGGTAGAAGTCAATTCACCAGTCTGAAGAAAATTAATAATAGCCTGAATACCAAGTGGTAATGTAAGATTTACTATTCCTATAATTAGTGCATAAAAATAAATTTGTCTCAACTCAATTTTGAACTTCGCCAACAAATTCCAAAATCTTTTTATCGGTTGAATTGTCATTTATGTTTGTTTTTGTTCATAACAAGATTAGTAGTTTTTTGTTTCAGATTGCTCACTATTTAAAATTTGAATAAAACCTTAAGATTTTAGGTTTTTAGTATGGAATATTGAATAAAATCCGAATAATTTTTAAGCAGAAGCTTGAAAATCAAATTCTTACTTGATGCTTTTTTAATTAATAGTAATAAGCTTTTTGTGATTACAAATTTAGAGTATATCTTATAATTGCTTTTCAAATTTCAAATTTTTAACTCTGCCAGAATCTAATTCAAAACCAGAAACAATGCCATCTTTCCTCTTAAACCGGACTAGTCCAATATCTAGAGAAAATTGATCTTTATTGACAATAGTGCAATTCATAGTTTCTTTAGCTTCGATGCTTGCTTTTAAAATTCCATTTTCCAACTCAAAATAATATATTGCATCTAATTCTTTACTATAAAAACTTCCAATGTAATCTACCAAATTGTTTTCTGAAGGAACAAACTTTTTGATTCTTGGGGCAATTGTTTCGCTACCTCTTTGAAAAATTGTCATTGTTTGTGTCAATCCTTCATTTAGGTTAGAGAATGTAAAACTTATGCCCCCATCTCCCTGAATTTGATAAGAGTTTCCGCTAGTTCGAATAATAATGTAAGTTGACTTATTCCATGTTTGACTAACATTCAAAGAATCATTTTTGATGGTTAAGTCTAATATTAATCCAGGCTGAATCTCATAAGATCCAATAATTTGCTCAAAAGAAAATACTACTTTTGGCTTTTCAGCATCTATTGTCCTATTGTTTATAGTGGGACTATCAACGAAATTACCATTTAGAATTATATCTGCAACCTTATTTGCCCGAGCTGAAGGATTGGCATCGCTGCGATTGGCGAAAATGGCAATTGACAACTTTTGATTAGGAAAACGCAATAATTCAGCACGAAAACCAACGAAAGCACCTCCATGCCTTATCGTCTTTAATCCTCTGTACTCACTTATATCTAACCCAGAAGCATAATTCAATACTTCACCGCTGTTCAAAACACCATGCTTAGTCATCATTTTCCAAAAATTCTGGCTTAATACTTTAGAATCGTAGAATGCGTCGTCCCATTTTTTGATGTCATTTATAGTAGTGAAAATGCCCCCATCGCCAATCATATCTAAAGTAGTCATGCTAATTTGAAAGCCGTCTTTACCATTTGGGGCGTAACCTGAAGCTCTGTTCTTAACAATTTGCGTATGGTCGTTATGAAAATGAGTGTTTCCCATTTGCAAAGGTTTGAAAATCTCCTTTTCTGCAAAATCTGCCATATTCATTCCACTCGTGGCATGTACAATTTGTCCTAAAAGCCAATAGCCAGAATTGCTATACAGAAATTCTTCACCAGGATCAAAATTAAGATCAGTTTGGTTTATCAACCAACTCATTACATCCAGATCTTTGTAGTAATCATCATCTCCTAAGCCTTTCAAAAATGATAATTGAAGATAATCTCTAATTCCGCTCGTATGATTTAATAAATGCTGAATAGTGATTTTCTTTGCATAATCAGGAAATTCAGGAAAAATCTCCTTTAGTGTTTTATCAAGACTCAATTTTCCTTGTTCTACTAATAGAATGATACATGCTGCAGTAAATTGCTTAGAAGTAGAACCAATTCGAAAAACTGAGGAAGCTGAATTGGGAATATCATATTCCAGATTGGCTAAGCCATAACCTTTCGCATAAATTAGTTCACCATTTTTCATAACTCCTAAAGCGCAGCCTGGAACATTAGATTTGTTCCAATCCATAAAAATACTATCAATGGCTGCACTTTCTTCATTTTGTAATTGACAATGTGAATGAATAGAAATAAAAGAAAGTATAAAAATCAGAATATTAGTTTTCATTTATAAAGGATTGGTTTTCATGAGATAATGCCTAAATTAAGTAAAATTTTCTATTCATAGAAGCACTGAATGAAGATGGTTGAATATTAATCATCATTAGAAGTTTATATTTTATAATATTAAACTCATGCACTTAAACTTGTCTTCCAAGTTCTTTTAATTTGGCAATATGAGATAAAAGAGCACTGGTAAAAGTCGGCTTTGAATTGTAAGGAAAACCATATTCTATTGCGGTTTTTTCAACAATTGGTGCGATGTCTTTATAATGGATGTGGCAGATGTGAGGGAACAAATGATGTTCAATTTGAAAATTCAACCCACCAATATAAAAATTCAGAAAATGATTATTTCTTGCAAAATTCGATGTTGTTATTAATTCATGTACAGCCCAATCAGTTTCAATAATACCTTCTTCGTTTGGTTCTATTAAAATTGGACCATCCAATACATGTGCCATTTGGAAAACCAAAGCAAGAATACAACCGGCTACCCAATGCATTATAACAAAACCTAACAGTACTTGCCACCAAGAATATGAAGTAAATAGAATTGGTAAACCGATAAAAACAATGAGGTACAGTAGTTTTGAAATTCCCATTTTAACAAATTCTACATATGGATTTACATTCTGTTGTTTAGTCAGTCCTTCCTTATTGAATTCAAAAAGTTGGTTAAAATCTCTAACTAATTTGAACATAGTCATTAATCCATAAAAGAAGAATGCATGTATGTATTGGTATTTATGTATTTTCTTGAGTGGAGCATATTTAGATAAACGAAGCGGCCCTTTTGAACCAATGTCTTGGTCGTACCCTTCGATATTTGTGTAGGTATGGTGTAAATAATTATGCTGCATTTTCCAATTAAAAACGCTACTACCCAATAAATACATTGAGGCACCAAACAATTTATTCACCCAAGGCCTTTCAGAATAAGAACCGTGAGCTGCATCGTGCATTACACACATTCCTACGCCCGCCATGCCAATTCCCATAAGAATGGTCATCAGAATAACAACCCATGTGGGCATTGGAAAAGCAAGAATTAACGCAAATGGTACGAGATAAATGGCGAACATAGTAAAGGTCTGCAATAACATGGGCAAATTACCTTTCGTGGAAATTCCATTAGCCCTAAAATAATCGTTCACATTTTTCCTGACGGCAGTTGCAAAATTCTTCTCTTGAATGTCATTACTTACAAATTTTATTGTTTTCATTTATTAAAATGTTGGATTCAAAAAACCAAAAGTAATTGCAGAAGGACATTACTTTTTATATTGAATATTTTGTTATTTATTGATTTCACAGCTTCGATAATTCAAATCTGCAATTCTACCTGTGTAAATAAAAGCTAATGATAACAAAACAAATTCAAGATTGCTATAGCTTCATTGTTTATTGTCTATGTATTTGAAACTTTTATCAAAAAAAAA
>JAHEAQ010000156.1 GCA_024642705.1 Bacteroidota bacterium | reverse complement strand
CCAATGGAAATCCTTATTCTGAGCAATATCCTGTAGCTTATGTCGGCGCAACCCCATTTAATTCGTCCTTTTATAGTATAGCAATTCATGAGGCCATACATACATTTGGAATGGGTACACATGATCAAGATCCCAATGGATTATTAAATGGTTCGTATTCCATAATGCAAAATGCAAGTTTAAATAACATCAACTCGCTTCCTGCTTGGAACAGATATTATTGGACTAATTGGTTGCCAAAAGAAACCATTACTATTGATTCGACATCAGTCAAAGACCTGAATGAAAAAGTAGAACTTTCTGATACTATTAATAAATACATATTAGAAGTCATACCTGGTGATGAACTAGGAAGGGGAGGGACTTATAGAGAGCTTTTTGATGGAAAATGGTACACTTACGAAGTTGACAATGGAGGGTCATTAAGTTTTACTTCACCATTTGATAATGAACATTTGGTTCCCGTAAACTATTTGTTAGCAGTTCCTAAATCTGTACTTCCTGGGGAAAAAGTCATTTTTAGAATTTATAGTGATGGTCAGCAAGCTGTGCTGAATGATTGGAAAAAAGATGGAGTTGTAGTAAGCAGTAGTGAATCCAATGAATTTATAATTAATCAAGTAGATTCTGATGACGAAGGCTTATACGAAGTGGTGATTTCGAATGCTCATGGTTCGATTCAAACCCATGGAATTTATGTTACTGTGGAATGCGATCGACCAGAAGCTCCTGAAATATTCCTTAATAATGAAGGTTACTTAGTTTCGAATACAGCAAATAATACTTGGTTTTTGGATGGAATGGAATTGGGCAGCAATGAAGCAATGATATTGCCAGCACTGTCAGGGACTTACAGCGTATTAACCACAATAAATGGTTGCAAAAGTGATCATAGTGAGGGTCATGTTTTTGTCTTAAGTAGTATTTTAGAATTTGAAAAAAGAGATTTTGTCAAATTATTTCCGAACCCATTTCAAGATCAATTTATTTTAGATTTCCAAGTTGAAAATGTATTAAAGATTGATTTGCAAATATTTGACCTAAAAGGGGTTAAAGTTTTTGAAGCAAAAGGCCTTAATTCTGGGGCTAGAATAAATCTTGGTCATATACCAAATGGGTTTTATTTTACAAGAATTTCTAATGCTGAAATCGATCCATTATTCTCTTTAACTGTAGTTAAAATGCAGTAATTCACAAATTGTGATTGAACAAAATCCAATTTGGATTCTAATATTGTTTATGCTTTCTTATTGGCAATGAGCAGAAATTGAAAACATCCAATTATGATGGTAGTGAATACTAGAAAACTATCATAATTTCTAAAAAAAATATTCCGGGTTAAAACCTTAGTTTAATTAACTTTTATAAGCTCACTTTCTGACAATTCTAATTTTTCAAGAACGCGCTTTTTGTAGGTTTTACTAATTGGAATTTCATCATTATTGATAATCAGTCCATTCAAGCTAAAACTTTCAACATGATTTATATTAATAATGTAGCCTCTGTGGCATTGAAGAAAATTATTTTGATCAATATTATTAATTATCTTTTTCAATGACTTTCTGATGACTATTGGTTTTGCATTTTTTAAAAATAGTTTCAAGTAAACATGCTCTGACTTAATATAAAGAATATCATTGGCATCAATCAGATGTGTATTCACTCCATCATGGAAATGAAGTTTTGCTTCAGTAGTTTGCTTACTTAAATTATGTTGGTAAGCTAATTCTGTGGTGGTCCATAAAGATTCTTTGTGAATTGGCTTTGCCAGATAACCAAGTGGCTTTGTTGCCATTGCTTTGTGAACTATTCGAGTATCAAATTGAGAGGTTAAAAAAACGAAAGGAGTTATTTGCTGTTTTTCATTCAAATAATTAGCAAAATCAATTCCAGATTTTTCACCATAAAGCCTCACATCTAATAAAACGACATCAGGTAAATTTGTTTTGAAAGATTCTACAGCTTCTTCATAGGATATGGCAATATCAGTAACAGAATGACCTCTTTCTTTAAGAAACATTTCAATTGTTTCAGCAATTAGAATTTCGTCTTCTACAATTAGGACTTTTATTGAATTCATATTTTAGACAAAATTTTCTCTTCAAATAATAATTTGACTTCAGCGCCATTATTGTTTCTTATTTCTAAGTCAGCTTTCAATTGTCTTTTCATTTTTTGTATCAAAACCATGCCCATTCCTTTTTTAAAATGCTCCAAATCAAGGTCCTTATATCCATTCCCATTATCTCTATATTTAAATAAGTATTTAGAATTTGAAATGCGAATCAATTCAATAGTGATAAATAATCCAACTTCACTTTTAGCATATTTTATAGAATTGGTTATTAATTCAGCACAGATTAACCCCAAAGGCATTGCCGTTTCAATATTCAAAGCAATTTCATTTGTAGATATTTCAAAATCAAAATTCTTGAGCCCACTGGAGATTTTCTTTAAGTGTAAACCTAGGTCATTAAAATAAACAGACATATCAACAATCTCAAAATTGTCGTCTTTATACAGTTGTTCATGAATTAAGGCTATGCTAAATATTTTTGTGGAAACTTCTTTTAAAAATTCTTTTGCTGTCGGATCTTGAATGTTTTGGTCTTCCAAAACCAAAATACTCGCAATTGTCTGACAATTATTTTTGACTCTATGATGAATTTCTGATAACAATATTCCCTGTTTGTAATTCAGTGCGCCAAGTTGCTCGTTTTGAATAACAATCTTGTTGTTCTGTGTTTTAATTTTTTGACTATTTTTATACAAAACATAAACAAATATTCCTCCCAGTGATAATAAAACTAATCCTGCTCCAATTATCCATCGGCTTACAATTAATTTCTGATTAACAATCTCCGTTTTCAGTTGTTCAATTTCGACGGCGTTTTTTATTTCAATCTCGCTAATTATTTTCTGATCATCCTGACGTTCAAAAATTGATTCATACTTTTGAGCCATTTCCTGATGATAATTCATAGAGTCTAACATTCCTCGTTTCTCATAAATTTCTTTTAAGTGATTATGAGCATTATATCTCCCAAAAAAATTATAAAATCCAGGTTCACCAGATTCTTTAATCAATAATCGATCATATTCAAAAGTTTTTCTTACTGTTTCTTCTGCTTCATCTAAATTATTCAAGTCAATTTGAATATCTGCTACGCTATTATTTAAAGTAATAACCCCATGGTACGCTTTGAATCGAATATTTTCATCTCTGCCACTTGAAAAATAAATCAACCTTTTAATTGGGTTTTCTTCAAGCATTCCTAAAAGCATGTACCCATCAGCAATGGTCCTCCAATAGTTATGTTTTTTACCTAATCGGACGGCATTTTGGGCCAGTATAAATGCTGTATCAGGACGCTGTTCATATATTCTATAATAGGATGATGCCCTAACGGATAGCCTTGCTCGCGTTTTTTCTAAATTGTAATTATCAATAAGTTTTTGTGCTTCGTCTAAATTTCGTTTTGCGTCTAAACCACGACCCGCAATCTCGTGTGTTCTGGCTAAAGAAAGATAGGTTTCAGCTAAAATTTCCCAATACTTATTTTTAAGAGCTATAAATAATATTTCGTGGTACAAAGCTGTAGATCCAGTAATATCGGCACCATATTCCAATGCATCAGCTTTGCTATGTTTAACCCATAAAGCTTCTTTGCATTCCATCATACCCCTTTCTGAAAAAATCTCCAAAAGTGAATCAGCTTTGAATATTCCTTTTCTCCAATAATTTCTCATCACCATAATTTCCAATTCCTTCACCTCTTTAGAGAGACCAGCATGTTCACAATCGTAGGTTTGAGAAAATAAAAAAAAGGGAGAGAAAATGGTTAAAATGAAAACAATTACCAAGTTTGAAAAGGTCCTTATCACTATTCTTTTAAATTTTTTTTATGTGAAGGGACAAATTTACTAATATCGGTTAAATCATAAAAAGTATTTTCATTCAGAACAAATTTACTGTCATTCAGAACATGAACCACTTTTCGCACCTATAATATTTTTTCCTCTGCTTAATATTACCTGTTTTCATTATTTGACGAATCTTTTAGTCCAATTAATGAATCGATAATATTTTTTTAAGATAACAACTTTAGAA
>JAHEAQ010000101.1 GCA_024642705.1 Bacteroidota bacterium | reverse complement strand
CCATTACTTCTGCAGGAGGTGCCAAATCATTTGAGGCTGCATTATATCTATGCGAATATTTATATGGAAAAGAAATTGCAGAAAGTCTTGCTGGAGGACTTGTAATTGATTGGAACTTGGATAGTATTTCGCATGTAATTGGAAATATCAAGTAATGGTAAATATCATTTCAAATTTGTTCCGGAAACAAATTTTCCAAGAAGTCGTTTTCTAATGACTGAAACAGGAATTGTGCCTGGAAGTGATTTTACTTTAGCCCAAGATGATGAGGTAATCATTGAAATTGAGCATGTTGGAACATTGGACAATTAGGTGGAGTGATAAGGAAAAAAATGCTAAAACTTTTTTATTTTCTAAATCTCGGGTAGCCGATTAATTTCCTTGCTATGAGGAATAGTTTTGTCATCATTTTTGGTCAAAAATGCCGCCAAAACTAGATTCTTGGTAAATGCTATTAGATGATCCGTCTAGTATTCAAAAATCAATGAAATTCGTTTTGTCAGGAGAAGAATATAAGGCTCGAATAAAAGACTATAAATCTCAATTGAATCCTCTGATCATAGACATCAATTATGAGAGAACAATATACAATATGGCTAAAACAGAACTAAAACTTAGACAGCAGAACTTTAGTAAAGGTCAAATTGATTCATTGTGGAATTCCTCCTTTTACCATAAGGTTGAACTATACAGATGTGATGAACCAATTGAAACAAAGGTTGATATTGATGATGAATATTATTTTTATTGCTTTGTTTTTTAATGCATCAAACAAACCGGTTACTGTTCAATTTATAGATGAATCAGGAATAGTGACGGCCAGCTATCTTGTAGAAAATGAAGGGTTAGAATTTTTGTTTTAGTCTATTTATAGTTTATAACTATTTTAAGAGTAAATTGATACTATTCTTATCTGGCATAAGGATTATAATGCCTATAAATAAGCATTTTTCATTTAGGCAAAACACTATCTTATGATAAAATTCTTTAGAAGAATACGCTACGAACTTATGGAGAAAAATAACACTGGAAAGTATTTAAAATATGCTCTTGGGGAGATAGTCCTTGTTGTGATTGGGATTATGATTGCGTTGAGTATCAATAATTGGAACGAGGATAGAAGGGCTGAGCGCTACGAACTTTTACTTCTTAAAGAAATTAATAATGTAATTCAATCTGATATAGCTTTAGTTTATGACCATTTCATTAGAAGAATTAATCGAAAGGATTCTGCTATTCAGGCTTTGAAAGTCCTTGCAATAAGTGATAAAAAATACCAGAAAGTACATTGATCCAACTTATTGAGCAAACAGCAGAAGGTTTTACTCAAAGATATACTTCTGGCCCTTATGAAGCCATAAAATCGAATGGATTAGACAAAATCAAAAATGACAGTCTTCGAGCGCTTTTAATTGAAAATTATGATGAACGCCTTCCTGCACAGATGGTTTTCATTAAATACATTAATGAAAGCTGTGACCAACGAATTGATGAGGCTAGAAAAGCACTTGTTGGTAGCAAAATTATATCCATTAAGGGAAAACCTGTTATATAAGAATACCTGAAGATCAAGAATCCGCTTCAAAGTCCCATATTATCTGACCTTTTGAATTACGAAGAGAAAAAAGCCGAGCACTCCCTATTTAGGCTTAGGAATATAAAAGGCATACTTATTAATATGAGTCAAATGATAAACACAGAACTCTCCAACAGAAAATAACCCAAATGCTCAACTTCCTCCGCAAGCTTAGATTGAAAGAAATGAATGGAAAATACTTTAAGTATGCTATAGGTGAAATTTTCCTAGTGGTTTTGGGTATTCTTATTGCCGTAAGTATTAATAATTGGAATGAAAACCAAAAGAAAAAAAAGCAATTGGATACCATTTATGCCATTATTGATTAAAATCTTAAAACCGACCTTGACAATATAAAAATACCAATTAAATTTTACGAAAGGCTAGAAAATACGCTATTAAACATAATTTGTAAACCTATTTTAGGATTAAGGGTTTAACTGAAAACCTATTTTAGGACAAGACACTAAAAGAAGATCACAACAATCTATTAAGGAATTTTGGTCAGTTTTTTTAGGCACTTTAGAAATTGCTTCAATTCTTTTTAAAATTAGGCAATGTTTATCTTGAACAACCCATTCGACGATTTCAGCTTTATCCAATTCCATAGTTTGAGCTAAAGCAGATGGAAAATTGATATACCATTGCTCGCTCTTAGCTCTTTGAATGAGCTGAATTTTGGTTTTGAATCCCATAATTTTATATTATACTAGGTAAAGCCAACCTTGAGAGGTTTTAGAATCTGAATGGATATTTAAATATCCATTCAGATTCTGATGTCTTTATATTAAGCCTGAAAAACTACTTCATTTGCTATTAAATTATTTGCAAAAGAAAAGTCCTACAAGATATTATTGATTATTTACTTTATTTTACTTTGGCATTGAAACCGACCAACAAGCTTAATCGAAGACCTGTTTTCTTTATGTTATTTCCAGAGAAATTATTGTTTGTGTTATCAACATTTACCGAAGGAACCATTGCTAGGTTAATTGGGAAAGTAATTCTATCATATTTGATTGAGCCACCTATAGCAAAGGCCATTCCTATGCCTGAAAGCGAAAGATTGGGACCTAATCCAAACTCAAATCCGTTTTTCCCATCTCTGAGTCCCATTAACATACTTACACTTGGTAGAAATAGGCCTTTTTCTGCCCCACCGATAAGTAAAATCCACTCAAGCAAACCAGAAGTTCCATTTTCAAGCGTAAAAATGCGAGTTTCAAACTGCCAACCGAACTGTACGATAAATGGACTGTAACCTTTTTCCTTAAGGCGTTCCTGAAATATACCAGGACCTAGAACTGTAAATCCGACTTTAGGGCCACTATATTTGTTTTGATCATATGCTAATTTTTTTGAATTTAAATTAGAGTTGTTTTCTATATTCGCTATGGTTTGATCTGAAAACGTCTGAAGGATACCATTTTTATATTTAATCATTAATATATCAGATTGCAAGATGGTGTAGGTTAAAGGGTCATTGTTATTGAATTTCTTGTATTTTACTAACATTGGAGTAATCTCTAAAATTATTGCTTCTTCTGTGTTCCCGTCTTTAAAAGAAATAAGATCTTGACTAAAAATGGCGCTATTCAAAATCATCATCATAAGTAAAATAATAATTTTGTTTATTGTTTTTAAGTTAAAATAATTGCTGTAGTGAAGCGCTGTGGTGAAATTTAATTTTTTCATAATTTGAAGGTTTTATTTAATTGAAATAAAGAGGTTAAAATGTTTTGAATGTTATAATTCAAATGTAATACTTGGGTGTCTTTGGATTTTATCTCTTTAGCACAAATACATATTAAATATTATATTATATGTATAATGCTCATTTCTTGACTCATAATTAATGGAGCATGAGAGCCGTTAAAAATTTATTGCAAATCAATTTAGGTTAGAAATGCGAAACACTTCTCGCAGCATCATAAGATGTTCAACATTAGTAAGTATCGCTAATATAGATGACGAATTAAGGGCAAATAAAATCATTACCTATAACCAAAGAAATGGTTTGGGAGGCTTATCAAAAAGTGCGTTCCAACAAAGAAGACTGAATGATGCGAAGCAAAATCGTGATACGAAATCACGATTTAATGAAGGAACCTTGCAAAGCCTTGCACGGCATCGACAATCAAACTTTGGAATCGCATGGCATCATGGAGTTATTTTCCTCTTCCAGTCAAAGAAGTAGAGATATCTAAGAAAGACGGCACAATCCGTAAATTAGGCATACCTGCCATTAGTGACAGGGTTGGACAAATAAATGGATAGAACAGACAGAAAAAAGTGTAAAATTCACAAGATATGCTGATGATGTGATTATACACTGTAGCACAAAATCTCACGCAGAACAAATACTACAAAAGGTACATCAAAGTATGGAATCGGTAGGATTGGAATTACATCCACAGAAGACAAAAATTGTCTATTGCCGAGACTATAAGAGAAAAGAAAAATATGAAACAGTCAAATTTGACTTTTTGGGAAATTCCTTTCAACAAAGAACAGCCTACTCTAAGAAAAAGGGGAGCCTATTTTTAGGCTATGATTGTGCTATAAGTATTGGTTCAAGAAAACGAATCGCAGACAAGCTCGAAGAATTCAATGTAAACAAAGCAAGTTTTAAAAGCGTCGTAGGAGTGGCTCAATATCTTAATCCAAAGATTAGGGGTTTGGTGCGTTATTATGGTAAATTTAAGATGTATGAGCTTACAAAAGTCTTTCGATTATTGAGTAAACGATTGGTATGGTGGGCAAGGAAAAGGTATAAGCGATATAAAACCTGTATCAGGAAAGCCTATAAATGGCAAGCAACAGTGAGGAAGAAATATTCAACCTTTTTTTACCATTGGAATTTTCCCCAAATAAATGTAATTGCTTAGATTTGTACAACAAGAGCCGTTGCGCCTATGCTGTCCGCGTGTCGCCAAAGCTTAAGCAGAGGCACAAACTTCAGCGAAAGCATATGATGGGAGACTTTCAAGCACTGTTCTGTGAGACTGTGAGACTTGTGCTGACCTAAGCGTCAGTAGGTTTGGGGCGAAATTTCCTTTACCTACTCGATTTCAACAACTTTACGGGTAATTGGGTTCGGGACAAAGTGTACCACGAATTAAGTAGTAAAACAAAGACACTTTCATTTTCTCGATTAACACCATAGGTTTGCAGTACTTATTTTGACAATGAATGATAATCTTATGACAAACAAGTTAACGAATGTGTTATTTATAGTTTATCTGGTTGCACTATGGTGGATTTTATTAATGAAATTAGGTGTACGATTTTCTTATATGGGAGACAGAAGAATAAACTTAATTCCAATTAGTGAACTTTTAGTTTTAAATGAGCTAAAAAATTCTGATGGACTTTCAAAACTCAATAATAATGAGTTAAAAAAACAATTGTTTCAATGATCGCGATTGTTTAAAGAATTACAAGAAACAATGACAGAACTTGAAGGCACTAATTCAGAGTTAATCTTCTTTATAAAGCAATATGTTTCGCTTAGAAATATAGATACAGCAGATGAAACTTTTAACCCGGATTTTTCAATAGGTTATGTATTACGTGCTAAAACACCTGCAAAATATATCACTTGCTCATATTTTCATTTTCAACGTAATGGTAACTACGATTTCAAATGAAAATACTCCGCGAGCGCCTTATTCTATTGCCCTTTTAACTCTCACGACGAAAACCCATTGAATAGTCCGGGTTTAATTATAAGAGATCTCAATTGCAGATAGAAAATACTGCATTTTTACAAAATTTTAAATTCGATAATTTTATTGATGATAAACTCTATGCTCTCAATAAGGCTAAAATGGAACATGCGGGTGTCAAAGAGTTTATTCTGAGAATATTACGATCGACTTCTGTGAAATAAAATAATATTTCTTCTTACTTTTTTGGCTAAGCAATAAAGGTCAAACACGCACCATTAAGGAAGACACTGCACTTTGCCATGATGGCAAGCCCATACTCACCCCCAACTTAAATCTCTTTATTAATTATAGATTCTTTAACCTCCGTCACTTCAGATGTAGTAATCGAAGATGCATTGTTCCCAAATCCTTTACGGACGTAGGTAAGTACATCAGCAATCTGCTTGTCGGTAAGGAACGAATGCTGAGGCATGACATTGGAAAAAGTGGTTCCATTGACAATAATTTCTCCTTCCATCCCCTCAAGAATAATTCTTATTAGGCGGTTTTTGTCTCCAGTAACCCAATCTGTATTAACCAGGGTAGGAAAGCGTGCTCCATCTCCCTCACCATCACGTTGATGGCAAGTACCACAATAAGTGTCATATACAAATTCTCCTTCATCCTTTGCTTCCTTTTGCAAATTATCCGTGGTAAGGTCAGGAGTTCTGATGTGGATCATTTCGGTTCTGAGATTCATAGCAGCCAAAGCACTATTGTCAAACAATTTTTTATCAGCAGTATAAGATATTTTCCAAATTGCACCATGTTCGGTCTCTGCAATGTATAATGAACCGTCAGGCCCCTGAGACAATCCCATTGGCCTAAACACAGCATCCTTTACACTTACGATGGTGTCTACTCTGGCAAAGCCATCAGCAAATATTTCTACATCAGCAGTAGGCAATCCGTTAAGCATGGGTATAAAAGCAACAATATATCCTGATTGAGGATATGGGGCCCGGTTGGTTGATCCATGGAAGGCAACAAACGCCCCTTCTTTATATCGTGCTGGAAATTGGTCACCATCATAAAACAATAAATCATTTGGTGCCCAATGACCAGGAAAACCATAAATAGGGTCTTTATATGCAGAGCATCTCCCAACCTCAATTCCATCACCGCCGTATTCTGGAGCCAATATTTTCTTGCCTTGAAGCTGATCGTAAAAACAATACGGCCAACCGAAGTCATCACCGGATTCCACTCTTAGAAACTCTTCTGCTGGAAGCATAGCACTTTGCCATGGAGTAAAAGTTCCGGGAAACAGCCGTAACAGATCATCTCGTCCATGCATAACTGTATATAGACCATTGGATCCCTGATCCCATTCCAAACAAACTAAACTCCGTATCCCCGTAGCATACTTTTCTGCCTGAGCTTGGGTTTGATTTAATACATCTTCCTTGAATTTCCAAATGCCTCCATAAGTATCCAGTTGGGGGCATGGGTCCTGACCCGGAGCCCCAGGGGTGCGCTTTGGGTTTTGGCAAGCATTGGAAGGTGCCCCAAATGGGACATACATATTTCCCTTGCCATCAAAGGCAATAGGTTTTCCAATATGTTCCCGATTGGATTTTTCACCGGTGTCCTGAACAATTAATTCAGGTGTACTTTCAGGAATCATTTTTCCCTTGGTAAGTTTTTGCCGGTAAACTTGCATCTGAGAACTGTAGTAAAGGTAGCCATTATGAATCCTCATACCAGTACCATAACTTCCATAGATGGGATAATTGCCAAAATATTTTATCAAATCAGCTCTACCGTCCCCATCACTATCACGAAGCACCGCATTGCCGTGCTTTTTGACTGCCGTGCGCAATTTTACATAGATGTCACCATTTTCATTAACCGCAATATGTCTGGCTTGGCCTTTAAGCTGATTGACAACCGCCACAGCTTCGAATCCATCAGGAAGAAATAAGCCACCATTTTCTTCGCTATCGAGCCGTATTTCATCAGTTTTGCAAGAGATAAAGATGTTTGCGCTGACCACAAATATTATGCAATGGATTAAGTAGATGGAAATTCGATAGTTCATTGTTATAAAAATAATTTAAGTAATCTTATAATTATGCATTTAACGAATATAATTATTTTGATTTATAAGTATATCTGATTTATGAGCCAAATATTTCAGCATATTTAATTAATTTTATTTAAGTAAAAATTTCACTATGGTAAAGTACATCACGTTAAATCTAATAATAATCTTTTGTTTTGCCTGTGAAGAGCCAATAACGCCGTATTATGAAGCCTACGATTTTACAAAGGAACTCGAGTTTACTCCCGGAATAGAAGGACCAGCTACGGATGCTTTAGGAAATATTTATGCAGTAAATTTTAAGGAAAAAGGGACTATCGGCGTGGTCACTCCAGAAGGGGAATCGCAGCTTTACGTTAATCTACCTGAAGGAAGTACAGGAAATGGAATTCGCATGAATAATCAAGGCCATCTCTTAATTGCTGATTATACTGGACATAATATTTTACAAATCAATCAGGAGCAAAAAAATATTACGGTTTTTATGCACAATCCTAAGATGAATCAGCCCAATGATTTGGCGATCATGAAGAACCAAACTCTTTTTCTTAGTGATCCTAATTGGAAAGAAAGTACGGGAAATCTTTGGAGGGTAAGTCCTTCAGGCGAAGCTGTGCTGGTGGAGAGTGCCATGGGTACCACCAATGGAGTCGAGGTAAGCCCAGATGAAAAAACGCTTTACGTTAATGAGAGTGTGCAAAGAAATGTTTGGGCCTATGATTTGGATGAAACAGGCAAGGTCAGCAATAAAAGGATTTTAATCAAATTTGAAGATCATGGGATGGATGGCATGCGCTGTGATGTAGAAGGTAATCTGTATATTACTCGTCACGGAAAAGGCAGCGTGGTTATTGTTTCACCTATTGGTGAAGTCATTAAAGAAGTTATCCTCAAAGGAAAAAACCCTTCAAATATTACGTTTGGAGGACCCGATGGTAAAACTTGCTATGTGACTTTGCAAGACCGAGGCTGCTTTGAATATTTTAAAACGGAATATGCTGGAAGAGAATGGAGCTGGAAAAAATAGAATTATTTGAGAAAAGTAATGATTATTTTTATTTTAATACTATCTTAATGACAAATAAACAATTCTAGCTTTGAAATTTTATTTAACTGTTATTTGTATAAGTATTTGTTCCTTTACTTTATGTTCGCAACAAATAGACCTTTTAATTAAAGGTGGACATTTGATTGATCCTAAAAATGGAATCGATGAAATAATGGACGTCGCTATAGAGGACGGCAAAATTTTTCAGATCGATAAAAATATTGATGCGTCCCGTGCTTTTCAAGTTGTCAATGCGAGCGGTATGTACGTGATGCCAGGACTGATCGATTTGCACTCGCACAACTTTTTTGGTACTGAGCCAGATGCATATCTTGCAAATAGTTATACAGCATTACCCCCTGATGGATTTTCTTTTAGGTCCGGGGTGACTACTATTGTAGATGTAGGTGGTGCCGGTTGGAGAAATTTTAAAACTTTTAAGGATCAGACCATCGATAATTCCAAAACCCGCGTCTTAAGTTTTTTAAATATAGTAGGTTCTGGGATGGCTGGAGGAGCTGTTGAACAGAACTTGGGAGATATGGATGCCAAGCTGACGGCTATAGCCGCTAAAGCAAATTCCGATTATGTAGTTGGAATAAAAGTAGCGCACTTTTACGGTCCGGAATGGGGGCCGGTAGAAAAAGCTGTTGAAGCTGGGAAGCTGGCCAATATACCAGTTATGGTTGATTTTGGAGGGACCGATCCCCCACATTCTTTGGAGACATTGTTTATGGAAAAACTTCGACCTGGAGATATATTCACACATGCTTATGCTCATGTTAATGGGCGTATGCCAATTGTAGATGAAAACAGAAAACTACTACCCTTTATTCTACCAGCTCAAAAGCGAGGAATTATTTTTGATGTAGGGCACGGTGGTGGCTCCTTTCTTTTTGACCAGGCGATCCCAGCAATAGAACAAGGCCTTAAGCCCAATTCGATTAGCACCGATATGCATACAGGAAGTATGAATGGTGGGATGAAGGACATATCCAATGTAATGTCAAAATTTTTAAATATGGGTCTTACGATCCAAGAAGTTGTAAAAGCAACTACTCAGGTTCCCGCGGAGATCATTCAACGCGAGAATATTGGCAATTTAGCCATTGGAGTCGGAGCAGATCTTACGATCTTTAAAATTGAAAAAGGAAATTTTGGATTTATTGACACTAAAGGATGGCGATTAGATGGGAACCAAAAATTATCTTGTGAATTAACCCTCAGAGATGGAATTGTAGTTTGGGATCTTAATGGAATATCCAGACCTAAATGGGAGAAATAACAGTTGAAAATATCAGGATAAATTGAAGCGACAGTACAAGTTTATATTAGGAGGATCAGTGGTTTTGATCATTGCATCGTTGGTGGTTTTGCTCATAGGACAGGACAATTTGATAGGACCTTTGTTAATCAGCGGTTTGGCCTTTGGCGCAATAGGTCTGCGCGGGCATACTTTTTTTAAAGGCTTTTCATTCACGATTTTAATTTTCTCTGCGGTCGCAGCTTCTTTATTTTATCCACAGCTTTTTACAGAGTGGGGTTCCTTTAATCTTAAGAAATTGATTGTGCCACTTTTACAAATCATCATGTTTGGTATGGGTACAGCGATGAGCTTTAAAGATTTTGTTGGTGTCATTAAGATGCCAAGGGCAGTGGGCATAGGAATGGCTTGTCAATTTACTATTATGCCTTTGGTAGGGGTAAGTCTTGCGACGGTTTTCAGATTTCCACCGGAGATTGCTGCAGGAATTGTTTTGATTGGTGCTTGCCCCAGTGGATTAGCATCCAATGTCATGGTCTATCTGGCTAAAGCAAATTTAGCCTTATCCGTAACGCTTACGGCATGTGCTACCTTATTAGCTCCATTTTTGACTCCTTTTTTAATGAAGACACTAGCTGGCCAATTTATACCCATTGATTCGTGGGCGATGATGTTGAGTATTGTAAAGATTGTAATTGTACCTATCCTTGGTGGCCTTTTGTTTAATCACTTTTTTCAAGGTAAATTTAAGTGGCTCGATAAAGCAATGCCTTTGGTGTCTATGGCCGGTATTGCTTTCATTATAACGATCATCACTGCAGCAGGAAGAGATAGTTTATTAACCATTGGCTTGGCCTTATTTGCGGCAGCTATTCTGCATAATGTTGCGGGATACTTTTTGGGCTATTGGGCTTGTCGATTATTTAAAATGAAGGAAAATGATTGCCGTACGATTGCTTTGGAAGTTGGTATGCAGAATGGAGGGCTAGCATCCGGTATCGCCCTGGAAATGGGTAAAGTAGCCACTGTAGGATTAGCACCGGCTATATTTGGACCATGGATGAATATTTCTGGTTCATCATTGGCAACTTGGTGGAGAGAAAAAGTACCCGAAAATGAATAAACATTGTTATTTCAAATAGAGAACATATGAAAATAAAAGTCATTATTTTATTGCTAGGCTATGCTTTGATAGGTTGCGATCTACTAGGGCAAACGATTAGTAAAGATAATATGCTATTTCTCACTGCAGCGTGGGAAGGGGAACGGTTTGAGGATGGACGACCTAAAGTCGCTGAGGATATTTTAAATCGAATGAAATCGGTTACCATTGAAGAAGCCTGGGGTGTATTGCGCAACGAAGGCTACCATAATCAGTTTGAAGGCGATTGGGTGCCGATCCATAAAGGAGTACCTGTGGTAGGACGGGCCCTTACTGCTCAGTACATGCCTTTACGTAAGGATGTGGCTGATGCCATTGCAGAAAAGGGTAAAATGGATGGACGAATTGGAAATTCTAATTCCTGGCCCATCGATATGCTCTCCAAAGGTGATGTGTATGTGGCTGATGGTTTTGGAAAAATTGTGAACGGCACACTCATCGGCGATAACCTGGGTAATGCCATTTTTGCGAAATCTGGGAACGGAGTTGTATTCAATGCATCCAGCCGAGACCTAGAAGGTCTTTCAGAAATAGATGGGTTTAATGCCTTTGTGAAAGGATGGCATCCTTCTTACTTGGAGGATGTGATGTTGTCCGGGCTCAATGTGCCGATTCGCATGGGCGCGGCCACTGTATTGCCAGGAGATATAGTTCTGGCCAAAGATGAAGGGGTAATGTTTATACCTGCGCACCTGGCAGAGAAAATAGTAGTAACTTCTGAAGTAGTCAGACTAAGGGATTTCTTCGGTATTAGTAGATTAAAAGAGGGTAAATATACACCTGGTCAGATTGATGCCAAGTGGTCCGATGAAATTGAAAAAGATTTTTCAGAATGGCTGCTTGCTCACATCGATGAGCTCCCTGTCCCAAAAGAACAAATTCAGAAATTATTAGAAAAAAGAACATGGTGATTTTACCATAAAAAATTAATTATTATGAAACAGCAAGAGAATAGAAGATCAGTATTTAAGAAAATCGGCCTTTCATTAGCCGGAATTTTGGGTTATGGTGTTGCCAAAGCAGCTTCAAACTCCATTCCAATGGAGGTCGCGCCGCAAAAAGAAGTATTTGATGTGGTCACCGATCAAGATGGAGTGCCATTATTTTCAGGAGGAGTCAAATATGGAAACTTATTATTTGTCGCTGGAAAAGGAGCACATTTTGATGGAGACATTAAATCCCATGTAGATCATGTCTTGAAGGAGTTGGAGAAAGAATTGGTCAAACATGGATCCTCAATGGAAAAAGTGCTCAAGGTAAATGTGTATTTGGCTGACTTGGCAGATTACAACGGTTTAAACGAAGTCTATCGTGGGCGCTTTGGCAAAAACCCTCCGGTTCGAACAACAGTGGCAACTTACGGAGGAGTACCTGGAAATTCACTGGTGGAAATGGATTGTATCGCAGCCATTTAGCATAACCCAAATTTTAACTTATCTGAAAATCTAAAACAAAATATTATGTTGGTTTCAAGAAGAGATTTAATCAAACAAATATCTACTTTACCATTGGTGGGTGGTCTATTTACGGCAGGAGTAATTACCCCACACCTAACTGAATTATCAGGTAGAAGGGACTATTATAAAGAATTGGGATTAAGAAGTTTTATAAATGCAGCGGGCACCTATACTGCATTGACGGGATGTCTGATGACAGAAGAAGCAGTGGAAGCCTATAATTATGCTGCGGGGCAATATGTGGCGTTGGACGACCTTCAAGATAAGGTGGGTGAAAGATTAGCCGAGTTGATCGGGTGCGAATCCGCAACCGTTACCTCCGGAGCGTTTTCGGCGATCACCCTCGGCTTGGCTGGTGTCTTGACTGGAGATGATCCCAAGAAAGCAGCCCGCATACCTTATGACTTGACAGACATGAAAAGTGAGGTAATTTTGCAAAAATCTCATGCTATAGGCTATGCTCATGCGTTGAAAAACTGTGGTGTAAAGATTATTGAAATAGAAACAGTGGATGAACTGGAAAAGGCAATCAATGAAAATACAGCCATGCTTTGGTTTTTAAATGCACATAATTTCCAAGGCAAAATTCAGTATAAAGAATTTATTGAAGTGGGCAAGCGACACAATATTCCTATGATGAATGACTGTGCAGCAGATGTACCTCCGGTGGAAAATTTATGGAAGTATACTGATATGGGATTTGACCTGGTTTGTTTTTCTGGCGGTAAGGGATTAAGAGGTCCTCAAAGTTGTGGATTATTGCTTGGTAGAAAAGATTTGATTCGCGGAGCCAGATTAAGTGCACCACCAAGGGGTGATACGGTCGGTAGAGGAATGAAGGTAAATAAGGAAGAAGTGCTGGCTATGTTGATTGCAGTCGAAACCTATATAAATAGGGATCACGACGCGGATTGGAAATTATGGGACAGTCAGATCAAACTAATCAACAAATATGCGATGGAAGTAGAAGGTGTTGAGACTGAAATTCATGTTCCAGCTATCGCTAATCATGTACCTTCCATCAACATTAGTTGGGATCAATCCAAAATTAAGATTACGCCCAACGAGGCAAGAGAAGCACTCCGAAATGGTCATCCGTCTATTGAAACGGTAGGTGGGGATAAATCGGTTAATATCACGACCTGGATGATGAATCCTGGAGAGGAGCGCATTGTAGCCAGAAGGCTACAGGAGATTTTAATGGCTGCGAGTTAGACATAAGGATAAAGGATTTGGAGAAGAACTGCCCCTTTAATCTGGGTGTTGACCCGATCTATGCACTTATACAACAATAAATAAATGCAATTGCGTTAGCGAATTGTTGTTGTGCATTTAATAAACCATTAGAATGAAAAAAATTAATCTTATAATTATCATTTTGGCATGATCAATATTTCACATTTCTGCACAAGAGAGTTGTATAAATGTTGAAAATCTCAAAAAATTTGATGCGCTATGGGAAAAGTCTCTGATTGAAACAAATCTCGAATTTTTCGAATCAACCGTATCAAAAGATTTTATTTGGGTTCACGGCAGCGACACACGAACTGATAGCAAACTAACTCTATTGGGAGATATTACGAAAAATCCAGAATAGCAAACCTGACTATTGGAAATCAAGAATTCAAAAAGAAATTAAAGTAATCATTTCTGGAACTACTGGTGTTGTAAATGAATTTACCGAAGTTGAAAAATATATCACAAAAATCTGGAACCATTTAAGGCGAGAGGAAGAGCTCTATAAGAAAAGGCAAGTCGGCTCAAGAAATTTTCGATAAACGAGAAGAAGAAGCGAAAGCTGGAACTTTAGATATGGGAGTACTGGGCTCAACCTTACACATCTTATCTGGACCTATTTCGATGTATGATCCAGAAACTGGTGCCGTTGATGAAGCCATTTATAGATATGTAGCATAATTGCCTTGGGCAACTGCTGAATCTACAGGTTTACCCGAATCACCTATTTCTGCCAACCATCCTTGGATTATGAATCCAGGAACTCATCGAGCTCATATTATGATTTCGCCTGTTAAATAATTGGGGATCCTCTGGTTCAGCTTTGCTTAAAAAACGACAGGCAAGTCGTAGTAAAGTGGGAATCAGCGGTAAACCAGTTGGATTGGAGAGCTAAGTTCAGCTTTGCTGGAATAACGACTGGCATGCCTTTATAAGAAGAGAACCGACAGCTCATCTTTCGGCTGCGGAGGCTTAACAAAGATTGCAATCAACAAAAACCAGACTGAAAAAGCATGACTGGACGATCCATAGGAATTTTAACAGAGTTAAAATAGTGAAGGAACCGACAGCACACCTGTCGGCAGCGGCTGCCTAATAAAAATTATCATCAAGAAAAACTGGAATAAAAATCATATCCTAAATTGACAGCTTTCAAATTAAGTAAAAAAAGATAAAATCAAACTTCTTACGCCCTTTGCGTCGTCGCAATCTTTTCATAATTGTTAATAATCAATTGAATACGTGTGCCTGCGTCTGTCTCTCTGATAATTTCTGCTTTCATCTTTTTTGCAAATGCATTTATCAAAACGGTACCAAATCCTACTTGCTTTGCATCTCCTGCTATCCCAATGCCATCGTCTTTCACTGAAACCACCAGTTGCTGGTTTTTTTCTTCAAGGCTCACCTCTATCGTTCCTCTCCTTCCTCCTGGGAAAGCATACTTGCAAGCATTTGTTATCAATTCATTCAAAACCAGGCAAAGTGGCACCACCGTCTTAATATCCAACTCCAATTCCTCAATGTCCAACTTTAAATTTACTCGCTCCGCATCAATATTATAAGCTTGAAATGTTGTTTCACAAAGACTGGTAATGTATTTTTCCATTTGGACTCCAGCCATCCGATCATCAGCGTACAGATGTTGATGAATCAAAGCCATGGAATGGACTCTATTTTGTCCATCTTCCAACGCTTCCGAAGCCACTTCGTTTTCAAGTGTTTTGGACTGCATGCTAAGTAGGCTGGATACCACAAGTTTATGGCATAGATTCTGATCGATTTCACAACTATGGCACCTTGAGATTGGACATTACAAGTGCAACTGCAGGTATAAATCTGAGCGTTACGACAGACACATTAATCAATCATGATTGTGCCAAAATCATTCTTTTAGATGGTATAACCACAAGTGCTGGACTTTTTACAAATGATGGTTTTATCAAACAAAATTATGATTCATCCAATGATTTAATTTCCTTGGCCTTATATATGGCAATGGAGTTGATAATCTGTGGCAGTGTAAATACGACATGGTAATATTTGGCTGGTAGTAGTTCTTGCTGTCGTGCCTGTATCCATTGTTCTTTCTTGTGGCCTTGGCACTTTGGACAATGAC
>JAHEAQ010000155.1 GCA_024642705.1 Bacteroidota bacterium | reverse complement strand
TTTTTCACAAAAATGGCCTCGAATTATCCGAAAACCAACCTTCATCAATTGACAAATGTCAATTAGCAGATCTAAATGTTAAGAATCAAAGGGATAACCATCTTAAGATGCTTGAGGATAAAATGTATGTTTTTATTCCAAAAATTGATCATCAAAATTTTTCACTAGACCATCTTACATCTTATTATTGCTCTAGATTAAAGTGAATCTTGATTTCAAATACTTACAGAAATCAGGTTTAGCGATTGTTTATCCAAACTATTGCTAACTCCTTTTTTAATCTTAATTATCATAAAATGAGCATAATTAGTATTTATAAACGACTAGAAGAATACATCAATACTCCTACAATATTTGATCTTGGACCTTATTATTCTGTTGTTGAAAAAATAAATAGTAGGTATTCAGAATGGATAAATTTTAATTTGAATGAGTTAAAAACAATCCATCAAAAGATTCAAACAGAAATAGAAGTGACAGAAATCAAGGAGTCTATTATTGTTGAAGCTTTTGCATTAATAAAAGTCCTTTCAGAAAAAATATTAGGTCAAAAAGCTTATGATGTACAACTAGTCACTGGTTTGGTTTTGTATGAAGGAAGAATTGCAGAAATGAAAACCGGAGAAGGTAAAACTTTGGCTGCATTATTTCCGACCTATTTGAGGGCATGTGAAAAAAAGGGAATCCATGTCCATAGTTTTAATGAATATTTATCAAAGAGAGATCATGCATTTTTCCATCCAATATTTGATTTTTTGGGTATAAAAAGTGATTGTCTTAAAGCTGGAATGTCAAAAGAAAAAATTGAATTGGCGCTTCAAGCTGATGTAACTTATGGTTCTGCCAAAGAATTCATATATACTTACTTGAAAAGGAGTTTGGACAACTGCTCTTCTGATGAGTCTTTTTCAAGATTTTATTATACGATTATAGATGAAGCTGATGCCATTCTTTTAGATGAAGCAACTAATCCGTTTGTTATTGCTGGTAGTGTTCAAGAATTCAGTGTTGATTTTTATAAGATTGCTAAAATGGTTAAGCAATTGGTCGAAAAAACATACTTTGGATACAATGATTTTAAAAGAGGTGTTTTTCTTACTGAGGAAGGTATTGATTTTGTCGGCAAAAGCTTGAATATAGAAAATCTATATGAAGAAGCTAATCAAAACATTTTATCAGCAATTAATCTCAGTCTTCATGCACATTTATTATTAAAAAAAGATGTGGATTACATTGTAAAAAATAACGATATAATTCTAGTTGATGAATTCACTGGTAGAATAGTTGAAGATAGAAAATGGCGGAATGGATTACAGACTGCAGTGGAAGCAAAGGAAGGTTGCCCAATTAAATCGGAGGGTTTAATATTAAACAGTATAAGTATTCCGAATTTCTATAAACAATACAAAATTAAAGCAGCAATGACTGCGACTGCACGAGAGTCTTCTGTCGAATTAAATGATAGCTATAGACTCGAACTGGTAGTGATTCCTCCAAATGTCCCATCAAAACAAATTGACTATGAAAATCGTGTTTTTAAGAATAGAGATTTAAAATATCAAGCCATCATTAATAAAGTTATTCAACTGCATTCTGCTGGAAGACCTGTTCTAATTGGAACTCAACATATTTCTGAGTCAGAATTGGTTTTTAATAAGTTGGAGGAGAAAGGTATCCACTCAAATATCTTAAATGCAAAGAATGATGAACTGGAGGCTGAAATAATATCTAATGCAGGTATGTTGAATGCCGTCACCATTTCAACAAATATGGCAGGAAGAGGGACTGACATTAAATTAGGTGGAGAAAAAGGGATTGACAAAGAAAAAGTAGAGCTTCTTGGCGGTTTATTTGTGATTGGAACAAATATGCATCGAAGTGGAAGAATAGACAGACAATTAAAAGGTAGGGCAGCCAGACAAGGGGAAGCAGGAGCAAGCCAATTTTTTGTGAGCATGGAAGATGATTTGTTTGATAAGAATAATTTGAGGAAAGTATTGGCGAAAAAATTCAAATTCAATGAAGAAGATGAGATTGTTGATATAGACATTCATATGTTTTTATCTCATGCACAAGAAGTTTCTGAAGATCAAGACAATCTACTAAGGGAAACAATCAATAAATATTCTGCTATTTCTTATTTGCAAGCTCAATTAATAAACCAACTGAGAAATTCAATTTGGAAAAATGAAAAATATGATGTTACACTCAAGAATGCTTTAGTAGAAGATATTGATATGCAATGGTCTGGATATATTTCACAACTATTCGAAGTAAAGGATGGAATTCATTTTATCAGTCTTGGCGGTCAAAATCCGCTGCGTGCTTTTGAGGTTCTTGCTGACCGATTTTTCAAGGATTTGTTAAAGTCAGCACAAGAGTTTCAAATTGAAATTCAAGAATCATATTTAAACGATAAGAATAAATTTGAAAAATTAACCCAAAATAAAAAGCCTTCTTCAACTTGGACTTATACGGCGAGTGATAAAGGATTCAATGCAGGACTAGAAGGTTTATTTAAAGGCAGCTCTAACATTGCTTTTCAGCTCGATTTTTTAGGTGTGACAGTTTTGTTTTTCAAATATTGGTGGAAAAAAATTACTGATCGATTTCGGTTAAAGTAATTATTTCTTTAATTTATCAATGATGGTTTCGGCATCCTTTTTATCAGGAAAGTATGACTTACTTGATATTGCTTTATTCAAGTAAACCAATGAGGAATCTATTTCACGAATCTTCAAATAACTCAATCCGATATAGTACAAATTATCAGCAAGATCTGTTGAATCAGAATTATTGGCGATCTGTTTGAATAACGAAATGGCTTTTTCGTTTTCATTAGCATTTAATAAAGCGTGAGCAATCATGCTTTGTATGATCGGCAAAGTTTTTTGAGAAGCGCTCAATTTACTTTCAAATTCTATAATCCAAGGCCAATTCGTTTTTGCAAAATTGGATTTCATTTGTTGAATAGTATCTAATTCAGAATTACCTCTTTCAACGCTATATGGAGGAGCCTTGTAATAAGTGGCATACAAAAATTCCGGTTGGTTGTTTTCTTTCGATGTATAGTAGAAAATCGCAACAGCTGAGAGTAGAAGTATAATTAGCCCTACGATCAACTTCAGATTTCGTTGTTTCTTTCTTTCCTTCTCATCTTTGATTATGGAGTTCACTTTGGATTCTAATTCTTTATATTGAATCCGTTCACCAGCAATCATTCCTATTCGATAATCATCAAATTTGTCTTTGAAATCTGCATCATTTTCTAAATTTTTTTCGAATTCTAGTTTTTCTTCTGCTGATAGTTCACCTAAAAGATATTGCGAGAATAATTTATCTAAGTCTTCTTTCATTTTCTTTTTAGTATTTCCAGTCATCTGGATTTAGCCCCATATTTTTTAGCTTTTCAATACAAAGGCTTTTGGTTTTCTTTGAAACATTGGCGTTTTCGTAATTGATTAATTTTGCTATTTCTTCGTGACTATATCCCATCGACCAAAGTTTTAAAACTTCTTTACATTTCCTTCCAATTTGCTCCAGCAATCGATCTAAATGTTCCCAGATTTCTTTGCTAACAAATATTTTTTCCTCGTTTATGCTTGTTTCCTCCTTGTTAAATTCTCTGTCAATGATTTCTCGTGCTTTCAATTTTCTATTGAAATTGTTCAACCAATTGTTTTTGCAAGAACGAATAAAGTAGGCGTTTGCGCCCTCTATTTTTTGTATTTTGCCTTTCTGGACATCCATTATAAAATTGATAAGTCCGTCTTGAACAATATCTTCAGCATCATGATTTGAACCTCCTAAATTTCGTATCATTTTCTTCACTATACTTACCCACCCAGATTTAGAATAGATCCATCGGATGGCGTTTTCTTGATCTTCACCTCCATTGGAGATCAATTCGATCAATTTTGTATGGGTGTATTGCTGTTTCATATAAGTACATTGGGAGCCATAAAAGGTTTCCACGCTGTGGCCAAAAACTTGGTAAT
Organism: Bacteroidota bacterium; assembly: GCA_024642705.1. Classification (GTDB taxonomy): domain Bacteria; phylum Bacteroidota; class Bacteroidia; order Chitinophagales; family Saprospiraceae; genus Portibacter. The sequence continues at coordinate 167 of JAHEAQ010000155.1, read as the reverse complement.
AAATATTTTTTTTAAACGGAGGTAACCTTTTGCTCTTCTGATTTTACTTAATACAAGAAAAATATTTTTTGTGATAACTGATATGAATATAAAAATAAATTGTAACTTATTAGTCATTAACCACGTATAAACCAACTTATTATGAAACAAATTAAACTTATTGCACT
>JAHEAQ010000021.1 GCA_024642705.1 Bacteroidota bacterium | reverse complement strand
CAATGCTGAAATTTATAATGATTACAAAAAGATCAGCCATGCTTAGAAATGAAAGCGAATTGTAACTATTTAGGTAGACGAAAAATGGACTTGCAATGAATAGTTTTGTCCTCATTTTTGGTCAAAAATGCCGTCAAAACTAGAATCTTGGTTAATTGCTAGCCCTAGGTTTCGCCTAAGGCTATGAATATTGCAGCCCTTCAGGCTTATATATACAGCAGAAATTTATACGGTCCTGACATTTTACGTTAGAATAATCATTTCGCAATGCTGAAATTTATAATGATTACAAAAAGATCAGCCATGCTTAGAAATGAAAGCGAATTGTAACTATTTAGGTAGACGAAAAATGGACTTGCAATGAATAGTTTTGTCATCATTTTTGGTCAAAAATGCCGCCAAAACCAGACTAATTGATAGCCCTAGGTTGCACCTAAGGCTATGAATATTGCAGCCCTTCAAGCTTATACATACAGAGAACTAACATTCACATAGTCTTGAAATTCACAAGGTCCTGACATTCGCACAGTCCTGACATTCTTTGTCAAGATCGTCAGGATCGTTAAGATTGCATTACAATAAATACAACCAAGCTTAGAAACGAAAGAGCCTAAAAATAAAAAAGCGAATGTCAAACACTCGCTTTATCCTTTTCTCTAAAAATCTAATTTTATTTACCTCCAACTTCGAATGAAATTTTCACATTGGTTCTAAATTTATCCACTTTGCCATCTTTAACGGTAACGCTTTGAGATTGAACAAAAGCAGATTTAATATTTTTTACGGATTTAGATGCTTTTTTGATTGCTGATTCAGTCGCATCTTCCCAACTTTTTGAAGATTCAGAAAGGATTTCAATAACTTTTAAAATAGACATATTGTTTTTTTTAAGTTAAACCCAAAATATATAATGGGTTAAAATGTTTCTAACTATAGTAAAACAATAACCATACCTATTTATAATGTGAGTTATATATATTATAATAATACGATATATAATATAAAAATTCACTATAGTCCGATTGAGTCCGCACCTCCGGAGCTCAATGTCATTTTTAAGTTTCTCTTTACAAACAGTTCGCCCCTACTGGGGCTAAAAAATCCCGTTGGGATGAACTGTAAACTTATTTTAGGACGACACAGACACAAAGTATGACAATAACAAAATAAGCTCCAGAGGGGCGACCTGTTCAAAAATTTCTTATTGCAAAGGTTTTTGAAAGATTAATGATCGTTTTATCTACCATCATTGAAAAAAATTAAAATATTTACCCAAACTCTTGGAATTAGATATTTTTATAAATTTTCTAAAGCTTGCTGTGCTTTTTCAAAGGAGGGATTGAGCTTCAAGACATATTCCAAATCTGATTTTGCACCAATTTTATCATTGTTAAACATTCTTGAAACGCCTCTATAATAATAACCTAAATAATTTTCTGGTTCAACGCTCACCATTTGATTAAAACTTTCAAATGCTCTATCCAATGAATCCTTTTCCAAATATAAAATGCCGGAATTAAGGAATGCATCAGAATAGTTCGGATCTTTTGAAATTATAATTTTATATAAGGCGATGGCCTCATCGATGCGATTGTTATTTTGGAGATAGAATGCTTTGGCATGGTAGGTCTGCACATTTTCAGGGTTGATGCGAATGGCATTGTCATAGTATTTCTCCGCAATTTTGAAATCTTTCTCGGCGAACAAATCACCAAGAATTATCCATGCATCGACAATTTCTGGGTCTAGTTCTACAGCAGATTGAAAACTATTTATAGCCCTTTCCTTATCCCCTTGGGCTCTATAAATCATTCCCAACATAAAAAAAGCCTCTGCATTTTGCTTATCTTGATTTAATATTTTTTGAACGGTAAAAAAAGAAGCGTCGTATTGTTTCAGCGTAAGTTGAAGTTCTGATAACTTTAAAAGTGATTTTATACTTTTAGGGAATTTTTCCACTGCTTTTTCCATCACATCTAAAGCTTCGCCGGACTTAAAATAATCTAAATATACATCCGATAACAAGTGATAATAATCAACGATGGATGAATCCAAAGAAATAGCCTTCGTCAAATCTGAAATTGCCATATCATAAGAAGTTTGCTCATACAATAAATTTGCTCTCTTGAAATAATGATCCGCATTATTTGGATCCTCTTTTATGGAATTAGAAATACTTTCGTACAATGGATTTTGATTTCCTGATTGATTATTTTCTTTGGCATTATTGCATGAAAACAACAAGGTTATGAGCACGCAAAGTTGAGCAAGGACATTAAAAATATTTTTTTTGGCAATCATTGAATAAGATTAATAGCAATATCTCCGTTAATAAAATACGAAGATTGTAAATAAATCACACTTTTTAAAGAAACCCTTCCCTCTCACTAATTTTTCGGAACAGTTTTTGTCATATTACAAAATATTGTAATATAATAGATTTTGTATTAATTAACCCAGGTTATAAATTCCATATGAAAAAAATCATTGTAAGTTTTTTTGTTTTCATCCTAAGTTTGCAAATTCAAGCTCAAAATGCTGCGACTGCTTATATAGATGCATTTTCAAATATTGCAATTATTGAAATGCAAAGAACTGGAGTTCCTGCAAGTATAAAGCTTGCGCAAGGATTATTAGAATCTAACTATGGAAGGAGCGAATTGTCTACGGCTACCAACAATCATTTTGGAATTAAATGTGGAAACAATTGGAATGGCAAATCCTATTTCAAAGAGGATGATGATAAAGACCATAGAGGTAAACTAATTGAATCGTGCTTTAGGGTCTATGATAGTCCTGAAGAATCCTTTATTGCACACAGCGATTTTTTGCTAAATGGAGGAAAACAATCCAGATACAATTTCTTATTCGAATACAAAACCCAAGATTATAAAAGATGGGCAAATGGCCTTCAAAAGGCTGGTTATGCTACCGATTCACAATATCCTGATAAATTAATAAATTTAATTGAAAAGTATGAACTATACCGTTATGATGATATGGGCAATGCTCATAATGATTACCTTGCTGTTGAATCTGCAGATCAAAAGAAACCTTCCAAAGGAGGGCGGATCTTAAATGACAGGTATGTAAAACCAGCTTCCAAAACCCAAAAAACACCTGATTTCAAATCAAACAATGATGTGAAAATGGTTCTTTCGGATGGAAGCGAAAGTTTGAAAGATATTGCGGATGAATATGCCATAGATGTTGCTGCTTTAATGAAATACAATGAAGATATTAAATCTCCATATGAACCATTGAGCCCAAAATCAAGAATTTATCTTGAAAAAAAGAAAATAGCTTATGGAGGGAAAACTAAATTTCACAAAGTAAGAGAAGGAGAAAAAATGGCAAATATTGCTCAGCATTACGCCATTGATCTGGAAGCATTGTACATCAGAAACAGAATGCCTTTCGGCTCCCAACCTGTACCAGGCGAAAAAATTCAGTTAAAGGGAGTGATACGAACGAGTAAAAGACCTGAACTCATCTCCAAAAACAACTTATCAATTGTAGAAAAATCTAAATTTGTTGAAGAAACTGTAGAATATTTATTTACTTCGAAGCATGGTGACAAAGATTAATAAATTAATACTGCTGTCCATTTTCAGTCTTTTGGCTTTAAATGGGTATTGCCAGAGTTATGTTTTCGGGATCAAAGGTGGTCCTGTGATTGCAACCCAAAATTGGTCTGGCTTTCAAACGAACCCATTGATTAATTTTCATGCTATTGCATCCATAGAAACTTGGGGTGAAGATGATCCTAATGTTTTATTTGCGCAATTGGGCTACCATACCAGAGGCAGTTCACTACGCCAAGTTTTTGTGAATCCTACCATAGGATTTAATCCACAGACCAGAGCCTTTAAGTTTAATAATCTTGCACTGACTGTTGGAGCAAAGAAAAGATTATCGATGGGTGAAATAAGCCCATTTTATAGCGTTGGAATCCGTGGGGAATATAATCTCAGTACAAACCTTGAAGAATATCGATTGCAAAATCAAACTGCAATTTCGACCTACCCATTGAATGAATTTGTAAACAAGTTCACTTATGGGCTATATTTGGGAGGGGGCGCAGAATTCGCCTTTATGGATTTGATTGGAGCAGTAGCTGAGATTTCTGTTAATCCTGACTTGGGAAGGCAATATTTTCAGCCGCCTTTGACCGGAGTTATCAATCCAAATCCTGGAAATGGACAACCAATTGTGAATCTAAGCGAAAGAGAAATACGAAATATAACCATTGAAATTACGGTGGGATTAAGATTTCTCAGAAAAGTAGTGTATTACGATTGATTTTTTAAAGCCTTTTTGATTTGTTTTTGGTGTCTTCTAAAATGATACTTGAAAAAAGAAAGCATTCCAGGTATGGACAACCTGATTCCAAATGGATGCTTGTAAATTTCATTGTCCCTTTGTTTTTCGTCTATATCCAATATAAAACTTCTGAGGTTTTCCCTATTTTCATTCCACAAAGCTCTTGTGTTTTCAAGACTTTCAGTTAAAGGAAGGGAAGGTGTGCCTACAGTGTCTGGTGCTTTAATCTTAAAAGGAGCTTGAATGATCATTCTAAGTGCAAAACTTTTTATTTTACTTTTTATACCAGCTTTTTTTAATCTAGGATTAAAGCTGAGTTTTTTGACACAGTATTGCACTGAATATTTTTCAGAAAGCATGATGTGATGGAGGCATTGGATAGCCGACCACTTTCCTTCATTTGCTTTATGATTCAACTGTTGATCAGAATATTTTTTCAAAGCATCAAATAGTTGATTTGATTCCTGATCCAGTTCGTCTATTATTTTTAAAAGTTTTAATCGTGTCATTAATCTTCTTCTTCCAATTCGAATATTTCATTTACAGATTTACCAAAAACCTTAGAAAGCTTCAAAGCTAATACAGTAGACGGAACATATCTATTTTTTTCAATAGAATTTATGGTTTGCCTGGAAACTTCAATCATTTTTGCTAGATCATCCTGAGTAATATCACAAATTGCTCTTTCTATCTTCAACCTATTTCTCATTACCTAGATTTTTTGAGCGCATAGAAAAAGAATAGTTGCATGGTAAGGAAAATCCACAAAACTTCAAAAATACTTAGATCAGCAAAAGTCACTTCTTCGGCCGAAATTAAGGAAGTGATTCCATAAATAATTGCTGGAGCAATCAATGCATAACAAACACCAATTATGGAAGATAAGGTATACGATTGAGCCCTTAATACAATGACAAGTTCATCTTCAAATTTGTCTTTTGCCAATGAAATGAACAATAGGGCAACGATTATTAATTTTCTCAAAATATCTTTAATACTAGCGCTTTCAAAATCAGCAAATTTTAAATAGATAAAAGAAAGCAATATTAAAACCAAAAAGGCTATTCCAATTTTTTGAAAAACGTGTGGCAATCTAAATTTTAGCATCCATTTTAGATTCTTCCTTTCGAATTCACAAATATCTGTTTGATGGTTTATTAAATTCATATCGTTAATATTTTTGTAAAGTTATCTTTCTATTATGACAAATATACTTTACTTTTTGGTTTTTAAAAATCTTTTCAAAAAAATTATTGCAAAAACTTTTTGTGCCAATAATAAACATGCGGTTCACGATATGAATTTTGAGAACAACCAACAAATCTATAATTGCTTTTCAGGGTGAGGAAACGTATCAAGATGATAAAGCTTATGAAGTTTGGGATATGCAAGTGGCGTGAAAAAATAATGAAGATATTTGATTTTAAGAGTTAATTATTTCCTGTTTTTAGCAACAATTCTACTAAAGAATAAGACATAGTTTATCCAGGTTCAAAAATGAATTTGAAGGTGAAAAAGGGTGAAATCGATTTGAAAAAGAGAAACTGACTAATTTAGCGTTTCGAAATAAGCAAAAATCTTATTGAGGAGTCTTAAATACCTCAAAAATGGGTTCTCAATCTTTAATTCAGGAAGATTTTTAAAGTAAGCTTCAAGGTCGGTTTTTTCAATGACTAATTGATTGCAAATCATTTGCGAAACTTGCAATTTTGACAATTTATATTTCTCCTTACTCGACCGTCCTGTCTCCTCTTTCAACCTTTCAATCTTTTGTATCGCCCATTCTCCTTTATGCGGATCGCGAATTACCATATTGTTCAAGCGCCCTATTTCTAAAATTAATTCATCCTCAGATTCTATCAATTCCTTTTGATATCTTCTATAAAAAAGCGCACCCACCCTTTTATTAAGCCAGTTAAAATGTTTGACAAATCCTGACTGTAAATTGGCCATTTCTTGACTAAAAATGTAAGCAGATTCCGGAATTAAGGAATGGTCAATAAAATCAATCGAATGCTTTTTTTTGTAAAAAGCTTCAAATTCACTCCTAGATTTCATCTTAACCACCAATTCCCATTGATTATCATGGAATGCAAATGCAAGAATTTCACATAAGGGTTCCAGGTAGACAATTGACTTTTCTTTAAATCGATCATAATTTTCCTTGCATTTAAAAATGGGATTTCTGGCTACTCCTGTGTTACTCAACAAATAAATGCCTTCTTCAAAAATGTGTTTTGCTATCATACAAATCTTTTTAAATTGTTATCGTATATAGCATTAGTGTTTTTATTCACTTTTTTGTACCCAAAAATTTAAATTATTTTCAAACTTTAACATTTGGAGCAAAAATGAACTGGAAAACTTGTTGGGTTTTCAAAATCTTAAAACCATAAAGTTTTATCCTCCATCGATGAATAATCTGCTTTTCTTGTTAAAATATAAATTATCAACAATGTGATTTTTGAGTTTGCAATAATTGCAAAAACCAGATTGTAAATGTGTTTGCTGTAGCAAAATAACGATTCCAAAAATTTGAGGATAGTTGTTCTCTGAGTGGAGAATATTATTTTTTTCTTTTTTTGTTATATATTTCTTACCATCCGTTAAATCCAAGTTAATAGACTACATATTATTTAATTAAGTTTAATTTTGTAAAGTATTTTCTTTAAAAACCTATGGGTAAAAAAGCTATTTGGTCAATTATAATTTTAATGAGTACCGCATTAATTGGTATAATCATTATACAATTATATTGGATTAGATCTTCAGTAGAGAGAGAAGAAGAAGCTTTCAATAGTAAAGTTTACCTCATTTTGGGAAAGGTTCAAGAAAAACTTCAATCCAAATCTGAAGGCCCGATGGAAGCTTTTAATTTCTTTAAGCAGAGCAATAAGGCTGATGCTAATTCTCCCGGAACCAATGATTTAGAAAGACTATTTTCTGACTATCCAGATTACCGAAAACAAAAAGTATTATTTGAAATAAAAAGTTTAGAAAGAAGTATTAACCCATCCATACTTTTGGAAGGCATCAATCCCAAAGAATTAGATGATCTCATTGGGGAGGCGATGAAAGAACAAAAGATAGATGCTAAATATGATTACGGCGTATTCTCTACAGAAATAAATGATTTTATTATTGTAAATGGTGTTTTTTCTGCAGCAATTGGTGAGACTGAAAATATGAGTACCGTTCCAAGTACAAAAAATAAAAGTTTATACGCAGCGCCCTATGAGATCCAATTGTTTGCCTCAGAATTCAACATTCCTGGTTTTTTAAAAATATCCTTTCCAAACAAAATAAGCTGGTTGTGGGCCAATGTTTTACCTTCACTGATCAGTTCAATTATTTTTACTGGATTAATTTTATTTTGCTTTAGTTATACCATATATGTCATTCTTAGACAAAAGCAAGTTTCAGAAATGAAAACTGATTTTATCAATAATATGACCCATGAATTCAAAACCCCTATTGCTACCATTTCACTTGCTGCAGATTCCATTATCAATCCAAATATTCTGAACAATCCTGAGAAAGTAATGCGCTTTTCGAAAATCATCAAGGAAGAAAATAAAAGGATGCTTAGTCAAGTTGAAAAAGTATTGCAAATGGCCGTTTTAGATAAGAAAGATTTCAGTTTGAACATTCATGATCTCGACTTGCATTCTCTTATCAATACAGCTGTAAACCATGGAAATTTACAAGTTCAAGCGAAAAATGGAATTATTAGTGTCGAATTGAATGCACAGGATGCAAAAATACAAGGTGATGAGACCCATATTAGCAATATAATTCATAACTTGCTTGACAATGCTATAAAATATACTCCTGAAAATCCTAATATTGTTATCAGCACTGTAAACAAAAATAATGGAATAGAGATGACGGTAAGTGATAATGGGATTGGAATGAATAAAGAAGCTAGAAAGCAAATTTTTGATAAATTTTATAGGGTGCATACTGGCAATTTGCATGACGTTAAAGGGTTTGGGCTGGGGTTAAGTTATGTTAAAGCCATTGTAACAGCCCATAAAGGAAGCATTGATGTGCAAAGTGAATTAGGGGAAGGATCAAAATTTATTATTTTTATTCCTTCTAAAATTCTGTGACTTTTTGTAATAAATTGCATCTTAATAGCATAACATGACAAAACCAAACAATAAATGAGCGCAAAAATTTTACTTGTAGAAGATGATCAGAATTTCGGGGATGTCCTGAAATCTTATTTAGAAATGAATGATTACGATGTTCAACTTGCTACAGATGGCGAATTGGGATTAATTGAATTCAATAAGTCTGATTATGATTTATGTATTCTTGATGTTATGATGCCTAAAAAAGATGGATTTACTTTAGCTCGTGATATAAGAGAAAAAGATAAAATAACACCTATTATTTTTCTTACCGCTAAAACACTAAAAGAAGATATTCTAGAAGGATTTAAAATCGGCGCTGACGATTATATTTCTAAGCCTTTTAATTCTGAAGAATTGCTGTATCGAGTTCAGGCTATTTTGAAGCGTAGCATTAAACAAGATGCTGTGGAAGAAGATATCAAAGAATTCAACATTGGTAAATATCATTTCAACTATCCATTAAGAATTCTTTCCTACGATGGAAAAGAAAAAGAAAAACTTTCTCCCAAGGAAGCACACCTTTTAAGATTATTTTGCATCCACAAAAATGACGTCCTTTCAAGATCATTAGCTCTCACAAAAATTTGGGGAGAAGACAACTATTTTACTGCTCGGAGCATGGATGTTTTTGTCACTAAACTAAGAAAATACCTCAGCAAAGATGAAACCATTGAAATTGTTAATATTCATGGAAATGGTTTTAGGCTTTTAGAAACTGAAACAAATTCATAATAAATATGCCTCGCAGATGAAAATCCATGAGGCATATTTTTTTATCCATCCTTTTATCTTAAATTGTTAAGCTCTATTGCTTTTTATCACTTTATAACTGTACACTGTTTCATTAGTGTATAAATTCACAATATACATTCCGTCGACAAATCCGCTTAAATTTATGGTGGACATTGCCTGATCTTTAATTATTTCTGAATAAATCATTTGTCCTGAATTGGTAGTCAAACTTATTTTCTGAACACCTTTTGGAATTTTTACCTGAACTACATCCTGCGCTGGATTAGGAAATATCTCCACATTAGCAAATATGGGATCCACATTCTTTTGGTTGGCACATGTTCCAGGATCTGAATAATTCTTTATCAGTCTAATTACTAAATCATTCAATTTTTCAACTTCATAATTTTTGACGATGGGGTCTAGATGAGGGTTGCCAATTCCACTATCATCAGTTAGAAAAACATAAGTTCCATTTGTCATGATAGACATAAATTTCATTAAATATTCGGTCTGACGATTAATCCCACTTGCTGTAATTGGAATGATTTTAATTCCCATTGCTGCAGCATATTCAATCTGAGCAGTCAATTCGCTGATAATTTCTGGCGTGTAATGTGGAGGTGCATCTAAAACCAAAAAGATAATTCGTGCAATCGCATCTCTGCTCCAATCTTGCATCAATGCTTCTTCAAGACCCTCATTTACTGCTTCTGGATAGTCTCCACCTCCACCAGCGTCCTGAGCATTGATGAAATTTACAATTCTTTCTTTATTTTGATTTAAAGGAGATTGTCTTGTTAAATATTCATCAGCATTGTCTCTATAAAAAACAGATCCCCATCGAAAATTAATGGTACTCCTTTCTTTGCTAACTTGCTCAATAACGTCACTAATTTCAGATTTTAAAAAATCTATTTCATCACCCATTGAACCCGTAGCATCTACAACAAACATAATTTCTGCATTCAAAGGCGCATTACATTCTTCGTTAAATCGCACATAATTGGCACCATCTTTAAATTTCTTTACCTCTGATGTCTGAAATGTATTCTCTTTGGATTTTACTTCAAGATGCAAATTTTCGTCTTTTTCTCCCAACCATAATTCTGCTTTTCCGCCATTATCTGTCCTAGCTGTCCATATTATTGTACCTCCAGATTTCAAAGTAATCACACAATCAGGAATTGGCAGTTCATATTGATTGGTAACGAAAACGGAAACTCTGTCTACAGGCCTAAGTGTCCAATATTCACCCATCTCTTTATAATCATTTCCAACAATCAACTTATTCCATTCCTCCCAATTTTTTAAATCATTCCATTCTCCAGCAGTTAGTTGCCCAGCTGCTTTAGAGCTTGTTTCTTCTTTAGAAACTTTTTCTTTTATTTTGGGAAGGGTACTGTCAAATTCCGAAACCATTTCTTTTCTGCCAATTGCAGATTCGGATTCTGAATAAGCTATATCCTCATAATCTGGACTTGCAGACTTTGCTGGAGCAGGAGAAATACTAATTCCATCGCTTTTTAATTCAAGAACAGAACTCGGATATTTTTCAAGTGAATATTCTCCTTTTATTAATTTGTTACTTTCCTTCGATGGATTCAATGTGATGGTATAAAAAGTATCCGCTGTTAATTCCACACGATTTGTCTTAAAACCAAACTTTTCAATTGATATTGCTTTTACTTTTCCAGGAATAATAATTTCAAATGTTCCATTGGAGTCTGAGATTGCTCCTTTTCTTGTATTTTCAGAATAAACAAATGCACCTTCGACAGCTCGACTTTCATCATCCACTACAATTCCACTAATTTTTCTTGTATCTTTCAGCGAAGAATTAAAAGAAAATAGAAACAAAAAAGTAATAAAAAAAATTGCTTGAGAGGTTTTCAATAGATTAACTTTCATTGGATATTATTTTTTTAATTTAAAATTAATTAAGCTTAAAAATCTTCGAAGATGATAATGCAGAATAAAACGTTTCTTAAGTTATAATATCAAGATGTCAGCATTAATAGAATTACATAAATTGTCATAAAATTATTTTTGGAAGCAGAAGAAAAAAATATAGAACTCCAAAATGATCTTTTGTTAATTGAAGCGTATAAGCAAACAAAAGATCTAGAAAAAATGCAAATATTTTTCCAGAAGTATATGCCAATGATTTATGGTATTTGCTTAAAATATCTTCAGAATCAAGAGAAAAGCAAGGATACTGTAATGGATATTTATGAAAAAATAACCGTAAAATTATTAAGCCATGAAGTAAAAAATCCAAAATCCTGGTTGTATACCCTAACAAAAAATCATTGCTACGAAATCCTTCGGTCCAAAAATAGAGTTCTTGAAAAAGAAACCGAAGCATTTAATATGTATTCTGCTCAAGTTTACCGTCTAAGTAATGAAGAAGAAAAAGAGCAAGAATTATCGATGTTGGATCATTGCATTGAAAATTTGGAAATGCTCCAGCAACAAGTGATCAGATTGTTTTATTTAGAAAAGAAATCCTATAAAGAGATTTGTGCTGAAATGTCAATCAAATGGGATAAGGCAAGAACTTTAATTCAAAATGGTAGACGGAATTTAAAATTATGCATGGAAAAAAAATATGAAACCATCAAAGAAAAATAATTCGACTAAATCCGAATTACTTAACAAGTATATTTCAGGTGCTATTGGTAACGAAGAAATGCATCTATTAAATCAATATGCCTTAGATGATGATTTCCTTTTTGAAAGCTTGGAAGGTTTATCTGAATATGAAGATTCTAATTCTGCTGTCCTAAAAGAGTTAAATGCTAAATTAAAAAGTAAAAGCAAGAGAAAACGCCCAGTTTATTGGTATTGGGCAGGCGCTGCAGCAAGTATTTTAATTATTGTGGTCAGTATTATTTTGTTACAACCATTAGAAAATGAAATATTTTCTGATTCCCTAGCAATGGATGTATCAGAAGAGGACCAAAATGAACTTACAGAATCTGAAATTAGCCTTTATGCCGAATCAGAATCATCCCAAGAAACTGTTGTTGAAAAAGTAGCTGTAGCTCCAAAAACAAATGGTAATTTAATAAGTAAAAAATCTGAGAATAATTCAGTTATCAAAGAAAATTCGAATCAAGATAATGCCATTGCTGCCATCAAAGAGCAAGTAAAATTTGACAAAGTTGATGAGTTGGATAGAGAAGTGAACAATGCTGACATAGCCCAAGATAATAAGACGCAAAATTATGAACCAGCTGCATCTGCTGGTTTAGCTGCGTCGAAAAAACCAATGACTGAATTAGCTGCACGAAGTCAACCAATCCTAGAACAAAACAGTAATTCCTATGCTGAATCCAAACAAAAAACATCGACTGTAGAAAGTATTAGTCCAATAAAAATTAACGGTGTAGTTTCGACATTGACAGGAGAACCATTGACTGGCAGTAAAATTTACGCTCCAGAATTCAATTTAGAAACTGAGACCGACAAAAATGGAAAATTTAATTTTGTGCTGCCAGGTACGCCTAAAGAATTGAAAATAAATTACAATGGATATATTGAAAAATCTATAACTTTTGACGCACCAAAAGAATTAAATATTGTATTGATGAAAAAGGAACAATCCTTTAATATCGTGGAATTTAGTGATGCATCGCCATTGAACAATAGTGATTTTTCTGAGTTTAATGCTTTTAAAGAATATGCTGAAAAGAATTTTATAGTAATGCCATCAGATGGCGCTGAGCAGTTAACAGGAACCGTTGAATTTGAAATTTTATCAGATGGCAAACCTTCAAACATTGAATTCTCAGATTCTTTGGGAAATGGTTACGAGCAGGAAGTCTTCCGACTATTAACGAGTTATTCTAATTGGACATTTAGCGAAAATGTTGAAAATAATAAAAAGACGATTAGAATAACAATTTCAATTTATAAGTGATTATCGACAATGAATAAAATAAATAATTTTTTAAAACAGCTTTTTATTCTTCCAGTGAGGTTTTATCAGATAGCAATTTCGCCACTAATTGGACCATCTTGCAGATACGATCCTACATGTTCGCATTATATGATCGGCGCAATTAAGGAATGGGGCGTGCTGAAAGGAATATATTTAGGAATGAAAAGAATCCTCAGTTGTCACCCTTGGGGAGGTCATGGATACGATCCTGTTCCTAAAAATCCAAAAAAAGAAACCCAAATTAAGGATTAATCCCTTTGAGGAAAGGAACAAATCTAAAGTCACCAAAATTTTCAGTCTTAACTTCAGTTTCTGAAACTTTGGTAATTCTCAACATTTTTTGAACTTTGTCCCCAACAGGAATGACTAATAATCCGCCAATTCTTAATTGTTGGATTAATGCATCGGGTACATAAGTTGCGCCAGCAGTAACCAATATTTTATCAAAGGGAGCAAATCTTTCAGAACCAAGATAACCATCTCCAAGCAATATCCTTATTTGATTATAGCCTATACTCGGTAAAAACTTGCTGGTAATATTAAATAATTTTACTTGTCTTTCAATGGTATATACTTTAGCTCCCATCTGACTCAATACGGCAGCTTGGTAACCTGATCCTGTTCCAATTTCTAAAACTTTATCATTCACTTTTACATTCAATAAGCTAGTTTGAAAAGCCACGGTAAACGGTTGTGAAATGGTTTGATCGGATTCTATAGGAAAAGGAACATCCTTATATGCCCATTCTTCAAAAGCGTTATCAAGGAAAAAATGTCTTGGGATTTCTGTAATTGCTTTGAGTACATTTACATCCGTAATGCCTCTACCTTTTAATTCCGAAACCAATTGAACTCGCATTCCTTTATGACGATACGTATCAATTAATGTTTTCCTTTTTCTTTTTGTCGAATGAATAGCGCTCATATTTATAATTTCGAAGGCAATATATTAAAAAAAGATTTAATATGAATTTTTATTTAATAAATATTGGCACCTTAGGTTGTTAATTAAGAAAATAACTTTGCCTAAATTTAACATGTTAAAAAATAATTTCCAGAATGACAGAGATTAAAATTGGACCCGAAGGTTGGAGTGGATTAATTGCCCAAGAAGTAACTGTAGATAACTTTAGAAGAATTGGACAAGCAGTTGCAGAATGGATGAATCTTCAAAAATTTACATCGATTGTTATAGGTTTTGATACAAGGTTTGCAGCAAAATTGTTCACTGAGTCGATTGCTAGAATTTTTGCTTCGCATAGAATCATGGTTATTGTAGGAAAAGATTTTGTAACAACAGGCATAGTTGCAAAAGCAGTTCTAGAGCTTAAAGCTGACCTGGGAATAATGATAACAGGTTCTCATTGGCCTCCATCTTTTAGCGGGCTCAAATTAATATCCAATTTAGGAGGACCTTGCACTTATGAAATGGTAAATGAAATTGAAAAACGTATTCCAGAAAAATGCATTCTAGCGCCAAAATTATTCGAAGAGTATAAAAAAAATGGTCAAATCATTGAAGCTGATCTTGAAGTAATCTATTATAATTATGTCAATAAAGTATTTGACATACCTTTTATTTTAGGTTCAGGTCTTCATTTTGTCTTTGATGCAATGTACGGTTCTTCTCAATTTATATTCTTGAAAATGTTTCCAACATTAATAAGATTTAATGCTGAATACAATCCATCTTTCAAAGAACAAGCTCCAGAAATTAAGCATGAAAATTTTGGATTATTATCCCTCTTTTTGAAAAATTCTCCATACTCAAGCATTGGCATTGCATTTGATGGGGATGCAAGTAAGATTGGGCTTTATGAAGAGAATGGAGCTATGGTGGATACCAATAAAACAGTTATGGTTCTATTGTACTGCATTTTACAACGTGAAAAACAAAAAGGAAAAATAATTTTAGCCTACGAACCCAACGATCAACTTAAAGTGTTAGCAGATCATTTCGGAATCGAAGTACAAATTGTAGCGCCAGGTTTTGAATATATCAAAGCAATAACAAATCAAAAAAATGTTCTATTGGGCTGCAGTGAATCAGGACAAATCTCTGTGAAGAACCACTTATTGCAAAGTGATGCAATATGGGTAGCTTTGATTGTAATGGAAAGTATAGTGAAAAAAGGGAAAACATTTGGTTCTATTTATCAAGAGGTTGAAGAACTTATGGAACCTAAATAATAAGATAATTTGAAATTAATACCAGAAAATCTTTCTAATAAATTTTGAGTCAGCAACGATCTCCTCTTTACAAATGACCCCTTCATCTATTTTTTTATTTATTTCAGATATTGCTTTTTATATTCGAGACGTTATAAAAAGTAAATTCCTGAAATTAAGGTCCTTTATTTATATTGGCCAATATAGTTTAAGAAATTAAAAAATAATATGAAAAAAATACTTGCGCTAGTCATTGTACTTATTTGTGCTTTAGGAATCCAGGCATATACCGTAAATGATCGTTATTTTGAAATATTGAAAAATATGGAGATTTATACCACCATTTATAAAGAACTTAATGCAAATTATGTGGATGATATAGATCCCGGTGAATTAATGAAGATTGGTATTGATGCAATGACCAATTCTTTAGATCCATATACCAATTATATTTCAGAGGCACAGATTGAAAATTACCGTATTTCAACCCAAGGGAAATATGAAGGAATTGGGGCAGTCATGAGAGCAATGGATGGATTTCCAACAATAGTAGATGCTTTTGAAGGTAGTCCTGCATTAAAATCTGGAATGCGTATCGGCGATCAAATTGTTGCTATCAATGGAATGAATACATTAGGGAAAAACAATGAAGATGTTCTTCAAATTTTCAGAGGCACTCCAGGAACTAAGGTTGCATTGACAGTTAACAGACCAGGAGTTCAAGATGGTATAGTAATTCAATTGACGAGAGAAGAAATTTCAGTGCCAAATGTTCCGCATTCTGAGATGGTTTCTAAAGAAATAGCCTATGTTTCATTAACCACATTTTCTGATAATGCAAGTGTCAATATTCGAAAATCTTTGAATGACTTAATGAGGAATAATCCAGAAATGAAGGGAGTGATATTAGATCTGAGAGACAATGGAGGTGGATTGTTAAGAGAGGCCATAGATGTTTCCAATATTTTTATTCCTCAAGGAATTCCAGTAGTTAGCACTAGAGGTAAAGTTCCAGAAAGAGATCAAGCTTATTCCACTACTAAAAATACATGGAATTCTGAAATTCCTTTGGCGGTTTTAATCAATAAAGGTTCTGCTTCAGCTTCAGAAATTGTCTCAGGTGTTATCCAAGATTATGACAGAGGAGTATTAATTGGTCAAAGGTCTTTTGGTAAAGGTCTTGTACAAAATACAACTGAAGTTGGTTATAATTCAAGATTAAAATTAACCACCGCGAAATATTATATTCCAAGCAATAGATGTATACAAGCTGTTGAATATGACAATGGCGAACCTGTAGATATTCCTGATGAGAAAAGATCAGGATTCAAAACAAGAAACGGAAGGTTAGTTTTGGATGGAGGTGGTATTACTCCAGATGTGAAATTAGAGCCAAAAACATATAGTGAGTTTTCTCAAACCTTATTAGAACAAAATATTATTTTTAAATATGCTAATCAATTCGTTAACGAACACGATAGCATAGCAAAACCGAAAGATTTTAAATTTCAAGATTTTGATGCGTTTGTAACTTTTGCAAAAAAGACAGATTTTACTTTTGAATCAAAAGCTGAAAAATTATTAGAAGAACTTAAAAGCAATTTCGAAAAAAATAAAATGCCAATGAATGAGGAAATAAATAATTTGACCGCAAACGTCAAAACTTTTTATTCCAACAATTTCATGAATAATAAAAATGAAATCATTCGATTGATAGAAGAAGAAATAATTGGAAGATATTATTATCAACAAGGAAAAGTTGAGAATAGACTTGCTCATGATACTGAAGTCCAAGACGCAATCCAATTGCTTCAAAGCTCAGAATATCAAAAGCTATTGAACCTTTAAGCCGTATGGCATTAATATTATCTTTAGAAACTTCTTCTGAAGTATGCTCTGTTTGTCTTCATGAAAATGAAAAGATATTAAGCATTATTGAAACGAAGGAGGCTTTTTCTCATACACGGAAGATCACTCTTTTCATAACAGAATGTTTGAAAATAGCGAATAAAGAGATCCATCAATTGAATGCTATTGCAATAAGCGATGGTCCAGGATCATACACTGGATTAAGGGTTGCAGCCTCAACAGCGAAAGGAATGTGTTATGCACTGGGAATTCCGATGATTGCAGTGGATACCTTAAAAGCAATTGCGCATCATGCTTCTTTAACTTTTCCAGGTGCAATGTATTTCCCTATGGTTGACGCCAGGAGAATGGAAGTATATACCTCAATTTTCGATGCTAGCTTGAATCATTTAAAGGAAACCTATAATCTAATTCTAGAAAAAGAGGTTTTCGAAGAATGGGAAATTTCGAATCAAAAAATGGTTTTATGCGGAACTGGAGTTGAAAAAGTGAAAATGTTGTTTGCTGAAAAAAAATATGAATTAATGCCTTTTGAATTGTCTTCGTCGCACATGGTTTCACTTGCCATAAGAAAATTTGAAAATAAATTTTTCGAGAATAACATATCCTACGAGCCTAATTACTATAAGGCCCCAAAAGTTACAAGGTCAACAAAAGCGCTATTCTGAAAGAAGTAAAGAACCTTTATTAAATCTTTTTTGTTCATATAAAATAAATCGCTTCAACAGTTTATACATGATTAAAATATCTAATTAAATAAATTGGTACAGTTTTGGATTAAGGTTAATCGTATGTATCGTTGAACATTTAAAAATAGATTTTTTATGAGAAATAAGAAAAACGAAACTGTTACGCTTAAGCAAGGAAATAAAGAAATCCAATTGGATTATGCAGACCTTAGGAAAGCTGTATTGGTTTTAAGAGCTGTTAATCACAAGCTAAGACAACGTATTATTGATCTTTTGGAAGATAGTGATACTTTAACTGTGACTGACATCTATATTAAACTAAGATTAGAGCAATCTGTAGCTTCGCAACACCTAGCGATTTTAAGAAGAGCTGGAGTAGTAATTACAGAGCGTCAGGGTAAATTTATTTACTATTCATTGGATAGAAATAGACTTGCACAAATATCTCAGTTAGTCGAAGATTTAGCTGGATAAGCCATTATTTAAAAAAAACGTAACCGACCCTTTTTATTGAAGTATTTTACCTATACACAATAAGTAATAAAATAAAACCTAAGATTAAAATTCTTGGATTAAAATATCAATGTGTTATAAATTATAAATTTTTATAATATTTATTTTGATATAAAAAATTTATTGCTCATATTTGCTCTTAAGGTTATACAAAGAAATACTACAATTTAATTATGAGAAAGACTAAGGTTACTTTTGACAATGAGAAGCTGCATGTGTCATGCGAGCTGATGCGTGCTTTAGCGCACCCGTTAAGGTTGAAAATTCTTGAGTTTATAGATAATAATGACAAAATTAATGTCAACAATATCTATAACACACTTGATCTTGAGCAATCTATAACGTCTCAACATTTAAGAATATTAAGATTGGCAGGTGTTGTTGATGCTAATAGGGATGGGAAATTCATCCACTATACTATCAACTATGATATTATTGAAAAGGCTAAAAAAGCAGTTAACCGCTATTTGGGAAAATAAACTTTTACTTTTCAAAAATTAAATTTCAATTACAATAAGTCCTATGTGTCGCATGCTGCCAAGTCTGCGACCTTTTTTATTTAATCCCACCTCACCCTGCTTTACAAATTCAAAAATAGTCCGATCTGAAATACGAACTAGATATCATTAGATCTGTTATTTTTGAAATCCAACATATGCAATCTTCTAATGTGATATGTGAATAGATAAAAGTTAAGTCGGATGTAAGAAATCCATAACAAAATGAAAAAAATAATTACTTACTACGCTTTTTCATTTGGAAGTTCTGAAGATTCGATTGATGGAGGATCTGTTGGTATTTCAGACATTGCGTCTTCCTTTTTCGAATCCTGTTTTTCTTGCTTTGCAAAATATTTTCTATAGAATAAGAGAATGCCCGCAACACCAACAGAAATTGATGCATCAGCAATATTAAATACGAATCTAAAGAATTTTACTGTTTGACCTCCTGAAATTGGTGACCATTCAGGAATCCTACCTTCAAAAATAGGAAAATGGAGCATATCCACAACCCACCCATGAAAAAAAGAAGCATATCCTCCTCCCTCAGGAAACATAGTAGCAATTCCGCTTCCTACTGATGAGGAAAAAATGACACCATAAAATATACTATCAATGATATTTCCTATTGCCCCAGCAATAATTAAAGAGAAAAAAATCAAAAATCCAATGGGCTCTTTTGATTTAATCATTTTCCTAATCATATAAATCAGAAAACTGACCATTAAAATTCGAAATACACTTAAAATAAGTTTTCCAACATCTCCTCCGAATTTTAGCCCAAAAGCAGCACCTTCATTTTCTACAAAATGAATTTGTGCCCAATTTAAACCCAAGATTCCAAAGGTCTCCCCATAATACATATGAGTTTTTACCCAAACTTTTAATAGTTGATCTAATATTATAATGGTGAGAACAACAAGACTTACTATAAGTGTTTTTTTCAAATCTGATTTTTTCAGATGGCAAAAATATAAGATAATTATTAAACGAAGCTTTTCTAGCCTATATATTATAATCGAAATTTATTCTAATCAGATTTTCAGTTAACTTTAAAATTTTCCAGTTTGCTTTGCTTCAATACTTAAAGTGGCGTGTGGAACTGCTTTTAAACGTTCTTTTGAAATTAATTTTCCAGTTTCACGACAAATTCCATAAACTTTATTCTTGATTCTTAGTTTGGCATTTTCTAAATGTTCAATATGCTTTTTTTGTCTCAAAGCCATTGTATTTAGCCTTTCCACTTCGAAAGCAGAAAATCCATCTTCAAGACCCTTAAGTTTCGCATCTGTATTTTCTGCAGCACTTTGCAACTGCTCATGGTAAAATTCCATTTCCTTCTTAGCTAATCTTAGCTTTTCATCTATAATAGTCTCAAATTCTTTCAAATCCTCATCCCCGTATCTTATTGTTTCTTTATTGGGCATTGGTTTTATTTTTTGAAATTCAATAATCTATGATTAACATCGCGAAAATATAATTTTTATTATAAAAAATATATTAAGCTTTATTATTTTCTTTAGAATATAATAAAGTATCAAAAAGTTCCATGTTTTATTAAAGATGTCATTAATTAATAGATTCAATTCCTTTGCATCCTATTGATTCCAATACTATAGTATCCATATAATCAATCACATTCTCGAAAAATCAATATGCTCTTTAAATAAGGAAAATAGAATAGTAGTTTATTCCAATCCAATTTCACCATTATATTTTCTATAGATTTAATTTTTTTCATCCCATTTATCTTTTAAATCTTACAAATGATCTTAACTTTGCACTTTATTTAGTTTGCGTAAAAATTTCATGCAAAAGTTTTAATAATCGCAAAAATATAATTCCATGGCACCTCTTTTTAATAAGGTGAATAAGAAGGTTTTGAAAGAAAATTTACTTAAAAGTAAAGAGCAAAGAAGTACATTATCTTTTTATAAATACCACTATATCAAAAACCCTCCTTTTTTCCGAAATCACTTATACGTGATGTTAGATAGCATCGGCGTTTTAGGTCGAATTTATATTGCGTCAGAAGGTATAAACGCACAAATTTCTATTCCTACTTCTAATAAAGAACTGTTCATTTCTGAACTTGAAAAAATAAGTTTTCTTCAAGGGATTAGATTGAATTTTGCTGTTGAAGATGATGGAAAATCATTTTTCAAATTAATGATAAAAGTCAAATCTCAAATTGTTGCAGATGGTTTGGCAAATGATGCTTTCGACGTAACCAATAAAGGCGTACATGTCAATGCAGAAAAATTCAACGAACTGGCCAATGATTCGAATACTGTAATCCTAGATATGCGCAATCATTATGAATCTGAAGTTGGGCATTTTGATAATGCTGTAACTCCAGATGTGGAAACATTCAGAGAATCACTGCCTTTTATTGAAGAAATGTTGTCAGACCAAAAAGACAAAAACTTGTTGATGTATTGTACTGGTGGTATCAGATGTGAAAAAGCTAGTGCGTATTATAAATCCAAAGGTTTCAAAAATGTTTTTCAACTTGAAGGAGGAATTATTGAATATGCTCACCAAGTGAAAAATAAAAACCTAGAAAATAAGTTTATAGGTAAGAACTTTGTATTCGATGAGAGAATGGGAGAAAGAATAAGCGAAAAAGTAATTGCAAGTTGTCATCAATGTGGAAGTGCATGTGATACTCATGTAAACTGCGCAAACGATGCTTGTCACATACTTTTTATTCAATGTGAAGAATGTGGTACAAATTATAATCATTGTTGTTCGACAAAATGTAAAGATTTTTTAAAAATACCTGAGCAAGAAAGAGATCAACTAAAAACGAAAATTAAGTTTAATGGTACAAAATTTGGAAAAGGTCGTTATAAGGCCATTCGAAAAGATGAACTATTAGAATTATAATACAAAATAAAAGTGGGAAGAAGAGCAGCAAAAGTAAAGGTTGTGAGGTCTTTATATCCTGGAACAGAAGATTAACATGACGAAACCGCGATCGATTTTATTATTTATTCTAATATTACTATGTAATGTTGTCAACGCCCAATGTGATTTCTCTGATCCCTTAAAAGGCTTAACCATAGAAAATGCTACATTTTTAAGCGGTGATGTTTTTAATGGCTACATGTCCAAATTACCAGCAGTTTCTTCACCTGGAATCCAGCCTAATCCGCTATGTTCCAATGGTGGAACTCCTGATAACATTGTTTGGTACTCGTTTATTCCAACAGCTTTTGCCATTAATATCTCGATCACTTACACCAATTGCACGATGTCGCCATTTGGCAATGGTATTCAGACCGGTATTTATGGGGATCTTGCATTTACGGAAGAAGTTGCTTGCAACACGTTTCCAGCTGGAAGTCCATTAAGCTTAACCGCAAGTGGCTTGACTCCTGGTAAAATGTATTATTTATTTGTAGATGGTGCCGATGGAGTTATTTGCGATTTTAAGTTAAATGTGATTAGTGGAATTTCTACTGCACCATTAACCTTTAATTGGCAAAACAACAATAATGCAATAACAGCTATTCAGTCTAACACTTCGATTCAATTGAATCAAAATGTTTGTTCTAATGCTGATTCCTTGTACACTTACATTGCACCTACATGTATTGCAAGGAGTGGCGCTTTTCCTCTCTCTAATTTTGATGAAATTGGTTTATACTGTTTTGAATGGACGATTTCACCTCCAATTGGTGGAACAATTATTGGAGATCCCAATGCCAAACAGATAGAGGTAGATTGGCAAGTTCCAGGAGATTATACCCTTAATGTCAATATCATTCCAAATCCAGATTTAACCACATTTTCCAATTCATTATGTACCAACACAGTTCCCATTTCAGTGACTGTGAAAGCCGTAACCCAAACTATAAGTGACACAATTTTCATTTGTCCTGGATCACCAGAACTTTTTTGTGGCGAATTGATTGACACCACAACTACCAGAGAGTGTCTCCAGAATTTTGGCACTTGTGAAAGCATTGTCCAGCCTTTTGTTTTATTGCCAATGGATACAATAGATATGGGGACCGTTGTGGTATGTTCATCAGGTTCAAATTGTTTTTCAATTTTTGGATTTGATTATTGCAATAGTGGTATTTATGTAATTAATGATCCCAATGAATGCAACGTCAGACATAAATTTAAAATTGAAAGCTTTGTGATTGATATAAATCTTCCAGCAACTATGGAATTAGATTGTTCTGTAGATGAACTTCTTATCAATCCAAATTTAAAGACCAATTATATTGGACCCATAAATTATAGATGGGAAGAAAATGGGAGTTTTTATCAAGCCGATAGTGTTTTGGGAATTAATAGGAAAGGAACTTTTACTTTCATAGTCGAATTTCCAAATCTTGGCCCTGATTGTTTTGGTTCCAGTACTATAGAAATCAAAGAAAACGTTAATGCGCCTAATTTTGACTTAATTATTCCAACAATAAATTGCGATACTCCAGTTGGCTTTTTAGATTTTGTGGAAATAGATCCTATAGATTCATTATCTTGGGAAGGAACCAATTCATTTCAAAGCAATTTACCCCGCTTACTTTTAAATTCAGGTGGAAGTTTTACGATATTTGTCAAAGGCGAAAATGGTTGCATTGCAGATTCCACTTTTACTGTAACAGAAGACAGAGAACCAGCGTTAATTACACTTAGTTATCAGAATCTTGATTGTGTGATAGAATCAACGACTGCAAAATTTTCAGCAGACCGAGATGCGCGAAATATTGAATGGACAAGGCCTGACTTAACCAATTCAAATGTTAATGATTTTATAATTACTGATCCAGGTAATTACACTTTTACTTTTACAGCCGATAATGGGTGCCAGACAGCTGTACCTTTTCTCGTACAAGAAAATGTAAACTATCCTTTTATTGAAGCAGGTCTTGATCAAGAGTGGCAATGTAACACTGAAACGCTTAATCTAAATGGTCAAATAGAAGCAGGCACATTTGATGTTTCATGGAATTTTGTAGAACAAGGTCAAATTTTAAGCGATCCAAAATCTAACATTATTGAAATTGGAAGTCCTGGCAGGTATGTTCTAAAAGTTACCAATGAAGACAATGGTTGTACCTCTAGGGATTCAGTTAATGTTTTAAGGAATGAAGATATACCGAAATTATTAGAAACTTCTATTATTGACCCTTCCTGTTATCAATCAAATGATGCAGAAATTCAAATTGTAAATGTCAATGGAGGAACTAGACCTTACAAATATTTTATAGATGGTGAAGCCACAGAAAATAATGAAACATTTATACAAAATCTTTCTGCAGGCTCTTATACTATAATGATTAAAGACATTTACGATTGCGAATTAGTAGAAGAAATTATTGTTTCAGAAAAACTAGAAATCATTATTGATTCACCGCCGTTTGTGGAAATTGGATATAATGCTAATTTTATTTTTGAAGCAATCCATAATTTATCTGATCAGGATGTTTCCGGAATATATTGGTATGATGAAAACAATAATTTAATAGGAACTGGTCCTGAATTAGAATATATTGGGGTTGTTGAAACTACCATTTATGTCGAAGTAATCAATCAAAATGGATGTTCTGCAGTGCGTTCTATACCTATAAGAATTGATGTTGACATCCCAGTATATGCGCCGAATGTTTTTTCTCCAAATGAAGATGGTCTAAATGATGTATTTACTATTTATACCAGAGATTATCCAGGTTATGTAGAAAGTTTAAGAATTTTCGATCGATGGGGAGAATTAATGTATGCTGTGGACAATTTAGATTTTAATGATTTATCTAAAGGATGGGATGGCACTAAAAATGGCAAAGCTCTTGAAAGTGCAGTATATACTTATATGGCTAAAATAAAGTTGGTTGACGATTCTTATAAAATAATAGGCGGCGATGTTACCTTAATAAGGTAAGCTTAGTTTATTTTTATTCAAGGCATCTTGTTTCAACAATTTCTTTTATCCGAAACATTTTCGAAAGTATAAATATTGGGATTATCACAAAGAAAAAATGAATCCACCTTCCTATAAAGATGGATTCATTTTTAATTTTAGAGACCTGGAGATCTTTTCAAAAATTCGTTGTATAATAAGGTATGTCGACTTTCCATAGGTACATTCCATCCATTGATGAAGAGATGACTAATCTGAGTTTTCGTTTCAAAAGGGTCTCCATCAGAGACAAATAGACTTGCCATTTTACCTGTTTCAATACTTCCATATTTGTCGGAAACACCTAGAATCTCAGCTGTATTAATGGTAACTGCTTTAAGTGCTTCTTCAGTACCCATTCCATACGCTGCAGCAAATCCTGCATTAAATGGTAAATTTCTAACATTTTCGGTGTCATCAGTTCGAATCGAAACCTTCACACCTGCTTTTTGCATAATGCCAGGATTGGTATAACTAGCATCATATGCTGCAGCGCTGCTTGAAGGAACAGAAAGTATTGGTCCTGTTATCACAGGCACTCCAGATTCCGCAATCTCCTTTGCAACCTTATAGCCCTCTGTTACTCCCGTTAAAATTGCTTTTACTTTTTTCTCTTTAATCCAGGCTAATGCAGCTTTAATATCATCTTTCCCGTTAACTTCAATCATTAAAGTCATCTTCCCTTCGACTACCGGCATTAAGGCCGCCATTTCAGGGTTAAATGTAGTGACTGCTTTTGTAGAATTCATTTTTGTATATTCAATCGCTTTTTCCCAGATATCATTCAAATTCTTCAGAGCTTTATCTGCATCCTTCTTTATATCTTCATCTGTTCGCCTATCAAATCTGCCTCTTCTTCCTGAAGACGGGTAGTTCATAACTATACCTTTAAATCCTGCATACATTTGATCAGGAGTATAACCTATTAAACTAATTAATGCTGCAGTTCCACAAAAGAGACCACCTGAAGGCGCAGCTATTACAGTAGTTACACCATTCACCCGTGTAACAGGAATAATGGCTGAATTTGGATTCACAGCTGTGAGCGCCTGAACTTGAGGTGTAAGATTTCCAATTTCACTGAAATCATTAGTCAATGAAACTGAGCTCACTTCACTCAATCCTACCTTTGTACCTGCATCAATCAAACCAGGATAAATATGTTTTCCAGCACAATCTATGACAGTGGCTGCAGCAGGAGCCGAAATGTTGGAACCTACATTTTTAATTTTTCCATTTTCTATTAAAACATCACCAACAATATTTCCTTTAGTAACTGTATGAATCGTTGCCCCTTTTAGTAAAAAGGTGCCAAAAACTGATTTTGTGACTTGCTGAGCTTGTATGCTGAAGCCCAAAAAGATGGCGATGACTAAATTTATGTATTTATTCATATTATTTTCTTTAATTAAATTTCCAAATTATTTTTTCTCGAATAATTCGAATGCATCTCTCATGCATCCATCATTTTCATGATGACGATTTTGTTCGTAAAAAATTGTTATTTTTTCCTCTGGATCTATGTCCAATCGCATATCTTTCTTATCATTCTTAAGATCAAATCTTATAATTCCATCTACAATTGTAAGTTGAGGGATTGCATAAATGGACAAAGGATGATGGCTAAAAATAGCAATATCTGCTTCTTTTCCAACTTCTAAAGAACCAACTCTAGAATCAATGCCCAATTGTTTGGCAGGATTGATTGTGATTAAGGATAAAGCTTCTTCATCACTTAATCCTCCATATCTTTGTGTCTTTGCTGCTTCATGATAAAGGTGCCTTATTAATTCACCTGAATCTGAATTAATGGATGTTGTAACTCCATTTTTAGTTAATATGGCAGCGTTATATGCTGTAGAATAATATACTTCAAATTTATAAGCCCACCAATCTGCAAAAACGGATGCGCCAGCTCCAAAAGCTGCCAATTCTGGGGCTACTTTGAAACCTTCATTGGTATGTTGGAAACACAATTTTTTAACGCCAAAATCCTTACAAACATTCATCAACATTAAAATTTCATCTGCTCGATAGGAATGGCAATGGATAATGATGTCACCTTTCAAAATATCGGCTACAGTTTCCGTTTTTAAATCATACTTAGGTGGCACTTTAGTTTTGCCTGAATTGTACTCATCCCAATCTTTAATGTACTGTCGTGCTTCAGTAAAAGATCTTCTAATGACTTGTTCAACACCCATCCTTGTAGCTGGCACTATATTATTTCCTTCTCCATGAACTCTCATCGGATTTTCTCCAAGAGCAAACTTTATGGTCCTTGGAGCTCCAACCATTCTCAAGTCCTCAGGATCTAAAGTTCCATATCTATGTTTGATGGTTTCACATTGACCACCGATTACATTTGCAGAACCATGCATTGCATGTGAAGCGGTGACGCCACCAGCTAAAGCTCTATAGATTCCCACATCTAAAGGATCTAAAGCATCTCCAACCCATACATGGGCAGTACTTGGATCTGTAGCTTCATTAATAGCATCTAAAGCAATGTGAGAATGCGCATCTATTATTCCTGGCATCACAAATTGGTCCGTGGCGTCAATAACTTTAACATCATTTCCCGCTTTAAGGCCTTTACCAATTTTAGATATCTTACCATCTATAACAAGTACGTCTGTATTTTGAAGTGTGCCTTTTGTTACTGTTAGCACAGTTCCATTTTTAATCAAAATATTACCTTTATCCTGAGCTGTTAGCACAGTTCCAACAAGTAATAAAAAGATGAATATATTTATTTTCATTTTTTTTCTTTATTAATTAATTATTTGGGCCGGATACTTTCTCTCCCTTTATTGGGAAGGTTCCATATTGGTCTACAGAAACCGAGCCTTTTAAATCATCCCCATCTATTTCAAAACTAAAAGACAATTTCAAAGATCCACCATCGATATTCATATCAAGTGGAAAAGAAATTTTATTTCCATCCACTTCAAGATTATCTATATCACTTTCATCATTGCCATCATTCTGGATAATACCAGTATAAGTATTACCATTTTTCTTGATAATCAACTTGCCTTTTCTCTCATCTCCAGGGACATCGACGGTATAACTATAGGTTCCTGCTAAATTTAAATTAGTAGTTTCTTCACCATCTTGTTTTTTCTTTTTGGCCTTAACTTCATTTTCAAATTGATTTCCTTCAACAAAAATATATTTGATGTTAGAATCATCCTCAAAGTATGGACCATCTGATATGAAAAAATTAGCCATCTTCCCTTTTTCTAAAGTTCCCATTATATTAGAAACGCCTAGCAAACTTGCAGGATTGATTGTCAAAGCCGCTAAAACTTGATCTTCAGTCAAGCCATACTCCATCATTGATTTTAAATTTTTCTTTACATCTTTTTCTTTAACATCTTTTCCCGAAAATGAAAAACTTATTCCTTTAGATGAAAAAATAGAAGCTTGAGACTGATATTCTTTGATTGATTCTTCCTTCCTTGCTTCCATCGCCTCTATTTCAGGATCTTTCATTTCTTCTTTTTTCGACTTTTCTTCCCCCTTTTTACCTTTTGCATCTGAATCGTCTTTGCTTTTTTTATCCCCTTCTTCAGGTTTTTTCACATCAGATTGTGGTATATCAAGACTTAATACCACTGGAATAGCAAGATTCTTAATCTGATCGGCATGCAACGCTCCTTGTTTTACATTCGTCAAAACCATATTAAATCCCAAATCATTCTGCAAAGTCAAGGCTCTGGAAACATCTTTTATTTTTTCTGCTTCAAAATAAATTGGGAGTTTTTTAGAATTAATTGGATATAATGCTCTGATACTTGCATCATATGAAGGTCTAGTCATTCCAACTGGATTAACGGCATAATCATTTTCATGCTTTAATGAATATCCTGATTGTCTGAATAAATCACGGTATTTAGCCATAACTCCTATTATGGTAGCAGGATACATTCTTCTTGCGTTCTCGAAAGTTCCAACAATTCCGAAATTTTGCTTTAGAATAGATCCATCAGCATCTTTACTATTTAGCAAAATCAGGGCCGCTTGTCCTGGCAGCATACCGCCTTCAGGAGAAGAAAAACTTGCTGTAAATCCAATTTCTCTCCAAGATTTTGTCGATTTGGCATCTTTGTCAAACACTTCACTTAAAGTTTTTTCTGGAGTTATTCCAGCTAAGTTATTAGGCGGATTTCCGGGATTGGGAACTTGAGGATTATTTCCGCCACCACCACGTTGGCCTTGTCTCGCAGCATTTCTATCCTCTTCCACTTTTTTTATTCCTGTCGTATTGAATGCGTCAATAAATCCAGGATAAAGGTACATTGAATCTGCTTTAACAATAATGGCATCAGGAGGTGGGACCAAATCCTTGCCAATTTCTATAATTACTCCATTTTTAATAATAATGGATCCCATTTCAATCATCTGCCCTGGCTTCTGGATAATGTTGACCTTATTAATATAATAAGTATGCGACAATACAATGTCTGTATCCTGAGCTTGAATAAATGCAGATGAAATAAATAAAATGCTTAACGCCAGTAATGACGTAGTAAGTTTACTTTTCATCAAATTAATTAATTGGTTAAAAATTGAGAAAATATAGTCTTTATAAGTGCGAGCATGTAGAATAAACATTTAACTCTCAAATTGTAAGATACAGTTTCTCTTTAAATCTTGTTTCACTTTAATTTCTTGCATTCTCTTAAAAAGTCCAAGAAAATCAAAATTCAGGCTGGAAGTTAAACATTAGTAAGAATATTATCACAACTTGAAATAAGGTTTTAAAAAAATATAAAATACTTATTTCCCCTACATTCTTCAAAGTATAGCATATTATAACGCCTTGAAAATAATTTTTGGCTTTGTTGTATCATTATAAATGGCCCATATACCCGGAATGGTAAATTATTCCTTGACAATTGTTAAAAAAATATTTAACTTATAATTATCCCTGTAATTTACCATTCCAAAAGCTGATTTATCATCTTAAATCTCAAAGCTGAAAAAAATTAATTTTAATTTTTATCTCCGAATGTGTAAACATAATCTCAAAAAACATACTTGGAGTTTTCAAAACCAAAAAAATGAAATACATTCTCCAATTTCTCATTTTAATACTTCCATTTGTATTAACTGCCCAAAAATCTACTCCTCAAGTAATTTCTAATGCAGGTTCCATAGAAGAAAATTCTCTGATTAAAGTAAGCTGGACCTTAGGGGAGTTTTCTATTGCAACCATTGGAAGCAATCCCATTCTAACTCAAGGAGTTCAACAAAGTAAATTAACAATCGAAACAAAGGTTGAAACACCTGCATTTATTGGACTAGTAAAGATTTTTCCTAATCCGACGTCTGACTATATAATAGTTAAAATTGATGATTCTATAGATGAATTAAAAGTCAATGTATTAGACATTAACGGTAAAATCATTTTCTCCAAGATGATTCAAAATCAGCTCATCATACCTATGAATACATTTCCATTAGCCCCCTACGTATTACAAATTACAAAAAACAATAAAGTAGTTCACCTTGCAAAAATCATAAAAATCCAATAAATCGGTCAGCGATATTAAAAATCAAAAAATCAAAAAAAATGAAATTTTTACTTTGCCTTATTACTATAACTCTAGGGTCACTTCAATTAATGGCTCAAACTTCCCCGTTATCTCCTGTTTGCACATTCAATTATCAAGCAGTAGTAAGAGCTGCAGATGATGCGATTATTGCAGATCAAAATGTTATTATACAATTTACCATTTTGGACGGACCTGGCGGTAATGAATTGTACATAGAAAAACATGAAACTACTACATCAAGTTTGGGCTTGGTAAATTTAGAAGTTGGTTCTGGAAATGTTGCAGGTGGAAGTATGGTATTTGATGCAATACCATGGATTATTAGAAAACATTTTTTAAAAGTTGATATGGACATGGATGGCTCGGGTAATTTTATTTTTATTGGCGAAGCTCCAATTCTAGCCGTACCAATAGCCATTCAAGCAAAAGTAGCTTCATTTGCTACAGTTTCCTTAGATACTATTAAGAGAATTGATACATTAAGAGTGGATACATTAAAAGTTATAAAAATGAAAGTAGATACTATTTGTGTCAAAGATGTTTTAAAAATTGATGACGGAGAATTGGTGATGAGAGATTTTTTAGGTGACACAATTTTTTATATAGATGAGGATGGTAATTCTTATCATTCTGGATTAGAAGTTTTTGATGGTGGTATTTCAATTCTAGATATTTTTGGTTTTCCGATTTTAGATATAGATCCATTTTTAGGCGTCATATTTCACGAAGGGATCGAGATTAACGGAGATTTAGACATTACCAATGGTGGAATTAAAATGGTGGATGAAAATGGAGATGTGCTTTTCTCGGTGGATACATTTGGAAATTCACATCATTCTGGATTTGAAACATTTGCTGGAGGGCTAGAAATTCTTGGGCTTGATGGTCAACCTATATTTACTGTTGATCCAATATTGGAATTCTTTTTTGGAATTAACACACATACTAGAGGTAATGTTGAAATTGAAGATGGAAATTTTGAAATGAGAAATGATAACGGGGAAGTAGTTTTTTCGGTAGATAAAGATGGTAATTCCTTTCATGCAGGACATGAGGTTTTTGCAAATGGAATATCATTAATTAATTTCGATAAACTTGAAATTTTTTCAATAGAACCTAATGCTAATCCATTTTCAGAATATGCCTTCCAATTGCAGGGCAACGCGATGATTAATGGAATTCTACAAGCTGAAGTGAAAAATTTCGTAATTGACCATCCTTTGGATCCTGAACATAAGACACTTAGACATTATAGTATCGAAAGTGATCAAATGGGAACAATATACAATGGAACCGTTTCATTTGATGATAATGGGGAAGCAGAAGTAGAATTACCAAATTGGTTTGAAGCACTAAATACTGACTTTTCATATCAATTAACTTGTATTGGTGGCTTTTCTAATGTTTATATTTCTGAACAAATTGAAAATAATAAATTTAAAATCGCAGGTGGAAAAGAAGGCTTAAAAGTTTCTTGGCAAGTTTCTGCTGTTCGCCATGATCCTGTTTCTAATAAACATAAGAAACCAATTGAAGAAATGAAGACAAATGGTGTGA
Source organism: Bacteroidota bacterium (assembly GCA_024642705.1). GTDB lineage: Bacteria > Bacteroidota > Bacteroidia > Chitinophagales > Saprospiraceae > Portibacter. The sequence continues at coordinate 27,262 of JAHEAQ010000021.1, read as the reverse complement.
CCCAAAACAAATTGTAGTTATAAGTTTAAAATCGGATTACACCAATTTTTTCAAAATGAAAAATGGAAATTTAATCTTTTGAATATTTATAAAAAGAAAACAGGTAGTTTTTATAAAAAATTGGTTGCAGAAAACTGTAAAAGATCTCATTTGAATGAATCTATAATAAATCATTTGCCAGATTTGCCAACTCTGATCTTTCTCCTTTTTCTAATTTTATGTGAGCAAAGATTTTTTCTCCTTTGAATTTGTCTATTAAATAACTCAAACCATTGCTATGGGCATCGAGGTATGGTGAATCAATTTGATAAATATCTCCTGTGAAGATAATTTTAGTTCCTTCTCCTGCTCTTGTAATTATTGTTTTGATTTCGTGGGGCGTAAGATTCTGAGCTTCATCAATTATGAAAATAACATTTGAAAGACTTCTTCCTCTTATAAAAGTTAATGCTGTCAATGTCAATTCTCCAGTATTCTGTAAATTTTCAAGGGCCTTATGTTTTCTTTCATTTTGTTTAAACTGGCCTTTTATTAATTTTAAATTGTCCCACAATGGCTGCATGTAGGGAGAAATTTTATCGTTTGCATCACCAGGTAGAAATCCAATTTCCTTATTGCTTAATGGAACAATTGGTCTCGACAAAATAATCTCATCGAATTTTGCTTTCTGCTCCAAAGCAGCAGCAAGTGCCAACAATGTTTTTCCAGAACCTGCGACTCCTTCTAAGGCAATTAGCTTAATCTTATCATTCAGCAAAGCATCAATGGCAAATGTCTGCCCTGAATTTTTTGGCTTAATTCCGTATGCATATGATTTATCCACTCTTTCCAAAGTATCCGTTTCAACATCGTATCTGGCTAGTGCTGATTCTTTGCAATTGTTCAAAATATAATAGCCATTTGCAATTTTATTGCCATTTAAGATTCCATTTTCTGGGATGGATTTGAATTGATATAAATTACGAATCAATTCAGCGGAAAGGTTGTGAAGTTCAGGTGTATTTTCGGACAATTCATCAAGATTTTCAACCTTTCCAGTCAAATAATCTTCAGAAATCAAACCTAAAGCTTTGGCTTTTAATCTTAGATTAATATCCTTAGTAACCAATACAATTTGCTTCGTTTTAGATTTTTCATGAAAACTTAAAGCTACATTCAATATAATATGGTCATTTTTGCCACTTCCAAAAACTACTTCAGCGTCCGTTTTTAAATTTTTTTGGGCAGCTGCAATCTTAATTCTCCCTTTTTTCTTTCCTAAGCTTTTCCAGGTATTCAAACCTTCAGCTCCGGACAATTCATCTAACATCCGAACAATACTGCGTGCCTCGAAATTTTTCGTTTCTGAACCAGTTTTGAAATTATCAAGTTCTTCTAAAACAGTTATTGGAATAATGACATCATGTTCTTCAAAGTTATTGATGGCATTATGATCGAAAAGTAAAACGGATGTATCTAGAACAAATACTTTAGAAATCTTCAGCTTAGTCATATTACAACTTTATGTAATATTATTGAAAATTTATTAATTTTCAAATATAAAATCATTAATAAATCATCAAATAATAATCTATGTATATAAAATGAAGAGCTTTTGACAAACCAAATCTTATTAAAATTGAACATTAAATTCATATAAAGAATTATATTTCTATATAAAATATTGCTAATCAATATGCAATAAATTAAATATTTATTTAATTTGTGTAAAATTTCACAACTAGTGACAAAAAACAAAAAGAAGCAAATAAAAAAATCAAATCAAGACAAAAATCACGGTTCATTTTTATCCCAAAAAACAGTTTGCATCGGACTAATTTTGTTAACATGCTTATTATATGGCAACTCACTATTTAATGAGTACACTCTCGATGACGCCATCGTCATTACCGATAATGAATTTACTCAAAAAGGAGTGAGTGGAATTATTGATATTTTTACAAAAGATAGTTTTCATGGATTTTTTGGTGAAGCTGGAAAAGATAAATTGGTTTCAGGAGGTAGATACAGACCCTTTACAATTGCTATGTTTGCAATAGAAAAAACCATTTTTGGAAATGGTCCCTTTTTCCACCATTTAATCAATATTCTTCTCTATGGATTAATAGGAATCTTAATATATTTTGTTGGGTCAAATGTTTTTAACCAAGTTTTTGATTCAGAAAAAGCTTCATTTATAGCATTTGCAATGGCTGTATTTTTCCTTGCACACCCAATACATACTGAGGCTGTAGCTAATATTAAAGGGAGAGATGAAATAATGGCTTTTTTAGGTAGCATTTCTGCATTATTTGTACTTACGAAAAAATCTTTTGAGCATCTCTCATTTAAAGATTATGCACTTGCTAGTTTGTTTCTTTTTATTGGTCTACTTTCAAAAGAAAATGCAATTACTTTTATTATGGTGATTCCATTGGTCGCATATCTATTTTATCAGAAATCAGTCCTGCAATCCTTCAAAATTGCTTTACCCTTTTTAGGAATTGCAATTCTTTTTATTTTAATCAGAACAATGGTGATTGGATTCGATTTCGGATCTGCACCTTCTAATGAATTCATGAACAATCCATATTTGAAGATTGTGAACAATCAATATGTCCCATTTTCATATTCTGAAAAATTTGCAACAATTAGTTTTACCTTAATAAAGTACATTCAGCTTTTAATTTTCCCTTATCCATTAACCCATGACTATTATCCGAATCATATAAGCTTGAAAACTTTTGGAAATCCAATGGCATTGCTCGGAGTAATCACATATTTAGGATTGATAGGCATATCAATTTGGGGATTGGTAAGGAGGAAAATATGGAGCTTTTTTACAAGTTATTACTTAATTACAATTAGCATTGTTTCCAATATTGTTTTTGCTATAGGCACTCATATGTCTGAAAGATTTGTATTCATGCCTTCCCTTGCATTTTCAGGACTTTTAGCTATGGTTATTTATGGTATTGCTCAAAAATCAAAAATAAAATGGATTGTTCTTTCAAGCATTTTATTCATTTATATCATATTAACTATTAACAGAAATAGAGTTTGGAAAGACAATTACACATTATTTACGACAGATGCCATAACTTCTTCTCAAAGCGCTAAAGTCAATAATGCAGCTGGTGGAGCAATCGGTGATAAAATACAGAATATGACAGATGGCGCAGAAAAAACTGCTTTGATTGAAAAAGCCCATATGCATCTAACAAATGCCTTAGCAGCACATCCAAATTATGTAAATGCCTATTTATTACAAGGAAATACTTATTTCTACGAAAAAAAATATGAAGAAGCGTTAAATCAATACAATAAATGTCTAAGAATCGATCCCGAATATAAAGAAGCAAAAACAAATAAATTGATTACATTAAGGTCTGCTGGCAGGTATTATGGTGAAATAATGAACGACTTGAATCAATCTCTTGCTTACTTAACTCAAGCAATTGCTCTTGATCCAAATGACTTTGAAACAAATAGATTAATTGGCACATGCTATGGAATAATGGGAAATCATGAAAATGCTGTTAAACATTTCACAAAGTGTATTGAATTAGACCCTAATAATGCTTCACTTTACGTTAGTATAGGAAAGGCGTATGAATTTTTAGGAAATATAGAAGAAGCAAATAGGGCTTATGCAAAGGCAAAATCAATTGATCCTAGCGTAATTAATCAATAAATGGAATAAGAAATTTTAGAAAACTACAAACAAAGTATAATGAACAAAGCATTTTTGATTTTATTTTTCACCTTAATAATGTGTTCTTTTAGTAACCCTCAGAAAGATCCATTGCAGGAAAGGGATAAATGGGTTGCAAAAGTGATGTCAAATATGACGCTCAATGAGAAAATTGGTCAATTGTTCATGATCAGAGCTCATTCAGATAAAGGTCCAGATCATATTGCCCAAGTGGAAGCCTACATCCGACAATATCAAGTTGGTGGTCTTTGCTTTTTTCAAGGGACGGTTGAAAAGCAAGTTGAACTAACGAACAATTATCAGAATCTTTCTAAAATTCCTCTTTTGATCGGCATTGATGGGGAATGGGGCTTGGGAATGCGTTTTCCCAAAACAGAAATGAGTTTTCCAAAACAACTTATGCTTGGTGCTATTCAAGACAATCATCTCATTTATGAAATGGGAGAAGAAATTGCATATCAAATGAAGAGAATTGGTGTTCAAGTGAATTTTGCACCAGTAGCAGACGTGAATAATAATTCAAAAAACCCTGTTATCAATGACCGGTCCTTTGGAGAAAATCCTGATAATGTTGCATCAAAAAGCTATGCCTACATGAAAGGCATGCAAGATCACGGCATTATGGCATCTGCAAAACATTTCCCTGGACATGGAGATACTGGAGTGGATTCTCACTTTGATTTACCAATTATTCCCCATACTAAAGCTAGATTAGATAGTATTGAATTGGTTCCTTTTGAACTTTTAATTAATCAAGGAATTGAAAGTATAATGGTTGCTCATCTTCATGTGCCTGTAATTGATGACAAAAAAAATATGCCGATCTCTCTTTCATATGCTGGAACAACAGGATTGTTGAGAGATAGTTTCAAATTCGATGGGTTAATATTCACGGATGGGTTAGAAATGCAAGGTGTAACCAAAAATTTTCCACCGGGAGAATTAGAAGCTAAAGCAATATTGGCAGGAAATGATATGCTTCTTCTTCCTCCAGACCTTCCAAAAGCATTCAATACTATAAAAAAATATGTAGATCAAGGTAAAATTAGCATTAACAGAATAAATAAAAGTGTCGAAAGGATTCTCCAAGCTAAATACAAACATGGATTAACGGTTACTCCGCAAATTGTTATGAATGATTTACAGTTAGATACTAAAAGACCAAAAGCAATTGCTTTAAAAAAGAAACTAATTACCAATGCCATCACTTTGGTTAGAGACAATAACGGAAATGTTCCATTAAAATTAAATCCAGGTTTGAAAGTTGCAAGCTTAAGTATTGGCGCAATATCAACAACTGAATTTCAAAAAACACTTTCTAAGAATATTGAACTTGATGAATATCAACTTCCAAAAGGATTTCAAGAAAGTAAGATTGCTGAAATGACAAAAAAATTAAAATCATATGGTACAGTGGTAGTCGGGATTCATGGAATGAATAAATATGAATCAAAGAATTTTGGTGTGGATATTAATACTCTCAAACTTTTAAGTTCTCTTAATAAAGAAACAAAAACTGTAGTTGCAATTTTCGGCAACCCATATTCACTTGAATATTTCGACAATTTCAATACTGTAATTGCTGCTTATGATGAAGATGATATTACACAGGAAGTTGTTGCTAGAGGAATATTAGGCGAAATAAATATTAATGGCAAACTGCCTATTACAGCAAGTGTGGCATCAAAATATGGAGATGGATTAGACAGAAGAGCTCAAATGGGTTTAGGATTTTCAACACCTGAAAATGTAGGAATGTCATCAGATTCATTGCTGGGAATTGAAAAAATTGTAAATGAAATGATTGCTGAAAAAGCAGCTCCTGGATGCCAAATTTTTATTGCAAAAGATGGAAAAGTGGTTTATAATAAATCGTTTGGTTATCATGATTATGAACATAAAACAATTGTAAAAAACACTGACATTTACGATCTAGCATCCATCACCAAAATTGCTGCAACAACTTTGGCGGTTATGAAATTAAATGAGGAAGGAAAATTGAATATTGGAAGCAATCTAAGTCAATACATCACTGATTTGGATACTACAAATAAAAAAGATCTGAAAATTTACGATATTATGGCTCACCATGCTGGATTAATAGGATGGATACCATTTTATAAAAAGACTATTTCTACTGGAAAATATCCAAAACCCCTGCCTGAGTATTACAGTTCTAAGCAAGATGCAACACATAAGGTAAAGGTAGCAGATAATCTTTTTATGCGTACAGATTATATTGATTCATTATGGAATAAAATTTACAGTTCCGAACTCAAAAATGACAATAATTATAAATATAGCGATTTAGGATTCTACCTTCTTTCCAAAGCTATTAAAGATATTACCGGAATGCCATTAGATCAATATGTTGCAGAAACATTCTACAAACCTTTGGGTCTTGAAAGAACATTATTCAATCCGACAGAAAAGTTTGGTAAAAATGAAATAGTTCCTTCTGAAAACGATTCATATTTTAGAGGAGAAAGAGTGCAAGGTTATGTTCATGACATGGGAAGTGCCATGTTAGGCGGAGTATCTGGGCATGCGGGCTTATTTTCAAATGCATACGAATTGGGAGTGATTATGCAAATGTTACTTAATAGCGGGTATTATGGAAATACACAGTTTTTGAAACCAGAGACCATACATTTATTTACTCAACGCCATCCAAGGTCTACTAGAAGAGGAATTGGATTTGACATGAAAGAGTTAAATAATTCTAAATATATGAACATTTCAGAAAGTGCTTCTGAAAACACATTCGGCCACACTGGATTTACTGGGACTTATGCATTTGTAGATCCTGACCATAACCTAGTTTTTGTCATGCTAGCCAATCGAACATTTCCATCCATGAATAACAATAAATATATAAGAGGCAAATACAGAGAGAGGATTCACACCTTGATATATAGTGCGATTGGAGTCGAAGAAAAAACAATTGCCCATAATAATTAACCAAACTGAAGAAAGTATTGTCTTTTAATGATATTTTTAAGCCCATATGAATCTGTCCTTTGATATAGCAAGAAGATATTTGTTCGGGAAAAAGTCAACTAATGCTATTAATATAATAAGTTGGATTTCAGTTGTAGGAGTTGCAATTGGAACTGCTGCCCTCATTTTAATTTTATCAGTTTTCAATGGATTTGAAGGGCTAATTTCTGGTTTATTTAATGCGTTCAATCCCGATTTTATGGTAACCGCCAAAGAAGGGAAGTTTTTCGAAGACAATCCAGAAACATACAATCAATTAATGTCAATCGATGGAATTGACAAAATTTCGAAAACTATTGAAGAAATAGTGCTCTTTCAGTATGATCAGATTCAAGAAGTAGGTTTGATTAAAGGAGTAGATGAAAATTTTAATGATGTAACTTCTATAGATTCAACCATTAAAAAAGGGGAATTTATACTTTTTGAAAAAGGGGTCAATTACGGAGTACCTGGAGTTGGAATTTTCAATAAATTAGGCATTCGAATGGATGATGGACTAACCCCAATTATTGCATATATTCCAAAATTAAAAGCTTCCAATGCGTTTTCAAAAAATTACAACTCTTTGGTTTTCTATCCTTCTGGAACTTTTTCGGTACAGACAGAGCAAGATTATCAATGCGTCATCATTTCTCTTGATTTTGCTCAGAAATTAAGAGAGAATACTTCACAAATTGGGGCTTATGAAATAAAACTCAAACCAAACGTTGATGAAGAAAATGTTCGTAAATCACTTTTAGCAATTCTTGGAGACACATTCTATATTAAAAATAGATTTCAACAAGATGAAGCTTTTTTGAAACTTATGAATATTGAAAAGTGGGTTAGTTATTCATTAGCTGGTTTTGCTTTTATATTGATAGCATTTAATTTAGTAGGTTGTTTGTGGATGATTGTCCTTGACAAAAAACAAGACATTTCCATACTTAGAACAATGGGATTTGCGCCTCGAAATGTTCAAATGTTATTCATGCTTGAAGGTTTGTTTATCTGTGTAATTGGAATATTAATTGGGCTTGTTCTGTCCACATTGTTGTATCTTTTACAAAAGAATTTTGGATTAATAAGCATTTCAGAAGGATTTATAATTAACGCTTATCCTATTGAATTGAGATTAATGGATACTTTAATTGTTATTGTTACGGTCCTAACAATTGGTTTATTGGCATCCATACCAGGATCTTTAAGAGCTAAAAGTATAAAAGCTTATATAAGGGAAGAGTAAAGTTTTGTACTTTAATCCTAAATATTCATCAGGAAATCTATTGAGACTTTCAAAGGCAATACGAAGCCCTAATGTATAATTCAGGTTTATATTTTATATTTGCAGTTAATTTTTGAAAATATGGAATCTTGGGAAATAGACTTTGAGTGGCTAAAAGTTAAACACATAGTAAAAAATTCCTTTGGCAAAGATATATTGCCGGATTTGCAGACAATTCTCTATTTGATTGGGGTCCAGGAATTAGGTGTGATAAGATCAAAATTCACGAAAGAAGAAAAAGTCGATTTGATGCATATAGCTGTTTGTTCATTGCTATCAAGAAAAGGTATCTATGAATTTATAGGAAGAGACGAAGAAGCTTGGCCACATTATAAACAAATCTCAGGATTAGAAGTACAAGGTGTTGATGCTCAAGAAATGGTATTAAAAGAATGCATCATTGAATATTTCAAAGAATTAAACATTGAAAACGGAGGATTTGACCTCGAAAAAATAAGTGACTAAATTAAAATCAAAAAATCTGATTAATGAATAAGTTATTACTTTTTGGATTAATGGCAATTGTGCTGGTTTCATGCAGCAAACCAGAAGCAAGTTTTACTGCAGGATATGCAAAAGACGAATCAACCCCAACAGATATCAGCTTCAAAAACAAATCAAAAAACTGTGCTAATTATATCTGGTATTTTGGAAATGAAGGAACATCTAATGAAGAAAATCCTACACATAGTTTCAAATCTTTTGGAAATGTAATGGTCATTTTGGAGGGTAAATCAGCAACAGCTTCCGATAGAGATACCCAATATATTAATATACCTGAACCACCAAGAAAAAAGGTAAAAATAGAAACTTCGTTGGGAACTATGGTTGCAGAATTGTACAATACCACGCCTATTCATAGAGACAATTTCCTAAAATTAGTAAATGAAGGTTTTTTCAATGATTTACTATTTCATAGAACCATGCAAGAATTTATGATTCAAGGTGGCGATCCGGATTCAAAAACCGCAGCACCTGGACAAATGCTTGGAGGTGGAGGACCAGGATATACACTTCCTGCTGAATTTGGAGCTTTACATTATAAAGGTTCCCTTGCTGCTGCCAGATCTCCTGATGCAGTAAACCCTCAAAAGGCATCCTCAGGTTCCCAATTCTATATCACGCAAGGAAGAAAATTTTCTTCGATGGAAATGGCAAATATTGGAGCTCAAATGGGAATTACCTATAATGAAGAACAGAAGAAAAAGTACGCCGAAATAGGAGGGTATCCTTATTTAGATGGCCAATACACTGTTTTTGGCACTTTATTGGAAGGATTTGATGTTTTGGATAAAATTGCAGCAGTAGAAAAAGATGCCAATAACCGACCATTTGAAAATGTTGTAATGAAAATAAGTGTAATAGAATAATAAGGAGTATGAAAGGAAAATATCTTGTAATTTTAATTTTTGTCGGCCTCACAGCCTCATGTGCTAGACCAATTGCCAAATACAGCTATGAAACACGGCAAGTTGAAGCTCCAGCAACATACAAATTCAACAATGAATCAATAAATGCAAAAAGCTATTTCTGGAATTTTGGAGATGGAAATACGTCAGACGAAGAGAACCCAGAAAATAGATTTTTATTATCCGGCTTGTATAGTGTGGAACTTTCTGCCATAAAAGGAGATAAAATCAATAAATCTAATGTTATGATTGAAGTAAAAGCACCTCAAAGATGTTTAATTCAGGTCGAAACCAAATTTGGGAATATGGTCATTGAACTTTATGAAGATACTCCAGGTCACAGGGATAATTTTGTTAAACTTGTTGAAGAAGGGTTTTATGAGGACCTATTGTTTCATAGAGTAATGGAGGGATTTATGATTCAGGGTGGTGACCCTAATTCTAGGGGAGCTGCATTAGCTGAAAGACTTGGTTCAGGGGGACCTGGGTACCAGATTCCAAGTGAATTTAATGAAAGTCATCTTCATTTTAAAGGAGCTTTAGCAGCTGCACGTCAGCCCGATAATTATAATCCAGAAAAAAAATCTTCTGGCTCTCAATTTTATATTGTTCATGGTGGCACTGTAACTGACAATACTTTAGATCAAATGGAATATAGGAAAGGTATAGTTTATACACCAGAACAGCGGGATTTGTATAAAACAAAAGGTGGATTTCCTTCATTAGATATGGACTATACCGTTTTTGGTATGGTGCTAGAGGGACTGGATGTGATAGACAAAATCGCAAGTGTGGAAACACAACCTGGAGACCGACCATTAGAAAATGTATCAATGAAAATTAAGGTTATTAAATAATACTCATGAGCATAATACTTGGAATTGATGTTGGCGCAACAGGCATAAAAGGCAACTTAGTGGATACAAGCAACGGTAATCTTGTAGGCGAAAGATTTAAATTGCCAACTCCTGATGTTTCGACACCTCAGCAAGTGACAAAAGTTTTAAAAGAAATCATTAATTATTTCAATTGGAAAGGGAAAAACGTTGGTATCGGATTTCCTAGTATAATTAGTAAAGGCAGAATCCTAACTGCAACAAATATTGACAATGATTGGATAAATTTAGATGGCGAAAAGTTTTTTGAAAAAGAACTTAAAGCCAAAATTAAATTAGTGAATGACGCCGATGCTGCGGGTGTTGCAGAATTATATTTTGGAGCTGCCAAAGATAAAAAAGGGACTGTCATCTTATTAACATTAGGTACCGGAATTGGATCTGCTATGTTCCTAAACGGAAAACTTATTCCGAACACAGAGTTAGGCCATTTAAAATATAAAAAAGGAATAACTGAAAATTATGCTGCAAATAGCGCCAGAGAAAGAAAAAAAATGAGTTATAAAGAATGGGGTAAAGAACTTCAAAATGTACTTCTATATATTGAACATATTTTTTCCCCTGACTTATTTATTATAGGCGGAGGAGTAAGCAAGCATTTTAATTTGTATTCAAAATATTTAACTGCTACAAAAGCAGAAATAGTGCCTGCTAAAATGCGCAACGATGCTGGTATAATTGGAGCAGCAATGGCTTTCAAATTAAAATAATCTACCAAATCACAATCTGGATTTTTAATAAAAGAGGAGAACAAAATTAATTGTCCTCCTCATTGGGTTAATTTCGAATGAAAACCATCCGAACTTGGGTTACCAAGGTTTTGACACTTTTTATTTTAAATAAATTACTTGCTTTGTTTCTGAAAACAAGTCACTTTTAATTAATACCAAATATAGACCTGCTGGTACATTATAATCATCCATTGATAATTGTACTTGTTGACCTTTATTTTCAAATTGTTTCACTCCTATTTTCTCACCGATAATATTATAAATTCCAATATTTACTTTTTCTCCTGGAATTAAATTCAATTCAATGCTAAATGAATTACTAGTTGGATTCGGGTACAAAATATTTGCAACACTTTGTGCTCCATTCGTCCTTTGAGTAACTTCTCTATCTATTGCTAAATTTTCTTCTCCAGAATCACATATTGAAATATAATTGCAAGGTCCTATGTAACAATTTTCATGTCCTATTCCATTTTCAAGATGTCCCCATACTCCATTTTCACTTATGCATTTTTCGCTCTTCTCTTTAGAATTTAAAGCATCATGACAAATTTGCACTTTTTTAGGCTCACATGCAACATCTACTACTTCCACAAAAGTTTGTGCCACCGAAAAACAACCATTACTATTGGTAATTGTCACAAAATAGCTTGTATTTTCAGTTGGGCTTACTTCAATCTCTGATGTCGTTGCTCCATTACTCCATACATAACTAGCACTTTCATCAGCTACTGGTGCGCTTAAGATTACACTTTCGAAGGGACCAAAACCAAGATACACAGTATGACATTCTGATAAAAGAATTTCAAAATCTGTAAATGGGGCCAAAAGTTCAAACATTCCTACATCATTGCCGCTTTGATCGCTAGCGAGAATCAAATAAGTCCCATCTTCTGGAAAAGTAAATGATGAAAGATCGGCTAAAATTGGATCCATAACTTCTGCAATCATTTCTCCTTTTAAATTATAAATTCTAAGATGCGGCTCTAAATGGGATTCTAATTCATGTAATTTTACTTTTATAGAATCACCAGCAAAACCTTCAATAGAAAATAATTTATTTTGTCCCAATCCACTAATTAGAACCATCTCTTCTTGATTAGAACAATCCAAAACTTCAGGGCAATAAGTTGCATCCAAAAATTGAACTTGAAGTCCAAAATCTCCAAAATCATTACCATTCCTATCGCACACAACTAATAAATAGGATTTTTCTTCTTCTGACACTTCAATAAATTGACTAATTAATTTATTCGTGGCAGTTGTAGATGCTACAAATTCACCATTCTCATCAAATATTTCTATGGTCGTCTCAATTTTAGCATTATTTGATCTCACTTCAATTAAAGGGATTTGACCAGGACTAGTTACGAGCCTATAAACTTTTCTTTCACATAATTGTGTTAATTCGTCCAATACATTGTTTCCACAGGTTAGATTTTGTACAGATTCATGTTGGTTGAGCAACATTTTAGTCAATCCATAAATATCCACATCGTTTCCACCTCTGTCTGTAACTATTATTTTCAATGTGTCTTCTTGCGTTATGCGAACTGGACCTACAGTTGCAAGTCTTCCTATATTTTCTGACTTATAAATTTCTTCTCCTAAGGAATTATAAATAAAAAACTCGCATTCAAAATGTACTGTTAATGCGCGCATTTGAGCAAATAGGATATCATCTTTTTTTACTTGAAAATGGTAGGTATTTACTCCAGTAATGCTCGTTATGGAATCCGTAAAACTTATAATTTCTGGAAGCCCAGTCGAATAGCTATGTCCATTTAATTGATGCAGACTTATACCATAATTACCTGTATCATTATGGTTCCTATCAAAGGCTAAAATTTTATATTCACCACTTTTTGATAAATGCAAATCTTTAATTTTTGCCAGACCACCATCACTCCAATTATAAGCTATGAACGAACCATCAGGATCATATAATTTAATATAGGAATCAACTGCGGTTTCATCGCGCATTCGAATCATTATTACATCCCCGGATTTACCTTCGAAATAATATTCATCTACCTCACCATAGGTCTCAATACTGGATTTGTAATTATCTCCATATCTTAGCAAAGTACGTGGACTTATATTTTGGCTGATAAGTAGGTTTGTTGCAATAAGGGTGATTACAAAAAAGGTTGTGATAAATTTCATATGTTCCTTTATTTAATCGGTTTGCATTAAAGAACCCAAATTTGATCCACACACCTATAAAATATTAATATTTTTAGTCAGAACTTATTTACTGAAAACAAATGTGTTATGTAATTTTAATTTTTAAAATTCAAGATATTGAAATGCATAATAAAACAAATAGAGCTCTGAGATTTCAGAACTCTATTAAATCAATTCTACTTAGGTTTAATCAATTTTTAAAAACTCTATTGCAATTTTATTGATCCTAAGCATAAGCCAATTAGGTTTTAAATGAGTTAAATTTAAAATGTGACATTCTTTTTTTATCCTCTGATAAACTTGAACATTACCAACTCAAAAGCTTTATGATACTCTTGTTTTCAAAATATAAGGGTGTTATGCAGGGTATTAAAAGTTTTGCTCGTAGTGCATAAATGGGTAATTCAAAAAACTTAACCAAAGTTGCTTAAAAAGTAGTCAAAATAAAAGCGTAGAATAACGTGTTTGTTGCATAAGTATTTATACGTGTTTGTTCAAAAAAATCGAGCCTATAAAACTTTTTTAATTAAAAATATTCAATATTGCCTACGATAATTAAAAATTGTAAAAGATGGACACTCTCCGAATAGATATTAAGAAACTTAAAACTTAAGAATTAATACTATCTTGAGAATGTAATTGTTCGCCATGAAAATCAATCAGATGAAAACATTAATTTTTAGTTCATTAATTTGCTTAATAAGCATCCTAGTTGCGTGCCAACCTGACACAAATCCATTAAGTAAAAATATTGCTAATATTTCTTACCATTCCTTAATAACAAAAGATACCATTTCAATTCAAAAATTCAATAGATGGAAAGAAGAATGGGAGCAAAATGGCAAACCATATCAAGACACTGCTCAACTTTTTCAGTACTTCACTATGCCTATAACTGCATTAGCCGCAGTCATAAATGAAAAATCCTCAGGGTCAAAATTTTATTTTGGATTAGAAAAATTAAATGTCAAGGATACATCCGAAATTGAAACTTCAGAAAAATTCATGTTGAAATTCATGTTGGTTGGTACAGATGTCAATGGTAATGATCTTATAGACTATGAAAATCAATTGTATATTTACGACTTTTCTAAATTATGTCCTCCAATATGTGAATAAAATTAGTCTTATTTTGAATGATAAACACATATATTTATTTTATAACTTTTGTTACTATCATTACTGCATTAATTTTCTTGATTGGAGTTAAGAAAAGAGATACAATAATTATGGTTTTTGGGTCATATCTTGTGATGTGCGGATGTTTTGAAATTATTTCCCAACTTACTTACAAGGGTGATTATAATATCCCTGCTTTTCATTTATACAATCTACTTGAATTTATATTTTTGAGTATATTTTTTCTACTTGTTTTCGAAAAATTAAAAGATTGGTTTTTCTTAATAATATTGTTATCTGTTATTTTTATCTATTATATTGTTTTCGTTCAAACGATTTTTACCTATATCACTTTTTTAAAAAATATTAGTGATGCTATATTTATTTTTGCCTCGATTGCCTCTCTATTCAAATTTTTGGATTCAGAATTCAAAAAAGAAAATGTTCAAATCATTAAATATTTCATATATGGAATTTTAATCAATTTCTGTGGAGCATTTTGCATATACTTGTTTGTACAATTTACTTTGAACTATCCAAAAAATATAATTTATAGTATTTGGTATGTGAATATTACCTTAAAACTAATAGCCCAAGGCTTTTATATTTATGCATTACTGAAACTTATTCAAAAGGATCGTGTAGTTTATGAATGAATCAGAGATAATAATTTTCGTTTTTGTTTCTATTGGAATCATGGTGGCTCTTGTAGTTAGCCTTGTAATTTTTTTTAATTTCTCCCAAAAGAAAATTATAGCTCAGAAAGAAAGAAACCATTTGTTAAAGATGAATTTTCAAAAGGAAATGTTGGAATCAACTATTAATACTCAAGAAGCTGAAAGAAGCAGAATTGCTAGAGAATTACACGATGACATCAGTTCCAAATTGAATATTATAAATGTAAATGTTGACTTCATTAAATTGAAAATTGATGATCAAGGATTACAGAGTTCAATCTCAAGTATAAGTTCAGCTTTAAAAGAATCATTAGAAAGATCGCGAAAAATATCTCATGAGCTTATGCCTCCAATCTTAGAGAAATTTGGCCTGGAAGATGCAATTAACGACCTAATGAATCAAATCAATTTGTTTGGAGTACTTAAAATGAACATCATTGGATCTGAACATTTTAAAAACATAGTTGATCAAAAAAAATTGCATATTTTCAGAATTATTCAGGAGTTAATAAATAATACCATCAAGCATGCTGAGGCTACAAACATTAAAATTGAAGCATTTCTGGAAAAAGAAATATTAGAAATTAATTACTCCGATGATGGAAAAGGAATAGTTTCTACAAAAAATTCAATTGGAATTGGAACTATGAATATTGAATCGAGGGTTCAAATATTGAATGCTTCATGGGAGAATATACCTCAGGAAACGGGCATAAAATATAAGTTTAAAATACCTTATGCATAATAAAATAATACTTGTCGACGATGAAAAACTTTTTCGTGAGGGATTAAAAAGAATTCTTGTTGAATTTGGTGATTTTATGATTATCCAAGAAGCATCCAATGGAAAAGAATTATTGAAAAACTTTGACGAAAACAACCTTCCAGATCTTATTTTACTAGATCTTTCAATGCCAATTATGGATGGCATCGAAACCTTAAAGTCGCTCATACAAATTCACCCAAATCTCAAAATTGCCATATTAAGTTCGCATTTCGATGGTGCATTGATTGTTAAAATGATAGAATTAGGTGCAGCATCCTTTTTTGCTAAAAATGAAGATCCCAACCAACTCATTGTGGCAATTAACAATATTATCAATAAAGGTTTTCATTATACCGATTACATAATTCAACTTTTAAGAAGTAAAATGATCAACGCCAAAGTAACTGGATTGCATGCTGAAGAAATCACAACCAGAGAAATCGAAGTATTACAAAAAATATGCGCACAAAAAACATCAAAAGAAATTGCCGATGAATTATTTATTAGCCCAAGAACCGTAGAAGGACATCGAAATAAATTATTGGAAAAAACCAATTCAAAAAATATTGCTGGACTTATTATTTATGCTGTGGAAAACAACTTATTCAAAATAAATCAAAGCCCATTTAATATTTAGAGAAATTTACTGAACTACAATTTTATAACAATATTTTTCTTGTAAAGAATCAATGCGAATAACCAAATTATCAATGCGAAAAATATTGCATATGCCAATGACCCTAGATAATCTCCAAAAATGATTTGGAAAAAATTGTCATAAGTCCATGTTCCTATATTTGTATCTTGAAACTTAAAAACATAAATAATCAATCGAACCACCAATCCGGATAAAGCATAAGAAAATAACGGATTTAATCCAAAAACTCTGAACGGATAAGCCCATTTCGTAACTTTAACAATGTCAAGAACATATATTAATATAGAAAAAATCAATAGGGCTAATCCAGCTGTGTACAGCACATAACTACTTGTCCAAAGTGCTTTAATAATTGGAAAAAATTGCCCCCAAACTATTCCCAATCCAACTAATATTGAACCTCCAATCACATACTCTTGCAACAGTCTAGATTTTGAATTAACTTCAATAATTCTTCTTCCAAATATATAACCCAACAAAACTGTTCCGATACTTGGAATACATCCCAAAAGTCCTTCAGGATCAAAAGGAATTCCGAATCCGCCATATAAATGAGATTCTCCAAAAATTTGTAAATCTATGGTCCTTACAATATTATCCTCTAATCCATATGGAATACTACCTCCATAGGTATATAGAAGCCACCAATAAAATAAAAGTATAACTCCAGCAACAACAGGCAGCCACTTTTTATTGAAAAATAGAATTAACAAAGCAGCACCTCCATAGGATAAAGCAATTTTTTGCAAAACTCCCATTATTCTTAAATCAGCAATATTCTTATGAAAAAAAGGAAACCAATTCAAAAACAATCCCACTACAAAAATCAAAACTGTCCTTTTCATAATTTTTAAGACTATGGAGGATTTTTTTTGATCATCAATCCTACTCATCGAGAATACCATCGACAGCCCCACAATAAAAACAAAAAATGGAAAGACCAAATCAGTCGGTGTACAACCTTCCCAATCTGCATGTTTTAGCGGAGCATATACATATTTCCACGTTCCTGGAGTATTTACAATAATCATAAAACAAATTGTGATACCCCTGAAAATATCAAGTGACAATAATCTTTCTTTCATTGAAGTCGATTTTAAATCTGGTCCATTTGCCAAATTGTAGCTTTCAAGTTATGAAAAAATTAAATTAATCCTATTTTATTTTCTATTGAAACCCGATCAAACGATAATTGATGTTCAACATTATAGTGAAAATGAATAGATTAACTTAAATTTGCCATTAAATTTAAACTATTATATGTCAACTCCAACAAGTGTTGCATTTCACACTTTAGGGTGTAAGCTCAATTTTTCAGAAACTTCGGGCATCCGGCAGATGTTTGAAAAGGAAGGATATCATACTGTTCCTTTTGAAGAAGCAGCCGATATTTTTATTTTGAATACTTGTTCTGTAACAGAATTTGCAGATAGAAAATGCAGGTATACAGTTCGCCAAGCATTAAAAAGATCACCTGATGCAAAAATTGTTGTTGTGGGTTGCTATGCCCAACTAAAGCCGAAAGAAATTTCAGAAATTGAGGGCGTTGATTTAGTGCTTGGGGCAGCAGAAAAGTTCAACATCCTAAGTTATATCGAAGGGCTTACCCAAAGTACTGGTAGAGGTGTCATAAAGTCTGGAGAAATAAGTGAGGTTAACACTTTTGTTCCTTCTTATTCTATAGGAGATAGAACAAGAACTTTTCTTAAAGTTCAAGATGGGTGCGATTATAAATGTTCCTTTTGTACTATTCCTCTAGCACGGGGAAAGAGTAGAAGCAATACCATCGAAAATGTATTGTCAAATATTGATCAAATTAGCAAAGATGGGGCGAAAGAAATTGTGTTAACCGGCGTTAATCTCGGTGATTTTGGCAATGGAACCGAAGTTATTGAAGGCACAAAGTCTAAAAAGGATGCAATGTTTATCGATCTCATTAAAGCAATTGATCAACACAATGGTGTCGATCGATATAGGATTTCATCAATTGAACCAAATTTGTGCACCAATGAAGTAATTGAATTTGTAAATTCTTCTAAAAAGTTTGTTAATCATTTTCACATGCCTTTACAATCTGGAAGCAATAAGATCCTTGGTCTTATGAAACGCAGATATCGAAGAGAATTGTACCAGGAACGCGTAGAGAAAATTAAAAACTTAATGCCAGATTGTTGCATAGGAGTTGATGTTATCGTTGGATTTCCGAGCGAGACCAATGATGATTTTTTAGATACTTATAATTTCTTGAATAATCTTGATATTGACTATTTGCATGTTTTTACATATTCTGAAAGACCTAATACTATTGCTTCAGAATTAGAAGGAGTGGTTCCTATGAATCTTCGTCGCGAAAGGAATGAAATGTTGAGAATCCTTTCTGAAAAAAAGAAAAGAGCATTTTATAATCGGCAAATTGGGAAAAAGGGTATTGTATTATTAGAAGAGGGAGATGACAATTATTTTTTTGGATTTACTGAAAACTATATTAAAGTTGCCGTACCTAAGTTAAACAATGAAGTAAACCATTTGAAAACCGTCACTTTAGGAGAAATCCAAAATGACTTAATGATATGTGCAACATAAATTTCATGTAAAAAAATAATGGATGCGCAAAGCTCATCCATTATTTTAAAATATTATTTATAATTCCTTGCGCAGTCTGGCAACTGGAATATTTAATTGCTCTCTGTATTTTGCAACCGTTCTTCTCGCTATATTATACCCTTTATCTTGTAGCATTTCTTTCAACTTTTCATCAGAAAGCGGTTTCCTTTTGTTTTCATTATTAATAATCTCTGAGAGAATATTTTTAACTTCAAGGGTTGAAACTTCTTCTCCTTCCATAGTCTGAAGAGATTCAGAAAAAAATGTTTTTAATTTTCTGGAACCGAATTCAGAAAGCACAAATTTGCTATTGGCAACTCTAGAAACAGTAGAAATATCTAAATTTGTCACGTCAGCTATGTCCTTAAGTATCATTGGTTTTATCTTTCTTTCATCGCCAGAAAGAAAATATTCTTTTTGGTATTGCATGATGGAATACATCGTTTTGTATAATGTATCTTGTCTTTGGAGTATAGCATCAATGAACCATTTAGCAGAATCAATTTTTTGCTTTATAAATAGAATTGCCTCTTTCTCTTTTTTTGATCCTCTTCGGCCTTCAGTTGTATCTCTATACGACTTTAACATTTCGAGATATTGGTCATTTATTCTGAGATCTGGAGCATTTTTATTGTTCAAATCCAATTCCAATTCACCTTCTCTATTTGTAATGATAAAATCCGGAACAATATATTGATTGTCTCTATTATTCGAAGTCAGAAAAGTAGTTGCTGGTTTCGGGTTAAGTCGAAGAATTTCACTTATTGCATCCTTCAATTCGCTTTCAGAAATTACCAAACCACGCTGTAATTTGATATAATGTTTCTTTGTGAATTCTTCAAAAAACTCCACAATGATTCGTTGAGCTAATTTTTTAGCTACCACATTATTTTCTTCGCCTTTTTCTAATTTGAGGTTAATCTGTAAAAGAAGACATTCTTGAAGATCTTTAGCTGCAACTCCAGGAGGATCAAAACGTTGAATCCTCGCAATCATCGATTCAATCTCACTTATGCTCGCTTCAATATTTTGGGAGAATAAAAGGTCATCAATTATTGCAATGGGCTCTCTTCGTAAATATCCATCCTCGTCAATACTTCCAACGATTTGTTCAGCAATGGTCAACTCACGTTCACTTTCGAAATTGAGCATCCCCAATTGACGCTCTAATTCTTCGTGAAATGAAGATTCTACCGCATATGGAATATTTTTTTCATCTTCGGTTTTTACATTTCCATCCTGTAATTTATAAGATACTGGATCATCTTCAATGTATTCCTTTATATAATCATCTAATTCAAAATCATCACTTTGATCTGAATCATCATTAGAATCTTCCTTTTCTAAGTCAAAAACTTCTTGGTATTCTTCTTCACCTTCGTCCAAAGCTGGATTTGCCTCTAACTCTTCCTTAATTCTTTGATCAAGCGAAGCAGTAGGTATCTGCAATAATTTCATGACCTGTATTTGCTGTGGTGACAGCTTTTGGATCATTTTTTGACTAAGTCTCTGATTTAACATCGATATTGGATTTAGAAATTCTAAAAGTCCACTTTATAAACATTTACAATAGTAGTAAAGTTCTAAAAGCTTTTTTATTAATTTGCCATTGTTAAATTCTACTTTGTTGGAACAGTCTAACAATGTCATAACAAATATAACGCCAAATATTTCATATTACAATATTTTGTAATGTTTATTTTTATTGTATATGAATATTTTATAAATTATCAATTTAAATAATATGTTAATTTCTCATAAACTTTTACTCATACGTGAAGCCATGTCTACTTCAAAAATTGATGCTTACATTATTCCTAGCAGCGATCCACATCAAAGCGAATATGTAGCTAATCATTGGAAATCAAGAGCATGGATCACTGGCTTTACAGGTTCTGCAGGTACAGCAGTCGTTTCACACAAAGCTTCAGGACTTTGGACGGACTCAAGATATTTCATTCAAGCAGAAATGGAATTAAAAGATTCAGAAATACTATTGCACAAAGTTTACAATCAAGGCAGCCCGCAATTTATAGATTGGATCATTGATAATCTTGACCATGGAGATATGGTAGGTTGTGATGGGGCACTTTTTTCTAAAATGCAGATTGATTCGTACGAGAAAAAGCTAGCAAAGGCTGGAATTAAACTTGAAGTGAACCATGATCTCTTTGCTCAAATCTGGAAGGATAGACCAAATTTGCCATCTGATCCGCTCCTTGAATTAGATATTCAATTTGTTGGCGAAAGCAGAAGTTCCAAACTCAAAAGAATCCGAAGTAAAATGAAACAAAAAGGAGCTAACCTTCACCTTGTTAGCACTTTAGATGATATTGCTTGGATTTTTAACATTCGCTGCAATGATGTAACCTATAACCCTGTTGCTATTTCATATGCAATTATTACCGATGAAAGCGCCATTCTTTTTATCCATAAAGATAAAGTTCCAGAAGGAATCAAGCAATCCTTGGCAGAGGATGAAGTAACAATTATGCCTTATGAAGAAATTTGGAATACGCTCAACAATATTGATCCATCATCCAAAATTCTTATTGATGAAAACTCTATTAGTATAAAATTATTTAGAGCGATCAATACCAAAAACATAATAAATTCAAGATTGCCATCAATTTGCTTTAAAGCCATCAAAAATGTAGTAGAGATTCAACATTTTAGAAATGCAATGGAAAAAGATGGCATTGCATTAACCAGATTTTTTATTTGGCTTGAAAACAATATCAATGAAAATATTAGCGAATATGACATTGTACAAAAATTAGCTTACTTCAGATCTCTTATGCCGGGATATAAATCTGAAAGTTTCGGAGCCATTGTTGGTTATAAGGAAAATGGGGCTATTGTTCATTACTCGCCTTCCAAAGATCATTCAGCAATTATAAAACCCACTGGAGTACTTTTAATAGATAGTGGTGGTCAATACTTGGATGGAACGACAGATATTACGAGAACTATAAGTCTGGGTGATGCCACATCTGAGGAAAAAAATGCGTATACCAGAGTTTTAAAGGGCCATATTGCTTTAGATCAAGCGATATTTCCTGAAGGTACTTTAGGCGTTCAGCTTGATACTTTGGCTAGAACCCATCTTTGGGAAGACAAGCTAAATTATCTACATGGGACAGGACATGGGATTGGTTTTTTCTTGAATGTTCATGAAGGTCCTCAAGGTTTTCATCCAGGAATCGCTGCGAGAAGTAAAAATACCATAGATGAACATATGGTTACTACTAATGAACCAGGATATTATGAAACTGGAAAATTTGGGATAAGGATTGAAAATTGCTTGCTTACAATTAAAGAAGGAAGCAGCGAGTCGGGGAATTTTTTAAAATTTGAAACCTTAACTCTTTTTCCTATTGAGACCAACCTAATTGACATAAATCTGATGACTGCAAAAGAAGTCAATTGGCTAAACCGTTATCACCAAGAAGTCTTTCGCAGATTAAGTCCACATTTAGATAAAACTGAAAGCAAATGGTTGTCAGGCAAATGCCAAGAAATCTAAAATCAGAAAAATAAGGAAATATTTCTCAGTCTGTGATAATGTTGCTTGAATCAATAAATTCAATTTATGAATTATAAAGCAACATTAATTTTGACATTAATAAATCTTTGTTTTTCTTTGCAACAAATCAGAAAAGAATCAAAGATGAGTACAACAGATAACAATTACGGAAGAAAAGGATCTTGCTTTGTAAAGTTCATTGTTTTCTTCCTACTATTTATCGTTCTATTGATTTGGGTTTACATGAAAAACTTTCATGGCATTCCTCAATAAATTGTAACCCTACTTATTTCTACGAACTTATCAACGCGTTCTTTAATGTCTTCGTTGCTGAGTCTCTTTAGTTTTTCAATACTGAATTCTTCTACGCAAAATGAAGCCATAGCTGAGCCATAAATTACAGCTCTTTTTAGGCTTTCAAAGGATAAATCTTCTTGTCCAGCTAAATATCCCATAAATCCTCCTGCAAAGGTATCTCCAGCACCGGTAGGATCAAAAACTTTAGCTAAAGGTAGTCCTGGAGCAGAAAAAATCTTCCCTTCGCTGAATATCAAAGCACCATGTTCTCCTTTTTTAATAATCACCACCTTAGGGCCCATTTTGTGAATTTTTTCAGCAGCAGTAACCAAGGCATGTTCTCCAGATAATTGTCTAGCTTCTTCATCATTGATGGTAATCACATCCACTCTTTTAATGACCTCCAATAAGGCATCCCACGCGATATCCATCCAAAAATTCATCGTATCCATTACCACTAGCTTTGGTTTGCTTTCTAGTTGATTAAGCACTTGCATTTGAATTTCTGGGGTAAGGTTACCAAGCATTACAAATTCACTATTTTTATAAGACTTTGGAAGGATTGGATTAAAGTCAGCTAGCACATTAAGATCCGTAGTAATGGTATCTCTTTTGTTCATGTTGTCATGGTACTTTCCAGCCCAAAAAAAAGATTTTTTTCCTTTTACAATTTCTAAACCTTGAGTATCTACGCCTCTTCCGTGCAATAAATCAATTTCAGATTGAGGAAAATCGTCACCTACTATTGAAACTAGATTAATTTTATTCGTAAAATAAGAAGCAGCCCAAGAAATATAAGTGCAAGCTCCTCCAATGCACATTTCAGCTTTTCCAAAGGGTGTTTCTATGGTATCAAACGCTACTGTACCGACTGTCAATAAACTCATTTTTCAATATTTTTAGGCTGCAAATGTAAAGAAATATGAGATAGCAAGAAGCATCAGAAATATTTATTTAGCTGATAAAACCAAATTACTACTGATATTCATAGGCAATGCAAATTTAGATATGTAAATGATTACGGAATTTAAAGTCCAAAAAATATTCAAAAAACAATTTGAATGTCGAGTGTAGACTAAAAGAATAGATTAGGCTGTAATAGTTTTTATTTGTATTATAGCAAATACTCCAAAAATCAAAACAAACAATGATAGTAAAATTGTCCCATATTGGGAAAGAGTTGGAACTTGTGCTGGACTGCCTGCTTTTACCCAAGGATTAAAATTATTAGAATCTGCCTAAATGAAATCTATCTTGGCTACACATTCAATTGGACCCCAATGCATGCCATTAAAATTACCGCAAGCATGAAATCAATAAGTATTCAAAGTAAAATTATTAACTCCACAGTTTGACTTAAACATAAAAGTTGCACCTTCAGCTATCCAATGGTTTTCGCTAATGTATTCGGAGGTTAAAGTCAAATTAAGATCCTCCAGAAAATAAAGCCAGAGAATTTGTCTAAAAAGAAAAGGACCTCGATCATTTTATTGAACGAAGTCCTTTGGAAGCGCTCCCTCAAGGACTTGAACCTTGGACCCTCTGATTAACAGTCAGATGCTCTAACCAGCTGAGCTAAGGAAGCATAATTTAGATTGCTTTTTCTATTAAAGCGACGCAAATTTATTATTTAAATTATTTCTATCCAATAAAATTAACACCGAATATTAACTTTTATTTAAATAGCAAATAAAAACATACATAACTAATTGAATATGTAATAATTATGACAAATATTTCTGTAAATTATTTTTATCCATATAATCCCAAAATCCTAAAAATTAATTAATAACCTATGATTCCGCCAAAAATTAATCTATAAATTTACTCTTTTGATCACTATATCCCTTTTCAATTAAAAATCATTGACTATTCAATCAGATTGCAATAACCTACAATCGTAATTTCACTATTCGTACTATTAACGATGTGATCATTCGCATTGGAATTGATAATATTCATATTATGCAAAGTTAATGAGCCTTCATTCAACAATGTTTCTCTGCTTGTAGAAGATGTGCCTAAAGTAAAACCTTCCAAAGTCAGCATATTACCTGCTAAAAGCCTCAATGATGGATTCGTGCCTGAAGATGTGATAGTAATATTATCTGCTGCATTTCCAATAATACTAATGTTTTTATCTATCAAAAGACTTGATGAACCCAAGCTGATGGTCATATTTGCCAAACTACTACTTAAGGTTATAGTTTCTCCAGAACTTGCACACTCAATTGCATCTGTTAGTGATCCCGGACCCGACGCTAAAGTACTATTAACAGTTAAATCACAAGCTGAAGAATAACACATTTCAAGCCCCCAAGAATTCAAACTACCTCCATCCCCATTTTGACGATCTTCCACTTTTAATGTCCAAGTTCCATTCACTTCTTTACCTATAAATGCTGATAATGCAACTTCTGGTTGATAAGTACCTCCTCCAATTGGTGGGCAAGGTATTGTAGAATTACTTGCTTCATCATCAAAATTTATATCAAAATCGTTTTCACTATCACAAACTCGATTCATAAAAATAATAGTTGTATTGTCAGGCCCTATAAGACTAAATCTAAGGTCTCTAATGTAAGAATGGGTCCCGGCAAGATTTACAATATTTAGGTCATTTAATGTTCCATAAATAGGGACTGTCAAAGTGGATAAAATGGTAGGTCTACCTGATGAAGAAATAAGCTTTGGAACATCAGTGCTAGAAAACACTACACAATTGGAAGTTTGAAATGTCCTATTGGTGGACCATGAGGAATTGCCACAAATATTAATCGCCCTAACCCTCCAAAAATAAGAAGTTAATGGATCAAGCGATGTAGAAATATTTACAGAAGTATTCGTTGTATTTCCACTTTCAACAACTCCAAAACCATTTGCACCAATGCTTATCTCATAATAATAGGAATTGGCTCCTGAAACTGGATTCCAGGAAAGATTTGGAAGTGAATTAACATCTATTTCATTGTTCAAGGGTGCAATTAATGAAGGTGAAACTAATGTACTAAATAAATTAAGCGCATAACTTGTTGTTTTATTAATTGCACCTGAAATTCCATTAATCACAATATTTGAAGTTCCTGTATTATTGCCAAAATTACTTAAAGTAACGGTCGAACTCTGACCTGGCGTAATAGTGCTTGAAGAAAAATTTGTATTTACACCAGCAGGAAGACCACTCACACTAAGGTTGATTGGATCGGAAAATCCTTGGACTGATGTCGTATTTACTATAAATTGAACGGACGATTCAGAATTACAAATGTCTGAAAAGCTAGGAGAATTTTCAATTGTAAAAGTTGGAGAACCTGCTGTCACTGTAAAATCGGCATTATTAATATCAAAAAATATGTTGTTTGAACATTTTACCATAATCCTTGCACTTGAGGTAGCGCCTATTGGGATCAAAATATTCTGAGCGCCGTCATTTGCTGTATTAGCTAAAATTGAAATCGGATAAGTTTGTCCGCCATCGGTAGAATAAAGGATATCTACATTAGCACAACTTACAGGAGCCGCAGTTGTCCCAGCAACATTCCATGTAATTGGTACCGACTGACCTTCAAAATAAGAAATGCTTGAATTTTGCGATGTTACGATGAATGGACCCGATGCTGCACTCACATTTACTGTCATATTATCTTCCGCTGTGCATCCAGGTACCAATGAATGATCTCGAACAGTTAACCTGAAATTAAGCACTCTAGAAACTGAAGGTAAAACTTCCCATGTATCATTTGTGGCGTTAATAATATTATCCAAACTTGGTAAATAGCGCTTTGAATCTGAAGAATGAAAAACTGATCTAAACATTGGCCCCCCAGCACTAGTGCTTACTGGAGGTGAAGCAAATCCCGCCTGGTTATCGAATTGTTCCCAGCAATAAGTTAAAGGGTCGAAATCTGGATCAGAAGCAGTTGCATCCAAAACAAGAGGAGTAGAAATTGGGACTGTATAATTATTTAATGGATTAACAACTGGCTGGTTATTGAAAGTAGTTTCTACTGCACAAGAAGTCCCGTTCATTGTTGTTGCTATTTCAGCAAGACTTGCTGCATGAAAATAAGCATCACTATTGCTTTGGAGATTGTTTGTCGTGCCACAAATGCCAGCATAAGCCATGATGGTACTGCCACTTCCCGGTTCAAAGGCAGTTCCAATATTTCTATTTCCTCCACCACAATTGGACGTTTCTGCATAGAATGTGTGATTAGCACCAAATTGATGCCCTATTTCATGCGCCACATAGTCTACATAGAAAGCATCTCCAGTCGGCGACCCTAAGCCAGTTACACCGCCCGCTTTTAAACTATTGTTACAAATTACCCCTAGATAAGCTATTCCTCCTCCACCTGTGCTAAAAACGTGACCCACATCATAATTGGAACTTCCAATTACATTATCCACATTTGATTGATTCTGCCCTAGCAT
>JAHEAQ010000154.1 GCA_024642705.1 Bacteroidota bacterium | reverse complement strand
GCTCCAAGAGTAGGATTATTGGCAGGCAATACAGAAAATTATTTATTGTTTGCTGGAGGCGGAAGTGAAGCAGATTTAGTTACGTGGATGTATACCTCAGCATCCGATGTTGTGGATATATATAATAAAAATGACGATTCTTGGAAAGTCTTTAATATGATGAATGGAAGAATAAATCATTCTGTTATGAGTGTGGATGATCAAGTTTTTATAGCCGGTGGAGGCGATTTTCCTCCATTTTTAGCATTGGGATCTGTTGATGTTTTTACAGATGGTCCCACATCCGTTCATAATTTTTCTCCATTAAATAAAGAGCTCTCTTTTTACCCAAATCCGGTGATAGATCAAGTCATACTTGACAACAACAACAAGGATTCTAAAATATCAGTTTTGAATGCCATTGGAGAAGTAATGATATCACAAAATTTAATTATTGGTGTTCAATCTATCGACTTATCCATACTCACCAGTGGAATTTATTTTTTAATGGAACATAGTCATTCAAATGAGCTATTAGCAAAAGGAAAATTAGTTAAACTATAAAAAAACAATAGAAGTCTTATTTGGTTACATGGATTTTATAGCATCCAAGTATAATTTTTCAATCCTGAAGGTCAGCTAATTTTTTGTTCAAATCATACAAAATCTTTATTGAATCTGAGGAGCAAATTTTTATAGTATTAGTTATGATTAGACAAGAAGTTGATATACATCTAGTATTTCTTATATTGAAAAATTCTAGGATTTTATTTATTATTCAGGAATGGTTTTTTGGTTAAGTTGCAGTTGAATGGATAAATTGTATTTATACTTTTTCTATTTGAAAAATAGAAAACCTTTTTTACAATGCACAAAACTTGCACTCCTTTCCAAAAAAATGTGGTTTATCCATAAAACTTCCTTAGTTTAGGGTTAACAATTCATCAAGGGTTATTAGGATATAATAATTTTCTAAACTCGAACAAAAACTCCAATTAATGAAAATATTAAATTTCCTATTTAGTTACATTTTCTTCATATTACTCCTTTTCTCTTGTAAACCAAATAACACCACAAATCTTAATCCTCAAAATTCTTCTAGAGCCTATTCTAATTTCTACAAAGCACCAATTTTCAAAAGTGATGATAGGAAAGAAAAAATTAAAAATATTGCACCCGAATTACAAAAGCTAATCATAGAACACGCTAAGTCGGCAATAATTCCTGGTATCGCTTATGGAATTGTCGTGGATAATGAATTGGTAATTTCTTCAGCAACAGGATTTATAAATGTTGAGAAAGCATCTCCATCTAATCCATCCTCCTATTTTCGGATTGCGTCAATGACTAAAAGTTTTACAGCAATGGCAATTATGAAACTTCGAGATGAAGGAAAACTATCCTTGGAAGATCAAGTTTCCAAGTATATTCCTGAAATGTCTACCCTTGAATACTTGACTAAGGATGCATCAATTATTGATATTGAAAACCTCTTGACAATGACTGCAGGTTTTCCAGAGGATAATCCTTGGGGAGACCGTCAGCTAGAAGAATCAGATAAAATGTTGATTGATCTTATTGAAAGCGGAATATCTTTTTCCAATGCTCCCTCCTTTGAATTTGAATACAGCAATACTGGGTATGCAATGCTTGGAAATATAGTTTCACAAGTTTCAGGCATTTCTTTTCAAGAATATATAACTGAAAATATACTTCATCCTTTAGGTATGAATCATACCATTTGGGAATATGATAGCATTCCACCAGATCAATTGGTTATGGGTTATCGCTGGGAAAACGAAGAATGGAAGCTGGAACCATTGCTTCATGATGGATCCTATGGAGCAATGGGTGGCTTAATAACAACTATTGAAGATTTTAGCAAATACGTTAGTTTTCATCTTTCTGCTTGGCCTCCAAGGAGTGATGAAGACATGGGCCCTATTAAAAGGAGTACTTTAAGAGAAATGCAAACGCCTCAGTATTCAAGATTAAATTTAAACGATAAAACCTGTCCTTCCATTTCGGGTTATGGCTTTGGACTTGGAATCGGTACTACTTGTGACGGTTTAATTCGTGTCGGTCATGGTGGGGCACTGCCAGGATTTGGCAGCGATTATCGATTTTATCCTGAATATGGCGTAGGTATTATGGCATTTTGTAATCGTACCTATACTTCTGCATATCCTCGGGAAAAAATTGAAAAATTACTTTTTGAAACAATAGGATTAGAGCCTAGAAAACTGCCAGTTTCAGATATTTTGGTAGAGAGACAAACGCAAATAATGGAATTGATACAGAACTGGGACCCAAATCTTGAAGCAATAATATTGGCTGAGAATTTTTTCATGGATAAATCTCGAGACATTAGAATGTCCGAAATGCAAGGGCTGCTAATTCAGGCTGGAGAAATAAAAAATATAGATGAAGTTCGACCTGACAATCAACTTAGAGGTAGGTTCAAAGCAAATACACAAAATGGAATTATTGATATATTTTTTACTCTGACACCAGAAAAAGATCCAAAAATTCAACAGTTAGATGTTTCTTTTCAGCCAAATAAATAAATGTAATCCTAAGGTTAAAAAATTTTGCAAATAAAAGCAGGTTGAAAATAATGTAACTGAATTGCATTAAATGTTTTGGTAGTCGAAAGGTTAACAATTGTTACCCTTTGACAAATTTTTAAAGTCCGATTTGCTTAAAAATATTCAACCAATAAATAAATAAAATCAATTCATTTAACTTAATTCTAGTATTTTAAGTTGGTATACTTACTTTCGTGATTTAGTTTTCAATGGTTTTTATACTAATTTTAATATGACTTCTCCAACAGAATACAAAAGGCCCCAATTGCAAAAAGGAATAGGTAAAGCTGCAATGTTTAGTTTGGCCTTTGGGGCAATGATTGGTGTTGGTTGGGTAACTGCAATGGGTTCTTGGCTTACCAATGCAGGTCCAATTGGTGCAGTTATTGCGTTTGGATTAGGTGGATTATTGATGACTGCAATTGGGTTTTGTTATGCAGAAGTCACGGCAGCTTTGCCTTTATCGGGTGGGGAAGTGGCATATGCATATAAATCTTACGGCACATCAAAAGCTTTCATTGTTGGTTGGTTTTTAGTCTTTGGCTATTTGTCTGTTTCTGCTTTTGAGGCAGTTTCAATCAGCAAAGTATTGAGTTATTTATTGCCCTCTATTGACTATTTACCTTTGTATTCCATAAATGAGAGTCCAATTTATTTATCGCATATAGCATTGAGTGCTTTTTTTGTTTTGCTCATTAGTTTTGTAAATTACACTGGTGTAAGGAATTCAGCGCGATTTCAAGTTGTTTTAACGATTCTTTTTATATGCCTAACGTTGATTTTTGTTATTGCAGGATTAATAATGGGTGATTGGGCAAACTTAAATCCTTTATTTTCTAAGAATAATTCTGACTCTATAATGTCGGGGGTAGCAATGGTGTTGGTTACTGTACCTTTTTGGTTTGTGGGATTTGATACCATTCCCCAAGCTGCAGAGGAAGCCAATGATTCAATTTCAGCCAAAACTATCGGGCTGCTTATTCCGGTTTCTATTGTTTCCGCAGTTTGTTTTTACATGCTTATAATTATGAGCACATCCATTGCAGCACCTTGGAATGAAATTCTTCAGGATAAGCTCCCCACAGCGAAAGCATTTGAAATTGCATCTGAATCTCAATTTTTTGTTAAACTTATATTGGTAACAGCATTGGTGGGACTTCTCACAAGTTGGAATGGGTTTTTTCTTGCTGGTTCAAGGGTGCTTTTTGCAATGGGTAGAGGTAAAATTATTGCACCTTTCTTGGGTAATTCACATGCTAAATATAAAACACCTTTTAAAGCAGTTATATTTAGTGGATTGGTAACTTTTATAGCCTCATTAATGGGACCTGGCGCAATGTTAGCATTTGTGAATGTAGGTTCATTATGCATTGTAATTGCTTTTTTTGGAGTATCTGCCTCATTTTTATCCTTAAGAAAGAAATTTCCTGATTTAGAGCGCCCTTTTGTTGCGCCTGGAGGTCGAATTTTAGGATTTGTTGGAATTGTTGGCTCCTTATGCATTCTAGCATTTATGGTCTTTCCCAGTAGCCCAGTAGCATTGATTTGGCCTTTTGAATGGAGTATATTTTTAATGTTCTCAATATTAGGAATTGTATTTTGGATGTTTTCTGCAAAGAGCAGAAATAAAGTATCAAAGGAAGAAAGAGATTATTTAATCTTAGATCAATTCCTATAAACTTAAATGGTTTTTTAACAGACTAGACCCTTAATTTTCATTTATTTTT
>JAHEAQ010000100.1 GCA_024642705.1 Bacteroidota bacterium | reverse complement strand
GGTAATAGTTTGCCACCTCGCCAATCATTGTTATCCTTCATCCAAGGAGGAGCAGTCCATGGAGAGGCTATGATCTTGAAACCATCTTCTGAAGCAACCATCGCTTCTTTGATAAATGGAATGATATCGTCGCGATCTTCTGCTATTGAAAAATGTTTCAATTCAGTATCGTCTTTGATTGGTGCATAAGAATAATTTCCAAGCGAGAAATCGCATGAATTCATATGCGTTCGGGTCAGTGAATATCTTGCGCCTTCTGAACTAAAGTAAGCATCAATTATCTTTTTACGATTTTCTTTTCCCATTTGATTTAACAAATAGGATGAGGCTTCAGTAAATGATCCTCCGAAACCTGTTATTGTTTGAAAAGTTTGATCAGGAAATAAATTAATAGCAGAACTATTCTCTTCCGAAGAAAACTGAGTAATTTTCTTCAATTTATTTCCATTTGCCGAAGTCTCATAGACTTCAATGTTCAATATTTCCTTTTTTTCATTACAACTCATCATTACAATTAAGCAAAAAATAAAAATGAATTTTCCGAGCTTTTTCATTCATTTATGTTTTATTAAACATTTCTTTTAATAAGCTTTTATCTCTCGGGCTATTGGAGGCACTAAAACATCTTGCATTAGCGAATCAATATTTCCATTATAAGTTTTTGAAATGGTTTTTCCACCTCTGCTCAACCCTTCAAATATCCCTTTATCTACCAAATCCCACACTGCAAATTTGGCGTGACCTTCTACTGTAAAAAGTCCAAAGTGGTTTTCAGAACCGTTCTTATTTCCGCCATCTTTCCAAGGTTCATTAAATCCCTCAAAATAAAAACAAGAAATTCCAGCAGCTTTCGTCCAAGCACGCATTCCTTTATAATACAAACCTTCTTTATATTCATCCGTTGCTCTAGATCCTTCTGAACCATAAAAACCATCACTTATAGTAGCCCATCCAGTTTCTCCAATATGAATAGGTTTGTCAATTCCTAAACTTTGGACGTAATTAAATACACTATCATATTGTGATTTTGCAAATCCAACTGCTCGATCCATTGCAGCATTTATTTTTTCAATATCAGACTGCGACTCATCCTCTTCAGGAACAAACCAAAAGTCTGGATTATAATGTGTATTGTGATATGGATAGGTATGCATGGATATGTAATCAACAGAATTTATTAATTTTTCTAAATCTTCAGTGTGATAACTTGAATCACCTCCGCCCCAAGAAGAAAAATCATCTGAACTAGTGATCCATAAATCTTTGGGTAGCTTACCTTCTGACTTTAAATTTTGAAGGTGATTCACCCATTTTAAGATAATACTGGGTTGAACATAATAACTTGCAGCCCATTTCACCATGGCTTCATTGCCAACAGCAATTATTTTTACGATATCAGGATACATATTAGCGAGTTCAACTGCTTTATCTATTTGAGGTGCATTTTTTTCACTTTCAATGTCGTGATTCGGTTCTTGATCAGTCCATGCATTTTTACAATCTATCCATGCACCTAACATCACATACATTTCAAAATTAGGATTTTCTTTTTTTATTTCGCTAATTGCTTTTAGCACATTAGAAGCATGAGGATAATGTACTTTATAGGTTCGTAGAATTTTAATTCCCATTGCTGAAAGAAGCTTCATATCTTCTTTGAGTTCACTAATTGTAGGTTCAATATCATGATCAACATGTCTGTAGCCACCATAAGATATTGCCAAATATTCAGGGTTCCCTAAAATGTCCTTTGCACTTATATTCTCAATTCTTGGAGATTTGTCCATTGAAGTTTTATTATCGTTATTAATACAAGACACATTTAGGATTAGCAATATTCCTAAGATTACTAATTTTGATTTTAATTTTATCACTGCTCGATTTATTTTTTAGAATTTAACCTAAGTGTCTTAATGTCTTTAAGTTATTTTAATTTTGAACTATTTATACTAACAATTATTTCTGAAATTTTTCCAGTTCGACCAAAGACCTCTTTGCTTAATTCAGTATTCAAACTAAGCAAATTGAACTTTTTGGACGTTCCATCTTCATTTTTTATTTCTACACTTTCCTCATCCCCAAGTTTATAAATAATGGGCACTTGGCAATAAGTAAAACAAAGAGATCGTGCTTCTATTTGAATCTGTCTATGTTCAAAATTGACATTTACATAATTGAAAATTTGGGCTTTATCCAAAAATTCATTTTTTCTTAATAAACAAGGATTAAAATAAAGTTTTCCTTCATTCACAAAAACACCTAATTCACCAAATCTGCTTAAAATATCTTCCTTAACTTGTCCAGTCATTCCTGGTTGTTGCGCCCCTTTCCCAGCTGGAGTGTGGGAATATGGATCAGTAGGAAAAGCTCCATAAAGGGATGGTGATTTATGAACCCCAATCCCTTCATTAATTTCATAATAATGCTCTAAAAGCCTTCCAATCTGCTCATCACTTTCATGGTCTTTAACGGCCTTCAAACAACACTCTTGAACAGCTAGTTGCAATTTAGAAACCATGTGCCAATAAATAGATCCTAGTCCTTCGTACCCATAAAAGGTACCCGATCTTCCAGTAAATGCTTTATGATTGAAGACTTTTTCAAAAATTTGAAGCAATTTATTTTTATCTTTTACTGCTAGTTTATTGTATTTTGTAAATGAAAGTTCTTCAATTGCATTCTTAAGATCATTGGCATTTTTAAAATTACCATTAAAATGATATTCACCAAGAATGTCTTTTTCTATAATTAATGGATTACCGTCTTGTACAAGCTCTTGAAGCAATTCCGATTCGTTAACTTCTTCTTGGGAGATTTTGTTTTTTTCAAAAAATTTAGGTAATTGTTTATTCGGATAAAGCAAATAGCTGTATTGATCAGGTCTAAAAAGTTTGCTTTGTTTTAAGCTATCCAGTAGTTTTAAAGCTTCTGCTGAGGATAACATTTGCGAACTCAAAACTGCAACCTGACCTTCTAACATTTCGCTCAAATATGAAATTGAGATTTCATTTTCATTCGAAACGGTCATTAAATTATAAGCATGAAATAAATGGTCTTTCCTTTTATTTGCTCTAATTGAATGTTCGATATATTGAAGACTAATGTCAATAAAATGCCGCAATTCGATTATGGATAGTGTATTCTTTTTACCTGAAAATGCCTTTTGGTAAATCTGCAATCTATAATTACTGCCCGCTAGTCCTAGGCCATCAAGAATCAGTTTGCGATCTTTATCATTGATCTCATTCAATAATAAATCTTTATGTTTATCAAATGTGACAACGATTAGGTCAAAACATTGCTTCAATTCAGAGGAAATTTCTACCTGATCCATTTCTGAAGAAAACAATAGATTCTCGAAAAATTTCAAAAATCTTCTCAAATAATAAAGAGTGACCATAGAAACACCATTTCCAACTAATGCATTATTTGCATCATTCCATTCAGGTCTTTGGGTATTCATCCATATTCCTCCTTCTGGAATGAAATTGGATAATTTTGCCAACACAGTTGCTAGAATCTTTTCAATGAAGTTAACTCTGTGTATTGATTTATTTGCATTATTCAGCAATGCGGCATCTGCGCCAATCAACAATCTTTTATTGCGAATTGCCTTATCTGATTCATGATCAAATTCAATAGTATCTTTTGGATTTTTTAAAATATCTTTATATTCTTTGATTCTGTATGGGACATTTGCATACACAAAAAGGTCTGTGCCAAAATAACTTTCTAATTTACCAGGCGACTGAAGTTCTATAAATTCTAAAAACTTCAATAAATAGATAATTTGATGATCCCCCCAATAACCGATATATGACCAAGGATTATCTGGTTCAATCGCTTCCCAATCAAATCCGCCTTTAGTAACTCGGTAAGGATTGTATCCATCGAAAGTGGTAGCATTTAGAAACTTGTGAATCATACTTTCCGTGAATTCAGGATAAGAATGTGCAAGTGCCTCCCAATTTTGAAAGATATCTCTCCAGTTGCCTTCATAATCCAGAATTTTAGATCCATCAATTTCACTATTTGTATTGATAGAAAATTGATTCCAAGGTCTGCTTGGATCACCATGCCTTCTGCTAAATTTTAAGGGCATATATTCTAAGCAAAGCCTTTTAAAGTCCAGATCGTGGTTCTTGTTGATGGATTCCTTTAGTTTGGAGAGAGATAACTCTTCGGGTAAATCATTAATTACGTTTTCATAAACATTGAAAACATCTTTGTTGGCTTTTGACATGTATTTAATGAAATCGGATTTTTCTATTTGATAATTATCATCAAAAATACCACCCCTCATGATGTTAAATAATGAATTTGAAAAATGCCTTGTATCTCGCAATTTATCTGCGGTTAATTGAAGCCCATCCGATGATGCAATTAATTCGATTAAATGTTTTGTTCCGTTTTCAATATCTTGTTTTACAATTTTTTCTAATTGATTATTATGTTTTATTTCCTTTGCTATTTTAACTATTGAAGAATGATTTTTGTTAACATCAGCAAGGATCATCCATTCTTTTTTAGCTTTTGGAGAGAGGATGATATCGGCATTGATAAAATATGCCCCTTTTTCAGCTTTTATATCAGTTTCTTCTTGAACAGGAAGTTGCTTTCTAAAATTCTTTAGTTGCATTGAGGAAACCAGATAATTGGCATTTTCAAAACCAAGAGACCAAGCAATATTCGCTTTTAATGCTTCACTAGGTTCTGCCTTGTCAACTATAATCGCACTTAATGCATAAATGCCCAAGCTTGAATCTTTTATTAACTCACTTCGTTTGTAAGCATCAACAAGATTGCTAGATTGATTTTGTAAATCACTTCCTACTCCATATGGCAAAATATTTTGAATACCATCTATTAATGACAATTTCAATTCATTTGCTGAATTATTGATCAAACTAGATTTCCTTACAAAGCCAAAAGCATTGCTTGAACTCCATTGATATCTAAAAATTAATTCAAGATCATGGTTGACTTCTTCAAAAAGTATCTTATTTCCATATGAATTCTTGTACAAATTTCTACTTATTTTAAAAAATCCATCATATCGATCAGAAAATGGTTCCCAAATAATTGAAGTTTCACCTCTATCAATGCGAAAAATGGACTTACTGCCTGTAACTTCAGCAGACTCCGTTATTTTATCATCTGTATAATAAGGAAATAATGAATTTTGTGCATCTTTTCGGCCTGCACTCAATCCTCCATTACTTGAAATAAACATCCAATGATTTGAATCACTAACAATGCTCATAAAAAAGGGACGCATTTCATCATGGTTCGAAATCTTGTAATAATTTTCATTTTCTATTTCAAGATGACTAATTTCTATTTTATTGTTTTCTTTCACTTCTTGATTCAATTTTAATTTATTAACAATTAATAATAGCTATTTTTTAATTTATCTTTTAATTAAAAGCGCTTCAATTTCTTCAAGCGTTTTACCTTTTGTCTCAATCACAAATTTGTAGACAAAGAATATTGCACACATAGACAAGAAAGCATAAATTCCAAATGTAGCAGTCGGTCCCAAATTTGACAATTGCCATGGAAACACTTGAGTTACAGAAAAACTTACTAAAGAATTAAAAAAGCCTACCACTGATACAGCAATCCCTTTAATCTTGCTTGGAAAAATTTCTGAAATCAATGTCCACATTACCGGACCAAGTGAAATAGCAAAGGCCGCGACATAAAGTAATATTGCGATAAGCACCAAAATAGAATTGATAGAAATGAAGTTGGAAATTTCATTTCTTTTAAAAGTCAAAAATTGATCTTCAGTTAAATTAATTTTAACTTCGTTGAATAGTGCCGTTTGACTGCTAAACGATTTGCCTTGAAGTGGGGTCAAAATCATCTTGATTTCATCATCATTAACTTTATTTAATGTCGTTTCAGTAAAATTATAGGATGCATTGTTAAAAGCCAGAGTTGCCATAATTAATGCAATTGTCATGAATGTTGTCCCAATCAAAAGCAATGGTTTTCTACCTAACTTATCGATTAACCAAATTGCAACCAATGTGAAAACTAAATTTATAAGGCCAACTACTATAGCTTGTAAAAATGAAGAGTCTGTGCTGCCTCCTGCCTGTTCGAAAATAGTGGGAGCATAATAAAATATTGCATTAATGCCTGTGATTTGTTGAAAGAATGCAATACCAATTGCTATAATCATTATGGTTGCATATCTATTGTTTAAAAGGTCAATCAATTTTCCTTTTCCTTCTTTCTTTTCAACCCCTCGTTGAATTTCTTCTATTGTCAGGTCTGCAAATTCTTCTCCTCCAATTTTTATTAAAGTTTTGCGAGCAATTTTTACCTTATTCAGGTTCATTATTAACCATCTTGGGCTCCTTGGAACTGTAAATAATGAAAAAAAGTATATTGCAGCAGGGATAGCTTCTACTCCCAGCATCCATCTCCAGCTCTCGTTGCCATAATTCACCAAGAAATAATTAGAGAAATATGCGACCGAAATACCAAGAACGATATTTAATTGATTAAAAGAAACTAGGCTTCCGCGTAATTTTGGTGGTGCTATTTCAGCTATATAAATAGGAGCAATCAAAATTGCACCCCCTATACCAACACCGCCAATTATTCTGGCAATAATAAATTCAGTATAACCAGTTGCTAAAGCTGACCATATGGCTGAAATGGTAAAAAGCGCTGCTACCACTATCAATACGGGCTTCCTCCCAAACTTATCAGCTAGAGGTCCAGCTAATAAATTTCCCAGCATTGCCCCAAAAATAACGCATCCAACTGCAAAACCTAGCATTGCATCAGTCATCCCAAAATAGGAATTAATTCCTTTTACAGCTCCAGATATCACCGCACTATCAAAGCCTAATAAAAAACCTCCCAGCGCAACTATGAGACTTATTAGTATCGAATATGATTTATTCACTTGTTATTGGATTTTAAGAGTAAGAAATCAATGTACAA
Source organism: Bacteroidota bacterium (assembly GCA_024642705.1). GTDB lineage: Bacteria > Bacteroidota > Bacteroidia > Chitinophagales > Saprospiraceae > Portibacter. The sequence goes on along the minus strand of JAHEAQ010000100.1, from coordinate 9,545 downwards.
AATAATTTTAATTTGCCTCCTTGAAAACTTTAACATAATCCACATACATGGTCTGTGGAAAGGGAGTATTTTGAGCAGGAAAGCCTACATAATTTCCACCGACTGCCACATTTAAAATGATGTAAAAAGGATGATTATAAACCCACTCTCCAGGCACATCTTCCGATTCAATGCGTTGATATGTGATTCCATCTACTATATAATTTATCGAATTCTCATCCCATTCTATTGCAAACACATGATAATCGACATCAAATCTATCATTTTCATATCCAAAACTTTTTGTGATTGGTGCCCCTCCTGAGTAACCAGGTCCATGAAGAGAACCATGAATTATATTAGGTTCTTGTCCCCTAAATTCCATAATATCTATCTCTCCACATTGCGGCCATCCAACGGTTTCAATATTTGACCCTAATAACCAGAAAGCCGGCCAAATTCCTTGTCCCCAAGGCATTTTTATTTTAGCTTCAAAACGGCCATAAGTTTGTTCAAATAATCCTTTGGTATTGATTCGTGCAGAAGTATATCCTCCTGACTTCAAAGCAGTAATAGCAAGGTTGCCTTGTCCGTCAAGTGAAACATTTGCAGGTTTATTTGTATAGGACTGTAGTTCATTGTTTCCCCAACCATCTCCATTAGGACCCTGACCTAATTCATAAGTCCAATTGGCAGCATTTATTGCCTCGCCTTCTGGTCCTTCGAAATCATCTTCCCATACAAGTTGCCAATTTCTTGCTTCGATTTTTGTTGAATCCGTACAACTCCAAAATGGACAAATACAAGCAATTAAAATTATGCTTTGTGAAATAAAATTATTTTTTTTCATAATCGAAATTTGTAACTTTTTTAGTTTTTTTCATCTAAAAATGCTTTTGCTTGTTTAGATTTATTTTTGTGTAATATCATCAAAATAATAAATTGTGCCCACAGCAACAGGGACTTGATTGCTTGCATCAAAATCTGGGAAAATAGCAAACTTAGGATAAGTATCACTGCTATTTACTTGGCTTGTAAAATCAAAGGTTAATGTTATCCACTGGTTAGCAGAATTAACATCTTGAAACACTTCATAAGCTGGTGCAGCCCCTCCTTCTAATTGAAAGCGAACTTTAATACCTTCTTTAGGAGACCAAAATTTTATTGTAAATATGGTTCCTTTAGATAAATCTATTATCGGAGTAGTTCTAAGATTTTCATCGAATACAACTCCAGAATACCAAGCCGAGCCCGACACTTTGTGAAACTCTAATGCTTTTGCAGATGTATTACCATTCATATCAGGATTGTCCACATTAAGTGCAAATGCTCCACCATCAAATGGAATTAATGTTTCCCCATTTTCAAAATTGAGAGGTAATGATGGTTCTGAAGACGTATTGTTGGTTTTGTAGAAATAGATATTGTCTAGATAGATATCTCCATTTCCTTCAAATTTAAATTGGATGATATTAGACATGTCAACTTGAGAAAATTCAGTCAATGCAATATTCACACTTGTCCAGCCCGAACTAGGAACTGTTAAGTTATATGGAGTCTCTTTTCCGTCTGCACTTATTAAAAACACACTCAAGGCTGAAGAATTTGCTGTCCAATAATCTAAATGGACAAATTGCATATCAGAGAGATCTTGGTTGCTCCCAAAAGTGATCCCTTGATAATTCAAGCCTTTATAAAGAAGTGTATTATTGCCATCAACTTGTACTTCTGAAACTACAGTTTGTTGGCCCCAATTTGGGTTAAAATCAGTTCCAGTTATATTATTATAACTATCACTGAAAACTGAAATTACATTTCCAGCATTTTGATTTGGTATTGGAGCCCCTTGTATTGGTGCAGTGCTTCCGCTTCCACCTCCATCATTATAAAAATAAATGTTGTCCAAATAAAAACTAGATAATGAAGACCCTAGATTCTCCATGATAATCTGTGCTAACTTGTCTTTGCTTGATAAACCTGAAAGACTTATGTCCAAGCTAATCCAATCTCCTGAAATTAAAGGAACAGGACTTCCAAAGATTGCTGATTTTGTTGGATCTGTGCTATCAAAGATTCCATTTGATCCTAAATCAAGAATCTTAACTGCAAATTTATCTGAGGGATTTACAGCATTTGGAATGAATAAATCCATGTGTAAATGCGTCATTTTTGTTGCATTTATGGATGGGGCAGAAAATTGAATCCCAACAAAGTTAAAGTTATTGTAACTTAATACATCATCTCCATCTATCTCAAAATCAGCTGATAATGTGGTTTGGTATGGTTGCCAATATCCATTATAATATTCAACAGGAACATTTGTATAGGAATTACTAAAGAGTGAGATGACGTCAGCTGGATTTGCAGTTGGTATTGGTGCATGTTTAAATTCTCCTTGCGATGTTATAGTTAATGAACCGAGTGCATCTATACCATCTAATTTGGCTGTAATTATTGCTGAACCAGTATTTATGACGGAAACGAGACCTGCCTCATTAACAGTGGCGACATTATTATCTGATGAAGTAAAATTGAAATATGCAGGTGATGTACTAACAATTTGATCAACTCCATTGGGTAAATTTACAGAAACACTTAGTCCGTCAATAGCTATACTCGAATTATTAACACCCGTTTCAACTTTATCATTTCCATTTAATATCTTGGGTTCTTTATGAGCAAGAGTGCCAAGTTTTTCAAATTTTACTTCATCAAGCCAGAAAGTATATCCAAGACCATTATCTGGTTCGTCAACAAAATACAATAAGCCTCTTTCGATGTTTAGCTTAGATGCATCTGGTATCGGCACAATTTGTTTAACCCATGCAGTGGTCACAGGCATTCCTTTAATTGATGTTCTGTATTTTTCTTCCTCAAAAGTAAATCCAAAACCAATTTCATTAACAGTAGCAGATTGTGTTGCTTTGACCCAAAATGTTAATGCATTATATTCTGACAAGTCACGTCCATCATCTGTTAAAAAAATTCCAGCTGCATAGCCCCCTCCAGGATCATCAGCATTTGGAATATCAAATCTCATGGAAGAAGCACCCTGAAATTTCACTTGATTATCTACATCAAAAGCAGTAACTTTTGAACCTCCAAAGGCAGCATATTTCAATCCTGAACTAAAACCATCAATAAATACCTCCGGCGTATTCGGGAATTTTGCAAGCTCTAAGTTTTCCTCATCCCTTGTGCAGCTTGTAAACATTAAAAAAATTAAGAAGGCTAATTTGGCAATTATGGAAGAATTATATTTTCTATTTTTCATTTGAGTTTTTCTTTCTAGTTAGTTACTTACCTATATTTATCTGAACGTATGTTCTAATTTCCCACTCTTTTCCATTTTCATATCCCAAAATAGTAGGATCACAAATGGGCACTCCATTGCCACTTATTGAAGTAGTAGGGCAGTATCGTGGAGAATATTGGTCTAAGGAACGCCAAGTGTATCTGGCACCCAATCTTGTATTTGGCAAGCTAAACCAAGACGGTTTAGCAACAGAAGTTGAAATATCTATTGTTACTTGAAGAGGGTAGGTTAAATTGAAATCCCTGTGATAGTCAAATGGGCCCCAATCATCAACTTTTATCATAGATGTAAGCTTAATCTTTTTATAAATTAACCGCAGATCACCACCAAATCTTTGTATCAATCTTGCGTCGCTTCCATTTGACTGTGCATTACCAGCATATAAATTGGCAATGAAACCCAGATCAGAATTTATCTTCGATACGAAGCGTGTATTTACTTCCCACAAATCTTCTGCGGGAGCAGAATTTGGAAATGCAAATGAAGTACGATTGCTTAAAAATCCGATCGCTGCATCTTGTGCGGTAGGGTGGTGGCGATAAATAAAACCAGAACTAAAAGCGAATTTAGCGTCTTCGGCTAAATCATTATCCCATTCATACATCCATGTTCCAGGCGTAGGGTCATAAGTCAATAAAAGCTCCCCTGCTACAGTCTCTCGATTAATTCTAACAGCAAAAGGGTCGTCTTGAATATTTCTAAGTCTTCCAGGCGCTGGAACATCATTAGGCATTGCACCAACAATAGGTTTTTGCCATAAAAAATTAGGGGCAATTTGAAAATCACCAACGCCTATTGTAAATCCTGTTAGAAAGTTTGTTTGGTTCCCGCTTCCAGAATCTTTAAGCCTCCAACCTGTAAATGTTCTTGTGTAATCTCCTCCTCCATTTGCCACCAAACCCATACTAGAAGCTTGTGCATACCAATTAAAAGCCCCCTTTGCAAATGTTATTTTAGCTTTGCCACCCCAATTATCGCTTGAGTGAATTTGATCTTCATAAATAGTATAATCACCAGGAGCACCTTTAGCAATTTGAAATGTTCGTCCATTCAATGGTTGTCCTCCCCAAATGCCCCCAATTTCCAACCCAAAAGCTCCAAGATTTCTTTTAATATGGAGCGTAGCTCTTCTTGTTCTCGGTAGTGGAACTGCAAACGAGGAAATTGCTGCTGCGGCATCATCAATATCCTCATGGAAAATACCTGTTACATCAAAATGACTTATTGTTCTTGAATATTTTAACAATAAAGCCGGATTTGCTCCCCACCATAATTGTGGACCAAATGCAGCTTTTAAACCATTAAAGGCTTTTTTACCATCAATCTCAATTCCAAGTATTTCTCCATTGTATATATCAAGGTTGGGACCATAATTAGCTTCAGGATACAGACCAAAAAAATCACCTTCATATCCCCAATGATAATGTCCAGTACGATAGAATCCTCTTGCATCAAAATCTTTTGCATTCCACTCAAATTCTGCATTATACACTTTTACACCATTTAAATTGGTAAGATCCATAACTCCTTCAGGTGTATTTACTGAAATAGTCCGCCCTCTATTTTCATAAAAAATTTCATCAATAGGAGCATCCGCAACATTTCCAAGAATATTAAAATTTATGTTCGCCCGCATATTAGAAGAAGGGTTAGCACCAATACCTATAAAATACGATTCCATGTGATCAAACCCAAGTTTATTTGGAAAGATTGACGTATTTGGGTCTGCTTCTTTAGGGGTTGTCAATAGAGATCCTCCTGTATTGTATGTGGTGATTTCAGCTCTGAAATTGCTAACGCTAATTTTTTTTTGACTTTCGAGGGCAGCTTTATCACCTCTCGCTTTCAACACAGCATCCATCAACAAAATGTTATCAAAATGAATTTTAATAGTCTCATTTGAAACACCTTCTTCATAGGGATTTAACTGATGTGCTTCTTTTAAAGCGTAATAAGCGGCACGAGGGAAAAGATCATAAAGTCCTCTATCGTTGGTTGGTCCTTTAGCACAAATACCAAACCACTCCTCGTTCATATTGTTTTCACCTTGTTCGAAATCAAGCAAATAACCTCCATTAGACCATGAAGCATTATTATCGTGAATATCTAAGTTCTTTGTTTGTCCAAATTTCCACCAACCATCACTAAATTGGAAAGTAAAACCACCAATGGAATTTTCTGCTTTTCCCAAACCTGCTGCATTTTCATAAATATCTTTCCAATTTCCCAAATCATAATAGGCTTGCATTTTTTGGTCTTCTTCATTTTCAAGTGTATTGAAAGCATCTGATCCAAACTCTGTAAGCACAACTGGTTTATTAAGTTTGTCTTTTACTACCTGAAATGCATCTCCGAAAGAAATACCTCGATACATGTTTACTCCAAATATATCCACATCCTTGCACTCTTCAGCAATTATATCTATGAATAGCAAGTCCCCATTGCATATTGCTATCGGTCGTGAGGAACTAATTTCCTTCATTTTAACTGCTGCTTCATTCATAAGTTTATACATAGGTCGTCCTCGCGATTCGCCAATAAAATCTCTTTCTTCTTCAGCATCTGGAAAATCCTCTGTTTCGGCTCCAGCCCAAAACAACCCATAATTATTTTCATTCCCTAACAAGAATAATAGAATTCCTGGAGTGTTTTTGTATTCTTCAATCATTTGGGTAACTTCTGACATGAGCAACTCTTGTGTTACCGGATCCTTATAATTTGTAATTGGTGTCCAAACACCATTTATGGTTAATCCGTATCTGCCAAATGAATGATTCAACATTGTATAAATGCCATATTTTTCATAGATATATTTAACCCATTTAGGAGGAACTCCTGTATATTGTCGTATCGAATTAACGCCCATATTTTGAAGCAGTGACATTTCGGAATCAAGTGCCGATTTTATAATATCATCTGGTTGCTTCCATAAACTATATGAGTAATTAGTACCTATGGGAAAATAATCCCAGTTCATACCGTTAATCATAAAATCGTTTCCATTGACTAGCAGTTTGATTCCCGCATCATTATTTTCGACCGATACTTGATCAACTTGGGCAAACGCTGTAGCAGTTAGCAAAAAAATAAATAATCTTAGAAATATATTTTTCATTATATCAATGTTTTCAAAATGGTTAAATTTTTATTTTATATTACCTAAGCATACTATTGCTGTATAATATTTTGAGCAAAGTCAAAGTTTGCTATTATTTTTTTGGCTAAATGTTCATTTTGCCAAATCCAAATGTAAAGTTTATTTCTTTGAAGATTTAACAATATATTACATCAATGTTTTCGACCATCGATTTTAAAAAATACATCATAATTTTATTTTATAACCTCTAAATAATTGATTATTAGTTATATTTGTTTTACTAAGACTTGCACATGAGATATTTTAAGTACAAAAATAATGACTTGTATTGCTTCATTGCTTTCTTTTTGTTTTGCTTTCAATTACAAGGTTTTTTTGGGAAATATCCTATTCAAAATTTCAGCCCCATAGATTATAAAGCTGGAATCCAAAATATAGATTTTGCTCAAAACAGAGATATGACGCTTTTTGTGGCTAACAATTTAGGAGTGCTTTCATACAATGGCAATGATTGGAAGGTTCATGCTTTAAAATCGGGCAAGAAGGAAAGATCGCTAGCATTTGATGAAAATTCCAACCGATTATATGTTGGTTCACAAGGTGATTTTGGATATTTTATAGATGATTGGAATTATGTTTCATTAATCGAAAAAATTGCACCTTCATCCAGAGATTTTGATGAAGTTTGGGATGTTTTCATTTTAAACTCAAAGGTTTATTTTTGTTCCTTTCAAAGCATTTATGTTTATGATGGCCAATCCATCTATACAATTGAATATCAAGGGGGGTTCGACCGTTCGTTTCAAATCAATGATAAAATATTCACACAAGATAAAAAGGGAAAATTATTTGAAATCGTTGGTCAAGAACTGATACCTACTTACCCTCAAGCCCTAAAAAATCAAATTATAGCAGGTATTATTCCTCAAGATGGAGGGTATTTATTGTTTTATAATTCAGGAGAAATAGAATTTTTAGCTCCTTTCAACGCCACTTTGAAATATTTCGACTTAATTCAGATTTTAAAAGGAAAATTTGTTAACCATGTTCTACAACTTTCGGATACTCGTCTAGCGATTTCGACCCAGACATCAGGGTTGTTTTTATATGATTTGCAAAAACGTACTATTGAAAACATCACCAAAGAAGATGGTTTATTAACCAATGTTTGTTTGCGTTCTTATCAAGATTATGCTGGAAATTTATGGGTAGGGATGCAAAATGGAATTTCAATGATCGACATTAACTCACCGATAAGGTTTATTAACCAAGACATTAATATACAAGGAAGCGGTTATGAAGCATTTGAAGTAGATTCTGGAACTTATTATACCACTTCAAATGGAATTTATTTTTTGGCAAAGAATACCACGCTAAGTGTTTTTCTTCCAGGAACCGAGGGACCTGCTTATGGGATGCAAAAAATCGCTGGTAAACTTTATGCTGGTCATCATACAGGTCTATTTCTTTTGGAAAATGAAGAGGCAAAGAAGCTTTTAAATACAGAAGGTTTATGGCAGATTAAACAACTTAGATCCAGACCTGATTATGCTATCGGTGGAACTTATTCGGGTTTGTATCTTTTCAAAATTAATGAAAACAATATTTTACAAGGAATTCAAAAAATTAATGGTTTCAATGAAACAAGCCGTTTTTTCGAAGAAGATCGAAAAGGAAGAATTTGGGTTGGCCAATTTTACAAAGGCTTATATCAATTGAATTTGGATGATGAATTAACCAACGTGAAAGTGGTTAATATTTCTGCTAATTATGACTTTCCTTTAGATGAACAAATAATTTTGTGCAAAATAGACGATGAACTACATCTCGCTACTAGAGCTGGAATTTACCACATCAACCAAAATAATGACAAGATTCTAAAGTCAAAAAAATTTGCAGCCGACATCGGAGATCAACATGTTTACTTACTCACTCAAGATAACCAAAAAAATATTCACGTATTTGCAGAGAATTTAACTGGCTTTTATAGCCAGGTTAGCGTTAATAATTACTTATTTGTTCCTTCTTCTTTGTTTCAACTGCGTTTTTATTTCAACAACGATTTATTGAATATTTCATATAATACTAATGACGGGATTTTGTATAATGCAAATGAAGGTTTTTTACAATTTAAACCTGAATTAAAAAATAGATTGACAATTGAAAAGCCCCTTTTATTAAGTAAAGTTTATAGTGCAGTAGAAGATAGTATTTTATATACACAAAAACCATTCGAAGCCAAGCTTAAAAATCAGGAAAAAATTATTGTATCTCCTAATGCAAAAGTATTAAAGTTTGAAATTGAATCTTTTCAATTTAATGAAGTAAACAATCAGCAATTTCGATATTTTTTGAAAGGTTTTGACCAAGTTTTTGGTGAATGGACCAATTCATCCACAAAGGAATATACCAATCTAAGAGAAGGCGAATATGAATTCTTGGCAGAAACGAGGAATTATTTTGGAAAAATAGTCACGAGTGAGCCAATTTATTTACTTGTAAAACCCCCATTTTATAGAAGTTTATTTGCTAGAATCTTGTATGTCATTTTTGGAATTTGTACTGTATTTCTGATTTCTACTCTTCAAAAAAATAGATATAAGCAAAAAACAAATAATTTAGAAAAATCTAAACAACAAGAACTTGCCAAAATTGAACAACAAAATGAAATGGAATTGCGTCAAATGGAAGAAGAAAAAGTGAACAGTGAATTGCAACATATTAATAACCATTTGGCTACTTTAACGATGAATTTAGTCGCGAAAAATGAGTTTATTGAATCCATCAAAGGAAAACTGAAGGACGTTAATTTGGACGGTGAAAATAAAGAAGCCAAAAAAACTTTAGTCCAAATTGTCAAAGACATAGATTTAACCTTGAGACTTCAAGAAGATTGGGAGCAATTTGAATATCAATTTGACCTTGTTCATGGAGGCTTTTTAACAAGGATAAGAAATGAATTCGTCGACTTGTCACCAAATGAGCAAAAACTTTGTGCTTTTTTGAGACTTAATTTAAATACAAAAGAAATTGCAAATCTATTAGGAGTTTCAATTCGAGGAGTCGAAGTTGCACGTTACCGTTTACGAAAAAAGCTTGGATTAAACAAAGGAAAAAACTTATCAATTTTCATTTTGGAATATTAATTCCTTC
>JAHEAQ010000099.1:2978-16698 GCA_024642705.1 Bacteroidota bacterium | reverse complement strand
ATTGCATACCAAAGCCATTTTTGTACAGGATCTTGTAAATCTACTCCAGCTTTTGTTAAGAATTTATTAGCTTGAATGGCTTTTTTAACAGCCCATTTGCCAACTTTTGTTTGAGAAAATTTTGAAAAAAGATTAACAGCTTTAACCATCTTTTTATCAATTTTTGCATCTTTTTCAAAGTTGATAGCCTCTGGGCTAATAGGATTGGTTGCATAACCATTAAAAGTAAATGCTACCAATAACATCATCATTGTAAAAAATTTAAATTTCATAGTTCATTAGTTTTATAAATTATTAATTGATTAAACCTCCTAAATATAATGAATAAAAATATATTTAATTCATTTTGTAAATTTCTTTATATTTTTTCTCTGCATAATTCATGAAAAATTTAAAATTTAATTTTTCACCTGTAATCCTTTCGCAAAGCTCCGATGCTTCATACCTTCTGCCGTGCTTATGAATATTTTCACGTAACCAATGCAGCAGCTCATCAGTTTGTCCATTTGCAATATTTTTCTCAAGATTTTCAATGTCTGAAACAGCTTTCTCAAAAAATTGAGCTGCATAAAAACTGCCTATGGAATAGGTTGGGAAATAGCCAAAACTACCGTGCCCCCAATGAATATCTTGAAGAATTCCTGTATTGTCATCCAAAACATCTACATCTAAATATTCTTTGTATTTTGAATTCCAAAAATGCTTCAATTCCGACACTTCAATTTCATTATTCAGCAACATTTTCTCTAATTCATAGCGTATCATCACGTGAAAATGATAATTCAATTCATCCGCTTCAGTTCTAATAAAATTTGCTTCTACTTTATTGATGGCGTCGTAAAATCTATCTAAAGTTATGTCACTCAAATTTTCTGGAAAAATCTTCTGCAATTTTGGATAATGGTATTTCCAGTAATTTTTTGATCTTCCCACATGATTCTCCCATAATCTAGATTGGGATTCATGTATCCCTAGGCTCGCTGAACTTCCTGTAGGAAGACCGTATTCTTCTGGCGGAATTCCTTGTTCATATAGCGCATGCCCTCCCTCATGAATGCATGACCAGCACATATTTGAAAAATCATTTTCATCTATTCTTGTAGTCACTCTTACATCTTGGGAAGAAAAGTTGATTGTGAATGGATGAGGTGCTATATCTTGCCTACCTTTATCGAAATCGTAGCCCATTTTCTTCAAAACATCAAGTCCGAAATCCCATTGTTTATTTTCATCAAAGTGTTGATGGAGAAAATCATTATTTATTTGGTCCATTTTTCGTATTTCCCTAAGAAATGGCACCAGCTGATTCCTTACATCATTAAATAATACATCCAATTCTGCCACTGTTGATCCTGGTTCATATAAATCTAATAAAGCATCATAAGGATGGACTTTGAAGCCTAATATTTTGGCTTCTTCTCGCTTTATTGCCACTAATGCAGTTAAGGGTTCAATGTAAAGATCAAAATTATTTTCTTCTCTTGCTTTTAACCAAGCATGGTAAGCTTGAGATACCAAATTTGACATACGAATCACAAATTCGCTACTAAATTTTGTAGATTGCTTATAATCTTTTAAAGTAACACTTACATTTTTCTTCTCTTTGGCATTAAGGGATGAATCATTGTTGAGGTTTTCTAATAATTCACCAAATGCTGGATCAGTAAACAAATCATGAGAAATACCTGAAAGTGTTGCAATTTGTTGAGATCTAAACGGAGCCGAATCTTTCGGTAAATTGACTTCTTTATCCCAACTTAGTACGGCTATACTATGGTTGATGTCGGACAACTTTCTCATTTTTTCTTTAAACTCTTCGTACATATTCATTACACTATTTCTTTTTTTGCAAAGTTAACTGCTACAAATACCCAAGCTAATACCAATAATAATCCGCCGATTGGAGTTATGGGCCCAATAAAAGCAATATTGTTTAAACCAATAATTTCTTTGCATGACAACACATAAAGAGACCCAGAAAAAAACAGCATCCCTATTATGCAACAAATAGCTGCATACTTCAAAAAATTACTTTCGCGCAATTTGTACATAATTCCAATACCAATCAAGAGTAGACTATGATTAAATTGATAAGACACCCCAGTTTTAAAAGAAGTTATTTGGGTTTCTTCTAAAATTTCTTTTAAAGCATGAGCTCCGAAAGCGCCTAAAATAACAGACGTGCCTCCAAATATTGCTGCAAATAATATTATTTTTCTATAATTCATTGAATAAATATTTTTAAAATTTGATAAAGATTTTGAAAATCCTTTCAATTAATTTACAACTGCCAGTTTATTTCTTTTTGACCGAGATTTTTTAAAATTTTGTTGGCTTTTGAAAAATGAGCGCAACCTTGAAATGCATTTCCAGCTAAAGGAGATGGATGTGCAGATTCTAAAATATGGTGTTTATTGGAATCTATCAACTGTTTTTTATTTTTTGCGAAATTGCCCCAAAGCATAAAAACAATATTTTCTTTATTATCAGAAATGGCTTTGATAACGGAATCTGTAAAATCTTGCCATCCTATCTTAGAATGAGAACCTGGATTGCCTTTTTCCACCGTAAGCATGGCATTTAGAAGAAATACTCCTTGCTCAGCCCACAATGAAAGATCTCCATGCAATGGAGGATCAAATGCTACATCTCTTTTCATTTCCGCATAAATTCTCTTCAATGAAGCTGGAATTTTTATTCCTTGAGGAACAGAAAAAGACAAGCCCATTGCTTGGCCAGGTCCATGATATGGGTCTTGACCTATGATTACAATTTTAACATCATCGAATGGTGTTTTATAAAAAGCATTAAAAATTTCTTTGCCGGGAGGATAAATTGTTTTGCCTGAATGAATTTCTTCCTTGAGAAAGTCTTTTATTTTTTTAAAATAATCTTTTTCAAATTCATCCAGAAGAATTGTTTTCCATGAATCTTCAATTTGAATTTCTCTTTTAGTCATTTTAGTACTTAAAATTAATTCGTTACAATTCAGGAACTTTCCATTTGGCTTCGCCTACAGGGACTGATTTAGCTTTGTTAATTGATTTTCCAGCTCTTTTTTTATCGGTTATCATTGCCCAAGTCATAATCAAACTGGTTCCTATAATTATAAAAAGTAAGATTCCTTCCGAAAAAGCCGGAATAATAGCTGCTGCAGGAATTGCGTAAAACAATAATACAGTTATCAAGCCCCTTGGAGCAATATACAATTGTGGGTTAATGTCTTTTCCAATTGCTATTCTTAATATTCCAAATCTAATGATATATATAATTGCGAGACATAATGCAGAAATTCCTAATACAGTCCAACTAGCTAATGAGGAAAATACAATTGTAATTCCAAAAATTACAAAAAAGAAAGTCCTAACCACAAATGCTGTTTCTAAAGTAACCAAATGCAAACCGTGGTAGATTTCATGTGCTTTGTGTTTATCCAACCACTTTTTAAAAGGTCCTTGAAAAAATAAATCAATGTTGGAAATGACTAGTCCGAAAATTAAAATGATAAATAGCGGAGACAAATGGGCCAATTTACCAACACTGTACAACAATAATAATACAGAAATTAGTAAAAATAACTTAGCACTGCTTTTAATTCGTTGGAAAACTAAAACTATCAAATAACTGAATATAATTGAAAGAACTATGGTTAGCAAAGAAGTTAGGATAAAAGATAGGAAACTTCCTCCTTCGTGTTCAGCTGTTGTAGCAATAGTCTCAGTAGCTTGGGAGACATGTCCACTTACGGAATCAACTAATGTTTCTAAGACAGAACCTTCATTTTGTGCTCCACTAATTGCGACATTTGTATCACCATGTGCCAGTCCAGGTGGTAATTTGCTTAATAAAAAGTAAAACATCATAATTCCCAGAATATCTGAAAATGTACTTTCATAAATATGAAATTCCTTTTTATCTATCCGTAGATGATTGACGCTCGGAATAATGATGGCACTTGATAATATTGACAATGGTGTTGCATAAATCCAAGCATGCAAGCTATCCATACCTTCTACAAAATATTGTAAAATTAATGCAGTTAACCATGTGGAAATTAAAAGACCTACCAATGCAATTACTAATGCAATCGAAATTGGGATTATTTTATCTCTTTCAAGTTTTAATTCCAATGCAGCTTCAAGAACGATCATTATCAAACCAACTGTTCCTAAAATCTGAAGGACTGGGAAAAAATCATAATCGCCTAATTCAAAAGTATCCAATCCAAGTTTGATAATAACACCCAATACAATAAGTAACAAGACAGATGGGATGCTTGTTTTTTTGGAAATTTCTCCAAAAAAGAAGGATAAAATCAAAATTATTGATGATACTATTAGTAAGGGATATGGTGTTGAAAAATCCATGTTTTTATTTTTTTATTTGTACTTCAAATCCTGATTTCCTTATATAACTCATTAGACTTGAAAGATATTCATCGGATGAAAGTCTAAGCGTTAAATGGTATTCTTCATCTATTTGGCTTACTTCAGGCTTTAAAAAATTGTTTATTTGAGGAAAACTAAATAGACATTTATCCAGAGCCTTCCGTTCAGTAATTAAATTTGTAGGACTTGTAGACTTGCAAACAAGTTGTATATTTTTATTATTTGGACTAATAAAAGGGTTGGAAACATTCAAACTTTCATTAAATCCAAATTGTTCCCGAAAGCGATTTTTGAACAATGGATTTGGAACAATAAAAAAATATAGAACAAAGAAAATTGCAAATGCAAGCAAATGTACGATTGGGTTAATAAGGATAAAAAAAGTAAATGCCATTACCATTAACAACCTAGACCATTGTGGTATGTTCCAATGGGTCTCTTTTATTATTATTGCTTTCCCGATTTTTGTTCTTGTGGTTAATAACCAAATCACAAAGAGTAAAAGCAATAAGATTAAAAACATGGTCCAAGAAATAGTAGTAATTTTTCCCATTAAACCTTTTTTAATATTGATTCAATAAATATATACAAGTATGGATTTATGGAAACAAAACCTTCTTCAGGTCTAATTAGCATCCTGATTTTTACTAGCATATCAATTTCTGATTTTATTTTCCAGGCATCCAAATCGTTATACATGGACCGGTATTCTGGTTCATAAATTGTCCCATTAGCAATCAGAGTAATCAATAAACTTTCATTTTTTAAGACTAGATTTTTGAACTGCTCATTTCCTTCATCGCCATTAAATAAAACACCTTTATGAATGCACCATAACTGCATTGCTTTGCCTATATTGTTGTGTGCTTGTTTTGAAACTTTTCTTGCCATAGCAGACATAATATCAACGTTGTATTGTGCTTCTTCATGATTGAATACTGCTTGAGCTCTAATTAAAACCGCTTTCTTAATTAGATTAGTCTGCATGAAGTCTGTTGAGATCGTTTCAGAAAAAATAGTTTCAAAATTGAAATAATCCTTCAATTTGTGGGCTAAATAATTATGCATTGTAACAGCAAAATATATTTGCTTAGAGTACTTTTGTATAATCATCGTAATTTTTGAAAACAAATCAAATGTTCCTCCTGCGCTACTTGAGAAAAAATCAAGATCATCAATGGTAACCATGCATTTTTCCGAACCTTTATACTTGACAATAAAATCCAAAGTTTCTATTAAGTCATTTGAAATTGACTTTTTTCGTCCGTTAATATCTAATTTTTGACCTTGAAATATATGGTGACTTGGAATATTTGAATACACTATTGGTAACATTTCTAATATCGTAGATCTACCACTCAAATGGCTGCCTTTGATTAAAAGTGCTCCGCCGTAACCTTTTCTCCATAATTGAAAATGTTTATCCACTTTTGACATGATTTCAGGTCGATCAACAGTAAAAGAACTACCAAGAAAGCCATTTTTTAAGAATAATACATTTGCGTCATTTTCTACATTGAAATCAAGAATTGAATTAATGTACCCAGCTGCAGTTAATTGGTTTTCTGAAGAATATTTAGAAAATAATGAGCTTTGGATACTTGCTAATATAGACCTAATGCTTTGAGTATTGTATCTTCTTCCCAATTCTGCTTTTTCTGCAATATTGGATAATTGACTAATCGACGAAGACGGTAAGAAGTTAGTTTCCAAATTGAATAACTGACTTGGAATAATATATTTGTTAAGTTTAGTTTTTAGGTTGGTCAATTTGTCAATATGATCAGGAAATAATTCTTCATGGTATTCTTTTATAAGCCTTTGTATTGGCACAAGATTTTCAATATTTGAATAAGTTTTCTCAACAGAAGAATTTTCTATTTTTGCTTTTATTCGATTCAGCAAATGAAAAATTGTAATCAGTATTTTTTCTTCAAAATTTTTAAGTTTTAAATCAATTGTTTTTAATGGAGACAGCATATGAAATGTGGTCCATCCTGAAATTTCAGAAAGAATATCTATTGATTTGTACATTAGCACACCTCCTTTCGAGGTAACTGGTAATTTCAATTTGTTCGTATCTTCGAGGACAATAAATTGATACGGAGAAAGCCCAGGATATTTTTCAATAACTACAATTTCAGATTGAATTTTTGAAATGATTTTTACCAAATCTGCTCTTGTACATTGATCTCCAAAATGTGCCATAAATTTTTCCAGTTCCTCCAGAATAGCAAGAACAGCGGCGGCTCTTTTGGCTCTCTCCTTCATATGATCTTCATATGAGGTTCTGAAATCATGCAAAGTACCTGAAATTTGATCTAGTTTATGCTGGCTTCTTTGAATTGTTTTTATTTGATCTATTAATTCCTTGATTTGGGTATTAATCAAATAACCAGGATTGTTTTGATGGATCCAATCTTCTTTTTTGGGGATGGATCCACTACTTATTTTTTCGTAACTTTCTAATAAGGATTGATCCACTTTTTGTATTAATTCAAATAGTTCGTCGCAATATTTATTGACCTCTTCTTCACTTTTTTGTTCGTCTTTAGCAAATTGCTCCAATTTCAATAATTGTAAAACAGAACTTTTAAGAAAAATGCCAACTTCTTTTGCTTCAAAGGACCAAATAAAAGAAATTTGATCAGAATGTGGTCCTTGTTTATTTTGTAAACTTTCGGAAATTAACTCTATGATTTGTTCCAAAAATACAATTACTTTGAATGAAAGTAATTGAACTTTCAAATCACTTTTATGAATTGATAATTTCGGAATATTTTTATTCACCATTTATTAAATTTCGCTCTTTTTGTAAAACACCCAAATCTTTTTATGAAAACACATCGTAAATATAAGTGTTTTATTATATTAAATATTTTAATTATATGATTAGGTATTTCCTAATATACACTATTATCTTTTAAAAATTCTTACAAATCTAAAAAATTCTAATGTGATATCATTTTTCCGTTTCTTGATAACAATATTGCAACAGAATGCGTACTTTCAAACTGGGCAAATATTTGAATTAAAATAACAGTAATGGGAACGCATAACAACATACCCACGACTCCCCATAAAATTCCCCACATGACCAAAGAAATTACAATAACTAAAGGGCTTATATTTAGCGTATCACCATACAACCTTGGCTCCATGATTCCTCCAATAATAATTTGAATAATTCCCACGCCTATTATTATGATGAAAAAAGGTGTTAATGATTCAAATTGAACCAAAGAGACAACCGAAGGAAACAATGTAGCAACAATACTTCCTATTGTAGGGATAAAATTAAATACAAATATTAAAAAAGCCCAAAAAAGTGCAAAATCCAAACCTGCAATTCGGATGACAATATAACTTAATAAACCCGTAGCAAAAGAGGCTACAAATTTGACTCCTAGGTATTTACGAACAGCTTTATTAATGCTGGTAAGTACATTTGAAATATTCTCCCTTTTTTGTTTTGCAAATCCTAAAGCAAGGATCTTTCTTGGGAAAGTACTTTGCTCCAAAAGCATGAATAAAGTATACAATAAGATTAATAAAAATTGTTGTGCAATGGTACTAAATGAATTAAGCAACCTTCCAAGATAATCTCCAAGGTTTAATTCAGCAGATAAAGTATTGAAATCTACAGTTTTGGCATACCCAAGCGATTCCATAATTCTTTTCAACTGGTGGTCCAAATTAACCCGATAGTCTGGAGCACTATTAATCATCCCATTCACATTTTGTGCAATTAGGCTTCCTACAGAGAATAGCAACAAAAGCATAATTAGGGTAGAAAAAATTAAAGTAAAGCTCAAAGGTATTTTCTTCTTTACAAAACCATTTAGTCTGAGCAAAGAATTCATGGCATTAATTAAATACCAAAGTACAATTGCAAGAATTAATGGAACCAAAAAATTCTTTGCGTAAATGATGAATATCACTGAAATGGCAACGATAATTGAAATATTGGTCGCTTTTTGAATTTTCATGTTTGACTTTGTTAATTAAAACAAGATAATAAGATTAATTGATGCACAAACTCTAATTCTATTTGGTTGAAAATATTTTTTGATAATCAAAATAGTTATTTAAAATTTCAAATTTATTTCTGGTGATGGTCTAAGTTTTTCACCGTGCCATTTCAAAGGACGGATATGGCAAATCTATATTTATCAAGTCAATATTAAGAATCTTATCAGAACTTAACTTATCGAATTTGAAAATTCAATTATTTAAGTTTAAATTTAAAAGAATGGGGTTTTAATTGAAAAAACCCAAAATTTGTTTTAGACAGCAACAATCAAATCATGAAAATGAAATTTTCTATTGCAATAGCTTTGTTTTGCTTTTTTTCTTTTATCTATGGTCAACAAACCATTGTTTCAAATTCGATTTTAAATGTTTGCAAACCAGAATTCCCTTTAAAAGACGGATGGCTTGGAGGAGATGGTGACGTTTCAGTTCCTTTAGATTCGAATACAACTTTATTTATTTTCAGTGATTCTTATGTAGCTAGAAAGAAGCAGAATAGTAGAAAAGATAGAGGTTTGAGAATGGTTTCTAATTCAGTGGCTGTTCAAAAATGCTTGCCTAATGGAAAGAATGAAGTCACATATTACTGGAATAAGATGTACTCGAAACGGCCAAAGCCTATTTTTAAGTCTCCTTCTAAAAAGTATTTATATTGGGTGAACGATGGTTATTTTGCAGATAATGCATTATTTGTAATTTTGGAAAAAATCGGGCAGAAGGAAAATGCATCTCCAGATGATATTTTTAAATTTTCTCTTTTAGGGTTTGTTCTTGCTAAAATAGACAATCCATATGATGATCCAAATGAATGGAATATTGAATACACAGCTCTTCCTAATTTGGGAAATCCATTTTTAGGGTTAAGATGTCATGTATTGCTTGAAAATTATGTTTATTTTTTCGTAAGCCGTCACGATACAGCCCAAGTATTGGTGAGGAAACCAATCTCAAGCATTGATCGTCCAGAAGAAGAATTTGAATATTACGCTTTGGATGAAACATGGAAATCTGGGCTTGATACTTTTGATATGAAAACCATCAAAGGGTTTAGAAGCAATACGGTAAAATATCATCCAGATAGGAAGGAATGGATTATGATTTTGGACATTAAATTCCTGGATAATAAAATCAAAATGCGAACTGCTCCAAATCTTACAGGACCATGGTCGGATGAAATTGCGGTTTATGAAATTCCAGAAATTACACCCGGAAATGAAGCTTTTCACAAGAATAATTTTTGCTATTTATCCAGAGAATGTATTCAAAATTATGATCCTATAAAACAAGAGATCCTTGTTACTTATGATATCAATAATTCTATTTTTTCAGAAATTCTTGCCAACTCAAAGATTTATACCCCCAAGGTTATTTCAATCCCATTGAACAAATTTTAAATGGTTTGATAATATATTGACAACACATCATTTAATTAAACCAAAAGGCTTATTTGCTGTTTCTTTTATTTGTCTAAATAAATTATAAAATAGAATATGAGTTTTTATCAATTTAAAAGAACACAAAGCATAGATGTACCGGTAGAAAAAGTATGGAATTTTATTTCTGATCCTAGCAATTTGAAAGAGATAACACCTGATTATATGGGATTTGATATCACTTCAAAAGATATTCCATCAAAGATGTACGAGGGAATGATAATTAGTTATAAAGTTTCGCCACTTCTGGGAATAAAAACTACGTGGGTAACCGAAATTACTCATGTTAAAGAAAATAAATATTTTGTAGATGAACAAAGGGTAGGGCCCTATAAAATCTGGCACCACCAACATATGATAGAAGCTACTGCCACTGGAACGTTAATGACAGATATTGTAAGTTATCAGCCCCCATTTGGAGTTTTAGGTGCTATTGCAAATAAATTGTTTATCAGAAAAAAATTGCAAGAAATATTTGATTATCGAACTAAAGCATTAGAGCGGATTTTCTGAATAAAAGAAAATTTTTAAAAATTGTTCTATTTGTTTGGATCCACAATGCTCAATTTGTGGATTTCCAAGTGCTAAAATTGAAATTACAAAGGGTATTGCTATCCAAATAATGCGCCTTTGTAATTGGAGGAAACATAGAAGCTATAACAAATATCGAGATTTCGATGCCGATTATTTAATTTATTCTATCCCAAGAGGGCAAAACAGAGAAATTGGCAATCCTTTCAGCATTAAAAAGGAAAAAGCAATAATAAAAGCTTTTACCGCACCTTATGATTTGGAAGAAATTCAAAATCAATTCTATGATATGGCAAGATTTTGTCTAGAATGCAATTAAATTCTATTGCCGTTCACGATGAAATCCATTATAGCCATGTTTGGAAATATTGGGCTCGAAGCAGTGGGCAAATGCTTTTTATACCTATCCAGTTAGAAGACCTTTTTTATAATGAAATATTACCAATAATTATTTAAGCAGTTAATTGGAAACTTGTATTTAAATTTCATTATCTTAAGAAAAAAAAGAGCTGTGTTTTGAAAAAAACGCCTGCAAAATGTCTCTTATTTGTGTTTATTTGGAGTTTAATTATTCCACAGGAATTATATTGCCAGAGCAATTCTAATTTCAATAACACTGACTTACTTCTTCAATACTTTGAGGTACGTAAGGATGCGAATTGTAATATTTCATTTGAATCTGCATTAAAAGATTGGAAGGAGAATTCATGGAGGGCAAGTGAATCCTCTTTCAATTATATTAATAATCCAACATATGAAGGGTGTCTTTGGACAAAATTTGTTTTAGTCAATAAAGATTCTACATTTCAAAAGCGTACAATATATTTTCCTAAATATTGGAAATCACTGAATACTTTTACAGTCATTCAAGATGATGTCAAAAAACAAACCTTAGGGCCCAATTATGGTAAGGAGTTAATGACTTTGGAATTCAGACCATACGATACCATAACGGTATATGCGAATTATCCGCCCCGAAATTACGCAAGTCACCCTATTATTGGTATTAAAGAGATTATAGAAGAAGATTTATTGACAACACGGAAAAAAGAAAGATTAAAGTTTTTCCTTTTAGGAATTATGGTATTTCCCATACTATTTTTTCTTTTTCAAATTTTTGCCTACAGAGAACGATTAAGTTTCTACTATTTTTTGTTTCTGCTTGGTTCCACTGCGAATCTGATTACGATTTTGGAGGATGCACCTATTTTTGAGATTACCTCTAAACTAATTACTGGAGTTAGGATGAACCAATTATTATTCTTATTCAGCAGCCTATTCATGTTTTTTGGCCTTATCAAGTTTATGATTTATCTATTGGAATTGAATAAAACTCACAGGATTCTTGATTCTATAGCTAATGTATTACTTTTTATTTTCGGATTAATTATAGCTATACCGCTAATTCGTACTAAACTAATGACTTTTGATTATTATGAAAGTTACCTTCTATATTTCAGACTTTGGGCGTTGATTCTTTTTCTGTTCGGTATATTCATTCTGATAAAGGGTTTAATCCTTAAAGTCAGGTTCCATCTGATATTATTATTATCCTTTGCGCCTCTAATTTTAACAGGTCTCTTATACGTGCTAAGTTTTTTATTCAGTTTTACTTGGGCTATCATTAGCATGGAATCCATAATACTCATCATCGGATTCATGTTAACTATTTTTATGTTTGGTGCTATCTTGGGTATTCGCAATAAAATGGTAAAAGACGAAAACCTGATCTTAGAGCAGAATACCAAACAATTAAGAGAATTAGATCAATTTAAAAGCAGGTTCTACACGAATATTACCCATGAATTCAGAACCCCTCTAACTTTAATCAAGGGGATGGCCAATCAAATAAAGGGCTCAGAAAAGATTGTGGATTCCATCCAAAGAAATAGCGATCGATTACTGAACTTAATTAACCAACTCCTTGATTTATCAAAAATTGAGAATAAGAAAATATCACTTCACTTGATTAATGATGATATTATTCACTACATCAGTTATTATACAGAATACTTAAAATCATGGGCGAACAGTAAAAAGATTAGCTTGACTTTTTTTTGCTATGAAGATACAATTAGGATGGATTTTGATGAAGATAAAATACAAAAAATCATCATCAATCTGGTTTCGAATTCCATTCATCATACCCCTCAATATGGAAACATCAAATTAACGGTTGGAAAAGTAGAAAGAAGTAATCATGAGTTTTTACAAATACAAATCAAAGATACTGGTGTTGGAATTTCGGATCATGACCTTCCGCATATTTTTGAAATGTTCTATCAAAGCAATCCTGATTCACCTCCATTTGAAATAAATCATGAAAATCAAAGCCTGCAAAAATACAAGAAGGGTAGCGGTTCAGGAATTGGTTTGGCCCTTGTTAAAGAAATAGTAGAACTGCTGAATGGGGGAATAAAAGTGGAAAGTGAACTTAACATGGGGACTACTTTTATAGTCGAACTACCTATCAATAATAATCTGCCGGCCATTACAGATAGCAGGCCGGAAATCACCGAAACTATAATACGTGAGAAAAATACACTTTCTAGAAATAGAACAAACACTTTCCAAAACAATAAAAAGCCACAATTGCTCATCATAGAAGACAATTTGGATGTCATTGACTATATTATCACATGTATTCAAAAGGATTATGATTGGAAATATGCAATGGACGGAAAAGAAGGAATTAAGGACGCCATTGAATTTATTCCGGATGTAATAATTTGCGATTTAATGATGCCGGAAGTGAATGGTTTTGAAGTTTGCGAACACTTGAAAACAGATAAGAGGACAAGTCACATTCCAATTGTAATATTAACAGCAAAGGCCACCAAAGAGGACATGATTCACGGATTAAGTTTAGGGGCTAATGCATTTTTAACAAAGCCATTTGATCAGGAAGAGCTTATTATAAGGTTGAAAAACTTATCTAAGGATCATCAATTATTAGTCGAAAGTCTAATGAAAGGTGGTGTTGATTTGTATAAAAATAATGTGGCCAAAGAATCCTTATTTTTAGAAGAAGTTAATGACATCATCGAGAAAAATATGGAAAATGAGCTCTTTGAGACCATGGTTCTGTGCAAAAAGATTGGGATGAGTAGAACCC
The DNA here is from genome assembly GCA_024642705.1 of Bacteroidota bacterium. Classification (GTDB taxonomy): domain Bacteria; phylum Bacteroidota; class Bacteroidia; order Chitinophagales; family Saprospiraceae; genus Portibacter. The sequence goes on along the minus strand of JAHEAQ010000099.1, from coordinate 3,199 downwards.
AGCTACATAGAAAATTAAAGGCCTTAACTGAGTTTTCTACTGCTGGTTATATCAGATATAAAAGGTTAAATAAGGCTAAGTTGTTACTTGAAACATCAGATCTCAATATAGGTGAAATCTCGTCCAAGGTAGGATATAAAGATTTTTCTCACTTCAGCAAATCCTTCTTAAAAGTATTCAAAATTACGCCTTCTGAATTCAGGAAATAAGTAAAAAATTAT
>JAHEAQ010000099.1:0-2878 GCA_024642705.1 Bacteroidota bacterium | reverse complement strand
AAAAAATTATTATTGCATATATAAAGGAAATGAAACAAGCTCTGCTATCTTAATCAACAGCTTATATATGTTAATAGGAAACATATGAAACAAATGGACTAATTTCGAAAAGTGGATTGAAACAAATGGACTAATCTAAAGAACAAATTTTCAAATAACCTGGTTATTTCTCCCTTTAAATTAGCATTATTCATTAACCACAAATTTCAATCTAATGAAAAAAATCAATTTATTACTAATTGCTGTAGTTTTATTAATTGCATACTCCTGTGAAAAAGAAATGTTATTGGAAAATAATAATTTTCAAGGATTTGAAGATGCGACTACAAATACAGAGTTCACTTCCAATAAAGATGCATTCACATCTAAAACCATTACATTAGGCTTTGATCTTGTATTTACAGGCACTTATGCATATATTGGACCTGACGAAGCCAAATGTGGTGCATTCCCTCCAATGGTCAACGTGATGAACATAGGTGAGGGATCAGGAACGCATTTTGGAAAAATGACTTCTTATTTTGACTTTTGCGTAGACGTTAGAGACTCTTCTTATCCCAATGGATATGTAGAAGCATATTTTATGGATGAAAATGGGGATAAGCTCTTTGTATATGTGGAAGGCTTTGTTTTGCCTGGCAGGGTACCTGGAATGCCTATTTTTGCAAGTTCATATTTTAAAGACCCTTTCGTAATTACGGGCGGCACTGGTCGTTTTGAGGGTGCAACTGGACAAGGAATGACGAATGATTACAATAGTGAAAGGGATGAATATACCCACCACCATTGGAACGGTAAAATCACTTTAGTGAAAAAATGAAATAGTTAACATAGTAAAACACTATGAATTAATTTTAGAGGAACTGGGAGGTAACAAGTGTGTCTAGTTACTTCCCATTTTTATTGAAAAATGAGTTTTGTTTGACTTTTGTATAAATAAGTTTTATTCAAAACTACTTTTAGCTTTTATTGCAGCCAAAATTGGTTTCCTTTGTTCTGATACAATTCCTTCGAAAGGACTCAGATAACTTTTTGTGTTCATTTATAGATGAAGATTTATCAGTGAAATAGTTGATGGAAAAATGATAACCAATCAGCATGCATTGCAGGCACTCAAAATTCGATTAATGCTCACCATAATTTATATTATTATCTGTGGTAATAATTTTACGGTTGTGAATTTTACTTTATAATTATACTTGGAAGATGACACCAAAATGGGTTATTATACTACCATAGATTTAAAGGTGTAAAACAAAAAGACCATCACCAAATTATTGATAATGAGTCTTTTAAAAGTGTTGGAAATCATGGACCCAAACCATTTACCCTTCGCCGGCTGGTGGACAGATGCTCTGAACCAACTTAGCTAATCTCCCTTTATTCTCCTTGCTATCCGTCATATATTATGTAAAAAGTTTTAAAACTTTTATATAATATAGTGAAAATTTTCACCATTGATAATCAAAGACATGAAGAACTTCAGTCAGAATTACAGAAAACATTAAAAAATTTATGACTTAACATAAGACCACTGTAAATTAAGTTAACTGTATTAGAATTATGTGTGCTGGTGACGCTTTAGAATGAAGATTTAGATGCCTAGTAATAATCTTAGGGTATAAAGAATGATGTAAAATAATGTTGCTCGTTATTGGAAAATTTTATTTGTCAATTTCTAAACCAAGAAGGGTTCTAATTTTTTTTATTAGTGTAAAAACAATTTAATCCCTTTAATTGAAATTTTACGCCATTATTTTCATAATCAAAAGTACAACTGGAGTTCAAAAAAAAGATCTTTACAGAAAAATAAACAAAGTTGGTCTATCCATTTAACCAAAAAATGCATTGATTGGCACAAAATATATATTTAGATCATTTAAGATTTCAAATGATCTAAATTTAAAAAATTTATTTTTCTCATAAAAAATATATTATTTTGGCCTCAGATTTTTTAACATAAAGAATTTGACATTTAAATTAATAGAGTAATAATCCAAAAGTAGGCTATGATAAAATCAATTGCACCACTTTACAAATGATCATAAAAAAAATAAAGAATCTGGCAGTCTAACCTTTTATAATATCATTTTAAAAAAATCAATATGAAAAAATTAATTGCAGCATTATTCATTGTTTCATTCATCATTAGTTGTGCCAATTATGGGAAAGAAAAAACATTTAACGGTGTTCAGCTTTTTTATACTTCCAGTATTTCAGAGGCTGAGGCAGATTCATTGGGTAATTTCTTAATTCAGTCTGAGTTCGCCGATGGATCCGAAAAGACAGTTCAATTGACAAAATCAGGAAATACCTATGAATTTAGAATGGTAGTGAAAAAAGGAATTGAAACAGACAATGAATTTGCAAAGATATTTAAACAATTTGCATCTGACCTTTCAGAATATGTATTTAATGGTGCCCAAGTAGACCTCCATGGATGTGATGATAACCTTGAAACTCTTAGAGTTTATCCAATGAATTTGCCACAAGAATAAACCCTTTTTGTAACTATGCAATAACAATCTTTGTATATCGATGGAAGGATTTAAAGGTGGTGCACTAACAGATTCCTTAGGAAAAATAAATTTTTAACATAAACGCTTTTTGCAATTAAAAGAAGTTATCGATTATGCAATCAATAAAGGTTTGTATGTAGTCATTAATGCTCACCATGAACGGCAATTTAAAAAAATTATGACAATTCGACTGAGTATAATGCGAAATTTGAAAAGCTTTGGACCGGCATAGCCAATTTTTTCAAGGATTATCCTGAAGAACTAATTTCCGAATTACTCAATGAACCTGAAGGGCATTTGGGCAGTCAAATGAAGAAAGAAGTCTAACGGATTCTCTTGCACTCTTCCTTACGCGAAAT
>JAHEAQ010000153.1 GCA_024642705.1 Bacteroidota bacterium | reverse complement strand
ATTGCATGAAGAAAGCAATTTTTGGTTTGGGTCATTTGTTGGCGTTGCATTAAAACCACTGTTTTGCCTTCAAAATTTTTCAGTTTTCTCTATTTCTTCATTTATTATAGTAATAAGCTCAGTAGAAGTTTGCTTAACTTTTATAAATTGATTTAGAAGTCTTGAATGGCGTATATAGTTATTTTTGAAGTGATTTCTTCCTTTAATTGAATTAGCAAATTCAATCATCATTGTCATCTGTTCCAAAGAATCTTGTCGGATTGAAAATGATTTTTCAGGAATTCCCGCACCAACTATAGCCATACGAAAACTGTCAATCTCTATATATGCTTCTAAATCACGCATATATGATTGATTTTCGGTTACTTCTTTTTTATCCCATGCAGTATGGTCTTCAACTCTTTTTTTAGTAATTGCATAATAATTATTTATTTCATCCGTGACACTTTCAAAGCCTGTAAATTTAGAATCTCCAGCATTCTGAACCTTTTGAAAGGTTCTGTCATTAATAGCAAAGTCATAATAAATTCCACCAAAGCTCATCCAAAGACTGTCTATGGGACTCGATTCATCGTGAATTCTATTAATAACCCATTCCTCCACAGCAATCGTTGCAGTTACGCTTCTAATTGCTCTATTGAATGAGATAGTATCTCCTTTTAAATCTTTTAAAATTTCTGATAAATAGTTTTTGGATTTTGCAAAATCCTTTCTGCTTTCATTCCAATTATTTATTGAAAGCGCAATCAAAATGCCGATAACTACAAGTACAATTTCTCCAATAGCATATTTTAAATACTTGCCAACCTTAGCTGAAGCTTCAGCCGACGAGCCAGTTTTATTTTTCTCCATGAGGTCTTTTCTAATACTTCTAAAAAACTTAATCATAATATCAATATTTATAGGCCATCACATCCTCAGGGGGGCCTCGGTTCCTTCATTATAAAAGATGGATTCACCATTTTTCATTTTTATTTCACAAAACCATTCAGTCATCTAAAGAATATTATCATAATAGGTTTTGTTTTTGTCTGCCCATCTGCATTGCGGTTTAGTCTCTTTAAGGTCAGGAACCCATCCTTGAGATGAGCGCAAGTTTCGTAACTTAAAATGTCGCTGCCATTTTTCCTGCGGATCAATTACTCACTTTTCAAGATCATTTATGCATCTGAAAAATTTAATCATATTACCTATCTTTATAACAAGGTTAATGGGTTCAAAAATAAGACAAATATTTAGATTCATGTTGGATTCAATATCTCATCCGTAATAATGGTAGCATAAACCGTATTCTGTATAAGAGTGATTTAAAAAAATAGAAATAACTTTACAGAATTATTATTTTAAATTGAATCCAATAAAAGGATTTGCATAATTAAATACTGTATCACAATTTTATAAAAATGAATACAACTGCAATTTCTCTAAAATCATCTCTTATTATTTTGATTGGAACTCTACTTTGCTTTGTCACCAATAAAAGCATTGGACAAGAGACAGAACAATTTATTAGGATTGTTGAAATAATAGTTGAGTCCTCACACTTGGAAGAATTCAAGGTGGCACTTCAAGAAGATATAGAAACAGCGGTATCAACGGAACACGGTGCCATATCCATATTTGCAGTATATGACAAAAACAATCCTGATCATGTAACGGTATTCGAAATTTTTGCCAGTAAAGAAGCGCATGATTCACATCAGCAGACACCTCATTTCCTGAAATTTAAAAACACCATTGAAAATATGGTAAAATCTACTGAGCGAATAGAAGTGTTTCCTATCTCGATGGAATCAAAACTTAAAAATGAGATAGCAAAAAAGAAAAACTACCAAGCTCGGCCTGCCGCTTCACAACCTTTCGGAGCAGCTGCCTTTAGTAAATCAGATGAAACAATAATCCGTTGGCTAGGAAATGCAGGTTTTCTTATAAACAGTCATGGAACTACAATTATGGTTGATCCACTTTTACAGGGATTTGATATGCCAATTATGATTGACATACCTATTGCACCCCAAAATGTTCCGCATTTAGATGCTGTATTAATTACACATGGTGACAATGACCATTGCAGTATTCCTTCTTTGAAAGATTTAGCATTTGTTACAAAGGCATTTCATTCAACTATCTATGTAGATTCTTTGATGAAAAATGAAAAATTCCCTTCACATGGACATGATATTGGTGAAGCATTCAAAGTGGGAAATATGAATGTGAAACTCACTCCTGCAGACCATGATTGGCAAAATTCATTTCCTGGGGCTGCTGATCGATTTTTTAATAAAGAGGATTGCACAGGATTCTGGATTGAAACACCTGATGGTAATATATGGGCGACTGGAGATTCTCGGTTGATGCCAGAACATTTAAAAATGCCAACTCCAGATGCAATTTTCTTCGATTTTTCTGATAGTGAATTCCACTTCACTTTTGAGGGAGCAGTTAAATTAGCTAATGCTTACCCTGACACCCCTCTTTTACTTTGCCATTGGGGGACAATAGATGCACCAGATTTCGCACCTTTTAATGGTAATCCAGAAAAATTGAAAGATCGTGTTATTAATCCAGAAAGAATTTTTGTATTAGCTCCAGGTGAACCTTATAAGTTAAAGCCATTAAAAAAGTAGATGGAAAAGTAATTGTGGTAGAAACAGCATAAAAACTGCTACTTTTATTCACTTTTTCTTTTTGTTCAATGTTTGGAAATCAATAGATATCTTCGTAAAGAATGGAGTTTTTATTAAAAAACAGGTAATGATAACCTGGACAAGTGGTACCCTATTCTCGAACATATTAAAATCTTTCCTAAACTGAATTAGTCTTTGGAAAAAGTCATTGGATATGAGTTGCACTTCCTTTTTTGTTTTGTTCATTAATTCTGTTCGTAAAACACTATTTACAAATTGTCTTATTTCTCCATTCTTAGCAATTAGATCTCCAAAGCACTTTAGTTATTGGAGAAGGAGCGAATAAAACGATCTAGCCGTTTAATTCCTAAGTGAGTTCCTTTGCCATTGTGCCAGGCGTAGCTGTCATAGATAAATTGTCAAATAAAGGATTCAGCTTATTGGTGATCAGGTGATGGACTACCCTGTCCTTAAAATCAACAGCAAAAATCTCCCTAGCTACTGTAGTATAAATAACAAAGGCTATTGAACGATAAGGTTGATAGATTTCATCATTGATCTGACACCAAAGCTTATATAGTTTGGATTCGAAATCAATCTCAAAGGCAAATGCATTGGCCGTGTTGTGTTTATTTTTTCGAAACAAATAATAGGCAGCTAGCAAATCTCCGAATTGTATAAGACCCTTTTTTTGTAAAGCCCAGTTCTTAGGATTGAACAATTCCAGTTACATCGGTATGGAGTGATTTATAAATGCCCGCAGGTTTTTTCTTTCTGCGGACATTCATAAATAATTATTTTATTTATCTCCGGACACAACGACAACTGCCGGCGGATTGCTTATTGGCATCACCCTGAAGGCCATTGCCGAAGATCTGAGCCCAGGCATTGTTAAAACTGCTCTCAGTAGAACTCCAATAATAAGAGCCGGGGTAATTTCCTGATTGGTCAAAGCCACCGATGACATTTCTCGCAAGATACAAAGCGTTTAACTCGTCTTTGCTTGGAAGGTACCATTCACATCCGTCAATTTCTGACTTTGCTGCACAAGCATCTTTTGCTAATTGCCAGGTATAAACAAAAACTTCATCCGATGGAGCAACAAATAAAGGACCATTGTAGTCGATTTTAACCTCCCCTTCTACACAACTTGTCGAACAATCACTATCGGCCTCGTCCACATCGCCGTCGCAGTCGTCATCGATGCTATTGTCGCAGACCTCTTCCGCTCCCGGATTTACAGCCGCATCATTATCATCGCAATCTCCCTGCTGACCATAGTCACAGGCATTGTTGGGTACATAGCCATCACCATCCCGATCATCCAGGCGGACGTCGCCATGCCCCTGGTGGTCTGGCCAGGCATTTCCGCTGATGTTGATTACGTGCCAGCTATTGTTTTCTGCATCGTAGTGGCATACGTCTATTTTAGGAGTGGGACTTCGTAAAGTCATTGGGCTGTTGTCATACAGTTGTTGTTCCATTTGTAAATCACTGTAGCTTTCTTTTTCGCAAGAAATAAAAAATAAGAGCGCAAGTAAGGGTAATAATAATTTCTTCACTGTAATTAGTTTTAAAGGTTTTTTATTTATATAGGTTCCTAGTAAAAATAACACAAAAAATTTTAAAAAAAAATTAATTTATAATCCTATAAAATTATTAGCTCAAATGACGGCTACTTTGCATTTAGAATGCTACTTCCCAATGGTAACCCTCTGTTTTTGAGGCGTTTCTTTGTTTTTAATGGACGGGAACGACGGTTTTGTGTATGGCTCGTTGAGGAAAATGTCCAACGGACTTTTCCGCCGTTATCTAAGATAGCAAATTGCGGCTTTGTTGTGCTTTCG
>JAHEAQ010000098.1:14269-17080 GCA_024642705.1 Bacteroidota bacterium | reverse complement strand
ATTATTCCACTCCATAGGTATAAGGACCAATGAATATCAATTCTGTATGCAAAGTCTTGCAGCCATTTATTCAGAAAATAGGCTCCTAGTGGAAATGCAATGAAAAAAGAGATCATTACCAATTTTATAAAATCTAAAGATAAAAGGGATACTATTTGAAGAATAGAGGAGCCCAAAACTTTACGAATTCCAATTTCTTTAATGCGTTGCTCTGCCGTAAAAGTTACTAAGCCAAATAGTCCAAGACAGGCTACAAAAATGGTCAGCAAAGCAAAAATGCGCAGTACAGTTCCCATCCTCTTTTCCTCTAGATAAGTCTGATTGTAAGAATCATCCAACAATGCATAAGTAAAATTTTCGCCAGTATTGAAATTGCTCCATAAACCAGAAATCTTTTTTACAAGATCTGGCATGTCGGAAACTTTTGCCCGAACAAGGAGACCTCCATAAGGGCTATTAAACATTAATAATGGGTCAATTTTTTGATGTAAGGATCTGAAATGAAAGTCTTTTACAACTCCAATGATAGTATATGATTTTTTGCCCCCTTCATTATTTGTTGCTCTGATAAATGATTTTCCAATTGGATTATCTTCCAATCCAAGGATTTTAACTGCAGTTTCATTTAAAATTGCATTCAATGAATCAGTTCCAAAATCTGTTGAGAAATTTCTTCCTGAAAGCAATTTCATATCCATTGTAGGAATATATTGATCATCTACATTATAGACGTACATCCGTCTTTCAAATTGATTATTTACAAAAATTCCTGTCATGTTGTCATCAGTAGCTCCTGCAGGCACAAATGCTGAATTGGAGACATTAATCACTCTTGGGTCGCTAATTATTTGGTTTTTAAAGGCCGTTTGGTTGTTGCCTAATAGATTTGACTCTCTCAAAACCAAAATTTGATCTTTATTATAACCCAAATCTTTATTTTGGATAAAAGACATTTGCTTATCGACAACGAGTGTTCCAAAAATTAGTCCTGCAGATATCACAAATTGGAAAACAACCAAACCACTTCTCACACCTTTGTTTCTGCTTGAGCCTGAGAATTTATTTTTTAATGCTGTTATTGGATTAAAAGAGGAAATATAGGTAGCTGGATATGCACCAGCAATAACAGTAATTATTAAGAGTAATGTCAAAAGCGAAATGACGATTGTTGGTGTAAGTAAAAATGTCATTTCCAATGCTTTACCAGATATCGAATTGAATAACGGCAGCATTATTATCATTATTATTATTGCTATAACCATTGCTAATGAGGCTGCAATAAATGATTCCATCATAAATTTCGAAAATAGTTGTTTTTTGCTTGAACCTAGAACTTTTCTTACACCAACTTCTTTTGCTCTTTTTGTCGCCGATGCCGTAGACAAATTCATAAAATTTACACAAGCTATGAGCAACATAAAGAATGCAATGGCTCCAAAAATATAAACGGTTTTTTTATCTCCTCCTTGCTCAAGAGTGCTGGAACTAGAGAAATCTGAATTAAGATGTATGTCAGCTAATGGTTGAAGAAATAAACCTATTTCATTTTTTTTGGTAAAATCAGCATAAGAAACACCCATTGCTTGGGTAATCTGAGGTCCAGCATTTTTTTCAAAAATTGGTGGAAGTTTAGATTCTAGATTTTTATAATCTGTTCCTTTTTTTAGCAACAAATAAGTGAAAAATCCTGACTCCATCCAAGATGTTTCTTGAGCTGGCTCATAGTTTACCGATGAGCCAAATATATCAAAATGAAAATGCGAATTATGGGGAACGTTGCCTATTATTCCTGTTACGGTAAATGATTCTTTCTGATCTCCAAATTCTAAAATTTTATTAATTGGATCTTCATTTCCAAAATATTTCAACGCAATTTCTTGAGTTATTACAACTGTATTGGGTTCTTGAAGTGGATTGACTTTATTGCCTTTAAGAATTGGTAAAGTGAAAACATCGAAAAAATTTGGATCTACATAAGCGAATCTATCGTTTCGAAAACTATTACTTTTATAGAAAATTTTTGAACTTCCTGTTTTTCGCAGTCGGGTGGATTCCAATATTTCAGGAAATTCGTTTTTTAGAGCTGGGCCAACAGGTGCCATAACGACTGCCTCTTTGATACTTTCCCCATTTATTTTTGCATTGAAAACCACCCTGACAATGTCATCCACATTTTCATTGTAGCGATCATAACTTAATTCATCAATGACAAAAAGCAAAATGGTTAAACAAGATGCTATTCCAATAGAAAGTCCAATGATATTAATTGTTGAATATCCAATATTTTTGTACAATGTTCTGAATGCAGTTAAAAAATTGTTTTTAAACATCTTTTAATATTTAATATTTGGTTTTATAATGCCTTGATTATTCTTCTTTAAGATTATCGACTGGATTTGAAATGGAAATCCTGATTGTTTGAGTACTTACTGATATAAGGACAAAGCTTAAAAGTATAAAAATTGGTATCACAAAAAATTGCCAATTAAAATCAAATTGATAAGCGAACTGCTGCAGCCATCTGTTGCCTAAATAAAAGGATATCGGCACTGCAATTATAAAACTGAAAAGTATTGGCAAACTAAAATTCTTATAGAAATTTAAGATCAGCAAAGTTGCGCTTGCACCAAGTACTTTTCTAATGGCCATTTCTTTTTTCTTCTGTTCACACCAGAAAGTGGCAAATGCTACCAAACCTATAATTCCAATCACTATTGAAACAAACGTGAACAAATTAATCAATGCAGAAAATTTCTGGTCTTTCACGTATTGCGATTTGAAATTTTCATCTACGAAATAATATTTAAATGG
>JAHEAQ010000098.1:0-14169 GCA_024642705.1 Bacteroidota bacterium | reverse complement strand
ATTTTCTGCTTTGTATCAATACCTAAATCATGACTTTGAATAAAATTTAATTGAGTGTAAATCATTAATGATCCTATAATTAAACAGCTTGTGATAGTGAATTGAAATATCAATAGTGAGGTTCTTATATTGAAAAACATGCTGCTTTTTAACCTCATTTTTTCTTTTTGAATTCCCTCAATTTTTGAAAATGTATAAGCTGGATAAATACCGCCAATAAGAGCAATGATTATTGGAACTGATAATATTCCAAGTATTGAAATTGGCCATTTCAAAAAACTTAAATCAATTTCAGTACCTACAAAATTTTCGAAATATGGATTAATTATAAAAATGACCAACACGGAAATTAAACTTGAAATTCCAGTCAAGAAAATCGATTCTAACATGAATTGTCGAAAAATTCCATTCTTTGAGGCACCCAAAATTTTCTTTACTGAAACTTCTTTCTTTTGAAAAGAAATTTGGGCCGTTGTCAAATTAACATAGTTAGAAATTGCCAAAAGTAAGATCATTATTCCAATAGCAAAAAGAATATAGATATTTGACATTTTACCTTTTGCACCTAGTTCACCAAGTTTTGTGCTGCCAAAATGGATGCCTTTCAAAGGTTCTGCATTGAGTGAATAATGTTCAGTAGAAAGATTATTTTCAGGTAGATATTGTGGCACCAATTTTAATTTTTCTTGAAGCCCGATAATGTTTTTAGGGTCATTTAAAAGTACATAAGTATGCATTGGAAACCATGACCAATTTTGATCTGCATTTGGTCGGTTTTGGTAAAAAGTTGGCATTGAAACAAGAAAATCAAATTGAAGGTGGGATTGAACTGGAATATTTTGAATCACTCCAGTTACAGTGAATGGAGTTCCATCATAAAATACAATTTGATCTACTGCTTTATCTGCAGATCCAAAATATTTAATCGCGGTTCTTTCCGTAATTATCATTTTATCTGGACCTTCAAGAGCAGTTGGAATGTTTCCATGGATGGATTTGAAATCAAATATTTTAAAGAAACTAGCATCTGAAAAATATATATTTTCGCTTTCGGAAAATAATTTTTCCCCATATTTTATAGCATGACTACCATATTCTTTATATACTCTTGTGTATTCCGAAATTTCTGGAACAACTGATTTTAAATAAGCCCCAACAGGAGTAGCGCTAAGTGCAAGTTCAAGGTTTCCAGTAGGGGACTCAATATCAGTATTTACTCTATAAATATTCGATAATTTGCTGTGAAATGTATCGTATTTCAATTCACTTATGATGTTCATTGAAATATAAAATAAACTAATGATGCCTACTGAAAGACTAAATATTTTTGTAAAAGTGGTTGTTTTATGGTTATAAAGCTTTCGCCATGCTATTTTTAGGGTATTCTTTAACATCCTTTTTTTTTATTCAGTTCTCAAATTTTTTAATGGATTTAACATTGCAGCTTTCATGCTTTGAGACCCTACAGTCAACAAGGAAACAAAAACTGCAATAAAAGCTGCCAATAAAAATGCGCCCCAACCGATGGTTATATGGAAAGTGAAATCCTGTAACCATTTGTCCATGGCATACCAAGCTAGAGGAAGTGATATCAATATTGATATTAATACAAGTTTTATAAAATCAATAGAAAGTTTATAAGTAATCTGTCCTGTACTTGCACCCAATACTTTTCTTATTCCGATTTCTTTTGTACGTTTTTCTGCATTGAATGCAGCTAATCCGAATAATCCTAGACATGCAATAAATATTGAAAGAATGGTAAAAACTACAAATATTTTACCTAACCTTTGTTCTGATTGATAAACCTCGTTGAATTCGTTTTCAAGAAAGTAATAATTATATGGTTGACCTGGTGCAACGCTATTCCATTTTTTTTCGATGCTAGCAATGGAGTTCGTAAAATTACCCGCGCTTAGCTTTATAGCCATTAAACCGGCATTGTCATCGAGAGTAAAACTTAACGCACCAATATTTTCCCGAAACGACTCAAAATGAAAGTTTTTGACTATACCTATTATTTTGAAAAATTTGTTGTCATCAAAACCCATTCCATATACCACTCTTTCTCCAAGTGCCTCTTCTGGCGATAATCCTAATATAGCAATTGCAGCTTCGTTCAATATTATACTAGAAGAATCTGATCCAAATTTAAGATCAAAATTCCGCCCAGCAATCAACTCGATGTTTAAAGTCGGGATATAATCATAATCCACGCCCCAAATTTGCATGTTTAAAGCTTGATCTTGTTGGGTTTGCCCTTCTCTGAAAAATGAAGAACTGCTTCTAGATTTTGACGTAGGAAGAAAACTACTTAATGTAGCATTTACCACTTCAGGCAATTTCTTTACTTCTTCCTTTAAGAAATGAATTTTATCTCCTGCAGTATATGCATCTTCAATTACGAGAATTTGCTCTTTTGAATAACCTAAATCTTTATTTTGAATGTATTTTAATTGTTGAAACACAATTAGAGTGCTGACTATTAAAAATACGGAAATAGAAAATTGAAAAATAACAAGGCCATTTCTGATTCCTCCCTTGCTGGCTTGATTCCCAATGGTGCCTTTGAGCGTTTTGACTGGATTAAATCTTGACAAAAAGAAAGAAGGATACAAGCCTGAAAATAAACCTAAAAGAATTGACGAAGATAATATAATGAGTAGAAATCCGGGACTAGCAATAGGAATTTTGATTGCTTTTCCTGCAAGTTCGTTAAAGGAAGGAAGTGCAAAAGCTGCAATAATTATTGCAATTATCATAGAAATAAATGCAATCAATACAGATTCTGTCAGAAACTGACTGATCAAACTTCCTTTGCTGGACCCAAGTGTTTTGCGAATTCCAACTTCCTTTGCTCTTTTCAAAGATTGAGCAGTGGATAAGTTCATGAAATTAACACTTGCTAATACAATAAGAAAAAGTGCAATAAAAGATAAAATATAAACATTTTGAATATCATTATTAGGGCTCATCTCTGGCTTCCTATGAGAATACAAATGTATATCTGTAAGTGGGGTGACTATATAATTTAAATAATTTCCTGATGCTATAAACTGTTCTTCTGTTATTCCTGGAAAAATATTTTGAACCCAAGGGATCACATATTTACCGAGCATGGTTTGAATTACGACTTGGAAATCTTCAATGTTGGCATCAGATCGCAATTTTACAAAAGTTGAATAATTGTGGCTGCCCCATAAATTTTGTTGTGCGTCAGGAAGCCCAGACATTGCCAAGTAAATGGTATGATTTCTTAATATTGAATTTTTTGGCAGATCTTCTACTATTCCAGTAACCGTATAGGTTTCTTCATTATTTAAAAGCAGCGTTTTCCCAATTGCTTCTTCTAACTTAAAATGTTTTTCGGCAGCGGATTTAGTTAGAATCAAAGTGTTCGGCTCTCTTAACGCAGTTTTTTCATCTCCAAGAATCAATTTCACACCAAATACTTCAAAAAATGAAGAGTCTACAAACGTCCCATAGGCCTCTTTAACGTTCAATGTTGTACCTGTTTTACGCAAAAGCATACTACCTTGATCTCTGAATCTAACAGTTGATTCAACTTGCGGAAAATCTTTCTTCATTGCCTCGGCCATTGGGGCTGATACTAGAGCAAAAGCATTTTCTTCGCCCCCAAATTTAATATCTGCATCAATACGATATATTCTCTCCGCATCATCCCACATCTTATCGAAACTTAATTCATCATAAATGAATAATGCAATAAGTAACCCACCTGCCATTCCTATAGCAAGTCCGAAAGTATTTAGAAAAGTAAAAAACGGTTGTTTTTTTAAATTTCTCCAGCCAATTTTGATATAATTTTTAATCATTGGAATAAGGTTTATTTTTGTTATTCACTTCTTAGTGATTTTACTGGTTTGCTAAGACATGCTTTAACTGCATGGTAACTTACTGTGCTCAGTGAAATAGTCAATACTACCAATCCAGCAAATACAAAGTGATGCCAACCTAAATTTATTTTATAGGCAAAATCAGAAATCCAGCTATTCCCTGCAATCCATGCCAATGGCACTGCTAATAGAATTGAAATTGAAATAAGAATTAAAAATTGCTTTGCCAATAAAAATGTAATTTCTGAAATGGTAGCACCCAGGACACGTCGGATGCCTATTTCTTTTGTTCTCTGAACAATTACAAACGCTGCCAAACCAAATAGTCCCAAAGAAGCTAATATGATGGCTAAAATTGCAGCTGATTTGAATAATGCTGTGGAACGGTCTTCTGAAGCATACAATTTGTCAAAATCTTCATCTAAAAAATGATAATTAAATTGCCTGCCAATAATCTTATCAAACCAAACTTTTTCTAGACCGGAAATGGTATTTTGGAGATTATTACCATCTATTTTAATCATAAAAACTCTAGAGAAATCTCGGCCAAGAAATTGAAGTAATGGTCCAACTGGTTCATGCATACTTGAAAAATGAAAGTCTTTTATTACTCCAACTATAGGTCCAGCAGCCATATTATTTATTATTTTCCCTATGGCTTCATCTGGAGTCCAACCAATCATACTTGCAAGTTTTTCATTAATAATATAAGGTAATTGATAGTTCGCGCTATTATTACTAGTATCCATCAAAGCAAAATCGCTCTTCATGAAATCCCTACCTGCTGCGATTTCGATTCCTAAAGTCGAAGTAAAATCTAAATCTATAGGCATAGCATTCAATGAAATGTTTTGTTCTCCGTTTTTCCCAACCACTGTGATTCCGTCGCTCCATTCTACATATTCTGGCGTTTCGTATGAAGCAGTAACCGACTTAACTCCATTCACATTTTGAAAAGCTTCTTTTAAAATGTCAAAATCCTTTACCATCTTTCCTCCAATTGGCAATACTAGGATCTGTTCTCTATCATATCCAATGTTTTTTGTTTTTATAAAATTTACTTGCTGAACAATAATAGAAGTTAAAGAAATTAAGAAAATTGAAATTCCAAATTGAGTAATAAGGAGTAATTTTCGAATAGATGTACCACTTTTATTTGTTTTCGATAAACCAGATTTTAGAACGGTCATTATTTCAGTTCTGGCTAAAATGAGTGAAGGATAAAACCCTGCTAAAAAACCAACAATTATTGCAAATGCAGCAAATAGAAGAATTGGAGTTGGATGGATAATGTCAACAATTTCAAAATTCTTTCCAGATATTAAATTGAAAAATGGAATTGTGAAAAAAGCTATTAGAAATCCTATAACCGTTGATATCGAAGTTAATAAAACGGATTCCCCAATAAATTGGGTGAAAATTTGAATTTTTTTAGCACCCAAAACTTTCCTTGTTCCAATTTCGCTCCCTCTTCCCATGGATTGGGCAATGGCTAAATTTGTATAATTGGCAATTGCAATGATCAAAATTAGAATGGCGATAATGCCGAAAATGTATATGTATGTTATGGATCCATTCGGTTCAAATCCTGCAAGAGACGAGTAAAGATGTACTTTTTTGAGTGGTTCGAAATGATAGTGAAGATAATTCGGACTGACACTTCCTGTTTGTGCCGTGATTGCCTCAGAATCCATGAATTCATTGACTTGACTTTCGAAATCTTTGATGTTATCATTGGAATGAAGTAATAAATAAGTAACCCAATTGGCACTCCACCAAGTCTCTGTTTTGACACCATTTCCTAAATTATAAAATTGAGTTACAAAGTCGAATTTGATTTGGGAATTTTGTGGAGGATCAGTGCATATTCCAGAAACTTTGAAATCAACACCGCCACTTGTTAGAATCTGACCAATTGGATTATCATTGCCAAAATACTTTTTTGCCGTAGATTGGGTAAGCACAATTTTATCGGGTGCATCTATTGCTGTTGCGGGGTCTCCATGAATAAAATTAAATGAAAAAATATTAAAAAATGACGGATCCGCATAAAGAATTCGGTTTTCTTCAAATAAGTCTTGACCATGTTTTATAGTATTATTACCAAGATAAGCTCTTACATAATCTTCGACAATTGGGAACGTTCTTTTGAATTCAGGACCAACTTGAGTGCCGCATACTGCTGCAGCATTAATTGTTCCTGCATTATTGAATTCCATTGTAACTCTATAAATATGGTCAGATTTTTCATGAAAATCATCATATTTGAGCTCATTTGTTATGTATAAACCAATCAGCAAACAAGCTGCAAGTCCTAGACTTAGACCAAAAATATTGATGCCTGAGTATAGTTTTGAATTCCAAATGTGCCTAAGCGCTAGTTTAAGATATATTAAAATCATATTTTTTTTATTCGTCTCTTAAATAAATTATTGGATTTGATTTAATTGCTTTTATCGAATGATAAGCAACACTAATAAGTAAAAGTGCAATCACGAATCCTAATGTCAATGCAAAAACCCACTTAGAAACACTAGAATCTGGATTCAATTGATGGGCCAGATTTGAACTAATCATAAACCCAAGCGGCAGTCCAATTAAAGATGAAATGATTAACGCAATAACAAAATCTTTATTAAGGAAATATAAGATTGCAGAATTTGGGGCACCCAAAACTTTTTTAATGCTTATTTCTTTCATTTTCTTTGCCATAACAAGAAGTGCAAGGCCAAAAAGCCCCATTATTGCAATTATCATAGTGATAAATGAAGTAGCAATTAATATTTTATTTACTTGGTCATAACCATTGTAGAAATTATCAAAAACTTGATCCTGATAATAATACTCAAAAGGGATTGTCGGATAACTTGCCAGCCACAATTTTTCAATAGGTTCCTGTAAATTTTGGATTTTGCCAGTTGGTTTTATTTTAATCATCATTCTCCGAGGAGAAGAATCATCGATTAAAGTCATAACTATTGGTGCAATTGGAATATCCGGTGATTCGTATCTAAAATTTTGAGATTCTGAGATAATCTGATATTCTATTTCTTCAATTTTTAAAGTTTTTCCAATGGATGTTTCCCAGCCCTTTTCAAATGTATATTGCTGATTCACAATAGCGAAATGTTGTCCTTCATTAATTTTCAAAAGGGAAGGATCTTCTCCCTTATCTAATGTTATTCCATTAAGTTTGAAAAACCCAGGAGTGACTTGAAGGCTCATGTAGTTTGATTTCTCTCCTTCTGCATCTACCAAAATTTGTTTTTGAAAACTACCTAAAGCTTCCACTGAACCTTCTACCATTTCAATATTAGGTAAATTTAAAACTTGATTTTTGAAAAGACTGTAATCCGTATTTTCATCCATTTTAACAACCACTATATTTTGAGGATCATATTTCCAAGGAATTTTCACCGCTTTTATGTACTCTGACTTAAGAGTAATTGAAATAATTATTGCCAAAATTGTTAGCAAGAATTGAAAAGAAATCAAAATTTTACTGAATAAATTTTTGCCAGAATAAAACTTCAAATTCTTCATCAATGATAAAGGCTTTATAGAAACAACACTTAAAATCGGATACAAAGAACCTCCAATTACTAGAAAAATAAGCAATCCCAATAATGTTAAATACATTCTGGTATTAACCAATAATTCTTGTGTGAAATCCAAATTTCCCAATTTGCTAAACCATGGGATAAAAAGGGTATATGCTAAAAAGAGCCCAATAATAATTCCTAAGAAGCAGATGAAAATATTTTCAAGTAGAAATTGATATATGATTTGCTTTTTATTGCTTCCTAATATTTTTCTAACCCCAATTTCTTTTAATCTCGAACTTGCAGAAGCAAGAGTTATATTCATATAATTAAAACAAACCAAGAGGATAATTGACAAAGAAATTCCAAATATTAAGAAATATGCTGCTACATGCGACGTGTAAAATCTACTATTATAGACTTTGTATGCATGCATATTTATATTTTTCAAGGGCTGAAACAAAAAATGATCAATTGGGTCGTTTAAATTAGCCTGATTGTATGCATTCACATATTCTTGAGTATTTGGAATTATTTGGTTTAAACTCTCCATATCATCAAGCTCTAAAAAAGTCATTGCGACTTCTTTACCCCAATTTTGTTCTTCTTGCCACCCAATAGAATTTCTTTTACTATATGGTATCAAACAAGAAAAATAAAATGAAGCTGCTTTAGGTTTTTTTTCTAAAACTGCAGAAACGACAAATTTTTCAAAATATTCTTGACCTTCATTTACAAACCTTATGGTTACTGTTTGATTAATTGAATTTGCAGATCCAAAAAGTTTAGTTGACAATTCTTCCGTCAGAATAATATTATTGTTATCAAAATGCTCTTCATTTCCCCATTTAATAGGAAAATCAAAAATGTCAAAAAAGCTTCTGTCCACAAAGGATATATTTTCACGAAAAACATTTTCTTCTTTTTTGAAAATTCCTCTTTCATTTGTAAGTCTAGCAAAATTTATAACTTGACTAAAATCATTTGCCAACGTTGGACCTAAAGATTCTGGAGTTGTTCCATAAATTCTAGAATTGTTTTTTAAATCAGACACTCGCTCCATGATCACTATATTATCTAATTTCTCATGAAATTGGTCTAGGTGGAAAGCCCAATCCAAAAACGTAAATGTGACTAGACAACAACCCACAGCTAATGACAATCCAAGCAGATTAATGGTAGAAGTAATCTTATTTTTTCTAAAATTTCGGAACCCAATTTTTAAATGTTTAAAAAACATAGCTGATAATTTTAATTCGATAATTCAATTAAATCAGGATATTCTCTGCAACAGTTTTTCCATCAAGCATTGAAATAATTCTATGACTGAATTTGGCATCATGTTCACTATGTGTAACCATTACAATGGTAGTTCCCTGATCATTCAATTCAGTAAGTAATTGCATGACATCATTTCCATTTGCAGAATCAAGATTTCCAGTTGGTTCATCTGCTAATATTAATTTTGGATTTGTTACAACAGCTCTTGAGATTGCAACTCTTTGTTGTTGTCCACCAGATAACTGTTGAGGAAAATGATTCCGCCGGTGCATTATTCCCATTTTTTCTAGAACTTGCTCAACTTGTTTTTTGCGCTCAGAAGCTTTTACTTTAGTGTAAACCAAAGGCAATTCTACATTCTCATATACAGTCAGTTCATCAATGAGGTTAAAACTTTGGAAAACAAAACCAATATTGTGTTTGCGCAATTCTGATCGTTTTCTTTCATTGAATTTTGCAACTTCAATATCGTTAAACCGATAGCTTCCTGAATCAGGGTCATCAAGTAATCCTATTATATTAAGCAAAGTAGATTTTCCACATCCAGAAGGTCCCATGATAGAGACAAATTCACCTTTCTTTACTTCCAAGGAAAGTTTATTTAATGCTACTGTAACAACCTCTTCTGTGCTGTATTTTTTTTCTAGGTCAGTTATTTTGATCATTGTTTTAATATTTCGAATTTCATTTATTAATTAGTTGCTTTAATTTTTTCTTTTTCTAGGTGTATTATTACTGTAAAATCAGCTCTTCATTTTCGCCAAAAGAATCATAACTGCTGGTAATTACTTTATCGCCAATTTCCAACCCACTTGTTAATTCATAATACTCAGGACTCTGCCTACCAATAGAAATGTCCGTTTTGTAAGCAGTTGTTCCATCAGAATTAAGCTTGAAAATCCAGTTTCCACCAGTTTTTTGGTAAAACCCACCTCTTGGTAATAAAAGTGCCGTGGTTTCCTCACTTAAGGCCATTCTTAATTGCAAAGATTGACCTCTTCTTATCGTTTGTGGAGCTTCAGCTTCAAATTCCATGTCAACTTGGAATCTACCAGCAACAACCTGTGTGTAAACCTTTTTAATTTTGAGTTTATAAGTTTTCTCACTGGTAATATACTCTACTTCTTGACCTGCAAACACCCTCGAAATATAATGCTCATCAATATCTGCACGCACTTTGAAACCCTTCATGTTGTCCAATTGACCTAGTCTTTCGCCTTTTGTAATAGATTGACCAATTTCAGAATCCAAAGAAGTCAGTTGTCCTTCAATAGGAGCTTTAATGACAAGATCTCCTACTTTTCTTCGCATTAATTGAAGCGTATTGTTCATTCTCTTATAAGATTCTTCTGCTTGCTCGATTTGCTGAGCCATACTTTGTTTGTCCTGTTCCATCATATCTTGCGAAAGTTTGAGTCTTTTGCTTTGATAATCATAAAGATTTTGACTGCTTTGAAGATCTTGAATGCCAATAGCTCCTTGATCGAAAAGTTTTTTATTCAATAAAAAGACTCTTTCTGCTTCATTGAATGCACTCTCTACATCTGCTAACTGATTTTGTCTGGTCATTGAATTTTGTTCGGCAATGTTTTTTGTGTATTGCATTTGGGTTAATACATTAAAAACTGCTACTTCTTGGTTTGCCAAACTCAATTCTAAGTCAGTATTACTCAATTTCAGGATAGGTTGCCCTTTTTTCAAAACTGCCCCATCCTCTACATATACTTCTTCCACTCTACCTCCTTCTTGAGAGTCCATATATATGGTCGAAATAGGCAGTACTGTCCCATTAACAGGAATGGTTTCTTTAAAAGAATTTTTAGTAATTGTACTAATGGTAATTCTTTCTTTCTGAACATTTAACCTTGATTTTCCGCTACTATTTTTATACACATAAACTAGTAGTATGACCACTGCAAGAATTCCTAAGATGCTAAGTATTCTTTTAGTGCTGAATTTTTTCTTTTCTATTGGTATATCCATTTAATATTTATGCTTTTGTAATTAATTAATTAACAGTACCGTGCCAAATATGTATTTTATTGTTAATCAATTATATAGACTTATCTTAAAGAGAATAGTTGCACGGTTTTGATACAATAGGTGTACGAATTTGATACACTTTTAAACCGAAGACAAAATCATTGTAAATTTTTGCAATTCAGGAGGAGAAAGTTTTAATTTTGTTACCTATGCTTCTTAAAAATGCCAGAATATTAGTAATTGATGATGACACTGATGTGCTCATCGCAATAAGATTATTGCTTAAGTTAAAAGCTAAGGAGGTTGTAATTGAAAAAAACCCAAATAATATCCATTCATTAGTAAAAGCGGATCGGTTCGATTTGGTAATTCTTGATATGAATTTTAAAAGTCTTATTAATACAGGAAACGAAGGTATTTTTTGGCTGAACAAAATAAAATCTATAGACCCAAATCTTCAAGTTATTTTGATAACGGCATATGGAGATATTGATCTGGCAATTAGATCATTGAAAGAAGGAGCTTCAGATTTCATTGTCAAGCCATGGAAAAATGAGAAATTATTATATGCTGTAGAAGAAGTAATTAAATCTAAAGTCAAGGATCAATCCAAGAAATGGAATCCTAAAGTTGAGGGAACAGAAATAATTGGAGAAAGTGTTGCTATTGAAGAAATCTTTATCAAAATTCAAAAAGTTGCTCCAACGGATGCCAATGTGCTGATACTTGGCGAGAATGGAACAGGTAAAGATCTTATGGCCAATGCAATTCACGAGGCATCTAACCGAAAAAATGGGCCTTTTGTAAAAGTTGATATTGGATCTTTGACAGAATCATTATTTGAAAGTGAGTTGTTTGGGTATAAAAAAGGGGCATTCACCGATGCTAAAGAGGATCGAAAAGGGCGTTTCGAAATTGCTCAAGGAGGAACTTTATTCCTTGATGAGATTAGTAATATTTCATTGCAACAGCAATCAAGATTACTTTCTGTATTACAAAATAGACAAATTACACCTTTGGGCTCCAATGTTCCAATCCCAATTGACATTAGGTTAATATGTGCTACCAATGCAGAGCTTTCGGAGCTTGCAGATGAAGAAAAATTTAGAAAAGATTTGATTTATAGAATCAATACGGTTGAATTGGAAGTCCCTTCACTGAGGCATAGGGAGAATGATGTTTTGTTATTGACCAATCATTTTGTAGAAATATATTCTGAAAAATATTCAAAATCTAAGATTACAATTGATGACAGTTTTATATCAAAAATAAAGAAATATCGATTTCCTGGAAATGTGAGAGAATTACAATATGTGATTGAAAGAGCAGTAATAATGGCAGACTCAGCGACTCTCTATGAAACTGATTTAGTATTCTCCCCAATTGAAAAATATTTAGAAAAAGAAACCGATGACACCCTAAACTTGGATGAAGTCGAAAAAAATACAATTTTAAAAGTTTTAGAAAAGAATAAAGGTAATATCACCAAATCAGCCAAAGAATTAGGAATTACAAGAACTTCACTATATAGAAGACTCGAGAAATATGGAATACAATAAATTCAGTAAAAGTCTTTTGTTGAGAATTGGTTTGTTGATTCTGCCCATTTTTGGTATCGCCTATGCTTTGCACATTAATGATACCTTTTTAATTACCATTTTTAGCATTTTAGCCTTGATATTAAGTGTTCATTTATTTCGATTTGTTATAAGAAGGTATAAAGAAATTAGTTACTTTCTCGAATCTGTGAAATATAGAGATTTCTCAAGAAAATTTTCAGAAAATCAAGAACCGGACGATATTATTGATTTGCACAAAGGATTTAATACTACGATCAATACAATCAAGGATATTAATACGGAGAAGGAGACTCAATACTTGTATTTACAGAAAATTTTGGAAATTGTTGGGACAGGAATAATTTCGTATGATCTAAATTCATTTGAAATTCTATGGCTCAATTCTTCATTTCAAAAAATACTTGATATTCCAAGTATAAAAAATATAAATTTTATTCAAAAAAGATTTCCAGAGTCTTATTCAAAAATATTTGAAACTGATCATTTGAAAGGAAATACTGTTTCAATAGTTTCAAAAAATGAAGAAATAAAATATTGGGTATCGAGCACAATATTTAAGATTGAAGACAAACAATTCAAATTAATCACCATGCAAAATATCGACTTTTCCTTAAGTCAAAGTGAATCTAATGCATGGAAGAAACTGCTCAGTGTAATGACTCATGAAATTATGAATTCTGTAGCTCCAATCGCATCACTAGCAGAAACTCTTCAGAACAATATTGGCAGTTCTTTAGCATCTAAAGATAGTTCCACTTTGGATATGAACGATATTAAAATGGGTATTGAAAGTATTAAAAACAGAAGCGAAGGCCTAATGAAATTTGCTCAAACTTATCGAAGTCTTAATAAAATAACTCATCTCAATAAAAAAGAACATAACATAAAAGATTTATTTGAAAATATTGTTAATCTGCTATCTCCATCCTTAATCAATAAAGGAATTGACTTAAAAATTGATTTGGATAACTCCTCTATGATAGTAGATATTGACACCTACCTTATCGAACAAGTTCTAATCAATCTTATACTTAATGCAGTAGAATCTTTTGATGGAAATAATAATCCCACCATTTTTCTTACGGCAACAAGAAGTTTGGATGGAGAAATCACACTTTCAGTTTCTGACAACGGAGAAGGCATCCCTGAAGATATTAGAGACAAGATTTTTATTCCATTTTTCACAACCAAGAAAAATGGAAACGGAATTGGACTAAGCCTTTGTAGTCAAATTATGATGTTGCATAAAGGGAAAATTCAGATCAATTCCGTTATTGGAAAAGGGACTAAGGTCAGTCTATTGTTTTTGAATTAGTAAATATTTCTCACGACTAAATCTTAGAATCGTAGGCATATTGTCATATTAACAATATTGATTTCGAGCTTTTTTTTGGAGTTTATAAGTTTGTCTTTAAAAGTTGGCGATTAAAATCAGTTGAAATGTTAAAGTTTGAAAATAAATAAAAAAAAAGGTAACGAAATAGGATTTTAAAACACTTACAGCCTGAGATAGTCTATTAATTGGGAATTCAGATTTTCACAAGAGTCAATAGACAAGGCATGAAAGAATGATTCTCACAAATTTATTTTGTGAGATCGAGCATGGCAATGCGAGAAATGAAGGAACCTCGAAAGAGGATAGGAAGCTGAATATAGCGGGCTATATCAAATGAAGCTAACAAAGTATATTGACTTTTGTGGAAAAGTTTATAGTACTTCCGCCTCTAAACAGCGATTTTCTTCCTAAAAATGTCTAGAAATAGCCCGCTATTACTGTACTATTTTTGACTTAAAAGTTAAAGTTTGAAAATAAATGAAAAAAAAGGTAACGAAATAGGATTTTAAAACACTAATACTTTACATGATAAAATGTAAAGTTAAAATGGAGAATGCAAAACATGTTTTTGAAAATGCTGTATACTTACT
>JAHEAQ010000097.1 GCA_024642705.1 Bacteroidota bacterium | reverse complement strand
GTAGGAAGGTACTTTAAATATGCTATCGGTGAAATTGTTTTAGTGGTGATCGGTATTTTAATTGCCTTGCAGATTAATAATTATAATGAGTATCAAAAAGAGAGGAAAACTGAGATGAAAATAATGAAGGAATTAGTGGAAAACCTTCAAAACAATATGCAGAGATTACAAATAATGATAGATAGAGGAATTACAGATAACCAGTCTGCTGATATTATTATTTCAACGATTGATAATGGGTTATCCAATGATGACTCGTTAAATTATCATTTTTATCTTGCATTGAATCCTGTTGATGAAGGTTCGTTTTTGTCCTTCGTTGGTTACGAATCCTTGAAAAATATAGGTTTTGAAATTATTCACGATGAACTTTTAAAGAAAAAAATCATCAATTTATTCGAGGGCGTTTACAAGGATTTACATGCAAAGTATAATCGTGTAAAAACATTCTCTTCACCAAATTTAATTAAATTCAGGGAGGAAAATTTTCTTTTTATGGCAGATCCAATTCATCAATCAATAGGTCATTTGCCAATAGACTACATAGCACTAATTAAAAACAAGGGGTTCAAAAGCAAATTAGTAGAAACAAAAGGAATAAGATTGTGGGTTAAAGTAAGTTTAATAGAAAGTCTTGAAGAAACACAAAAGGTTTTAAACCTTATAGAGGGGGAATTAAAGAAATCAGATTGATTCATAGTGGCTTTTGGCAATAATGCTCCATACACTAAATCTTTGTGGACATTATAAAAATGGAAATGAATCCCAGCTTAAAATTATGGATAATTAAATGAATTCTTAATACAATCAATTCTATGAATATTTTAACTACTATTTCTTTAATTTTTCTTCCCTACTTAATTATTGCGCAAGATTTACAAAACAAATTGCTTCTGACAGAAGAGATTAGAATTCGTGATCCTTATATCTATGCTGATTCATTGACGCAAAGTTATTACATGTATGCACAAATGGATAATCGATTAGATGGACAGAAAGAAAATAAAGGACTTAAGGGAGTCGAAGTTTATGTGAGTTCTGATTTAAAACTATGGAAACAACCCCAAACGGTGCTTCTTTTACCAGATAATTTCTGGGCAAGAAATATGGTTTGGGCACCCGAAATGCACGAGTACAACGAGAAGTTTTATCTATTTGTTACCTTGACTTCTTCCGAGGTTCATGAAAAAATGAAAAAACCAGAAGGCCAAGTAAATTGGCCAGATTTTTATAAAAGAGGAACACAGATTTTCATTTCCGACTCACCCTTGGGGCCATTTGAGGCTTTTGATAATAAACCTCACACTCCTGAAAAATGGATGGCATTGGACGGAACACTTTATGTTGAAAATAACAAACCTTATATGATTTTTTGCCATGAATGGGTAGAGATTATTGATGGTTCAATAGATTACATTAAATTGTCCTCTGACTTATCAAAGCCAGTTGGCCGTGTGCATAAAATGTTTCATGCTTCCGAAGCAAAATGGTCAACCAGAGAAAGCAATAAAGTAACCGACGGCTGTTTTATGTATAAAACAAAATCGGGAAAATTACTCATGATTTGGTCGAGTTTTGGAGTAAAAGGGTATGCTATTGGAATTGCAGAATCTAAATCGGGAAAATTGAAAGGTCCATGGATACAACAAAATGATCTACTTTTTGAGCAAAACGGTGGACATGGGATGCTTTTCAAGACGTTTGAAAATAAGCTATTAATTGCGCTTCATCAACCCAACAGTCCACAAGGTCAGGAACGGTTAATGTTATTTGAAATTGAAGATATCGGTGATTCTTTAATATTGAAATGAGTACAGATTTCATTACTCGTCCATTTGTTTGTTGAAATAAAAAGATATATAAAACGCTTACATTAGTTAATTCTAGAATTAATTGGAGTTTGTGTGCAGACTTATGTTGCGCTTCAATATGACTATTCGCGGACCAATGATATAATTTCTTAGTTTTTGACTAGTTATAATTTATGCCTGGCCCTCAACTATTCGTTTTGACTCTATAATTCGTTTATGATATGAAATTTGATATCGATGAAATTAATCCAAAAAAAAGAGCAAAGTCAGATTACTCTGGCTTTGCTCAAGTGTCTTTTTGTTACTCAAGTTGGATTTATGAGTATGGACACTTTCGGACTTAAGAATTTTTTGACGATTCTTATTCCATTGCATTTCTGCAATTTAAAAGAAGTTTTTTATTAATTTTATAGATGATGACTTCGGCTTACACCTTTTTTTATATGCATTACTAAATAAATTTAATAATAGAGATTCTACATTTAATTTGTCAAAATCCATTAATTTCAAAACTAACTTTTGTCGTTCTCTACAACTATACTCTAATATATAACTATTTTTATTATATACAAAATAAAAATATAACTTTTTTTAAAAAAAATGAACAAATATTTAATTGAAACTTCTAGACTAGGTTTGAGGGCTTGGAAAGACTCAGATTTGGACACATTTTCGGCAATGAATTCGGATGAAAGTGTAATGAAATATTTTCCAAAAAAATTTAGATTGAATAAAGAAGAAAGCAAAAAGTCAATAGAAGGATTCATGGATCATTACCATAAACATGGATTTACCTATTTCGCAACTGACTTGCTAGCAGATGACGAATTTATAGGGTTTATTGGAATGAAAACATTAGGGTTTGATGCTTTTTTTACACCAGGAGTCGATATAGGTTGGCGATTAAGCAAGGATTATTGGGGTAGGGGATTGGCAACTGAAGGTGCAATAGCTGCCCGTAATTATTTTTTTGAACATTTCAATTACGATAAATTATTTTCATTGACACCTATTCAAAATCAGCCATCTTGGAGTGTTATGGAAAAAATAGGAATGGAAAAGATTGGAGTTTTTGATCATCCATTAATTGATGCCAATGATGAATTGCAGAAACATGTGGTTTACCACATTACCAAAGCGCAATGGGATGGAGTAAAGGAAAATTTATAAAATTGGAATTTTTACAATATTTATTCTTAAGCTCAACCTGAAATTAAGAGATTTTCACATTGTAATTAAGGTTTGGCAAGCTGTGCATATAATTGTAACCTTCAAGCCACCATTCTTTCATTTGTGAAGGTTCGAAAATAAAAGAATTATCAGTAAGGATTCTAGGTGTATGAAAAAATCTGGTTTTTATATTTGAATGTCTACTTTCTAATAATCCCATATAAATATCATCTTGAGCAATCTGGTTTATCATAAAATCAATGGCATTGGTCAATACATTGAAAGCATTGGTTGCTTTGGGTTTATGGGTAATTTGTAATCGTGGGTTTAAGACAATAACATCTATTTCCTGAGCGCCGGCGTCAATGGCTTCTTGAATGGGTATCAAATTGCCAAATCCTCCATCAGCATACTCAAAACCATTGATTTCAGCTAATGTCATGAAAGGAACGAAATTGCAAGAAACCCATATCCAATCACAGAAAGTTTCGTAATTGTAATCTTTGGCGTATTTATATTCCACTACATTTCGAGTAAAGTTGGAAACAGTCACAATGACTTTTTCTTTGGATTTGACCAATTTTTCGAAATCTGATTTTGTGAATACTTTTTTAATCAATTTTCGAAGTGATTTGCTTTCACCAAAAGTTTTTTTGCCTCTTATAAAATTCCAAACCACGCCCAAATGATCAATATGTGTATTTACTACTTTACCATCTTTGCGGTCTATTGTAAAAGGGCAATTGCTAAATATATCGCTTTGTGTCACATTCGTATATGCTTCTTTTAATCGTTCTATTTCGCCAATTGCAAGCATTGGAATGAGTAAGCTTCCAGTCGAAGTCCCTACAAAAATATCATAGTCAATTTTTTGCTCATTTATTAAAAATTCAGCCATTCCACCAGCAAAAGCACCTTTTGAACCACCACCTGAAATAACCAAAGCTCTTTTTATTTTACGTTTTTCCATCTTTTTAATAACGCCACGATTTTAAATCAGCTCCTTTAGGAACTCTATTCTCAATCTCGTTGGCCCATTTAGTAATAAACATTTCGTGATACCTCAATCTGGAAATCGCATTTGGCAGATCATGTGCTCCATTCCAACAATGTTCAGCTCTATCCCCGTAATCTACATCTCCTCCATAATAAGGATTGGTAGTTTTTTCAAGAAAATCTTCAGTCAGATAAACTGCGTTGTTTAGATAATAATTATCCATATCACCGCAATAAATGTTCAATTTACCTTTTAACTTTGGTCCCAAATCATCCCAATCTCTCTCCATAATATGTCGCATATCAAAATTTTCTTTCCAATATTCCGCTACTTCTTTATTGATTACTCCAGATTTTTTATCCCAGATTCTTTGTGGATAGCCATCAGCTCCAACTGGAGAAAAAACTGCTTCCCAAATGTCCCATTGTTGTCCTGACCTACTTTTGGTTCCAAGTGCCAATTCTCGAAGATTCATATCCTTCAAGGTCGCATCCACTGCGCCTAAATAATTTCGATGTCCAGGGACTAAAGTTTGCCTAAAAGTTCCTTCTTTGTAATATGCATTATGATCTTCATAAATATTGGTTTGGGTAAATGCTCTAAAATCAATAGGATCAGGACATGCAGCATATGAACCATTGTATTGTTCTGGATATTTTACCTGAACAGCTAGCGCTTCCCAGCCTCCAGTAGAACCGCCATAAACAAACCTTGCCCAACCTTCTCCAATTCCTCTAAATTGTTTTTCAATATATGGAATCAATTCATAAGTTATTGCATCGCCATACGGGCCTAAATTTTCGGAATTAACCGCATACGAATCATCATAATATTGATTGGCATGCTGAATTTCTA
Organism: Bacteroidota bacterium; assembly: GCA_024642705.1. Lineage (GTDB taxonomy): Bacteria > Bacteroidota > Bacteroidia > Chitinophagales > Saprospiraceae > Portibacter. The sequence goes on along the minus strand of JAHEAQ010000097.1, from coordinate 12,915 downwards.
TAGCAAGAACCCTCGGAAAATTATCACCAGTCCACATTTTATAAAATCTATATTCTTCCTCTTGAACGATCTTGTTGTATCCATCTAAATGAAATCTTTCACTGTACTCTGGTTGGAGATTTGGATCAGGAGGCACAGTTCGAAATCCACCGAAATCGCTTGGAAAATGTCCGTGAAAAATTGCCAACGGATATTTTGCTTCTGGATGGGTTTCAAATCCTTCAGGCAATAAAATATGTGCACCTAAATACATTGGTCGGCCCCAAAATTCAGTGAGCAATTTGCTTTGAATCTTAATATGCTTAATATATTTTGAATCAACAGGCTGTTCAATTGGTGGAATAACATTGGAGATCGTAAGATTATAATTGCCATCTTTCTGAATATCGATTTCAACAGGTGTGGAATAAATATTTCCAGGCGCCAAATTCCATTGCTGGCCTTCGCCTCTTTCCATCGGTAACTTTACTATATGCCCGTCTTTTCTTTTGAAAGTTTCATATTTGTGAAACAATACTTGTACAAAATATTTTCCTTTAGGGATATTCCCAAATGATTCAATGGGATACCCATATAAATCAGCTGAGGAAACCTCAATCTTTGAGCTTGTAAGATTTTCGATATCTATTCCATAAACTAGTTGAGTCTTAACATCATCTCTAATTTCAAATCGGGGTTCAACATTCTTATTGTCTGAAATCATAATCAATAGGCGACCATCTTTTGGCATTTGTTCGGCAGGAACATTCAAATTTATGGTGAATTTTGCAGTGTTGACTTGAGCATTTGAAAAATTTAAAAAGCCGACAAGAAATGTAAAGTATAGAAGAATAATTTTATTTAACATTATTATTTTTTTTAAAATTAAGCAGGAGATTCAGATTATAAATATAGAAATTACCATTTGATCTAAAAATTTAAAATTACTGATATTATATAGTTAAAATTATTAAATCAATCCAACAAATTTCTAAATTATAAGGAAAAATGATGAACATTTAAGGTTAAAAGACAATTATATTTTGGATTTCGAATAAATAATTCTAAACCTTGCTCAATTAAATTAACTTTCAAATAAATATTTGCAATAAAAATGGTCGATAAAAAAGAACTTTGGATTGGAGACCTTTTAAAAGTTATTAAATCCGGGAAAATTGGGAAGTTTGAGGGTGTAAAAGAAGACGGAAGATTCCGAGTGAGGCTTGGTGATAAAGTGATACTTATCAAAGACATATACCTTGAAAAAATCGACGAAGCAACGCGCGTAAAGAAGGAATTTGAGATAAGAGAAGATGTATTGAAAGAGAAATTGGGTTACAAAAAAACAGAACAAGTTATTGATTTACATATTGAAAAATTAAACCCAAACTTGTTGAATTCTGTTCCAGAAAGAATAATCGATTTTCAGCTTAAAACATTTGAAAACTACATAGAAAACGCTCTTAAAGATCGATTGCACACCTTTACAATCATTCATGGGAAAGGTACAGGTGTGTTAAAAACCTCCATTCAAACTTTTCTTAATAGTGTGGAAGAAGTCAATCATTTTCATTTGATCAATAATGGTGGAGCAACTGAAGTTTTTATGAAATATTGAAATTGTGTCGATAGATAGGTTCATTTACCATCCAATTTATAGCTTTGCACCATGGAAGAAAATCGTTATCAGAGTTTATTGAGAGCTATTGAGGCAGAAAGAGAAGAAGAGGAAAGGTATTATCTCAAATTGAAAGCTCAGGATTCTCGTCAGGAAAAAATTAAATCAGGAATTCTTCTTTATCCGCTAAGCTTGGAGCGGAGCAACTATACTATTGGCGAAAGGATAGAGTTATCCTTTATAAGGACAAAAAATACCGAACAAACCCACAAATTCAAAGTTGGTGTTGCTTGCACTTTATCCATGGAAAGCGGCTCTGAAGAAGTTTTTAAGGCAAGCATAGCTTTTTCGAGAAAAAATGAGTTTAGAATCATTCTTTCTAATTCGGATTTAAGTTTATCGCAATTCCCAAAAGGGGCGTGGTATCTTTTGGAGTTATCCTACGACGAGAAGCCATACAAAGTAATGAGAGAAGCGATTTATAATCTCTTGAAAACTAAATCGGAGATCCATCAGGAATTAAGAGATGGGGTAACCAATTTGAATAAATTTGCTTACCAATTAGAATCGAAAAATGTATTTTCATCGAATTCCTTAAATGATTCGCAGATCATTGCGGTTAATCAAATATTAAAAACTACGAGGATTTCGATAATTCACGGCCCTCCTGGTACAGGAAAAACGACAACAATTGTGGCCTTAGTGAAAGCATTGCTAAAAACTGAGAAAAGAGTTTTGGTTTGTGCTCCTTCGAACAATGCCGTTGATTTGCTTGCCGGTAAAATAGATAAGGAAGGAATAAAAGTATTGAGGATAGGCAATATTACCAGAATCGATGATGATATTTCACATTTAACTTTGGATGAAAAAACAAGAAATCATAGCGATTGGTCACACATCAAAAAGGTTAAAATTGAGGCTGAAGAGGCGATGAAATCAGCTTCTACTCATAAAAGAAAATTTGGTGTGGATGAAAGATCTTATCGATCTATGATGTATAAAGAATCCAAAGAATTAAGAAAATGGGCTAGGGATCTTGAAGATAGATTGGTTGACAATATAGTAAATGATGCGAGTGTGATTGCAGGAACTTTAATAGGTATTGAAAGCAAAATATTAAGTGATTTAGAATTTGAAACTGTTATTATAGATGAAGCTTCTCAGGCATTGGAACCAGAATGTTGGAATGCTATATTGAAGGCTAAAAGAGTCATTTTGGTTGGAGATCATCTACAGCTTTCACCAACAGTGAAGAGCAAAAAAGCAATGGAAATGGGCCTTTCAGAAACATTGTTGCATCGGTTAGCCGATCATTTAGAGCATAGTTATTTGTTAAATTTGCAATATCGAATGAACGAAGCTATTTTGTCATTTTCAAATTACAAATTTTACAATGGATTATTAAGTTCTGATGCAAAAGTCAAAGAATGGACACTGCCTAATGATACAGAACCATTAGTGCTCATAGATACCAGTGGTTGTGGGTTTGAAGAGAATTTTAATTATCAAAGTAGAAGTATTTCCAATGAAGGTGAATATTTTATTCTTAGGGAATTTCTATTGGCTCAACAAGAAAAAATGGCCGGTGCTTCGATAGGTATTATCAGCCCGTACGCAGAGCAAGTGCGGATGATTCGCGCACAAATTTCTGAAGATATTGAGTTGAAAACTTGGGATATTCAAGTAGACACTATTGATGGTTTTCAAGGACAGGAAAAAGACGTGATATGTATTAGCCTTGTGCGGTCCAATACGACCAATGAAATTGGGTTTCTTAAGGATTTTAGGCGACTCAATGTGGCGTTGACAAGAGCTAAGAAGAAACTAATTGTAATTGGCGATTTTGCCACACTTTCCAGCAATGAATTGTATGCTGATTTTATAAAGCATGTTGAAGAAAAAGGGACCTATAAGTCGGCATGGGAATATATGAGTTATTGAAAATATTTGAACTTTTACCCATAATTTAATTAATCTTCTCTTTACTTATCCATTAACCAAGCTTTTTGCTTAAATCAAAAATTAAAAAACTAATTCTGTCATTTTATAAAAAACAAACCTAGATTTCTCTCTAAATTAAAATTTGCGTAATTTTCAAAAAAATAATATTATGAAAAAGAAAATAAAAATTGGATTGATTGTTTTATTGGTTGCCTTAATTGGTATTCAGTTTATCCAGATCGACAAAGAAAACCCAGTTTCGGATGATGCAAATGATATTTTTCAGAGATTTGAAGCGGATCAGGCACTGATTGTGAAAATAAAGGAAGCTTGTTACGATTGCCATTCTAATCATGCTGAATGGCCATGGTACACTAATGTTCAACCTATAGGTTGGTGGATAAAAGGCCATGTAAATGAAGCAAGAAAGAAATTAAATTTTTCTGAATTTATTACTTACACAGATAAAAAAGGAAAACACAAATTAGAAGAATGTATTGAATTGGTGGAAGAAGGAGAAATGCCATTAAAATCTTTTACATGGACGCATCCTGAAGCTAGATTAACAGACCTCGAAAGAGCCGCTATGGTAGATTGGTTCAAAAAACAATTTGCAAGTTATAATTAGTAATTCTTATTCTTTTCATGGAATTTTAAATTTAAAAACGGATAAAAAAAAACGGATAAAAAAAAGGCGCATTTTAAACAAATGCGCCTTTTTTAAAAACCAATTGCAGTTTATTTAACTACAAATTTTAATGTCTTTGTACCTTCAAGAGTTGCTATTCTAGCTAAGTAGGTTCCAGGAACATAGTCTGAAACATTTACTCTTACTACATCTTTTGAAAGTTTAGAAATATTTTGATAAGAAATAACCTGGCCATTAATATTTGCAATAGTAATAGTCGCATCTGAGGCTTTTTCTAAATTTACTTCAATGTTAATATAATCATTAGCCGGATTAGGAAAAACTTTAAAAGAATATTCAGGTAATGGCTTGTCATCTACTGATGTTCGCAAGGCAGTCGTTATTCCTAAAATTGGAGCTGATTTTGTTCCGGTAAAACCTCCAAACCAACCACCAGAATAAAATAAATCTGTAGTAGAATTAAAATCTCTAGTGAACAAATGAAGAGGAGAAGTTGATCCTGCTGTTCCCCAATGTGCAAAAAGAGCATAGGTGTTTCCACCTGTTAGCAATGGTTGAACAGCATCTCCATCAATGTTTAAGAATGGAGCGTCCGAAGATATTAAGTCTGCGGCAACATCTGAAGCATCTAGTTCATCTGGTGCAAATGCCATAAATTCCATAGATGGGTGCGAAAGGGTTGCGATATTATCTTCATAGCTTCCATCCGTATTGAAATTGTCGAAACTATCCGTAAGTTTCCATAACCAAAATTCAACTGGTCTTCCAAGAAGTGGTTCTGTATCAACTCCGACGGTACCAACAGCATATTCTACACTAGAAATCGTATAATTTTCAATGCAATTTGCTCCAAATTGATAAAAGACCCCAATCGCATAAAAAGAACCATTATTCCATGCTCCAAAAGCGCCGTTGCCAACAATTTCTTTTGCAAATTTATTATCCGAAACTTCAAAAAATTGTGAAACAATATTATCATTCGGATTGAAGTCGTCTGGGTTTGAAGCACTATAAACAGAATGAATAATTCTGTAAATACTTGGTTCTAGACCCTCAGGAGCCCATCGTTCTTCTATGTTTAAAATTGTATCCAAATAACCTTGAGGAATAAAATCATACATAGCTGAATCTACATAAATGGATTCGCCTGTATCGTTATTTAATATTTCAACTTTGTAAACTACATTAGTAACCGTATCACCTCCAATATTGCTTACTGTAGTGGCAAAGAAAAATGTATCAGTTTCTATTGCACAAGCAGGCTGAACTGCAGAATGTGGAGTGTAGAAAGGGCTGGTTGAATTGTCTGCCATCGACAAATTATTAGAAGGTAATTCTATCAATGAAACATCGTCAATCATCCAGTAGTAATAGGACCCTACCCATCTAAATTGAATTTTTACACTTGCTTGATTAGCTGCAACAGAGCTAATGTCCATAATTACTATATTGCTAGGATCAGTTTCATTTGCATCATCAGTATTTACTGGAAATGGTGTCCAAGTTGCTCCATCATCTTTACTTACATCCACAAACATTGTACCTGTAAAAGATCTGAAATAGGAAAAGAATCTCAAATTAACTACTGGAAAAGCGGCACAATCTATTGTTGGAGAGATTAATGCACCACTATGCCCAGCACCTGAAAATCCTCCTGGCGCAAAACATGGTGCCTTTCCATGGCCCACTGAATTTGGGTCAACATTACCTGATGCAGTAAATTCAATCATTCCATTGTTATCTAAAAAATCTGAATCAAAAATTGCAGCACCATTTGCTACTGATTCAGATTCAATAGGATCACCACCAAATAAAGAGCCTAAACTTAAACCATCTGGAGACCACATCCATACTGCATTCGCAGCAGAATCAGGTACATGAGAGGAAATGCCTTTGGTGGTCCAATCATTTAATCCACCTGCAAATTCACTATTTGGATCGCCAGGACCGCCCCAAATAATTTGAGCACTCAAACTTCCACCAAAGAATGCCATACAAATCAAAGCCAATGTAATTTTAAAATTCATATTCAAATTTTTATTGATTAATGTGTTTCCGATATACAATTTTGTAATTCTCAATTTAAAAATATGCAAATTATAAAAGCAATGCATTTTTTTATTAATTATTCGTATTTAAATGGACATTAGAACCATATTTTTTGTAATAATTCCAACTCCTGGAACATTGCAAACTGCTCCACCTGCATAATTCGACAAAATACAGATTTCTTTTATACTTGCTTTTCCAGATATTATTAATAACGAAATTAAAGCAATAACTGTGTCGCCAGCGCCACTTACATCGATTATCGTTTTGACGGATGTAATGGGTTGAAGATGATTTTTTATCCTATTACTTATCCAAATACCACCTGAACTTAATGTTAATACAAAGTATTCACAATTTATTCTTTCAAAAACTTTTTCACTTGATTTGGACAAAAAACCTTCATTTATTTCTATTTTTTCGTTTAAGTATTTTGCCATTTCTTTCAGATTTGGCTTAAATATAGAAACACCTCTAAACAAATCAATATTTTCAGTTTTTGGGTCCAAACAGGTTTTTACTTTATTATCTGCTGACCATTGCATTAATGCTTTTATCATTTCAGGACTAAAAAATCCCTTGTTGTAATCTTGAAAAATGATGATGTCAATTGGATTGGAATGATGGCAAAAATTTAAAATTTGAACTACTTTTTTTACAATTCCTTCGACTGCTGGGTACAGATCCTCGCTGTCAATTCTTAGTAATTGTTGAGAACCAGCTAAAACTCGAGTCTTACAAGTTGTCTTTCTGGAACTATCTTCAATTAGATAAGCTGTTAATTGGTCAGCTTGTTTAGATAATTCTGTTATTTTTTCTCCATTTGAATCTTTGCCTATTATGCCAATTAAGGAAGTTGTCGCACCTAAACTACTTGTATTCATGGCTACATTTGCTGCACCTCCAAGTTTAAATGTCTTTTCGCTCAAATTGACAATTGGAACGGGAGCTTCAGGAGAAATTCTTTCTGCTTTCCCAATTAAATATTCATCCAACATGACATCACCTAAGACAGCAACATGAAGCTTTTCAAAATTTAACAATTCTTCTACTCTTGCTCTTTTCATTAATTTAAATGATTCTTTTTGAGATAATCTATTATTTGTTGTGAAGCATTGGAACTCTTTTCAAAAAGAGAATTAAAAGCATCTTCAATTTCAATTTTAAATTCCTGGTTTTGCAATCCAATAATAGCGTCTTCAAGATATTTTATTTCATTTATTACTCTAACAAATGGTTTTTTTGACAAATAAACTGCTTCTGAAAATTTAGTGTGTTTTGGGCCAAAAACAATTGGGATCTTGTAAACAAATGCCTCCAATATGTTGTGCAATCCGTGACTGAATCCTCCACCTATATATGCAACATCTGCATATCGATAGGCATCTGCTAATTTACCAATTGAATCAACTATTATATAATCTGTCATTAAATTTGTTGCATTATTACCGATTTCGGAATACAATAAGCATGTTTTGCCTAATTTTTCTTGCAAATTTTTTATTTCAGAATGATTTATTTCATGAGGGAAGATTAATATTTTATAATCGCTAGTAATTTTGGTTGAAAAATTTACAATTTCAGCATGTTCAATAGGATAGGTACTGCCTAAGATTAGCAATTTTTTATCTGACTTAAATTTTTCAATTATGGGAAGATAATTATTTTCTTTTGAGCGATTTAAAATGCTTTCAACCCGCGTGTCTCCAATAACTCTGGAATTCATAATTTTATGACTTTCCAAAACAACTTTTGAATTTTCATCAATTAAAAAAAAGAAATCAATGGTTTTAAATAAATTAAAGAAAGGTTTAGCCCAAAGCTTGAAGAAGTAATGTTCTCTTCTAAACATAGAAGAAATGAAAATTAACGGTATTTTTCTCGCCTTAATTTGCTTAATAAAATTCCACCAAAACTCATATTTTATAAAAATTGCGACATCAGGGTCCAATTCATTTAAAAAAGGTTCCACCTTGAATGGAATATCCAACGGCATGTAAAATATTTGATCTGCAAGAGGGTAATTTTTTTTATTTTCAAAACCTGACGGTGAAAAAAAACTTAAATAAACTTCAATGTTTCCGATGTGTTTTAATTTTTCGATAACCGTTCGGGCCTGTTCAAATTCGCCAAGCGACGCGCAATGAAACCAAACTCTTTTATGCTTTTTAACTGGAAAATTAAATGTTTTTTTTCTCCCTTCTATTGCTAAACGAGCTTTTGAATTAAAATTCGCATAGATTTTTAACCCAAGGTCAAAAATTCTGATAAGTCCTTGATATATTATCCAAATCATGGTCAATAATAAATTGTTGAACTTTTGTCAAATGAATATAAAGGCAGCAAATAACTCAATTTTAAGCCAAAATATAGGTCTTTTCTATTTGCTTTATCTGAATCATTGATGAATTTGATTCTATGTTCTTTACCAAAAATTTGTTGGAATTGTAAACCAAAAATAAATGATGCATTTTTTGACTTAGAGTTATATTGAAAATTAAGGTTTTCTTCAACTCCCATTCCAGAAACATATCTATCATAAACTTGTTGGTATTCACCAAGAATTTGGGGTACTGATTTGCTCTCATCAATCAGCCTTATCCAATGATGCGCATTAACCAAAGATAGACCAAATCTAATTTGATGGTTTTTTGTACCTAATATTGAAACTGGAATCAATTTGTCAACTCCTATCCCGATATCAAATCCTCTTTTTCTGCCAAAAATATCTGCATAATAACCATTTACTCCAACCACATTCCCGGTTTGTGTTCGCAAATTTGTAAGAACATCCTCTTTTACTACGTCACCCAATCTCAATCCTGTTTTTAGATAAAAACCAAAACTATGAGGTGTCAAGTATTCTAACTTAAATTCAAATTTATTGTTCACCCCAAATCGATCATTCAAGTCTCCACCTGGAATTTCAAATAGATACGAAGACTGCAGATTTATGTTGCTATTTAAGACTGTCTGAGCCTGCATTTTTATAATGCAACTAAGAAAAACAAAAAAACTTATAGAAAAAAGGAATCTCAATTGACGGTTAATTTTTCTCAAAAATAAGAATAGGCCACATAAGGAAAGAAGAATATGGTGCTTTTGTTTATTTCTCAAGTAAATACGACATAACCTTGCTAACTAAACTGCTCTAGTCAAGAGATTAAATATTATATTTGCGTGCATAAATAGCAATTTTTAAATGAAGAAAGTATTAATAACAGGCGCTGCTGGATTTTTGGGTTCCCATTTGTGTGATAAATTTATTAATGAAGGTTATCATGTAATTGCTATGGATAATCTTTTGACTGGTTCGTTAGATAATATTGAGCATTTATTTCCAAACAAATATTTCGAATATTACCATCATGATGTTTCCAAATTTGTACATGTTCCTGGTAATTTAGACTACATACTTCATTTCGCATCACCAGCAAGTCCTATTGATTACCTAAAAATGCCCATTCAAACCCTAAAAGTTGGTTCTTTAGGAACACACAACTTATTAGGTTTAGCAAAAGCTAAAAATGCAAGAATTTTAGTAGCTTCAACTTCTGAAGTGTATGGAGATCCTCTTGTTCATCCACAAACTGAAGAATATTGGGGCAATGTTAACCCAATAGGACCAAGAGGCGTGTATGATGAGGCAAAAAGGTTTCAAGAAGCAATAACAATGGCATATCATAACTTTCATGGTTTGGAAACCAGAATTGTTCGGATTTTTAATACTTATGGACCGCGAATGAGAGTCAATGATGGTCGAGCTTTGCCAGCTTTTTTTTCCCAAGCTATTAAAAATGAAAATATCACTGTATTTGGGGATGGAGATCAAACCAGATCTTTTTGTTATGTCAGCGATTTGATAGAAGGCATTTATAAGTTATTATTAAGCGATTATCATTTACCTGTAAATATTGGAAATCCAAAGGAAATTACCATTAAAGAAATTGCAGAAGAAGTGTTAAGATTTGTTCCTCATAGTACTTCCAAAATCATTAATGTCGCGCTTCCTGAAGACGATCCTAAGAAGAGAAAGCCTGATATTACAAAGGCTAAAACATTATTGGGTTGGGAGCCGAAAGTAAGCAGGAAAGAAGGTTTTGAAATTACATTTCAATATTTTAAACAGGTTTTGAGTTAAACAATTAATTAGGATGAAAGGATTTTTTAAAATAGTATTGTTAATCGGCATTTACTTGTGTATTAATTTAAATTCTGGGGCATCCCAAACTTTGCCAGTAACAGAACAACAAGTTCGAGCAGAACTAGGGAAAAGAGGAATTTTGGAATCAGACTTATTGCAAGCTTTGAAAGCAAAAGGTATTGAAGTTAACGATTTAAAAGATCTTACTCCCGCTCAAGTGTTAGAATTAGAAGGAATCATCCAAGAGCTTGAAAATAGAAACAAAGAAGAGTCAAGTACTATTTCGAATGAAATTATTCCAGTCCAGAAAAAAGAAGAGTTTTTAGAAACACCGGCAGCCAAAGAAGTAGAATTAGTCAAAGATATAATTGAAGAAGCTGTCCAGGAAGATTTTGTTCCTGAAGCCAATATATATGGTCATGATTTTTTTCAAAATAAAAACTTAAGTGTATTTGAAAAGTCATCGGAAATAAAAGCTCCAGACTCCTATATAATAGGCGCTGGTGATAAAATTGTAGTGTCAATTTGGGGAATATCCCAAAATGAATTCAATTTCGAGATTGATAAAGAAGGATACATAGAAGTAGATCGGAGAAGAATTTTTCTGAAGGGAATGTCTTTGGGAAAAGCCAAACTCAAATTAAGAGATTGGTTTGGCAAATCATATAGATTTAATTCAGGAGAATTCGATGTTGCATTAAGTTTTAGTCGCACAATAAATGTAAACATTCAAGGTGAAGTCAATAATCCGGGGGGATATACTATTTCTGCAGTCAACAATGTATATTATGTGCTCATGGCAGCTAATGGTCCTACAAAGATTGGAAGTTTGAGAGATATTATCTTAATTAAAAAAGATGGAAAAGTAATCAACCTTGATTTTTATGCTTATTTGAAGAATCCAATTGGCATTTCAGAAACTTCTTTGGAAGAAGGAGATGTCGTCATTGTTCCGGTTGCTAAAAAATTAGTGACTATTAGTGGAGGTGTGAAAAGACCAATGATTTATGAACTTAAAGATGAGGAACGTCTTTCAGATCTGATAAATTTGGGAGGTGGATTTTCGCAAAGTGCCAAAACAGATAACATTCATGTGTTGAGGTATGAAAATAATTCTAGGAAAATAATTGATGTTCCTAATACAGCAATTAATGATTATGTTCTTATAGATGGCGACATCATAACTATTGACCAAATTTCAATCAAAGCTGAGAATTTTGTCGATGTTCAAGGATATGTGTTAAATGAGGGAAAATTGCAACGTTTTGAAGGAATGAAATTGTCGGATGTAATTAAATTAGCGGGCTTAAGGTCGGGATCGAGAAGGGATCTAGCTTTTATACGAAGAATGGAAGATTCAGGAAAAATAGTATACATCAAAGTAAATATTGAAGAAGGGAGCCAGGACTTAAATGAATCGATGGTTGATAAAGATCAATTAAGCATTTTTGCATTATCTAGATTCGTGGATAATCAAAATTTCTATGTTTCAGGAGCTGTAAGGATACCAGGTAGTTTTTCTTTTGCATTAGATCAATCTATCAATATAAAAGATGCCATAGAATTGGCCGGAGGATTAAGAAGAGATGCTTCAGGAATAGCTATCATTCACACAATCGATCCATTGAATCCCAAAATAAAAACATATAGGAGAATAAATCTGGTAGAGGCTTATGCAGATCCTGAAAATTTTAAAATAACAGCATTAGACGATCTAGAAGTTTTTGCTAAAGATTTATTTGATGAGAGATCAAATGTTAGAATCAATGGTGCAGTCAATAGTCCTGGGGAGTTTCAATATGGTAAAAATATGATTCTTGCAGATTTATTGACTTTGTCTGGAGGTTTCAAATTAGCTGCTGCAACCAATAGAATTGAAATTTCTAGGTTACTTATCGAAGAAAATATTCCGACAAAGACTGTTATTGCCAATCTTTCAGTTTCCAGAGATTTAATGGGAAGTAGTGATAATTTGAATTTTGAATTGCAGCCTTATGATGAAGTAATGGTTCGATTTGTACCTGAATTCGAATTCCAAAAAATTGTGATATTGAATGGGGAAGTTAAGTTTCCTGGCGAATATAGTTTGATTAAAGATAATGAAACCATTCTTGATATTATTGCTCGAGCTGGTGGGTTAACAGATGAGGCTTCTCCTGTTGCAGCAAAAATGAAGAGAAATGATGATGACTTAGGTTATGTCATTATGAAATTAGATGAGGTATTAGATAATAAAAATTCAAAATTTAATTTCACATTAAAAGATGGCGATATCATATCCATTCCCAAATCCAAAGACTTTGTTTCTATTTCCGGGGCGACAAATGCAAGTGACCTTTATGATAATGAAATACTAGGAACCCAGAATGATATCAATGTACCTTTCCACAAAGGAAAAAGTGCTAAATTTTATATAGAAAATTATGCAGGGGGAATTGCAAAAAATGGAAATCCAAATGAAATATTTGTTGAAAATTCAAATGGAGAGATCATGAAAACCAAAAATTATTTTTTATTCAGGAAGTATCCCGAGGT
>JAHEAQ010000020.1 GCA_024642705.1 Bacteroidota bacterium | reverse complement strand
TAATCTAAGCCATATCCTACAACAAAAACATCTTCAATTTCAAACCCAATTTGGTGAATAGGCACATCGTATTTCTTTGCTGATGGCTTTACCAATAAACTAACTACTTCTAAATTTTTAGGATTTTTAGCTTCCAGAATGGGTAAAAATTTGTGCAGTGTATGCCCAGAATCTACAATATCCTCAATCAATATGATGGTTCTTCCTGCCACATTATCGCCAACTCCTATTACTTCATTTAACTTGCCCGTTGATGTTGTACCTTCATAAGAGTAATATTTTACAAATGACACTTCACAATCTCCATCAAATGCTCTCAAAATGTCAGCCATAAATACAAAAGCTCCGCTTAGCATACCTAAGAAAAGTGGTTTGTCATTCCCATACTTTTCCTTCAACCTCGCTCCAATTTCTTTTATTCTTAAAGCAATTTCTTCTTCAGAAATAAATGGTTCAAAAACTAAATCGTGAATTTTTATATCCATTAGATGCCATATTGATCGATCAAATATACTAGGGCAGTCATTGCTGCTGAACCCATATTTAATTCTCTTTTATTTACTGCTTCTATGTGGTCGTCAGCTGTATGGTGAAAATCAAAATAACGATTGGTATCAGGTTTTAATCCAAACAATAATGGTCCTTGATCTTTCAGTGGTGAAATATCTGCTCCCGAACCTCCTTTTGACAGAGTTACCCCATAAGCTTCCATTAAAGTGAACCAATTAGATACTTTCTTGAATCTTTGGTCAAAGTAAGTATCTGCACCATCTGCGCTAAATCCTCTAGGTGAAAAGCCTCCAGAATCTGATTCCAAGCCAGCAATGTGTTTCTCTCCATTCAACTTAGATAATCTTGCATATTCTGTTCCTCCTGCTAATCCATTTTCTTCATTTGCAAATAACACACAACGAATGGTTCTTTTGGGTTGATAATTCATTTTATTTAATATTTCAATTACTGCCATCGATTGAACACAACCTGCACCATCATCATGAGCTCCACCACCAATATCCCAAGAATCCAAATGACCACCAATTACTATAATTTCATCTGGAAACTCACTGCCTTTAATTTCGCCAATGATGTTATAATTTGTTTTTCCCTCAATGGTCTCATTATCATTAGAAAGAGAAATTTGCAATGAAGGATTATTTTTCAGGGACTCACTTAATAAGTTAGCTGCAATCGTACTTATTGCAATGGAAGGAATTTTATTTACGCCTTCTTCGTAAATACTGGAACCTGTATGAGGAACATTATCTAACTTATTCGTCATTGAGCGAACTAAAACCGCTACAGCTCCGTATTTTGAAGCTCTACTCGCACCAAAAGCTCTTTGATCTACAGCTCCTCCATACGCATGAAATGAATTAATTAAAGTCGGATCCATTGGCCTGTTAAAAAACACAATTTTACCTTTAATATTTTCTTCTCCTTTAATAATTAACTCATCAAGACTTTGAACCTCAATTACTTCAGCTCTAATCAATTTATTATTTGTTCCAACAGTGTTTCCTAAAGATGTGGAGGCTAACTCAATTGAAACATTATTTTGCATCCACATGTGTACTTTAGACTCTGTTTTTCTATTCCAAAAAGTAGTGGTACATGCTTGTCTGAACGTATGATTCATGGTTAAAGAATCAAGAATCTTTTGGGTATAATTTTCGGCTTTAGCTCCATTGGGAGATCCAGCAATTCTACCGCCAATATTTTCACTCAAATGATACAGCCAATTGTAAGCATTGGATTCGGCAAGTGCCGTAGAGTATATTTTCTTTAATACAAAAGCATCATTTTCAGTTTGTGCACTAAGAAATATACTGCAGATAAGTAGATTAAATATTAGAATCAAATTCTTTAACATTGTATTTTACTTTTTATTTGCCCTCAAGATAAAAGAAAGTTTGAAAATTATTCAGGTTTAAGAAGGGTTCATCATTTGAACAAAAAGAATAATTTTGCATTTTTATGTTTGTTCATAATATTCAAAAATTCTTGAATCAAGAATTTTAGCGCAAATGATTTATTACTGTTCTATTTCTAAATCGCCCAATTTAATTTCACAGGTTCAACTATTTAAATTTTTATCAAAGTTCTGTCTTTCCAAAAAGCATAACCAACATAAGCAATAAAAATTGATCCTTTAATCAAAATTATTAACCAAATATTAATTCCAAGTCCATCAACCTTTAATCCAAAATAATAAAGTATCACTGCACCAAAAATATAGATAAATATATTTTTGATGTCGTACGGAATTTCTAAGTTTCGCTTGCCTGTAAAGTATGCCATGGCGCACATCAATATAAAACAAATCAACCCAGACCATGCTGCTCCAATAGCACCTATGGTTGGGATTAATAAAATATTGGCAACAATAGTAATAATAGCTCCCGCAATAGAAATTACGGCGCCCATGAACGTTTTGTCTTTCAATTTATACCAAATTGAAATGTTGTAATAAATTCCTAGAAATAGGTAAGCCATTAATAACACTGGAACAATGTTCATTCCTTCCCAATATCCATCTCCTATCAAATATTTTGCTTGATCAAGAAAAAGGCAGATTCCTAAAAAAACAAAACATCCTGCAATTACAAAAGCTTTCAATATATGAGCATATAAAACGGTCGAATCTTTATCCTTATAACTTTTAAAGAAAAATGGCTCTGCCGCATAATTGAAAGCTGTAGCAAACAAACTCATTACCACAGCAACTTTTGCCGCTCCATTATAAATTCCAGAACTGGCAATACCATTTGCTCCCTCAATCAGCTTAGAAATAAATACCCTATCAAAAACTTGATTAATTGCTCCCGCAACCCCTACAATAATCAATGGAAGCGAATATTTTAACATCTTCTTTAGCAAGACTTTATCAATAGTTAATTTTACTTTTCTCAACTGAGGAATCAATAAGATTAACACTGCTAGACTTGCGACTAAGTTGGAAAGAAAAACATAATCTAATTCTCTACCTGGCGAATAATAAAATGGAAATCCAGAAAGTAATTGTTGAGATTCCATTCGTGGAAAAATGGATAAATACAGAAATATCATTACAGCCGCAATCAATACATTGATCACTTTAATTGCAGAAAATAAAATCGGCCTATTTTCAAGTCTTAGTTTTGCGAATGGTAATGACGAACAAGCATCTAATAATAAAATGATTGAAAACCATCTAATGTATCTTGCATCTTCAACTTTTGTAATAAATGCCGCCAAAAATTCAGCATTGACGAATATTATTGCAGACACGAAAATAGAGAAAATAAGAACAATAGTAAATGCAGATTCATAAGCATTATCTTTATGGTCTCCACTTGTGGCAAATCTAAAGTATGCCGTTTCCAATCTTAATGTATAGATGCTTATTAAAAGTGCCACATAAGCATATAAAATGCCATGAATTCCATAATTTTCCTGATCCAGAATCCTTGTCAAATAGGGAGCCAACAAAAGAAAATTAAGCACTTTTGGCAAAATACTTCCCATTCCATAAATGACCGTTTCCCCTGCTAATTTTTTGACTTGTGACATAAATTCATATAAAATTTGAGCAAATATACATTGTAGCGATTTATAAAGACATTGGATTATTAATGTAATGTTCAGAATAATTCGTCAATAATGAATTAATAATTTAATCATCAAAAATAAACAAAGGTTAAAATGAATCAAGTTTAAACTATTATTTGAAGCAATCCATGCAATGAACATCATTCAAAAGTTAATATTTGTATGGTATAAAGCTTTTTTGCTATTTTTGGCGATATTGAAAAAAAATTAATACTGCAGCTAAATGATCGATGTACCTTTATTAAAGAATATTTGCGAATTGCCAGGCGCTCCTGGATTCGAAGATCAAATTCGAAAATTTGTAATCGAACAAATAAAGGATCTAGTTGATGAATATTATATTGATCCAATGGGAAGCATCATTGCTACCAAAAAGGGCAATTCTGATAAAAAAGTAATGGTTGCCGCTCATATGGATGAAATCGGATTCATTGTAAAATACATTGATGATGATGGTTTTTTGAAGTTTCATACGCTTGGAGGTTTCGACCCAAAAACACTTACTGCACAAAGAGTTATTATTCATGGGAAGAAGGACATTATAGGCGTTATGGGAAGCAAGCCCATCCACTTAATGAGCCCAGAAGAGCGAAATAAAGTAGTATCAATTTCGGAATATTTTATTGACACTGGTTTACCTGTAGAAAAAGTGAAAGAAAGCATTGAAATAGGAAGCCCAATTACCAGAGAGCGGTCGTTAATCGAAATGGGTGATTGCGTTAACTCAAAATCAATAGACAATAGGGTTTCTGTTTATATATTAATTGAAACTTTGAAAGCGTTGAAAGGAAAAACAATTCCGTATGATTTAATTGCAGCTTTTACCGTTCAAGAAGAAGTAGGCTTAAGAGGAGTTATTGCTTCATCATCAGGAGTAAATCCAGATTTTGGTATCGCACTAGATACAACTATTGCATTTGATCTTCCTGGATCAAAACCAGAAGAATGCATTACTTCCCTTGGAAAGGGTGCTGCCATTAAAATCCTGGACGGAGCCACAATTTGTGACCATCGTATGGTTTCTTTTTTAAAAAATACAGCAGATAAAAATAAAATCAAATGGCAACCTGAAATCCTTCCAGCTGGAGGAACGGATACTGCTGGCCTTCAAAGGCATTCAATTGGAGGTTCGATTTCTGGAGCAATTTCTATTCCGACGCGTCATTTACACCAAGTCATTGAAATGGCACACAAAGAAGACATTAGAAACTGTATTGACCTATTGGAACAAGCAATTCTTGCTATTGATAAGCATAATTGGTCATTTAATTAATAATTATGTGGGTCGAAAAAAATAATAAGTTGAATGCACAATTCAAATTTAAGGATTTCAAACAAGCTTTTGGATTCATGACAGAAGTTGCCTTGCATGTAGAATCAATGAATCATCACCCTGAATGGAGTAATGTTTGGAACACTGTTGATATCAGTCTTTGTACCCACGATGCTGGAGATATTGTAACCGAAAAAGACAGAAAACTTGCTAAAGTAATTTCTGGAGTTTATAAAAAATTTGAATGATTAATGGAAATTTTATTTTAAAAGAAAACCTTCCTTGATTAAATCCTCTTTCTCAATAATAAATTCATTCCTTCCTGTAATAAAAGCCTCTCCACTAACTTCAGGTATATAAGCTTGATATGGACCGAAATAAACTCTTTCGATAGCTTTAACTTTAAATTGCGATTCAATGACGCTTTCAATAATTATTTCTTGATTCAATTCAACTTCATTTTTAGCCATATGCAAAGCAATCCTTGCAGAAACTCCAGACCCTGTTGGGCTCCGGTCTACTTCCCCATCTGCAAATACGCAAATGTTACGTGAGTGAATATTTTCATTATTACTTGCTTCTACGAAGATACATCCGTATAAAAAACTTAAATCTTGTTCGAATGGATGGCTTATAACTAAGTTTTCGTTTATCTTTTGTTTAATTTTTTTGGTGCATTGGATAAATGCTTGAATATTTTCTGGAACAATCTCAATATTGAATTGCTTACTTTCCATTATTGCGTAAAATGCCCCACCATAAGCTATATCAAAAGTAATATTGCCATATATTTTATCGTGAATGACTTGATTTTTTAAAAACACAAAAGAAGGCACATTCTGAAAACGAACTTTTAGTTCATGGTCTACGAATGCTATCAATCTACCACACGGTGCATCAATCACTACTTTTGTATCTATAGTTTTCTTTTCCACCCATTCTAATTGTACCGCTAATTTTGCAATTGCTATAGTTGCATGCCCGCACATTGTTGAATATCCTTCATTGTGCATGAAAATAATTCCAAAATCTGCTCCCTCATCATTGGGTTCAACAATAAGACATCCATACATATCTGAGTGCCCGCGAGGTTCATACATTAAAAATTTGCGCAAATGATCCAAATGTGTTTTGCAATAGGCTCTTTTTTCAAGCACTGAATTGCCTAGAATCTGAGGATATCCATCCGTGACAACTCGCAATGGCTCGCCGCCAGTATGCATTTCTATAGTTCTAATACATAAATCACTTTTACTTATTATTGCATCAATTTTATCAGAATGAAATCTTTTAAGCATTTAATTTTATTTTTTCAAATAAATAAATTGCAGCTGCCAAATCTTCTATAGCATGACCTACTGATTTGAAAACTGTTTTTGAACCATTATCTATATGCATTATTTCACCTTGGCACAGTTGAAATAATGTCCCTTTTATTGCCTTATTTTTAATTATCCCTTCCTTAATTGGAATATATAAATCTCCAGATTCTTCCAGTGCTTTTTCACTATCGATATAGATATCCGCATTCGCAATTACTTTATCATCAACTTCTCTCATCTCAGGTTTATAAGATCCTATTAAATCTATATGCGGGTGATTATTGAGCCATTCTCCTTTTAGAATAGGGCTATAACTATGAGTGGCGCAAGAAATGATATCCGCATTTTTCACATCTTTTATAATATCACTGCTTACTGAAACTGGAAATTTATGATTAAACTTCTCAGCTAATAATTTAGCTTTTGAAATATTTCTGTTCCAAATAATTACTTCTGACAAATTATAATAGCTACAATAAGCCTCTACCAAATGTTCTCCAACGACGCCAGCTCCCATTATAATTAACTTCTTAGGATCTTTCTTAATAAAACTTGCAGCTAGAACTGAAGTGGCAGCAGTCCTTATTCCGGTTAGTTTTGCAGCATTAATGTTCGCCACTTTAAGTCCATTAGAAACATCATATAAATCATAAGTTCCTTGGATTGTGGCCATATTTAACCTTCCATTTCCTGGATAAGCCATTATATGCTTTATTCCATAAAATTGTTTATTCCAAGCTGGCATAATCAAAGCAATATTCTCATCGGATAATTTCAGATGTTGTCTTTCATGAATCGAATATTCTGATGATTGAAATGCTTTTTTTAATTCAAAAATCAATTCTTTGTAATTAAGAATTTCAATTATATCATCAGTTTCAATGCTTTTCATAATATTTACCTTAAGCTTTCACAATTAAATTCTAATATTTTTATACATTTAAAAAGGCATTTTAAGCTTTTGCAAAGTGAATATCGATTTCAAAAAAATAAAAAGTTAATGTTAAAATCAAAAATAATCATAACCGCCTTGTTTATTACTGGACATTTTATTTTAATTGCTCAAACACCCTTACTTAAATTTGGGGAAGTTCCAATCGAGGAGTTAAAGATGAAAATATATGATAAAGAACCAAAAGCTGATGCAATAATTCTTGCAAAAACTTCAGAACTAGCTGTTAAAGACCAAGGAGAAATAATATTAAATTTTCGGAACTTCTTTCGCTTAAAAATTTTGAATAAAAGTGCTTTTAACTATGGTAATGTGGATATTGATTACATTCACTATAATGGTTCAGAATTTGTTTCTGGGATAAAAGCAATGATCACCTATCCAGATGGTAGCAAATACAGACTTAAAAAAAAAGATTTCCAAAAATATAAACTTGATAATTATACAAGTAGAATTAGCTTTTATTTTCCAAAACTGGAAGAAGGTTCCGTCATAGAATATGAATACAAAATTAGAAGCAATGATTTATATGGTTTTTCTAAATTTGATTTCCAATACGATATCCCAGTAAAATATGCCTCTTTTCAGTATATAATTCCCCGACAGATAGACTACCAATTCGAAACTACCGGGGAAGAATACATTCATGTCGGCGATCAAAATTTTTCCATGTATGAAGTTCCATCCATGGAAGAAGGCCCTTTTATTACCACAATGAAAAATTATCGAGGTAATATTAATTTGCAAATACTTGGCACCTTAGACCCTTATATTGGTTATTATCCTATTGCTAGTTCTTGGCAAAAAATATGTAAAGATCTCGATGAAAGTGAGGATTTCGGACAACAGTTTCAAAATAGTAACTATTATGACTATATCCTCCGAAAAGCAAACCCCATACTAGAAGCAGATATTCCCATTAAAGATAAAATTCTCAAATTACAGACTTTTATACTAGACAATGTTCAATGGGATTATACCTATGGAATTTTCACTGATAATCTAAATGACAATTTTAGACAGAATACTGCAAATAGCGGTTCAATGAATCTAATGATGGTGGTTTTATTGAAGGCAATTGGGATTAAAGCCGTTCCGATGTTAATAGGCTTAAGAGAAAATGGAAAAATATTTCCCAAATATGCCGTTTTGGAACAGTTTACTCACGTCATCTGTTATGCTGAAATCGAAAACAAACCTTTTTTAATTGATCTTTCTGACAAATACATGTCCCCTGGCAATTTAAGGATCAGCGCATTAAATGAAATTGGATTAATATATATTAATGAGGGTCCTAGATGGATTCAAATTACACCCAACAAATCAACTGATGTATTTTTAGGTGAATTCTATGTTGAAAAAGGACAGTTAATTGGAAAAATTAAAGGTAAATATGATGGCTATAGCGGATTTTACGAAAGAAAATTTTATGAAAACAGTATTGAAGGGAGTCCTTGGAAAATTAGATTGAGAAAAAGATTTCCAAGAGCTGTAATTTTAAATTCAAGTTTTGAAAATCTTGATTCTTTGAATTTAAGTTTTATCGATGAAGCTAATGTCGAAATACCCGGAGCAGCATTAGAATTAAAAGATTCGCTTATAATAAATCCATTTATTTACAATTCATTTACCGAAAACCCTTTCAAAATGGAAAATAGAAAATATCCTGTAAATTTTGGATATCCATTTTCTGAGCAATTTATTTTTCAACTTCATATTCCAGAAGGATATACTGTCGGAGCATTGCCTGAACAAACTTCTATATCAAATGAAGATCGAACCATAAACTTTCTATCTTCAGCCGTAATAATTGGCAATAATATTCAAGTTTCAAGTAGATTAAACATTGATAAAATTGAGTTTGCGCCTATGGAAATCGAAGTTTTATCTAAAATTTTTGGTGCAATGATTGAAACATCAAAAGGCAAAATTGTGCTCCTCAAAAATTAAATTTGCACTACTTTAAATATTGTTTTTTTATAATCAGATGGGCTTTTCCCCGTAATCTTTTTGAAAGACTTCGTGAAATGAGAGAAATTATTAAATCCGCAAGAAAAACTAATTTCAGTAATGGACATTTGATTTTCTGATAATAATTTACACGCGTGAACAATTCTATATTCCATAACAAAAGTTGAAAAGGTCTTGTTGCTCATTTTCTTGAAATATCTGCAAAAAGAAGGAATTGACATTGCTACCGTTTCTGCAATTTCTTCAAGGTAGATTTTTTCTTCAAAGTGCGCTCTAACATATTCGTAAATAAGATCCATCCTATCATTATCTTGGGGATTCATTACAAGAGATAATCCATCGTCAGCATTCAATAAATTATATTCTTCTGAAAGAGCAAGATTTTGAAGTATTTTCAACAATTGAATGAGTTGGTCAAATTTTATCTTCACCCAATTAAAATCTGATAATAATGTGCCCACTTCCTCTTTTGTTCTGCCATAAAATGAAACACCTGATTTTGCTTTTTCAAAAAGGCTCTGAATACTTTGCATTTCAATTTTATTGAAAAAATTCTCACCTAAAAAATCTAATTTAAACTGAACAACAACTTCTGATTCATCACCAATCAATCGATCTGTAAATCCAATATGAGGTAAATTAGGCCCAATCATTATTAGGTCTCCATCATTATAATAGGAAAGATGGTTTCCAACATGCCTTTTTCCATACCCTTCTTTGATGTATACCAACTCAATTTCCGGATGGTAATGCCAAAAGGGTTTTTCATTAGGCTGTTTTTCTTCAAATAATCTATAAGTGAAAGAATTTCCAAATGTTGGATGAATACGCTCAAAAGCTGGTTGTTTATACTGCTTTTCAATTTTCATATAAAAACAAATTAATCCACATAAAATATTGACCTAAAACACAAAGGTGTTCCATATTGTTGTTAATAAATTATTAATTAAGTTAAAATTGATCGAATAACACATATTTATGCTAATAATTGCAAAGTTTAAGCATAAATACAGTTATATCTTTGAAGTAGATATTAAAATTATTAACCATGAAAAAAACACACTCTGAAAAATTTTAAAAATCTACTCCTTTCATTTTAAGAACATGAAGAGGTGTGATTTGAAAGTTGGCTTCTTTAACCGGAAGTTCATCCTTAAATGAATTTCTTGGTACAATTAATTAATGAATAGTTAAGCATTATTTGTTATAGATGAAGGCTTACTTTTTCCATGAGTAAGCCTTTTTTAATTAGCACATTTTCAATTTATCCTAAACTCAGTAAAAAAACAATAATTCAGGTCATTTTCATATTTTTTAAAATAAATCCAAAAAAAAGGTAACGAAATTTGATATTTCAACACTAATACAATAGAGCAAACTCTAAAAATTGTATTAATATGAAAACAATTCATTTATTTGAGGACCATATTTATTTGATCAGTAACCATTCTGTAGCTAGAAATCCAATGTTTTCCTCTCCTTCAATGCAAAATTATTTTAAGATGAAGATGGAGAAATACTTATTGCCCATATCTGATATTATAGCCTACAACTTCAATGACAATGAATTTCAAATACTTGTCAAATTAAAAAAAAGAGATGATTTTTGTTCTCATTATTTATTGAGCCAAAAAAATGTCATTCCTGAAACGGAGATTCCAGAAACGACTTATATATTTTCCCAAGCCATGGGTAACTTGCAAGTAAGTTTTGTCAAGCATTTTAATTTTAAGCATAAACGATCTGGTACTTTAGTAGCAAGCCGATTCGGCCGCAAGTTGGTTGAAACTGAAAACGAGATGGATGATTTAGTAGAAAAATTAAACAAGGGAATTGAGCGCCCTCATTATTCAGGAATTTGGGTTAATGAAATAATGAAAGTGAAAAAATCAATGACAAGTGAGTGGTTATATAGAGAGGATTGCAGGAGAGAAACCAGATGTGTCGAGGGATATTTGAATGTTCGCTTAACTAACCTCGGAGATAGCTTCAAAATTCTTCCTCCTTATCGACTTCCATCCACAAATAATTTCTTTTTCCACCAAATTTTTAAAATATTTCGCCAAAAACCTGCTCCATAAACTAATTTATTAATTCAGAATTTCAAATGACCATTTTTTACCAACTGACAATATTATTGCTAAGTATAACCTATGCCTAATTCAAATCTAATTATTCATTAGTTATTAATATGAAGTCCTAAAATACATTTCATGCTCAAGAACAGTACTTATTAACTAAGTCGTTTTTCACACATTCGCTAAACCAAAAAAATGAAAAAACATCTTTTTCATTCATAAATTAACCGATCTACAAGGTTAATCTTTCAACATGACCTAGTAAAGAATCATTCATTCAACCCTTGAATAGAAGCAACTATTTCGAAAATATTTATACGATATCCTGAAATTAAATTTGAATTACATTATAAATTCTACCAATACCATTGAACTTACACAGCTTCCCAAAGCCAAAATATACTATTTTATCAAAATTATATACTGTTGATAAAATACCACATGTATTTTAATAACATATAATTAACACTAAAATACTAATTGTTGATAAAATAAAACACATATATGCAAAGATTAGAAAAGATTAGTCAAAACAACGCACTTATCTTTGTATTAGATTTAAAAACAATTAATTCACTTAAATTATTTTATCATGAAAAAAATTATGAAATTTTCAACCATCGTTTTAGCAGTTTTATTTGCTTTCAATAGCTCTTTTGCTGCTAACAATCCAATTATCAATTTTGATAATACAAAAACATTGACTATAAGTCTAAATGATTGGGCTAAAGAAGATGTAACCATTACTTTAAAAGACTATGCTGGAGAAATCTTGCATTGGGAAAAACTAAACAAAGGGACTAATATTGAAAGAAAATACAATTTGAAAAATTTACCTCTCGGTTATTACGAAGTACAGGTGGAAGGAACCAATAAAATTGTGGTTCATTCAATCAAGTTAGATTTAAATCAAGTTATTTCCAATCCATTAATGGATAAAATCATTTTCAAGCCTGCTTTTTCATTCAGCAAAAATGCTATTGAATTAAATCATTTAGCACTTGGAAAAAAAGTTCAAGTTTCGGTTTATGACGAACAAGGCGTATTTTTTACAAAAGCATATGCTGAACAAGCAAGTATTAATACAAGATTTGATATAACTCAACTTCCAAAAGGGAAATATTCAATTAGTTTTTCTACTGACGATCAGTATATTACACAAACATTTACAAAATAAACAGTTTTTCTGAATTCTTATGGGGCTTACTTTAGCAGAAGTAAGCCCTTTTTTTATTTGCAAAATATCTATATTTTCTGCCCTCTGAAACCTTCGCTTCATTAAGAAATTAAACATTATCTTTGTGAACATGATTTATCAAGAATTAGTTGAAGCAAAACAGAAAGGGCTCAAAAAATTGGCCATCCTAATTGACCCTGACAAACTTAGGCTAAATAAAATGGACCATGTAATTAAAAAAGCCGTCGACAATGAAGTGGATTACTTTTTCATTGGTGGTAGTCTTATTGTAAATGACATGCTTGATAAAGTGCTTGAAATTTTAAAGAAAGAAAGTCGCATTCCATTAATTCTTTTTCCAGGAAATTCAATGCAATTAAGTTATAAAGCTGATGCAATTCTGTTTTTATCTCTTATTTCAGGTAGAAATCCAGAGCTATTGATTGGTCACCATGTCATTTCAGCTCCTTATTTAAAATTAAGTCAACTCGAAATAATATCTACTGGCTATATGATTATTGATGGAGGTGTAAACACTACTGTTGGTTATATGAGCAATACTTTTCCTATTCCAAAAGACAAAACAGATATTGCTGCTTGTACTGCCATTGCAGGAGAAATGTTAGGCCTTAAAACCATTTTTCTAGATGCAGGTTCAGGGGCTCACTTTCCAGTTACCAAAAACATGATTGAAACCATCAAAGGCTCTGTCAATGTACCAATTATAGTTGGTGGCGGAATAAAGAATGCTGAAAAAGCGTATGAGAATATTTCAGCTGGAGCAGATGTCGTCGTAATTGGAAATGCAGTTGAAAAAGACCCTTCACTAATAGCAGAAATTGCCGCAGCTGTGCATTCAAAAAATATTAAAGTTTAAAACTAAAAAGCCTTTTGAAAAAACAAGGAATAGTGACTCGATCAACAGGTAGTTGGTATGACGTAAAGACTGAAGACAATATCAAATACCAATGTAGAGTTGTAGGAAAATTTCGACTTGGAACTCTAAAAATTACGAATCCTGTCGCTGTGGGTGATAGAGTAGAAATCTCTTTAGAGGAAGAAGAGGGTATTGCTAATATTATTAAAATTCACAATAGAGAAAACTATATCCTTCGTCAATCTCCAAGAAAAAAGCATCAATTGCATCTTCTAGCGTGTAATATTGACCAAGCAATAGTCATCATGACCATTTCATTTCCAAAATTAAAACAAGGATTCATTGATCGCTTTTTGATGATGACTGAACCTTATAATGTGCCTGTAATCATCGTTTTCAATAAGATGGATTTATATGATGAAGAGGACCTTGAAATTTATGAGATTTTGAAAGAAATCTATGAAAAGATAGGATACAAGTGTTTTTTAGTCTCCTCTGTAACTAAGGAGAATATAGAATTATTAGAAACAGAACTCAAAGACAAAATTACATTGATTGGGGGCCAATCAGGAGTTGGAAAATCAACACTCATCAATTGCATTGAACCAACTTTAACCTTGCGAACTGACGATATTTCAGATTACTCCGGAAAAGGTCAACATACCACAACTTTTGCAGAAATGTTTGATTTATCGAATGGTGGATATATAATTGATACGCCTGGAATTAAAAGTTTGGCATTTTCACATTTTGAACCAATGGATGTGGCACATAACTTCAGAGAAATTTTTATAAAGTCCTCTGAATGCAAATATTCTGATTGCTTGCATCGAGAAGAACCTAATTGCGCAGTTAAAAAAGCCATTGAAAATGGAGAAATTAGTGAGTTAAGGTATTCTAATTATCTTCAAATTATCGAAGAAATTGAAGATCAAAATTATTGGGAACGACATACCGATATGTAAAGTTCTCTTTTGAAAAAATAATAATAAGAAATTAATAATGCCATATATATCCAGAAGAAAATATTCGAGTAGAAGAGAAAAAAGAGAAAAATCCAATAGAATACTCAAAATAGTATTTGTATCTTTTTTATTGGTTTTTTTATTTCTAACTGCAATGAATTGGCGATATATTAAAGATTATATAGTTACTTCCTTTTATTAGTGCAATTAAAAATAATTCTTCCATTTTGTTACTTTTGCGCTTTCTTCCGTCAAAAAGATGGATAAGATTTAAGAACAAATATTTAAAAGAATTGCATTTACTAGTGTCAAAAAACTAAACTCAGAGAATTTTAGGATTCATTGAAAATCATAGCGCTGTAACCAAAAATTTGAGAAAAAGTTAATACATTATAAATCAATTACTTTCATAATATGTTTTTGAAATCCAAACCTTAAAAAATAAGATGGTCAGAGGTCATTTTAGAATCAATATTATTGGTTCAAACATACGGATGAAATTAAACTAAAAGTTTTCTACATTTAGAAAATTTATGTTGATCACTTAATTTACTGCTTGTGATATTATTACTTAATCCGTTGTTGTCTAATGTTTCTGATGCATCTTCAGATGAGGTAATTGTATCGAAATATTTAAAATCGCAAAATGGTGCTTACTTTGATATTTTATACAAGAGGTATTCTGCAAAAGTATATGCTAGATCTATTTCTTTATTAAAGAATGAAGTAATAGCTCAGGATGCCGTTCAAGATATATTTATTAAAATATTGACCAATTTGTCAAAATTTGAGGGAAAGTCGAAATTTTCTTCTTGGTTATATTCTATCACTTACAATCATTGTATAGATTATATAAGAAGAAATAAAAAATCTAGAACCTTACAATTGGACGAAGTTTTTGACTTGGAGGCAGAAAAATCAGAAATTGATGACAAATTAATCCTTGAAACACAATTTAGTCAATTGAAATACATAATGGAAGAAATACCCCCAAAAGATAAATCCATTTTATTTATGAAATACCAAGATGGAATGTCAATTAAGGACATTAGTGAGGTTACCAATAAATCAGAAAGCGCTGTCAAAATGCAAATTAAACGAGCTAAAGAAAAATTTATGAATTTAAAAGATAATTTTTTTCCTGCCGAAACATAATCAAATGGTATGAGTAATAATTTCAATCAATTAGAAGAAGAATTGATCTCAAAACATGGAGAGCCACCTACTAAGATCAAAAAGAATATTGATGGATCGATTAATTTATTTAAGTCGTTTGGAGATATAATTGAGTTATTTGTTCCTAATTTATTGGAACTCGTTTATAATCTTCTTGGAGGCAGTTCTAAAAAAAAAGATAACTAATCAAAAAAAATTATAGATATGGATATGACAGGAGCCCTAGCTGACTTAATTAAAGGATTCATAGCATTTGTTCCTAATTTATTAGGTGCAATTATTGTCATTTTTGTTGGTTACGTCATTGCAAGGATCATTCGGAAAATACTTAATAAATTATTAAAAAAGGCCAAAATAGATGTTCTGGGTGAGAAATTAAATAGCATTGAAATCGTTGATAAAGCCAATATAAAATTGGTTTTGAGTGACATTTTTTCAAGACTTTCCTACTATATATTAATGCTCTTTGTTTGGGTCGCAGCCACAGATGTGCTTGGGTTAGAAGCAATTTCTAAATTGGTTACGGATATTTTTAATTTTATTCCCAACCTGTTAGTAGCATTTACGATCCTTATATTCGGCTTGTTGCTCGCTGATATGATTAGAAAAGCGGTCGAAACTGCTTGCGATTCATTAGGCATTCCATCAGCAAAACTAATTGCTACCTTGGTTTTTTATTTCATTTTTATAAACATTTTAATTAGCGCACTTTCTCAGGCCAAAATAAATGTTCAATTCCTTTCACAAAATATTTCTGTGATTATAGGCGGAGCTGTATTGGCATTTGCAATAGGTTATGGATTAGCTTCTAAAGATATCTTCTCTAATATCCTTGCTTCTTTTTACAATAAAAATATTTTCGAAATTGGAGATTTGGTGAAAATCGATGGCGTAGAAGGAGAGGTCGTAGAAATTTCAAGGACCACTATCACTTTACTTTCAGACAATAAAAAAATTATCATACCATTTAGTTCTGCTATGAAAAATAAAATTGAAAAAAATATTTAATTAAAATTATTTACATGAAAAAAGTAATATCAATCTTAATGTTATCCGCTTTTATGGGCTTTGCTTTCAATGCTAATGCTCAGACAATCGAAGAAATTGCTGTACTAGAAGCTAAAAAAGCCGAAAAAGAAGCTGCCGCTGCAGCACTTCAGGGAGAATTGAACAATATCAAAAAGGAAATTGCAGACATAACCACGGCAATTAATAAAAAAATTAGATGGACATTTGGTTCTGGAGGAATTATTGGTGCGGACTTAAATGGATTTAAAAATTGGGCACCTAAGCCAGATTATAATTCATCTGCACAGTCCATTGCTTTTTCTTACAATGGATTTGCTAATTTAAAAGAAGATAAATATTTCTGGAGAAATAATGGAGGCATTAATTTGGGTTGGTTACGATATGATGATAATACTGAAATTGATGAACAAGGAGAAGATAAAAAGTTTAAACAGGTTGCTGATGTTTTCAATATGCAATCACTTTTTGGGTATTCCATAATCAAAAATCTTGCAGTATCCACATTGGGTGAATATCGTTCTACCATATTAAGCAATGCTAACAATCCGGGGTTTTTGGATTTGGGGGTAGGAATAACTTATAATCCAAAACCAAACTTGGCAATTGTTTTACACCCCTTGAATTATAACTTCATTTTCGCAAAAGATAAAACAGATTTTAATTCCTCTCTTGGAGCAAAATTCGTCATTGACTATAATACAACATTGATTAAAGGCGTAAAATGGAGATCTAATGTTTCTGGATTTTATAGCTATAGTGGAGCGGATTTTTCTAATTATACATGGGTTAATGCCATAAAGATTTCAGCCTATAAAGCAATTGGAATTGGCATAGAATATGGTTTAAGACTCAATCCTCAAGAAACAGAAGCCAAAGGAATTGCAAGTAAAAATCAAAGTTATTATGCAATTGGATTGTCCTATTCTTTGTAATTAATCCATTTTAGGCAAAAAAATATTTGAAAGCAACATACTCTAATGATGTTGCTTTTTTTATGGGAAAATAAAGGAAAGGTAGTTTTCCTTGATAAATGTTGATTCTTCCTTCATAATGTATACTTTTATATCCAAATAAAATTATCTGATGAGTGAAAAGAAATTATTCCTACTTGATGGGCATGCATTGGTATATAGGGCTCATTATGCCTTTATAAATCGACCATTAATTAATTCAAAAGGAATCAATACCTCTGCAATAACAGGATTTGTGCGAACTCTTTGGGATCTTATTAATACCCAAAAACCTTCTCATATTGCTGTTGCCTTTGATCCTCATGGGCCAACATTTAGAAATGAATTATTTGAGGCTTACAAAGCTAATAGAGAAGAACAACCCAAAGACATTTCCATTGCTTTTCCATACATAAGATCAATTGTGGAAGCTTTTAATATTCCAATTATTGAAGTTGAAGGTTATGAAGCAGATGATACAATCGGAACTATTGCCAAAAAAGCTGAAAAAGAAGGATTTACTGTTTTTATGGTAACTCCTGATAAAGATTATGGTCAACTTGTTTCCGAAAACATATTTATGTATAAACCTTCAAGGTCAGGTAATGGCATTGATATTCTGGGTGTTCCTGAAATATTAGAACAATGGGACATTGAAAATGTGTTGCAAGTAATCGATATTTTGGGACTCCAAGGTGATGCTGTCGATAACATTCCCGGTATTCCAGGTATTGGAGCAAAAACAGCCGCAAAATTATTGAAAGAATTTGGCTCATTGGAAAACCTATTGGCTAATACTGACCAACTGAAAGGAAAACAACAAGAAAATGTAATTAATTTCAAAGATCAAGGGTTATTGTCTAAAGTTCTAGCTACTATAAAATTAGATGTACCTATACAATTTGATGCTTCCCAATACACCATCGATCCAATTAATAAAGAAAAACTAGCAGAACTTTTCAAAGAATTGGAATTCAGGACACTGGCAGATGCAATTCTTGGTGCAGAAGGAAAAGAAGGCGTGCAACAATCTTTATTCGGAAATGAAGAAAGCGTTAAAAAGGAAAATGTTTCTCCTATAACTTATCAAGTAGCAGATAAAAATATAGACG
Organism: Bacteroidota bacterium; assembly: GCA_024642705.1. GTDB lineage: Bacteria > Bacteroidota > Bacteroidia > Chitinophagales > Saprospiraceae > Portibacter. The sequence goes on along the minus strand of JAHEAQ010000020.1, from coordinate 47,362 downwards.
ATGTAAAACATAAATACATATTAGTCAATAATGAAAAAGCATATCAAGATCTAGCCAATTTATTAGAAAAACAAAAAGAAATTTGTTTTGACACGGAGACTACTGGGATTGATCCTCATATTGCAGAATTGGTAGGCATCGCTTTTTCCATTAAAGCTTTTGAAGCATACTATATTCCAGTGCCCTCTGATAGAAAAGAAGCATTAAAAATTGTTGATTTTTTCAAACCCGTTTTAGAAAATGATAAAATCGCAAAAATAGGACAGAACATCAAATATGATATTCTTATGATGAAGTGGTATGGTGTTGAAGTTCAGGGGAAATATTTTGACACCATGATTGCCCATTATCTTAGTGAGCCAGATAAAAGACACAAATTGGATTATCTTTCTGAAGCTTACCTAAATTATAAAATGGTACCAATTACGGATCTAATTGGTTCTTCAGGCAGAAATCAATTGAGCATGCGAGATATTAATGTAGAAAAAGTATCTGAATACGCAGGAGAAGATGCCGATGTAACTTTACAACTTAAAAAACCACTTGAAGATTTATTGGTAGAAAACGATTTATTAGCACTATATGAAAATTTAGAATATCCATTAATTGATGTTTTGGCAAACATGGAATTCGAAGGGGTAAGAATTAATCCTGAATTCTTGGCCAATTATTCAATTGTTTTGGGCGATCTGATTATCCAAAAGGAAAAAGAAATATATGCTAAAGCTGGAGTGAGATTTAATATTGCATCACCTAGTCAAGTTGGGGCTGTTTTGTTTGAAAAGTTACAAATCCCATACCGTTGGGGAAAAACAAGTTCTGGAAAATATAGCACAGATGTGGACAAATTAACAGAACTGGCAGTGGAAAATGAAATTGTTAATGACATTCTTGAATTCCGAAAATATAGCAAATTAAAATCTACCTATGTAGATTCACTTCCATTATTAATAAACCCAAAAACTGGCCGGGTTCATAGTAATTTCAATCAAGCAAGAGCTGCAACAGGACGATTAAGTTCTGAAAATCCGAATTTGCAAAATATTCCAATTAAAGATGAGGCTGGCAGGGAAATTAGAAAAGCATTCGAACCTAGAAATGAAGATTATGTGCTTCTAGCAGCAGATTATTCACAGATTGAATTGCGTCTTATTGCTGAGATTAGTAAAGATTCAGGAATGATGGAAGCTTTTGTGCAGAATTTGGATTTTCACACTGCAACGGCTTCAAAAATATTTGAAATACCGATAGATGAAGTGACAAGTGACCAACGTCGGACTGCAAAAACTGTAAATTTTAGCATTACTTACGGCGCCGGGGCTACTAATCTTTCTAGGCAACTAGGCATTAAAAGAACGGAAGCTAAAGAAATAATCGACCAATATTTTAAGCAATTCCCAGGTTTGCAAAATTATATGGTGGAAACCATAGAAAATGCAAAAAAAACAAATTATGTATCAACTCTTATGGGAAGAAAACGATATTTGAGAGATATCAATTCTAATAGCGGTCTTTCGAGAAGTAATGCTGAAAGAATGGCGATAAATACTCCAATTCAAGGCACTGCGGCAGATATGATAAAAGTAGCTATGATTAATATTCATAAAGCTATTCGAGATCTAAAATTGAAATCTAGATTAATTCTACAAGTACATGATGAATTGGTATTTGATGTTCATAAAGACGAACTAGATGTTGTGAAAATAATGGTAGAAGATAAAATGGTCAATGCCTTGCCTGGTCTTAAAGTTCCTATTTTGGTTGGTATGGGAAGTGGTAACAATTGGCTTGAAGCTCATTAGCCTATGAAAAAATTTGGAGTTTTACATTTATTTCCATGTCCTATTGCAGAAGGTATAATCGATGTTATTCCACTTTCAGTCGTTCAACACATTCAAAAAATTGACTTCTTTATTGCAGAAAAGGCAAAAACGACAAGAAAGTTTTTAAAGGATATCAATCATCCTGTGGAGATGGCAAATATTGAAATCTTTGAATTGGATAAAAAGAATCCGTTGCTTTATAAAGAAGATTGGTTAAAAGAACTTTTGGCTGGACGTGATATTGGCCTTTTTTCAGAAGCAGGAACGCCTTGTATTGCTGATCCTGGAGAGAAAATTGTTGCTATTGCACATCAATCCAGCATTGTCGTTAAGCCTTATGTCGGTCCAAATTCTATTCTTTTAGCACTAATGGCATCCGGATTAAATGGAGAGCAATTTCATTTTCACACCTATCTTCCCATTCATCAAAATGAATTGTCAAATTCTCTTAAAAATATAGTTCTAGATATTCAAAAGCATGGAACCTCTCATATTTTTATTGAAACACCATATCGGAATATGAAAACCTTTGAGACCATTATGAAATCCATACCCAAAAATCTTTTTTTATGTGTTGCAACTGATATTACATCTGACAAAGAAACCATTATAACAAAAAGTATAGCTCAATGGCATAATATTAGAAATCTTGATCTTCATAAAAAGCCCAGTATTTTTATCCTAGGTATGATTCAAAATTAAAACTTTATTAAAGTTTAATTTAGTACTTTCCTACAGCAAGTACTGCAATATTAATTGTCGATTCATATTCAGCCAATAAACTTCCTACTGCTTCCAAAGTTGCACCTGTCGTTAATATATCATCCACAATTAAAATATTCTTATCTTTTATCAATGATATGTTTTCTACCCGAAACGTGTTTTTTAAATTATTCAATCTTTCCTCTCTAGTTTTATCAGTTTGGGAAGTTGTCTGGGTATATTTTACTAGAACTTTATTTGAGGTTGGAATTCCTGAAACCGAAGAAATTCCTTTGGCAATTAATTCACATTGGTTGTAGTTTCTAATCCTTTTTTTTGACTTATGAATTGGAATTGGAATAATTAAATCAATTCCATCTAAAAAATTGGTGTCAACTAATTTATCACCATAATGTATTCCTAAAGCTTTTCCAATATATGCTTCGTTTTTATATTTTAATCGATGCAACATCTCTTGAACTACTTCACCTTTATGAAAATAAAAAAGTGAGGTTGCTTTTTTTACTTCTAGTCTTCCCCAAAAATATTTCTCTACCATATTATCTCTTTCATTCAGAAATTCTGTGAATGGTAAATCGTCCATACAGGTCAAGCAAAAACAAGAATTATCGATTGATTTTTCATTATCGCAAGCTATACAAAGGTTGGGATAGATAAGATCTAACAAAGGATGAAGCTTATATTTCCACTTTTCTAACATAATGCCTATAAGATAAAACTTTTTTAAACCTTACAAGAAAATAAAAATAAAAAACGTCTGCTCCTGGGAAGAGCAGACGCATCAAAACAAAACGAAAAACCAACTTTATCTTAAAACAGTAACCACATTTGATATGTTACAATCCTTTCTTTAATCTTGTGTTAAATGTCTTTAATTTACCATTTCGAGAAACCTTAATCTCTATCGTATCTCCTACTTTTGAAAATTTTAACGCTTTTTTCAAATCTTCAAAATTCTCTATTTTTTTCCCATCCACTTCTGTAATGACATCACCTTCTAATAAACCTGCAAATTGAGCAGCACTCCCGTTTACTACTTTTGCTACATAAAATCCAGTACTAAGTTTTATATTATTTTCCTTTGCAAACTCTTCATCAAGATCGTATCCTTGTACTCCCAAATTAGCTCTTTCAATATCCCCGTTCTCAATAATTTCGGAGACGATTTCCTTCATTAAATTTGAAGGAATTGCAAACGAATAACCTGCATAAGTGCCTGTTGGCGTAGCAATTGCCGTATTTATTCCCAATAATTCGCCTTCTGCATTTACTAAAGCTCCTCCTGAATTACCAGGATTAATTGCAGCATCAGTTTGAATAAACTCTTCTATAGATTTATTCTCTTTTATAATGTTGATATCCCGACCTTTTGCACTTATGATTCCCGCAGTTACTGTAGAAGTCAAATAATCAAATGGATTGCCCACTGCCAATACCCATTCACCAACTCTTGCTTTATCAGAATCTGCCAATTCTAAGATAGGTAAATCATTCTCGTCAATTTTTATAATTGCTAAATCTGTACTTGGATCAGTCCCTATTTTCTTTGCTTTATACTCTTTATTATTATACAATGTGACCAAAATCTCATCTGCAAAACCTACAACATGGTTATTTGTCACTATATATCCATCATTTGAAATAATAACTCCTGATCCTGAACCCTTTTGCTGATAAAAAGGACTCATTGAATTCCCACCAAAGAAATCATCTAGTCTGAACATATCGTCCAAAGGTGATCTTCTGTTTTGACGATCTTTTTGAATCCTTTGTTGTGCCAACACTTCACTTTCTTCAGCCCTAATGTGCACAACTACCTTTAAAGCCTTATCTGACGCATCAACAAAATCAAATGGTGCTGTTGCTCCCAAACTAGCATTCTTATTAAAGTTTACTTGTTTAGCAAAATTTTCAGGAAAAACCTGATCTTTTTGAAAATACGAAAAACCAATAAGAACTATTAATCCACCAATAATTCCTGTTGCCAAATATTTTATTATATCCTTCATTTTAATTTGATTAAAAAATAAACACTTAAAATTCAAAACGTAAAAACTTAGGCCCTCATTTTATACATGATACCTTTCTTAAACGCTAATCAAAATTTTCTTGTTTCTATGTACAATTGTTTTAACAATTAATTAACAGTGAACGTTTTATAGTATAGATGAACAACTATTTTCTAACGACGAAATTCCGCCAAAAGAGTTGAAGCTCTTTATTCAACTTTACAGCTTGGATGTAAAATTCATGATTTTCATCATTAAGGATTGCCTGAAATTGGTTTTGAAATTCCATTGAATCACTACCCTCAGTTTTGAGCAAAATCATAAGAGAAAGCCAGTCTTTGTATTCAACAACTAAACTTTCTTCCTCTGCTGGAAGAGCAAGTTTTTCTTTTGCAGTTTTAAAATCATTCAAAAAATAAGCTTTCAAAGCTTGTGTAAAATTAGAGTCAGAAAAGGTTGCTCCATTTCTAGAAGCAATGACATTAATATTAAATTCGTCCGCCAAAGCTGTATCAGAATGACTCAGATTAATGGTTACGACAGAAACAATCAGAATTAATAAACTTGCTGCAATTCCTGTAAAGTATAAAATGGTGCTTTTGGGCGATTCTTTTGATTGCTTTTGCTCTTTCTCCAATAATTTAGCCATTAATGCCCTGGTATCATTTCTTATTTGATATTCAAATACTTCTTTACTAGCTTTTTCAGAAAGGTAAAATTTCTTCAAACTAGGATCCGCGTTGATTTTTTCCATCAGCTCGTTAGCCTCTGATTCTGTAAGTTCCCCTGCTATTAATTTATCTATTTCAACTTCCCAATTATTCATAATATATGGTTGGCATTAATTGCGGATTATTCCTGACATGCTCAGCAAGTTTTTTCTGACATAAATGTTTCTGTTTCCGAGCAGTAGCCTCATTTTTAAGATCCAATTCTCTTGCTATTTCTTTGTATCCAAGAGACAAACTCCAATATTTTAAAATCTGCTTACATTTCTTACTTAGCGTATCTAATAAATTATTAAACTCAATTTTTGTTTCATCGTTAATAATTTTCCATTCTGCGTTCAAATTTTCAATACCATCCAAGGCGTCCATTTCATCATAATACTTGGTCTTATTATCTTCCCGTATTTTTCCAAGCCAATAAAGTTTAGCAATTGAAAAAAGATATGTGGATAAACTACATTGTTTTTTGAATTTATGATATCTAATATTGTGGTCAAAAATTAAAAAACTTTCCATCAATATATCATTAACATCTTCAAATTGGCCTCCTTTATAACTTATATAATTGGCTATTCTTTTTTTGATACCACTTTCTATGAAAATATGAACCATGGCGTCTTCTCTTAATTTACCTCCAAACTCTAGTGCTCGAATTAATTCTTCATCGTTTTTAAAATTTACACTCATTCATTAGTGTTTTAAATCACATTTTTGTTCCTTAATTTTGGAAGTTTTTTTCAAAAAGTAACAAATTTCTATATTTTATGTACATTTTCGCACCAGAAATTTATTTAAGGCTTAGTTTTTGTACGTTTGTTTTAAATTGAAAACTTTAACTTATTGAATAATAATTGCTTCTGTAAATAATTTAATGGTTGAACTTACCGTTAATTCCACATCTAACAAATTAATTTCCTATTGAATTTAAAATATAAATTTTTCGCGCTTGCCTTTTTATTTTTGTTTTCATTAAATGCTCAAAAAGGGTGGGAACTTGGTCCATGGCTTGGGGTAAGCAATTATTTTGGTGATCTTAATACCAGTTTTGATTTTACAGAAGTAGGCTTTGCAGGTGGCTTAATTGCTCGATATAATTTCAACAATCGAATCAATTCCAAATTAGGGTTGAATTATACTTTTATTTATGGCAACGACGGAGATTCTCCAAATTCATTTGAATTTAGAAGAAATTTGAGTTTCAAGACTGACATTGTTGATCTTACCGCTCAAATGGAGTTCAACTTTTTCCCCTACATTCATGGAAGCAAAGATTATTATTATACTCCCTATTTAATGGGTGGATTTAATGTATTGTATTATTCACCAAAGGCTAATTTAGACGGCACATGGCATAAGCTTAGGCCATTAGGTACTGAAGGCCAAGCAGAATCTGAAGAATATGGTCTTATAGGCGGTGGATTCGTTATTGGTGGGGGCTTTAAATGGGATCTGAATGAAAATTGGAGCTTTAATATTGAAATTGGAGCTAGGAGATTGTTTACAGATTATGTAGATGACGTAAGCGGTACCTATCCTAATCTAACTTCTTTACGTGTTCGAAGAGGCGAGATTGCTGCAGAATTATCAGATAGAAGTATAGGTGAAAAAATAGGCGAAAATGGAAGACAAAGAGGAAATTCAAGGGATAACGATACGTATACTTTGTTTGGACTTGGCCTAGTATATTACTTTGGGACATTACCATGTCCGGATTTAGGTAATAAGAGCAAATGGTAGAGCAATACTTTATAAAACTAAAACCTCGTTCAAGAGGGTTTCACATTATTACCGATGAAATCCTATCGCAAATTTCTTCATTCCCTAAAACTGGAATATTAAATGTTTTTATAAAACATACTTCAGCTGCTCTTTGCGTTAATGAAAACGCAGATCCAAGTGTACTTATAGATTTCGAATCTTATTACAATGATATTGTATCAGAAAATTTTCCAGGTCTTACTCATACAATTGAAGGACCAGATGATATGCCTGCTCATATTAAGGCTGCTATAACAGGCTCTGACATAAACATACCTATAACTAATGGAATAATTAATCTTGGAATTTGGCAAGGTATATATCTGTGTGAATTTCGTAATAATGCTGCTCCAAGAAACTTAGTTATCAGTATTTTTTCATGATTGGAAATATTCTAAAAAACTGATTGAAATTGGAAAAATATGACCAATATCACAATTCCAATATGAATAATTTCTGCTAATAATTTATTCTTTATTTGCTCAAAACTTATCCCAATAAAATAAGCAAATGGTATTGTTAAATAAATAAAATGCTCATATTGTATACCATTAATAAAAAACATAATTAATAATGTGAACAATAGGAACCAATAAAGAATATCAATTTTCTTTTGAACTTGAATTGTGTTCTTCATTGTAAACTTATTATACTTATACAATGTATACAGAATACTTAAACTGGAGATAAATAGAGAAAACAAAGCTTTAAAGTCAACACTAGAAAAAATGGCAAGAATCCCTTTGTCAAATTGAAAATACTGATATATCAAATTTAGATTATTGTTTGCATAATAATAAGTGCCCAGCAGAAAAATTGGTATAAAAAATCCACATATATAAATAATGATTTCGTGAAATTTATATGTTCGCAAATTCAATAATGAAATAAATCCAAAAAATAACAAAAAGAAGCATGCTGGATAAAATATACCCGCTATTGCGATATAAAAACCTGCGTTAAAAATATGCACTGCAGAATCTTTATTTTTATATGCCTTGTATAAATTGAGAATACAAATCATGGTGAAAAAAGCAGCCATCAAAGCGGGTGAAAGTAACAAACCATTTGGCATCCCAGCTGTTAATATTATGAAACAAAGTCCAGGAAGTAATGTTAACTGTTTGGACATTCTATTTTGAATGATCAATCTGTTAATGAAATTTGCAATCAAGAAAATAATAAAACTTGCAATTATACTTTGCCAGATTGAAGAATTGAAAATATGACTGTACAAATACTTTACTAAAATGGTGTCATATTCTTTTATTTCATAGGGAGAAGAATGGATTAAAGACCCTATTCTAATTAAAAAAGTATAAGGAATTAATAATAATGTGGCAAAAAATTGATTTGTTCTGAATATTTCTAACACAGGCTTTAAATATTTAAACAAAAGTATCTAATTATAAAACTTAAGAAAAGAATAGTGCTAATAATCTTCACTAATAAAGAAACTATATTCTAATGTTTTTCCATATTGGTGTATATTGAGCCGATTTAAAAATTATTGTCGATGTCGCTTTCCTTGAAGGAAATAAAAATACCTGTTGAAGAAGACCTGAAGAAATTTGACAAACATTTCAGGCAGGCAATGAAAAGTAATGTTGCATTGCTTGACACTATCACCTATTATATTGTTCAAAGAAAAGGCAAACAAATAAGACCTCTTTTCGTATTTCTCTGTGCAAAGCTATTTGGCGATATCAATAATTCTAGTCACGATGCAGCGGCTTTTATTGAAATTTTGCATACCGCTTCCCTTGTTCATGATGACGTCGTAGATGAATCTCATAAACGAAGAGGGTTCTTCTCAATAAATGCGCTTTGGAAAAATAAAGTAGCCGTTTTAGTTGGTGATTTTTTGTATGCGAAGGGATTTCTTATGGCTCTTGAAAACAACCAATTCCAATTGATTAAAATTGTTTCCAACGCAATTAAAGAAATGAGTGAAGGAGAAGTGCTTCAAATTGACAAAGCTAGAAGATTGGATATTGATGAAAAGGTATATTATGAAATTATACGTCAAAAAACAGCTTCCTTAATTGCTGCAGCTTGTTCTGCAGGAGCTTCAACTACCACTCAAGACAATGAAATCATTGAAAAAATGAGACTTTTTGGTGAAACCATAGGAATTGCCTTTCAAATTAAAGATGATTTATTTGATTACGGAGAACAAGATATTGGCAAACCAACGGGTATAGATATTAAAGAAAAGAAAATGACCCTTCCTTTAATTTATGTGCTAAATAATTCAGATCGGAAACAAAAAAAGTGGATCATTAATGTTGTCAAAAGGTATAATAATGATAAAGTAAAAGTAAAACAACTAGTGGATCTTGTAATCGCCGAAGGAGGAATTGCATATGCTCAACAAGCCCTTTCAGAATATACAGAAAAAGCAATCAAACTTCTTCATGAATTTCCAATTTCTCCTGCAAGAAATTCTATTGAACAATTAGTGAATTTTGTGATTAAAAGAGATAAATAATCGATTTCAATTGAATAAAAAATTCTTATTTTCCTTTCACAGAACCAATTAAATTCTTGCTGTTACTAAAAGCTGAAAGTCCGCACTCTAAGAAATTAGCATAACTTTGCCACCCTGGCTCATAACCTCGAGGTTTACCAATGATCTCCTCATTAGGAGTCATCATTGCATACAAAGGTTGGGAGTTGGAACCAAAGTTTACAATTTGAAAATCGGACCACATTTTTCCAACATCTCTTAATTTTTCATTTCTTGACTTTGATATAAGTGGAGTATCCAATTTTTTATCGTCATCACAATACAATGAAACTAGAATAAAGTCATCTCTTAATTTAGAATATACCTCTTCTTTAACCCAGATGTGCTCTTCAGTCTTCCTGCAATTCACGCATCCATGACCTGTAAAATCCAAAAATATAGGTTTGTTTACTTCTTTTGCATACGCAACACCCTCGTAATAATCTTTGAAGCAATCCAAATTATTGGCACATTTATCATAGGAAAAGAATCTTGTTTTAAGATCTGAGTTTAATTCCGGTTTTGGTAAAAAGAAATTATAATGTGCTGGAGGAGAAATTCCGCTTAGCAGAGCTTTTGAATCATATGCTTGCGTTTTTTCATTAAATCTAAATCCAGTAACCAAATAAATTGCTGCAGCTGCAAATAATGCAACAAAACCCCATCTAACAGGATTTATTTTCTTCAATTTTGAATCATGTGGAAATCTAATTAATCCTAAAAGGTAAAGCATTGTCAGTATTGCAATTAATACCCATATACCCATAAATAATTCATATCTTAAGAATCCCCAGTGATTGGTAAGATCTGCAACTGAAAGAAACTTAAATGCTAATGCCAATTCTAAAAATCCCAAAACAACTTTTACGGAAGTCATCCAACTTCCCGACTTTGGCAATGTGTTCAACCAAGAAGGAAAAGCCGCAAAAAATCCAAATGGTATAGCTAAGGCAAGTGCAAAACCTGTCATTACAACTGATGGACCAATTTTAGAACTTGCAGATTCTACAATTGCCGAACCTATTATTGGCCCGGTGCACGAAAAGGAAACTATTGCAAGCGTAAATGCCATAAAAAAGATACCGATAATTCCTCCTTTATCGGCCATTTTATCACTTTTATTGGACCATGATGATGGCAATGTTATTTCGTAATAACCAAAAAATGAAAGTGCAAAGAAAATAAATATTAAGAAAAATATAGTATTCGCTATCCAATTGGTAGATAATCTATTCAACGCATCGGCACCAAAAAATGCAGTTAGAAAAATACCCAATGCAACATATATAACAATGATGGAGAGACCATAAATTAGGCCATTCATCCATCCTTTTCGTTTGGTGTCTTTTGTGAAAAAGCTAACTGTCAATGGTATCATTGGGAACACACATGGCGTTAATAAAGCCAATAAGCCTCCAATAAACCCAAACACAAAAGTTAACCACAAATTGGAACTGATTTCTTGAATTCCTCCACATTCAGATGTTGGGTTTGCTAAGGAAGACCGAATCGAAGGAATAATATTATCCACTACATTTCCTTCTAATATCATTTTAGAAATTTCAGCACTCGATAAGAGGATCTTTCCTCCTGTTAAATTGGCAGGGTTAAATTTAAAATCTATGAATTGTGGAGGCAAACACTCTTTGTCATCGCAAGCCATATATTCCAAACCACCAACAATTTCCTTTTGGATATCATTTACTTTAATGCGATGTTCAATAATGTAAGGTTCATCGTCTAAAAACTTAGTTACCAAAACATCAAAAAAAGGATCTATTCCTTCTTTCTTATGACCTTTTTCAACAGTCCTATCAATTATACTGTAATGATCCCCTTCTTCATAATAAATTGCGGTGGGTACTGGTCCATCATCGCTTGTGAATTGAGAATATACATTCCAATTTTTTTCAACATTCGCAATGAATTTTAATAAATATTCCTGCTCATTAACTTTTTCAATGACATATGTCCAATGAACAGGATCCACAAAATTAGTTGTGAAAGAGTTAGTTTCATTGCCATTTATTCCAGAAACAGAAAAGCTAGGACTTATTTCACTGTTAATTGAAGCTGTTGTGGAGGATTCATCATTTATTAATAGATCGATAGAAAAATCAATATCCACCGGTGGAAGGCACTTTGTATCATCACAACACATAAAGCTTAGATATCCAGTAACTTTTGTGACTCCTTTATTGGCCAATATTTTTTGTTTGATGACATAATTCTCATCATCCAAAAACTTAGTCACCATTACATCAAAAATTGGGTCGACACCTTCTTTTTTGCTACCAAATTCTTCTGACTTTCCAATTTGTTCAAATCCCTCTGACTCATATGTTATCGAAGTAGGGATAGGACCATCATCGCCTGTAAATTGTGAATATACAGTCCAACCTTTATCAATCTTGGCTTCATAAATAAGCATATATTCACCCTCAGAAAGTTTTTCAGAGGAAAAACTCCATTTCACCGGTTGTAATATTTGACCACTTACAATATTAGCTAAGAATAAAATGGCGGAAATGTAAACGTATCGCAACATATCTTTTTTATTTTTTAATGGATGACAATTTCAAAATCAATAGTCTTCGGAGGAAGACATTTGCTATCATCGCAACACATATATGTTAATTCTCCTTTCAGTTTAGTGCCTCCTTTTTCGCAAAACACAATTTGATAAAAGACAGGTTTTCCCTTGAATTTAGTTACCTCAACCTCAAACATCTCATCGAATATGGGTTCATTTTCTTCAGGCTCTATCACTGAATCAATAAATTTAATGTCCCTGTTTTGTACAAATTGAAAACTCGTTGGTATAGGGCCGTTTTCCACTTTCTTTTGAGAATATATATTCCACCCTTTTTCAATTTCTGCAGTAAAATTAATTTTATACACATTTTCATTCACTTTCTCAGAAGAGAAACTCCACTTTACCGGATCCAATTTTTGTGCATTTAAGCCATTAAATGACACAAATAAAATAAGGCTAAAAAATATTGTTCTCATTTTTTAATTTTATAAACATCAAAAGTAAATTTTAATTGTTTGTTAGACGTGATATTAGTTACACTTTAAACATTTGTTAACTGAAAACAGTCCAATAATGTTATAAAAAAGCTGAAATTCTCCAAAACTGCTATTTGAAGGTGAATTTTAATAGTGTATTCTAACGATTCATTATCGTTACTTTCTTTATGCGCTCTTTCATTTGATTTTTGAAACTAATCTTTGCTTTGAGAAGCATTATTCCTGTATTATCGGACCTCGATTTTAGGTTAATGCTATTTTTACCAGCTGATAAATTATTGAATTGTTTGGATTGAATTAGCCTTCCAGTCATATCATAAACCAAAAAAGTAACATTTGCATTGCTTTCCAGATCTAAATTAATGACAAAAGATTCCAGGTCCAAAGCATAAAAAGCATCTAACTCTTCCATTTTCAAAGCTGTTTCTTTTACATTAACAGCCAATTGACATGCCTCATTGGTATTATTGCAATACGTTCTGGAAACAAGACTACAATCTAATACAAATGGATTAGGATAAACTTGCCATTTAGCTATTTTCCAAGTCCTCACCCATTCCAAAGAATCTACAGGATCTAAAAAATGCCATTCACAAAGCGTTGGAAGCATACTTGAAAAATAATCGGGATCGGCAGCGTCAGCTTGCGCTTTGTACATCGTATAAAAATACATAATAGCTCTTGCTACATTACCTTTGTGTGATTCTCTAGGTTCAAACATTTGCCATTTCCATTCACTATATTCGTCTATGTTCGTTGTTGGTTTGTTAAATTGACTTTTATCTTTATAAAACCAAACATCCGTTTCATTGTCATCTATGTCCCCGAAAGGAAAATTGCTGCGCTCTTCATTTACTTTTGCTCTTGTTGGATATAAATGATGCATGTCGCTTCTCGCATTTCCAAATTCTGCCCCCTTACTTTGAGGAAATGTGTGTTCTGTATTTATTCCGTTATCAGATCCATTCATGTAAACCGTTGTGGTCGGATCTTTAGATGGGTCCATATACACAGTGTGACCGCTGTATACACATCTTAAACTATCATTGACGCCGTAAACATTTCTGAACATGGTGTCCCTTGAAGTTCCATAATCAAAAAAAATAATCTGAGCTTGATAATTTTCCACTAATTCCCTTAATAAAGCATCCCCAGACACACCTGGAAACAACTCTACCTGCCCATATTGACCATAGGTTGGATTTGAAAAAAAACAAGTCAAAACTATAAATGATGAATAAATATATCTCACGCCACAAATTTATCAATCTATCTTGATTATGTATTCAGAACCAATAATTAATTAGATTAAATCACGAAGATTTATAGATTTTCCAAATAATTTATAAAAGGATTAGTAATACCAAGCTCTTCGTAAGATTGTCCGCTATTAATATTTTCTAATTTCATATTATAAATCTTATTTCCATGTTTGGTAGCGAGCTTTGCTCCTGTTTTTAAAGTAATATATTCATCCCAAGTTGTCTGTACTCCATCAATGGGTAAAACTTTAGTCCACATTTTCCATGATACTGGAAGTCCATTCTTATCTAAGATCCATAAGTAAGAATCTCCAGGAGTGACTCCTCCTGAAGAATAACTAACCAATAGTGCCTTTTCCCCATCTTCCAATGTGACTAAAGATCTTGTTGTTCCTTCATCTCTAGCTTTAACAGGTGCATTCAGCCAAAATGAATCATTGCAGAAAAAGGCAAATGCTTTATCAATCTTCTTTCTTTTTTCATCGTTCTCCAAAACAACCCCATTTTCTGTTACCTTTCCATCATATGCTGCAAGGTTCATAGTAACTATCACATCTCTCCATTTTACTTGCAAATCTTCTGTCTCTTTATTCCAGATATATTGATGAATCCCCATGAAATCCCACTGCACAATTTTAGTGGTATCCCATGCTTCCTTATTAACAGCGAGAAACATCTTATCTGTCAACAATTCAGCTTCAACTCCTTCATCTCCTATTGGTAATTTTTCGCTTAATAAAAAGCATGAGCCAAAACCAAGTAAAATAATGCTTAACAACATAATTGCAAACACCTTAAAAAATTTCTTCATTTTTATGTTTAATTCCGTTTAACCTTCTTGAGCAGTATTAAATGCTTAAAACATAAAAAATGTTCATTTATAAAATTTGATGTCCGTATAAAATACAATTAGTTATTCCATCTATAAATTTAGAATTCTAAAAATTATCGGCCCTAATAATATGCCAAACTGAAGTCTTGATAGACAAGACTTAATTCGGTTTTCTCTAATGCCTGATTAATATCCCAAATAATATCATTTTCATTTTCAATTCCGATTGATAATCTTAACATTTGGGAAGTTATTCCCAACTTTTTCTTTATTTCGCCGTCTACTCCAGCATGAGTCATGGTTGCTGGGTGTTGAACAAGACTTTCTGTGCTTCCTAGACTAACAGCTAGTTTTATCAATTTCAAGTGGTTGATAAATTGAAATGCCTCTTTTTCGCCTCCTTTGATGTCAAAGGAGATCATTGCTCCTGGGGAATTGTATTGTTTTCGATAAATTTTATATGAAGAATGATTTTTATTTAAAAGACCTAAATAATACACTTTATCCACTTTAGGGTGGTCATTTAAATATTTTGCAACTGAAATTGCATTTTTCAATTGTTGTTCCATCCGCACTTTCAAAGTTTCTAAACTTCTTGTTAAAAGCCAAGCAGTATGAGGACTTGCCATATTTCCTAAAAAAGTTCTTAGTGTTTTGACTCTTTTGATAATTTGGCTATTTCCAAGCACTGCTCCAGCAATAACATCACTATGTCCACCTATGTATTTTGTTGCCGAATACATTACTATATCTGCACCGCATGTTAAGGGATGAGACCATATTGGTCCCATGTATGTATTGTCAACGCCCACATATACTTGCTTTTCAGGAATGCTATAATAATCAGCAATTTCTTTGCACATTTCAATATCGAAAAGGTCATTATTCGGATTTGCCGGCGTTTCAAGAAAAATAAAAGACAATTTATTTTTTTTACCGGATTCTTCAATCAATTGAACAACCTCATCTTTTGTTTGATTTGATGTAATAGCTAAAATAGAAACTCCTATTTTGTTCAAATAATGATGGATAAAATGATCTGTTCCTCCATAAGTAGGAGAACTGTACACCAGCAAATCTCCAGGTTTTAAAAACTCCAAAAGCACAGTACCAATAGCAGACATTCCACTTTCAAATACCGCACAATCCTCAGCCTTATCCCAAAGGCAAAGTCTATTTTCAAGAATTTCTAAATTGGGGTTGTTGATTCTGCTATAAATTAATCCACATTCCTCATTGGTTTCTTTTTCTCGTAATCCATAAGCAAGCTCGAAAAAAGCTTTGCCTTCTTCTGCGGATTTAAATACAAATGTGGAGGTCTGAAATATTGGAGATTTAATTGCCCCTTCTGATAATTCTGGATTATATCCATAAGTCATCATTAAGCTTTCTGGTTGAAATTGATGAGGAGTTGACATGTGTTACTCTTTAGCATTAAATAATACTTCAAATTTACGGATATTAGTAATTATTACTACATATTTTGATTAATGCAGGATTTTTTCCTTTTTTATTCATATTTTTAGGAAATAATAAGATATTAAAACCCATACCATTAATTAAAAGGAAAAATTCCTATGATCCAATTGGATGCTATTGATAAAAGAATATTGGAAGCACTGCAAAGTGATGCAAAATTGAACATTAAGGAGCTAGCGGATTCCTTACATATGACAAAAACGCCTGTTTATGAGCGTATTAAGCGATATGAAAAGGAAGGAATTATTGAAAAATATGTGGCTATTTTAGATCGTGAACAATTAGGTTCTTCAATGGTCATCTTTTGCTCTGTTTCATTGGAAAGTCAGAAACTTGAACAGATCAAAAAATTTAGCTGTGCCGTAGAAGAAATTCCCGAGGTGTTAGAGTGCTATTTAATGGGTGGAGCAAATGATTTCCTTTTAAAAGTTGTAGTTGAGGACTTGAATGCTTATCACCGATTATCTTCCGGAATTTTGGCAGCACTTCCCTATGTAAGCCAAATTAAAAGTTCTTTTGTCCTTAATGAAATCAAAAGATCAACAGTTTATCCAATTGCGAAGGATTAGGATAGCTATAGTTAAATAAATTGTAGCTTGAATTAAAGCCCTTGTTTGGTAAACAAAAAAAAGACTCCTTATACAGCCATATATAAAGAGTCAGTAATATTTATAATAAATTATAATTATTCTATTTTAAAGGGGCATTATCCCAATTTCATCCATTTCTGATTACTTGCAGAAGATGCAACAACCGTTTCAATAAATTTCATGCCCCGAAGTCCATCTTCCACGGTAGGAAAATCATTATATATAGGATCAACTGAAGAACCAAACAACCTTGCTTGAACACATTTTGCAAAGTTACGATAAATATTTCCAAATGCTTCAAGATAACCTTCTGGATGACCAGCTGGTATTCTAGTATGCGCTGCTGCAACAGGGTACAAACCAGCTCCTCCTGTTCTTAGAATTTGCATTGGTTGGTCCAACCATTTGACAATCAATGAATTTGGTTCCATTTGACTCCATTCCAAACCAGCTTTATCTCCGTACAGTCTTATTTTTAGAGCATTTTCTTCTCCTGCTGAAATTTGTGAAGCAAAAAGTAAACCTCTAGCGCCATTTTCAAATCTTAATAGGATTGAACCGTCATCATCGAGCAATCTCCCTGGAATATGAATGTGAAGATCTGCACACAATTCCGTAATCTTCAAACCTGAAATATATTCTGCCAGATTTTCAGCATGGGTACCAATATCTCCCATTGCACCTGCAGCTCCCGATCTTTTTGGATCTGTTCTCCAAGCTGCCTGTTTCTGATCAGAATCTTCAAGTTTTGTGCTTAACCAACCTTGTGGATATTCTACAACTATTCTTCGAATTTTGCCAATATCACCATTTTGGACCATCATTTTTGCCTGCTTTACTAAAGGATAACCAGTGTAATTATGGGTAAGGGCAAATATAAGTCCTGATTTTTTTACTATTTTGACCAAGTCTTCAGCTTCTTTCATATTAAATGAAAGGGGTTTGTCACAAACTACATGAAACCCATTTTCCAATGCCATTTTTGCTGGACCATAATGCATATGATTTGGTGTGACGATAGAAATAAAATCCATCCTTATATCAGCTGGAAGATCTTTCTCCTTTAATATCATTTCTTCATAAGAACCATACACTCTTTCTGGAGATAAGTACAAATCTTCCCCTGAAAGTTTTGATTTTTCTGCATTGCTTGAAAAAGCACCACAGACCAATTCAATCTCTCCATCAATAGCAGAAGCCATTCTATGTACTCCTCCAATAAATGCTCCTCGGCCGCCTCCGACCATACCCATTCGGATTTTTCTTGACATAACTATTTAATATTTATTTTATCACAATTCTTTATTTTTGTATTCTATTTATAAGCTCAATTTAGAATTTTTATTCCTATTATTTTATTCTCGTTAAGTAAGATTCATAAAATAACAAAAAGTTCATCAACTTTTGTACTTCTTTTATTTTGAAGTAATTTTTTCTCAATCCATAAATTTTTAAAGAATTTAAATTTCATTCTTTTCAAGCCTTTTAAGCTTTTTAGTATGTGACCTCAGCCAAAGATAATTCTTAATTACAGGCATTACTTTTGGATAAGCGATACCTTGATCCAGATGAATTTTTTCACTAATTTTGCTCATAATGCTCCAATGTGTGTTGATCGATTTTAAAGCCTGATAAAAATTAGAATCCTTATGATTAGAATCATAAATATGCGTTGGCTCAGAAGTTATTCCATTAATTTCTAAAATTTTAAACGCTTTACCTTGCAATAATTTTTCAAAACTTTCATACTTAATATCCAATCGTCCATAATACCATCCTTTTATTTGCAGGCAGACGTCATTTATAAAATTTTCAAGCTGTGGATTAATCAAGTGATTGCCATTGATAAACTGAGCACCTTTGCAATGGTTACCAATAAATGACAAAGTTATTTTTTCGCCCTCAGGATAAACAAAATTCATTTTTTCTTTGTGAATTTTAGAAAAGCGGTCAAGATATAGACATGCCCTTTTATCCTTGAGAATAAGACTTTTCAAAATGCTTTTTCCATCGCCTTTTACCTGAATGAATTTTTTATTGTAACTGATGTTATTTTTCCTTTAACTTCTCCAGGAAATCTGTGATAAAATATACCCAATTCTTGTTCAAATGGAATAAATTCTTGTACAATTACGGTCTCTCCTACTTTGCGTAGGTAGCACAATAACTCTTCTTCTGAGTTTATTTTTTCAACAAGATATCCTCTAAAACCAATATCAGGCTTAATAATAAGAGGATAAATAAGTTGCAGATTCTTAAGCCTGTCCATTACCAAATCAATTGCCTCGTTTTTTGAGATCAATAAGCTTATAGGTCTAAATTCAGAAGGAAGCAGCTCCAATGTTTTATGCTTTGACTCACTCCCATATCCTGAATACAGTATCCCAGGATTGGCAATAAGAAAATGTGTCAAGTTTCCAGCTTTTAATGCCCGCATTAAAAAAAATGGAAGCAATGGAAAGTAATAAAAAATTGTAGGCCAATGTTCCCATTGAGTTAATTTTATAATAAATGGAATTTTATGCATTTGATAACAAATGATTTTAGTACCTGATAATTTGCCTAGTTTTTTGAGATTGTTTCTCAATATAACCAATGGCTTAATAATAAACTTCTGTCTAGTCTAAGTTTTTTCAACTGAACTAAGAGGAAATAATCTTCTACAAAACTAATTATTTCAATAAA
Organism: Bacteroidota bacterium; assembly: GCA_024642705.1. Lineage (GTDB taxonomy): Bacteria > Bacteroidota > Bacteroidia > Chitinophagales > Saprospiraceae > Portibacter. Next base: position 27,931 of record JAHEAQ010000020.1, on the reverse strand, counting down.
TCAGAATTTATTTCTTTTGTTACAAGCCGAATTTCAGGTTCTGTAACGGTATAACAAACAAGCACTGTGTTTTTCAATTTAACAATTTTGGGAAATCCACTTGATCTTGATGATGAAGTTTCGCCTAATGTTAACGATTCTACCAATTTCAATTTATTGTCATATATTTTTGCTTGAATTTTTGCTTTTTTATTTTTCAAATCTTCCAGCCATGAAACCATAATATTCCCATTAGGGAGATAAATTAAATCAATTCTCCCCATGACATTTTCCTTTGAAACTAAAACTGGGTCTTCGAAACCCTGAATATCAGAACTATAATTTGCTAAATAAACTTCAGGTAAGCCATTCGTTTCTGTATACCACGCAGCTGAAACATTTTTACCAAATGATTCTAACACTGGGCCATTGACTGGACAACCGCTTATTTTCCATTCATCGTGATGAATTGCTTGTGGTTCTGACCATTCGTTGTCATCAAAAATACTAAAATAGTTGTCTCTAATTTCATCATTTGAACGGTCCCTATACACGACAAAAGTCCCAATTTCTGTATTCTTAAGGGATGTTTGACAACAATCACATATACGATTATCAATCTCTATTTCCTTTGTCATCGTTCCATCAGAATCAATAATCGCGGATCTAAGCGTCATTTGACCATGGCTTTCTTTACCTTTTTTATCTATAACCTTAGTTATCCGGCCATCTAGCCATACCGCTTGAAATTTACCTCCTTTAATTGCTTCAATACTTACAAAACCATGTTCTGCAGCTACTCCGTCTTTGTGGGGAATAAAAGGCACGCCCCAAGATTTTCCATTATCCTTTGAAATGCTCATTTTTATATCATAATCATAGTTTCCATTCGCAGATTTGTCTAACCATGAGGCAATTACAGAATTATTTACAAATGCAATGGCTGGAATATCAGCCCAGTTAACAAACCAATCGGTTCCTTCGGCAATTTTAGAAGGAGCAGAAAATTGACTTCCATCAAATTGGCAATAATACAATTGGTCTAAAGTGTCACCCTCTGAATGAATATAGGATATCATAAGCTCATCTCCATTTTGGTATAGATTTGGAAACATAGCATTCGAGGGGAATGGATTAGGAATTTCACGTATCACAAGTGAAGCATCATTGGAACATCCGCTTAATAGTATTAATATTAAAGGACAATAAAATATGGTCTTGTATATTTTCATTTCATAAAATTATCTAATAAACTTTTATTACTGGTTGTAAAAATTCTTATTAACAACCAATAATATTACCAATTAAATCCACATTAAAAACTAAGTAATTAATATTTGCATATTTGTACATTCACACAAAAGGATAAAATGTTAAATGAAAATTAGAGATTTGAAAACTTATAAACTTGAATTCTAATAAATTCTAATGTCTTTTTCCACTTTCTCTTTCATAAAAATTAAATCATCAATATCTGGTTTGAAATAAAAAAACCAAAAAAAACTCCCTAATATAAAGCCTAATATTATTTCTAATAAACCAATTCTTGAAAGAATCAACTCCACTCCTGAGATTAATATAAGTGATAAAATTGAGGCTATCATCATTCTAAGGATTTGAAATCTTTTTAATTTTAGCTCAATTCCGTTTAAAATATATTTCCTAAATAAAATTACAGCTTCTTCTGTAATGACTCCTTCTAATTCACTGAACTTTGAAGATTCATTCACAATTAATATTTGTCTGTCAATTATAATTTTATTACTTACATAGAAAAATACAATAACCAATAAACCTAATATTCCAGCCCAATATCCAAAAAATAAGACATGAATAATAAAAACAACAGCACCAATGAGATTGAGACCAAGATTAAGATTTTTGTATAATTCAGCATCAGAAAGAGATTTTATTTTTAATAATATTTCTTCTGATTCATTCAAAACTAGCCGAAGCGATTCATCAATTTGAATGTTTTCCTTTGCTGCTTCTAATCTTATTAAATAGTCCTTGTACTTTTCCTGATTATCATAAGCATCCATTAGTATTTTAAGTTTAAGGTATAAAAGGTAGTATGTTTGGACTAAAATAATAAAATTAAACACTTCAAAAATAATAAAATAAGATATCTTTCTGTGAACCATTCATTCATATTCTATCTTTGGACCAAACAAATCAATTATGCCAAGTATTCGCCAACTTTTCCTATCTCACGTTGCAAAGACGAATGAAATGCCTTTAATGTTGGAAGTTGAACATGCTAAAGGAATGTTTATTTATGATTTAGAAGGCAAAAGATATTATGATATGAATTCAGGAATTTCGGTTAGCTCTTTAGGCCATTGTCATCCTAATGTTGTGAAAGCTGTACAAAATCAGGTCGAAAAACACATGCATACAATGGTTTATGGAGAACATATTCATTCACCACAGGCAGAATATGCAGGATTATTAACAGGACTACTAGGCGAAGGACTTGATTTGGTTTATTTTGTAATGACAGGCACAGAAGCTGTAGAAGTGGCAATGAAATTAGCACGTAAACATACAGGCCGAACAGAAATTATTTCTTGTAAAAATGCATATCACGGAAGCACTTATGGCTCAGAAGCATTGAGAAGTGATTATGAATTCACCATGCATTTTGCACCAGGAGTGCCGGGTGTTAAACACATTAATTTTAATTCCGAGTCTGATTTGCTAAAAATAACAACTGAAACTGCATGTGTAATTGTTGAGCCAGTTCAGGCAGAAGCAGGTGTAATTGTACCAAAAAATGATTATTTAAAACTTCTCCGCAATCGTTGTAAGGAAACTGGTACGTTATTTATTTTAGATGAAATTCAAACTGGATTCGGAAGAACGGGTCATTTGTTTGCTCATCAAAAATATGGAGTTCAACCTGATGTTTTGCTCATTGCTAAATCGATGGGCGGGGGAATGCCAATTGGAGCAATTGTTTCCTCTTTAGAAATATTTTCTGCCATTGTAAAAGCACCATCTTTAGGGCATATTACTACTTTTGGAGGACATCCTGTTTCTTGTGCTGCTGCGAAGGCAACAATTGAAACTATCATTGAAGAAAAATTGATTCAAAAGGTTTTAGAAAAAGAAAAATTAATCCATTCCCTTTTAAAGCATGAGATTATTAGTGAAATAAGAAGTAGTGGATTGATGATGGCAGTTGAATTGAAAAGGAGAAAATATTTAAAACATGTTATCGGGAAGTGTATGGAATTGGGTTTGATTGTTGATTGGTTTTTATTCAACAATCTCTCTTTTAGACTCGCACCACCATTAATTATTAGCAATGAACAAATTGTTGAGTCTTGTCAAATTATTATAGAAGCACTTGATTACGCTGAAAAAAAGTATAAAAAATAATTTATTATTGGACTTATGTAGTGCTGATATCAAAGTAAAGTTTATATTTCAAATGCATGAATTATAAAAATTTTGAATATTATCAATAGATTAAATAACATTCCTTTTAATAATTTATAATTTTTACAATTAAATTTGTGTTTCATTAAAATTTTTATAAACTGATTGCAGCAGTTTTATTACTTTATTCAAAAATTAACACAATTATAGATTCAATTAAAACATCAATAATTGGTTATTTTACAAAAAATTTAAAAATAAATACTTTGACTGAACTATCCATTAAAAAATTATTAGTAGCAAATAGAGGAGAAATAGCTATTCGAGTATTTCGAGCTGCGTCTGAAATAAATATAAAAACGGTAGCCATTTATACTTATGAAGATCGTTATTCATTGCATAGATCAAAAGCAGATGAAGCGTATCAAATTGGCGCTGATGATGATCCTTTGAAACCATACCTTAATATCCAAGCAATTATTGAAATTGCTCTTGAAAATAATGTGGATGCTATTCACCCTGGATATGGGTTTCTTTCTGAAAATGAAGAATTTGCACAGGCATGTATCGATGCAGGTATTAAATGGATAGGACCTTCACCACAAATTATGGCTGCTTTAGGAGATAAAATTTCTGCAAAACAAGTTGCACTCATTGCAGGAGTTCCCATCGTTCCTGCGAGCAAAGGAGCGATTTCAGAAATTAAAGAACTGAAAAGTACCGCTGAAAAAATAGGATATCCAATAATGGTGAAAGCTGCTTATGGTGGGGGAGGACGAGGAATGCGTGTAGTTTATAAAGAAGAAGAAATAGAAAAAGCATTCAATGAAGCAAGTGGTGAAGCACTGACTGCATTTGGTAATCCAGCTGTTTTTGTTGAAAAATATATAGCAGACCCAAAACATATCGAAGTACAACTTTTGGGTGATCTCCATGGAAATCTAGTACATCTTTTCGAAAGGGATTGTTCTATTCAAAGAAGGTTTCAAAAAGTTGTCGAAATTGCTCCTGCTGTTTCATTAAAACCAGAAACAAAATCCAAGCTCCACAATTATGCGATCGCAATTGGCAAACAAGTCAACTACCAGAATGCTGGCACGGTTGAATTTTTGGTTGATCACAATGAAGACATTTATTTTATTGAAGTTAACACAAGGATTCAGGTTGAACATACTATTACAGAAGTAATTACAGGCGTTGATTTGGTAAGAAATCAAATATTGATAGCTTCTGGTTTGAGTTTAGACCATCCAAAAATTGGGCTTGCCCACCAAGATTTAATCACTCAGAGAGGCGTTGCTATTCAATGTAGAATTACAACTGAAGATCCATCTCAAAATTTCAAACCAGATTATGGCCGACTAGTTGCATATAGAAGTGCAAGTGGATTTGGAATTCGGTTGGATGCGGGAAGTGCTTTCGAGGGTGCGACGATTTCTCCTTTTTTTGATAGCATGCTAGTAAAAGTTACTGCCTCTGGAAATTCAGTAGATGATGCAGCGGATAGGCTGCATAGAGCATTAAGAGAATTCAGAATTAGAGGTGTAAAATCAAATATTAGTTTTTTACTGAATTTACTTAGAGATCCTAATTTTAGGAAAGCAGATATTACCGTACATTATATTGCTAACCATCCTGAATTGTTAACACCTCCCAAATGGCAGGATAGAGGCACTAAATTAGTAAGGTATATTGGTGAAACAAACATTAATGGCAATCCAGATGTAAAGAAAGTAGATAAAGACATTCATTTTGATAAATTATCTATTCCTAGATCAACAAACTTAGAATATAAGCCTGGAACCAAGCAATTGTTAACAGAACTTGGACCTCGCAAATTTGCAGGTTGGTTAAAAGAGCAAGATAAAATACAATATACAGATACTACTTTCCGAGATGCGCATCAATCTTTGTTGGCAACTAGAGTTCGAACAGTTGACCTTTTAAATATTGCTTCTGATTATGCCAAAGATCATGGTCATGAAATCTTTTCTATGGAAGTTTGGGGCGGAGCAACATTTGATGTTTCGATGAGATTTTTAAAAGAATGCCCGTGGGATCGCTTAAAATTATTAAGAAAAGCTATTCCAAACACTTTACTTCAAATGCTCTTAAGAGGCTCGAATGCTGTTGGCTACAAAGCTTATCCAGATAACCTTATTGAAAAATTTATCGAAAAAACAGCGGAAGCAGGAATTGATGTTTTTAGAATATTTGATTCTCTTAATTGGGTTTCGGCTATGAAAACAAGCATTAAGGCCGTAATCGAAAAAACAGATGCACTCGCAGAAGTGAGCATTTGTTATACTGGAGACGTCCTTAAGAAAGATAGCAAATACAACATCCAATATTATTTGGAGATGGCGAAAGAAATAGAAGATACTGGTGCGCACATTTTAGCCATAAAAGACATGGCAGGATTGCTAAAACCTTTGGCTGCAGAATACTTAATAGGAGAATTAAAAAATCATACTTCCTTGCCAATTCATCTGCATACTCATGATACTTCATCAATTCAATCAGCTACCTATTTGAAGGCAATTGACTCTGGAATAGATGTCGTTGATGTAGCATTAAGCGCACTTTCAGGACTGACATCACAGCCTAATTTTAATTCCGTTGTTGCTATGATGGACGGACATTCAAGAATGAAAAATATTGACCTGCATTCACTGAATCGCTATTCAAATTATTGGGAAGAGGTCAGAAAGTATTATTATCCATTTGAAACCGAATTAAAAGCAGGAACTGCTGAGGTTTATGACCATGAAATTCCCGGGGGCCAATATTCCAATCTTCGACCACAAGCCAGATCTTTAGGTTTAGAGGATAAATTTGATTTAATAAAGAAAAATTATGCTGCTGTAAATGATTTACTTGGAGGTCTTGTAAAAGTTACGCCTTCTTCAAAAGTTGTAGGTGACATGGCAATGTACATGACAGCAAATGGCTTGAAAATAGAAGATTTAATCACAAAGGGTTCGACTATAGCATTTCCAGATTCAATGATTTCAATGATGAAAGGGGAGTTGGGTCAAAGAAAAGAAGGATGGCCTAAAGAATTCCAAACAAGTGTTCTTAAAAATCAAACTGCATTTACAGATAAGCCAAACGCTCATTTAGAGCCTATCGATTTTGACAATGAATTCAAAGACTTTCAACTTCAATTTCCAGAAAGAAATAGTTTTCTGGATTTTTTAAGTTATTCGCTTTACCCAAAAGTATTTGAAGATTATTATGAACATTTAAAAAAGTTTGGCAATACAAGTATTCTTCCAACACCTTGCTTTTTCTACGGTTTAAACCCTAATGACGAAATTACTGTTTCAATAGCAAAGGGTAAGAATATTCTCATAGAATATTTAAATTCTAATGCTCCTGGTCCAGATGGCTCAAGGCTTGTAATCTTTAGAATTAATGGTGCTACTAGATCTGTATTGGTAAAAGATAATTCTATCAAAAGCCTAATTTCAATACACAAAAAAGCAAATGGAATAGGACAAATCGGTTCTCCGTTGCAAGGTAATCTGTCAAAAGTAGTTGTGAAAGAAGGGGACAAAGTGCAAAAAAATGATCCTTTGTTTATCATTGAAGCAATGAAAATGGAAAGCACAATTACTGCTCCATTCGAAGGAATAGTCACAAAAATTCATTTAAAAAATAAAACACTTGTAGAGCAAGAAGACCTAATCGTTGAAATTGAAAAAGACTAAATTGTAACAAATGTTACAATTTATCAAAACAATTGGAAAAACCCATAGATAGCTACACAAAAAATTACAATAATACTTAGCATCAAAGCAATATCGTAGGATGGTTTTGGTTTAAAAACAACTGGAGTTGCTTTTAGTCTAAAATGAATAGCAGCATAAATAACTAAAATAAGTATTACTGAGGTGACGGCACCCCCAAAAAGAACCATTAACACAGGGGATTTTATAAACAGAAACAGACTAACCCAAATAATAGGCAATACAATTGACAATAAAGCAATACTGCTATTTCTCTGTTTCTCATTTTCATAATCTATCCAGCCAATTTGACCAAAAATATCAGAAAGTTGTCTGGTCCAAGCTGCTAATGCGGCAAATAATGTAGAAAATAATACAACAACCGCACCCATGAGGAAAATTGCCTTTGCTTCAATTCCAAGTGTTTCAGTATACATATTGGATAATGTTTCAATCATATCATATCCTTGAGGAATAACGCCTCTTCCATGCAATACTGCTGCTCCTAAAAGATAAAATGCAGCAGTAACTAAGGTATAAATGATCATTGCTGATAACGCATCTAGCTCCATTACTTTTATCCAACCTTTCGCACGGTTGGTCCATTCTTCAGAGTCATCTCTTTTGCCTGTATATGAAGAATATCCTTTTTCAGAACACCAATAGGTATAGTGAATGATTTCATCACCACCGACACCTGTAATTCCAAAAGCAGCCACAGCAATTAGAACCGCTGAAGCAGGAAGTTGAAAAGTTAATCCTGATTTAATATTTGAAAATGAAATTGCAAATTCAGTGAATTGCACAAAATATAAAGAAGTAAAAGTTAAAACCGTAAATAATAAAATCATAATAAGAGAAATTTTCTCAACTATTCCATAAGCTCCTTTAAATACTATTAGTGTTGCTCCTGCTCCTGCCAGTATCGCTAACGTCCAAATTGGTATACTTGGGAAAGCAATATTCAATGCAAGTGCAACTCCACCAACAATTCCGCCTAATTGAGAAATTTTAATAATCATTAAAGCAAAAAATGTCCATACTGTCCAGTGGGCTTTCCCAAACTTTTTACCTGGCATTTCATTGAAAGCTTTCATAGCGGTAACGCCATAAATGATGGTATGTTTTCCAAATTCAAGTTGTAAAGCAACCTTTACAACACAACTCACTAATATTACCCAAAAAGTTATAAAGCCTGCCTTGGCACCTAATGTTGTGGTTGCAATTAATTCTCCAGATCCGACAATAGATGCTGAAAGGATAAATCCAGGACCTAGAAATTTTAGTTTTTTGAAAAAACCTTTAGGAGGTTCAAGAATTTTATTTTCCGAATGTTCAACCATTTGTTGACTAATTTATTTTTAAATCTATTTGTGAAACTCCAGAATCTCGCAAATCGGACTTTTCAATAATACCAAAATCAATAGTCTTTGGCATTTTTTGTATGATATCTTTGATTTGATTTGGTGGAACAATTATTTTTCGAGTTACAGTATTTAAAAAAGATATCAAAGTGTTAGCCAAAAAAACATTAATTCCTGCTTCGTTGAAAATCCTTTGCTCTAAAATCATAAATGATTTATCATCAGTACATCCTTTAAGTTCCAATGTCACAATAATTTTTTCTCCTGGTTTGATTTCTTTAAAGTAATAACTCTTTTCTGACAGCACAATTGGTCCAACCTTTTGCTTATTCAGTTCAACTAGACCGTGTCCATGTTCATCAAAATAGCACATTCTCACATCCGTAATATATTTTACATAAGCAACTGAAGTAAGATGCAGATTGATGTCAATTTCTGACCATCTAACTAAAAACTCTTTTTTATACATACTCCAAATTGTTTAATTGTATTTGGATAAAATCATTTGCTCAACATTAAAACAAGATGAACATTAATATTCATTCTAATCCAAATCATTTTATTTTTATAATATATCCTTTATATTTTAGAAATAGGTCAAAATATATATTAACCTTTAATAAATAAAAAAATGAAAACTAAAATATTCTTATCAGGATGCTTTGCTTTCTTATGTTTATTAATTTATACGCCTTCATTTTCTCAAATTGAAATAGACACTGCGAAATTAACAAGAGTAGTGATGAAAGATGGAAATGAATTTTATGGATATATCTATATTCAGAATGAAACAATAGTCACTCTAAAAACTGAAATTTTAGGTAATTTAGACATTCCAAGAAATCAAATTAAATTAATAGAAAATGTGCAGGATGCACTTATTGTTCAAGGCGATGTTTGGTTAAAAAATCTCCAGGCCACAAGGTATTTTTGGGCACCTAATGGTTATGGGTTAGAAAAAAGGGAGGGATATTATCAAAATGTTTGGGTTCTTTTCAACCAAGCGAGTATTGGTATTACAAAGAATTTTTCGATTGGTGCTGGAACTATACCTTTATTTCTATTTGATGGAGCGCCAACTCCTGTTTTTGCGGTACCAAAATTTTCTTTTCAAGTGATAGAAAACAAATTGAATTTTGGTGGAGGAGCAATTGTAGGAACTATATTAGGAGGTGATGAATTTTTTGAAACGGGTGCTTTTGGAATTCTTTATGGCGTAGGAACAGTTGGAAATAAGGATGCGAATGCGACTATTGGGGTTGGCTACGGATTTGCTGAGGGAGATTTTTCAAACTATCCAATAATTACATTTGGTGCATTGAAAAGAATTGGGAAACGATCTTATTTTCTTACCGAAAATTATTTTATATCATTGGATAACGCCAAAATTGGGTTGATTTCTCTTGGAGGCAGAACAGTATGGCAAAGAGTTTCCATTGATTATGGTTTTGTTATCCCTGTTAGTGAGGATATTGGGGCCTTTATTGCAATTCCATGGCTTGGATTTAGTGTGCCATTTCAGTATTAGATACGCAAAAAATTAGAGACACAAAGCTAATCCTATATTAATCGTCTTCAATTTTTCGTTCGTAAACTTTGAATGTATAATCGTACTCATTATTGTCATCTTTGGGATGGAATTCTTCAGATAATAAGTTCCATTCCTCCCAATTTAAATTTGGAAAAAAAACATCACCATCCACTAAAATATCAACTTCAGTGATATATAATTTATCCCAATATTCTACACTTTGGTTATAAATTTCACCGCCGCCAATAATAAATGCTTCAGATTCTCCATCTTCAAAAGCCATGGTAAGCGCCTCTTCAATAGAATGAGCAACTAAACATGATGATGAAATAAAAAATGGATCTCGAGTGAGTATAACATTTGTTCTTTTGGGAAGAGGCATTCCTATTGATTTGTAACAATTTCTTCCCATTATGATATGATGATTTAAAGTGGTTTTCTTAAAATACTTTAGATCTGCTGGGAGATACCAAGGAATTTCATTGTCCTTTCCAATTACATTATTTTTTGCAACTGCTACTATTGATGATATTAACATTATGATTTTTCTTCGATTAGATTGGCATTCAGCATTCTTTCTAAAATCCAATTCCGGCTAGGGTCAATAGATTTTTTCAAATATTGTTCGATCATCAAACTTGCAATTGGCGCTGCATAAGTGCCGCCCCATCCTGCATTTTCAATAAAAACAGCAATTGCAATTTTCGGATTTTCTCTCGGTGCAAACGCAAAAAAAACAGAGTGATCTATTCCTGAATTTTGAGAGGTTCCTGTTTTTCCACAAACAGCTATTCCATCAATTCTTGCCATCGTTGCAGTTCCCGCATTTACAGCTTGTTCCATTCCCTCAATAACAGGTTCAAAATATTTCTTGTCAATACTGACTTCATGCTTCACAGAATAACTTTCAGGTATTTTATGACTTCCCTTGCTAAATTTTTGAATGATATGAGGGCTATAATAATAGCCTCTATTGGCAATAATTGCTGCTAAATTTGCCATTTGAACAGTGGTTAATTCTAATTCCCCTTGCCCTATTCCTAAGGATAATATTGCTCCAGACCTCCATGAAGAATATTTTGTATTGTACAATTTATTGAAATATGCAGCACTAGGCAAATTACCTCCATTTTCATAACTGATATCCACTCCAAGTTTTTGTCCTAAACCAAATTCTTTAAGATGATCCATAACCATATCCAGTCCTTTTCCGGGATTTGAATACCCGTATTTTTCTACCATTTCTTTCATAACCTGATAAAAATAGGAATTGCATGAATGTTGAATAGCACCTGAAATATTACCAGTAGGTCCATGAATATGACATTTTTGAGAAAATCCTCTTGAAACTTCATAAACTCCATCACAAGGAATTCTTCTGTCGACATAAGTAATTCCTTCCTGAAGTGCTATCAATGCCATAACAGGCTTAATGATAGAACCAGGAGGATATTTCGACATTACTGATCTGTCAATTAGTGGTTTGTTAACGGAATCTTGGAGCATACTAGTGTATGCTTTGTCCCTATCGTTTGACATTGACATTAAATTAGGATCGTAAGAAATAGAACTTAAAGCAGCAAGAATTTCCCCTGTCGAAGGGTCAATCGCAACAATACTGCCTCTTTTGTTTGCCATTAATTCTTCGCCTAAAATCTGAAGTTCTAAATCAAGGCCTGTTGTCAAAAAATCTCCAGGAACAGGATACACATTAAGTTTGCCGTCATCATATACTTCGACATTTCTTCCCAAATTGTCTCTTAGCATATATTCTATGCCCTTAGTTCCTTTTAATTCCTTTTCATATACTTTTTCCAATCCCACTGATCCAATAAAATCTCCAAGTTCATATTCTCCTTCAGAATTATTTATTTGCCTTTGATTAACTTCTCCTAAATATCCTAATACATGTGCAGAGCATTTATGAGGATAGGATCTTACGTTTCGCATTTCCACATAGAATCCAGGAAATTGAAACAAATGCTCTTGGAGTGAAGCATATTTTTCTGGAGATATATTATTGATAAAACTAAACGGAGAAGATTTGCTAAACCGTTTGTCCCTCCAGTTTTTATTAATACGAGTGATGAAAGATTCTTTGTCAATATCTAATAACGAGCAAAGCAACATGGTATCCATTTTTGGATCCAGTTGATTGTAGATTACTTCTAGTTCATAATTAGGTTCATTGGCTGCTAATAATTCGCCATTCCTATCAAAAATGAGCCCTCTAGTTGGGTAAAGCTTTTTCTTATTCAAAGTGGTTTGAAATGCTTTCTCTTTGAAAGAACTATCAAAAATTTGAATTTGAGCGGCCTTAAGTGTTAATATAATAGCACTCAAAACAAAAATACCGAGAATTATATTTTTTTTATATAGCTCCAATTTTAATATTTAGGTCTGATGATAAACTGATACATCAAAATAAAAATAATTGATATAATAAAACTAAAAATCGTATTTAATATTATATCAAAAAAGAAAACAAATGAAAAAGCTTGAACCGAAAAATACCATAAAAAATGAGTAAATGTTAAAATTGCACAATAAGATATGACCCAAGAAATATCGAAATGGTATAGGCTTGGAATTTCATTAATATTATAACCACCCTGAGGCTCTAAAAGTTTTAATATTGGTTTTCTTAAATAAGCAGTAAATACGGATGCACTTGCATGTAAGCCTGGACTATCATAAAACATATCACAAGTAATTCCAAGTGCAAAAGCAAGCATAAGACTTGCCCACCTTGGGATATTTAATGGCAAAAGCAGAATAAATAAATGATAAATTATAATATTGAAATAGTTAAAATCTCCGAAACTTAAATCAATTCTCTTGAGAATCAAACTCTGAATAAGAATGAGCCCAAAAAATCTTAGAATATTTCGAAAAATACTATTGCCCATTTGACTCTATTTCTAATTGTTCTGCAGCAAAAATATTTTCAATGACATATACATAATCAATACTTGATAGATTGTTATTCAAAATCACTTCAATGGACAAAAATCCATTCCTAATATCATTTTCAACCTTTCCTGCAGAGCCAATATAAATATCTGGCGGAAAAATAGTTGAAAAACCACTGGTCACAATTGAATCTCCTTCAATAATCGAAACGTGAGGTGGAACAGATGTCATTATCATCTTTTTTGAACTTTTGCCGTCCCATTTCAGCTCTCCAATTTCTAAGGTTTTTTTCAGTTTTACAGAAATATTGGTTTGCAAATTTAATATGGAAATAGCAGCTGCAAAGTTATCAGAGACATCACTAATGATACCAATAATACCTTCATTATTAATAACACCCATTCCTTTTTTGATGCCATTTTTACTGCCTTTATCTAAAGTAATTTTGTTGTTTTTCTGCCAAATAGAATTATTGATAACAGCTGCTGAAATTAATTTGAATTTGAATGTAGAATCTACTTGAGCAGCAGGAATTTCTTTTGCGCTCCTTAAATTTATAAGAGACTCCAGCAGTTTGCTATTTTCTTCTGCTAATCTGTCATTTTTTGCACCGAGTTGCAAATATTCGGTGAAAGAATTTAATCTATTATAGAAAGAACCTGAAATAATATTTGCAGAATTAATATAAATTCCTTTCTGAGTTTGATTATAATTAACAATTAAATAAATGCATAATATTTCCAGTGCGACAAAAAGGATTAAATTGCCAACTCTTGCAAATAATAAAAGGAGATTGTGCATTTATAAATTTTCAAAAACTAAATACTTTTCCTATCAATCAGAAAAGTGAATCTTTTTGCATTTTTAAGGGCTATTCCCGTTCCGATAACAACTGCTCTTAAAGGATCTTCAGCTATATGCACTGGCAACTTGGTTTTTTCAGCAATTCTTTTATTAAGTCCTCTCAATAATGCACCACCACCAGTTAAGTAAATTCCTCTTTTATAAATATCAGATGCTAATTCCGGAGGTGTGTCTTCAAGTGCTTTGAGGATGGCTTCTTCTATTTTAGCAATGGATTTGTCAAGTGCTTCTGCTGTTTCTTCATAGGTTACAAAAACTTGTTTTGGAATACCAGAAATAAGATCTCTTCCATTCACAGCAATCTGCTCTGGGGGATCATCTAATTTTACCAATGCTGACCCAATGTTAATTTTAATAATTTCTGCAGTTCTTTCTCCTATCAATAGGTTGTGCTTCCTACGCATATGCTCCACAATATCGGCTGTAAATTCATCCCCAGCCGTTCTAATGGATTGATCAGTAACTATTCCAGATAGGGCAATTACTGCAATTTCTGTTGTTCCTCCTCCTATATCAATTATCATATTGCCAATTGGAGCTTCTACATTTAAACCAATTCCCAAAGCTGCAGCCATTGGTTCATATATCAAATAAGTCTCCTTTGAATCTACGTGGTCTGCAGAATCAAAAACAGCACGTTTTTCAACTTCTGTAATTCCACTTGGAATACAAATCATCATTCTTAGATGCGTAAAAAATCTTTTTCGCTCAGATATCTGATTGATTAAACCTTGAATCAACTTCTCAGCAGCTTGAAAATCTGCAATCACACCATCTTTTAAAGGTCTGATGGTCTTTATATTATCATGGGTTTTCTCATGCATCTGCATAGCCTTGGATCCCACAGCAATAACTTCACCTGTTTTCCTGTCTATTGCAACAATTGAAGGTTCGTCAACCACAATTTCACCGTCTTGAATAATCAATGTATTAGCTGTCCCTAAATCAATAGCCAATTCCTGTGTAAAAAAATTAAAAAATCTCATTTAAATATCCGAGTTTTTACGCGATATGAAAAGGTAATTATTACCCTTTTTCCTTAAAGCGCGAAAATTACATAAAAAGAAGCGAATTAACATTATTATACTCCTTAAAAAAGCACATACGACAATTAATAAATAAATAATTCGAAAATCATCCTTTCCTCCTTATTCATAATTACTTATATTCTACTTAATCAATTTAAAAAAGATACAAAATATGTACCAACTATATTTTTTTCCCAACTGAAATGGTCCACATCTTATCGAAATCCAAGTATTTATTAGCTAATGCCTGCAATTCTAAAGCCGATATATTTCTGATTGTGTGAATCAAATTATCAAAATAATCCAATTCCACTTTTGACAATACAATAGATTTCAATAAACTTGCTGTATTAAACGGTCCATCGACGAAATTTAATATTCTTCCCAAAAGATAATTTCTTACCATCATCATTTCATCTTTATCGATTAATTCTGATTTCAATATATCGATTTCTTTCTCTATTTCTGCCAAAGTTTGTGAAACAAAATCGTCACTAACCTCTGTCCCAATCATAAAGACACCATCGTGCTTCATAACATCTATTTCAGAATAAATATTATAAGTAAATCCCTTGTCTTCTCGAATATTGGACATTAATCTAGATCCAAAATATCCACCTAAAATTGCATTCAAAAAGTACATGCCCGCGTAGTCAGGGTGGTCCCTTTTAAATAATTTTCGTCCTATTTTAAGAGCAGTCTGAAATTCTTTGTCAGAGGCTAAATGTATTTTTTGAGGTAATGAATCTTGGATTAATGGTACAACTTCTTTAGGATTTGCAGATTTGAAACTATTCCCAAAATACTCATTGCATTTTTTTACATGTTCATCCGTCACTTTACCACTCAAAAAAATATAACAGTTGTTGAATCCGTAATTTTTCTCATAATGGTTCACTAAATCTTCTCTTTCTAAGGAAAGATAGTCTTGGATTTCTGAATTATAGCCATAGGGATGATCCTTACTAAAAATATGTTCCGTCAAATTCCTGTATGCAATCACATCATTTTTAACCAATTCGATTTTTAATCGTTCCGCATTATTTTTACCATATTTTCTTAATTCATCTTCCGGAAACAAAGGTGAGGTAACAATCTCATGCAAAATTGGCAACAAATTATCAAAATGTTTTCCCAAACAAAACAAACTTAAAGAACATGTGTCTAAATTTTCAGAAGTTTTCAAAGTTGCTCCAAAAAAATCAATTTTATCCGAAATTTGTTTTGAATTAAGTGAAAAGCAACCTTCCTTAATTTGGCTATTGCATGCTTTTGATACCACTTTTTTTATTTCAAAAGGTCTTCCAGATTCAAAAACTAATTCAATTTTTATGATATCTTGAGTGCCAGAAGAAATGGAATAGATCGGGAGTCCGTTATCCAATTTTGCGCTCTCATAATTGTGGAGTGCGACTTCTTCGATAATTTTAATCTTAGGGCCTTTTTTTCTAAATTTTTCCATAAGCATGCAAAGAACTGAAAAATTTCAGAAAATAAACATCCCAAAGGAAGATTAGTTAGGAATTATGCTATTTAGAATTATTTTTGTGATACTTTAAAATTAAAGAAAACATGAAATTTTCCGTATCGTCTTCAGAATTACTTAAAAACCTGCAAATAGCAGGTGGTGCAATTGGTTCAAATCCTGTACTTCCAATTCTTGAAGATTTCTTATTTGTAATCCATGACAAGAGTCTAACAATTACAGCAACAAATTTAGAAACCACGATTATCACCTCAATGGCTGTTAATACTGAAACTCCTGGTTCTGTTGCTGTTCCTGCAAAGATTCTATTAGATACTTTAAAAGCACTTCCAGATCAACCAATCACTTTTTCATTAAATGATGATAATCGGGCTATTGAGTTGACCTCTGCATTTGGTAAATATAAACTGGCTGGAGAAGGACCCGAAGATTTTCCTGAAACTCCTGAAGAAGTTGATATTAATTCGGTGCATTTGACTACAGAGATATTATCTAAAGCCATAAGCAAAACATTATTTGCAACAAGCTCCGATGAATTGCGGCTTGCAATGACCGGCGTATTTGTCCAAATAGATTTCAAAAAAATTATTTTTGTTGCTACTGATGCTCACAAATTGATAAAATATACTTTT
Organism: Bacteroidota bacterium; assembly: GCA_024642705.1. Taxonomy (GTDB): domain Bacteria; phylum Bacteroidota; class Bacteroidia; order Chitinophagales; family Saprospiraceae; genus Portibacter. Next base: position 11,019 of record JAHEAQ010000020.1, on the reverse strand, counting down.
GGCAATTTAAAAAGTGATCTTGCAGCTTCCTTTATAGTTCCTAAAAAAGCTCTGACTTTGGTTAAAAATGCAATCGGTGGTAAGTCAGATGTTACTTTGAGCTATAACAAAACTAATGCCTTTTTCAAAATTGGTGACACAAAAATTGTTTGCAGACTTATTGATGCAAAATATCCTGATTATAACGCTGTAATCCCAGTTGAAAATCCTAATGAAATGTTGATTGGTAGAAATGATTTCCAGCATTCATTAACAAGGATTGCCATTTATGCTAATAAAACTACCAATCAAGTGGTTTTGAATATCAATGATGGAGCATTAACAATTTCTGCTCAAGATTTAGATTTCAGCAACGAAGCCACTGAACAGCTTCCATGCAAATACACGGGCGATACTATGAATATTGGTTTCAATGCCAAGTTTTTAATTGAAATGTTAAATGTAATTGAATCCGATGAGGTTAAATTGGAAATGTCCACTCCAAGTAGAGCTGGTATTTTGCTTCCAATGGAAGAAGACGATAATGAACATTTATTGATGCTGGTTATGCCAGTGATGATGAGTCACTAATAAAAAAACTTAATGCGGATAGGATTATATTTTGGATCCTTTAATCCAGTTCACATCGGGCATATGATTATTGCAAACCATATGGTTCAATACAGTAATTTGGATCAAGTTTGGATGGTAGTTAGTCCGCATAATCCACATAAAGACAAAAAAACATTGGCTAATGATTATGATCGTTTGCATCTTGTTCATTTGGCTATTGCTGGTAATACAAAAATTCAAGCTTCAAATGTTGAATTTTCTTTGCCAAAACCATCCTACACAATTGACACCTTGACATATCTCAAGGAAAAATATCCTCACCATATCTTTTCACTAATTATGGGTGGCGATAATCTTTCTAATTTTCATAAATGGAAAAATTATGAAATTATTTTAAAGAATCACGAAATATTTATTTACAAAAGACCAAATTTTGAACTTGGTGAATTCGCGTCTCATGATTCAATTACAATAATTGAAGCACCAATGATGAATATTTCTTCAAGTTTTATTCGAGATTCAATAAAAAAAGGGAAATCTGTTCAATATTTGGTTCCTCACACCGTTTTTGAATATATCGAAGACTATAAATTATATAAATAAGCCCCAAATGAAGGGAAAATATCTATTGGTTTTGTGGATTGTACTCATAAATGCCAATGAAATAATGACTCAATCAAATTTAGGATTTGGATCTTGGGAATCGCACCTTCCTTACCAACGTGGTTTATCAATTACCCAAAGTCCCACCAAGATTTACTATGGCACAGATTGGTCCATCATGTCAATAAATAAAGAAGATCTATCCCTAGAATTTATCAGTAAAGTGGAAGGCCTTTCTACGTTAGGAATTTCAAATGTAAAATATGATCCATACACAGGTGTGTTATTTGTAATATACTCTGATAGTAATATGGATATATTAACAGAAGATGGAATCATTAATATTTCAGATATAAAAAACAATCTAGGAATAATTGGAGACAAAAGAATTAATGATGTGCATTTCGATAAATCTAAAAAATCTTTTTTGTCAACAGGTTTTGGAGTGGTCTCTTACAATATGGAAACTTTTGAATTTGGCTTCACCACACAAATGAATAGACAAGTATATAATACAACAACAGACCAAGACAATTATCTTTTTGCTGCCACTGAAGATGGATTATACAAAATTGATCTATCTAAAAATTATAATTTTGGAGATTTTAATAATTGGGAATTTGTTGGGGTTGAAGAAGGTCTTCCTTTGGCATATGAAGCAAAAGAGGTGGCTTTTTACAATGGCGCTCTATTTTTAAATATTGACAATAATCTCTATATAAAGAATTCTGACCAGTTCGAATTATTCTATCAACCTGAATCTGGCGAATTAATAGAATTTATGAATCCTGACGGTCAAGAATTAATGATAGGTCTGCGAAAGGAAAAAGAATTTAGTTCTAGGGCACTATTTATAAATAACAATTTAGAGCTTTCTTTAAGCAACTCCAATTGTGGAAATTTTATCAATTATGGATTAATGGAAGATTCAGGAAGAATTTGGTATGCTGATGAATGGAACAGTTTTCGATATACTGACAACAAGGATGCAATATGCCAAAGATTCACTGCCCCGTCTCCTTTTTCTCACAGTGTCAGCGAAATGCGTGTTGAAGATGGTATCTTGTATGTCGCATCTGGCGGCGTATCGGAAGGTTTTAATTTTTCTTCAGATAGAAATGGAATATATATTTTAAAAGAAGGGCAATGGTTAAATTATAACGATGCAAATACTCCATTTCTTAAGGAAAATGAATTCATTAATAATTTTGTGTTAGCCCCTGATCCAAACAGTGAAAATATATATTTGGGATCCTTTTTTTCGGGTTTGGCAAAAGCAAATTTTGAAGCGAATACTTTCAGCTTATTCAATAGTGAAAACTCGCCAATTGCAGGGTCTGGTATACCAGAAATTGAGAAAATAAGCGGATTAGCATTTGATCAGGAAAAAAATCTTTGGATTAGTGTTTATGAAGGAAATAAACCTTTGATTGCTCTAACTCCTGAAGGTACTTTTCATTCATTTAATATTTCTACTGGAAACAGGATTGGGCAAATAGAAATTGATGATTATGGATTCAAATGGATCCAAGTTACAGGAGCTTCGGGAGGTGTCCTTGTTTATGATGACAATGGAACCGTAAAAGATCCGTCAGATGATAGACAAAGATTTTTTAATTCTAGCAATTCTAATTTGGAAAGCAACATAATTAATTGCTTGAAGAAAGACCTAAATGGGGATGTTTGGGTAGGTACTGGTAATGGGCCAATTGTTTTTGAGTGTGGTTCTAACCCTTTTGATATTGAAAATTGTTTGGGCTCCATTAGAAGAGTTTTGGAAGATAGTATAGCTGCTCTTCTATTAGTTACTGAAGATGTAAGAAGTATAGAAATAGATGGTGCCAATAGAAAGTGGTTTGGATCCAGAAATGGAATATTTGTTCAATCTTCGGATGGTAGAGAAAAAATTGACCGTTTTACAATAGATAACAGTCCGCTTTTCAATAATAATATCCTTGACATGGCATATGATGGTAAATCTGGCTTAATGTATATTGCAAGTGATCAGGGAATTCAATCTTATCAAACCCTAACCACTTCTGGAGGAAAGCGACATAATTCCACTACTTTTGCATTTCCAAATCCAGTCAGACCGCACTACGATGGGCTAATTGCCATTCGCGGGCTTTCAAGGGATGCTGCAATTAAAATTACTGACATAAGAGGACAACTCGTGCACGAAACTTTTGCTTTAGGTGGTCAAGCTCATTGGGACGGACGAGATTATAATGGTAGAAAAGTTAGTTCTGGAGTATACTTAGTTTTTAGCAATAGTCGAAATCCATTTGAAGATCCAAATACTGCAGTGACAAAGTTGATGATAATAAGATAATCTTATTTTACTCTATTACTCATTTTGCCATATATGAATAAGAAAAGAATTGCACCTATTATTGAGGTAACAATGTTTCCTACAAAACCATGACCCATATTTATTGGAATTAAAGTAAATAAAAGCCTTCCAACAATGCTACCAATGACTCCAATTACTATATTTCCAAGAAGTCCAAAACTGCTGCCTTTAAGCAATTGGCCAGCAATAAATCCTGCAATTCCACCGACAATTAAACTATAAATGATCCATGACATAACTTAAATTTTTAATTAATTTATTAATACTTTACAAATAAAAAGGATTTTTGCATAAATTAATTCCGATACAATAAAGAAAATCGATTGAACAACAATAAAACACGACGAGATCAAGCTTTAGAAACGATCAAAATAAACCGAATAATCTTGCCCATTATTCTTGGTTTGGGTGTCGTTGGTTACCTGCTTTGGAAAAGCTTTGATCCTGAATCTTTCAAAAACATAAGTTGGGATTTTTGGGCATTTTCATGGATTTCATTAGGGCTATTTTTCTATGTAATTCGTCACTTGTCGTATGCCTACCGATTAAAAATTTTATCGGAAGGAAAGTTTGGATGGAAAAAATGTATAGAATTAATTTTTATATGGGAGTTTGCTTCTACTGTTTCCCCTACAAGCCTTGGTGGCAGCGCAGTGGCCTTAGTTCTCTTATCCCAAGAAAAAATAAAAGCTGCGAAAACTGTTACAATTGTTCTTTATTCTGTTGTACTAGATACATTGTTCTTTGTTATAAGTTTGCCATTGTTATATTTCTGGCTCGGTCCAAAAGTAATTAGACCAGGAATGGTGCAACTTAATGACATTGATGGATATGGACTAACGTTCTTAATAGTATTCCTAGCAATGACCACATATGGATCTATATTTTTCTACGGATTGTTTTATAGGCCCCAACAAATCAAAAAATTAATACTCTATATTTCCAAAATAAAAATTCTTAATAGATTTAAACATGATTTGGAAAGAACATCAGGAGATATCGTGAATGCCTCCAAGCAACTGAAATTAAAACCTTTAAACTATCATGTGAAATCGATTATTGCTACTTTTTCTGCGTGGTTTTTTAAATTTTCACTTATGTCATGTATTATTTATGCATTAATTAAAGATTTACCAATTAATCTAAATCAAACCGCCTTGATATATGGTCGTTATGAATCAATGTTTGCTATTACGGCATTTAGCCCTACTCCAGGAGGATCTGGGCTTGCTGAATATTTATTTGGTGGCTTTTTTAGCGATATTATTCCTGAAAACTTATCCATAGTTCTTGCTTTCTTATGGAGACTTATTTCATATTATTCTTATTTAATTTTTGGGGTGATTATTGTTCCTCATTGGATTAGACATGTTTTGAAAATACGCAAGAAAAATAGAAGCATTCATAATTCTAATTAACATTTCTAAAATGACTTTAAACTTGAATAAAACTCCAAAAAAATAGAATTTCAAATACTTTTATCATTTCAATTAAAAGTACAAATCAATCAATATGGATAAAATCCTCAATGTAACTTATATACAATACGATATCGTTTGGGAAAATTCTATTTCTAATCTTGAAAAAATAGAATTATTGCTCTCAGACAAAAAAAAACTGCACACAGATTTGTTGGTGCTCCCTGAAATGTTCACAACCGGTTTCAGCATGAATACAAAAAAAATTGCTGAAGACATGAATGGTGGTACGGTAAATTGGATGTTGAAAATGGCAAAAAAACATCAATGTTATATTACAGGAAGTATAGTAATCAAAGAAAAATCACATTTTTATAACCGTTTGTTATTGATCAGTGCAGAAGGTCTTGTGGGATATTATGACAAAAAACATTTGTTTACTTTGGCAAAAGAAGATCGATATTTCTCGGCTGGTACTGAACGAAAAATATTTAATATAAAAGCTTCGGATCAATCTAATTGGAAAATATGTCCTCTAATCTGTTATGATCTCCGATTTCCAGTTTGGAGCAGGAACAACTGCGACTATGACGTTTTATTATATGTTGCCAATTTTCCTGAAAAACGTAAATATGCTTGGAGTCAATTGTTAATAGCGCGAGCTATTGAAAATCAATGTTATACCATTGGTGTTAATAGAATTGGATGCGATGGAAATGGAATAGGATATTCTGGAAATAGTGGAATCCTAGATTTTAAAGGAAAGCAAATTTTAAGTTCTGATTCTAATGAAGGTGTTTATACAATCTCATTGATAAAATCCAAACAAAAAGCATTTCGCAGAGCATACAACTTTTTAGCCGATAGAGATGATTTTAAGCTGAATTGAATAATTTGATCTTTACTTTTGAAATTGATTCACGAAAAAAGATTATTTTGTTCATGAATAATGTTCTCAATCGATTGTTATGAAGATTGTTCTGCGTTACCTTCTTCTTTTGCTTATTTTTTCCCCAATGTTTTGCGTTGGTCAAACCTATGTTTTTAAATCTTTAATCGGAAAAGATAATTCTAAAATTGAAAAAGAACTTTTAATTAAAATTGAAGATTATACCGGGATAAAAGGAAGTCCTTATTTATATGAAGATTTTCGCGTCGGTTATATATTTTATCAAGACTCATTTTATAATTTTCCTCAAATTAAATACAATCTTGTCGAACAATCTTTGGAAATATTGTTTCAGGGCAGAAATCGAATTTTACCTTCTAATAAAATAAATTCCTTTGCATTAATTAATCCATATTCCGACGAGATTGAAAATTATTTTAATACCGAAACAATTAAATTTAAGGAAATAAAACTTGAAGGTTTTGTCCAGAAAATTAAAGCCAAAGATTACAATCTATTTGTTCATCATTCCGTATTTGTAAAAAAACCCACTGAAAATATTGATTTCCTAGGCGAGGCTCTAGAAATAAAATTTATTGCGAAAAATACTTTTTATTTAGAACAACAAAATTGGTTATATCTTTTGAGAAACCATAAGGATGTAACCAAAGTAGTCAATAGAAATCAATTGAAAAAAGCCGATGTTTACATTACCAAAAACAAGTTAAAATTTAAAAGGCTTGAAGACTATATCAATCTCTTTACTTATTTAGGAACTACAAAGTCTTCAATTTAAAAAAGTACGTTTGGCGTTTACGCATTATGAAACAATTCATTTTCTTGCTCATGTCTTTCAATGGCGAATTCAATTAACTTTGTGATTAGTTCTTTCTGAGGAATACCTGAATGTTCCCATAATTTTGGATACATTGAAATTGACGTGAATCCAGGCAAAGTATTCACTTCATTCACGATCATGGAACCATCAGATTTCAAGAAAAAATCAACTCTAGTCATTCCGCTTAGTTCCAAAAGATGATAAGTTTCAAGTGCTTGCCTTTTTACTTCAGAAGTAATTTTTTCGTCTAGTAGGGCAGGAATTGCTAGTGCTGCACCTTCTTCATCCACATATTTATTTTCAAAAGAATACCATCCAGATTTAGGAATAATTTCACCTGGAACTGATGCTATTGCTTCATCATTGCCTAATACAGCCACTTCTATTTCTCTACCTGTTATCTTTTCTTCGACAATTACTTTTCGGTCATATGAAAATCCAAATTCTATGGCCTTGTAAAAATCCTTTTCATTATCCACAAAAGAAACTCCTACGGAAGAACCTAAATTTGCTGGTTTTATAAATAATTCATTTCCAAGCTTTTCAACAACTGTTTTATAATCGGGATTTTTTGAGCTTCCTTTTCTAAAAGTGAAGAAATCAGCAATTCCTATACCTCCATCTCTAAGAATTTTTTTCATAATATCTTTATCCATACCTATTGCAGAACCCAATATTCCACATCCTACGCACGGAAGGTTAGCAAGTTTTGCCAAACCCTGAATTGAACCATCTTCACCATAAGTTCCATGGAGTACAGGATAAATTACATCAATCTTTCCTAACGCATCAGAAGATTCGAAACTCATTAATCGATGATCATCTGTATTGTGGGATAAAGTAATTTCCTTGCCCATTTTTCCCATTTCAACTAATTTGGGGTTGTTTGCATTTAAAAGGGTCAAAGAACCTTCGTTAAAATGCCAAACTCCTTTTTTATCAATTCCAATCAAAAGGGGTTCAAATTTATCTTTATCTATGGACTCTATCACATTTTTTGCCGAGAGCAATGAAATCTGATGCTCAGTCGATCTTCCACCGAAAAGTATTGCTACTCTTAACTTTTTCATATCTAATAATAATATTTCAACGAAGATAAATAATGATATTGATTTACTATATAATTTTTACTATGGCTATCGCCTCTTTTCTTTTCTCTTGATCATTAGTCAATTCAATAAAATCTTGAAAATGAGATCTTGCTGCTGAATAATTTTTCTGTTTCAGGTATATCATTCCCAAATACCAGTATGTTTCATCTATAATATCTGAAGAAAACCGTTTAATATTTTCCAAATCTTTCAGTGCTAACGGATAATTACCCATCTCTAGGTAACAAAGTCCACGATAAAATTTTAGCTCAACCGCACTACTTGTTTTTATTCGCTCTTCTAATAGTTCCGCTGCTTGCACATACTGCCCTTTCTCATAAAATAAAAATGCTTTATTCATAACATCTTCACCACCTTCAGATGTTTTGAAATAGGTGTTCGGGAATGTTTCGTAATAACGAGCAAAAATTCCATCTGGTGATTTCCTTTTTTTCTCCATATTATAACCAATGAATGACGCTGATAATAATAAAACCCCGATGCTGACTAAAATTACACGACGAAGTTTGCTTTTTTGTTTTTTCCCTTTCATAAATTTAAATCCATCTTTTTTAAAAGCAGTATGACTTTATTGAATATTATATCATCCACCCTTTAATTATTGTCCAAATTTTATCTTGTTGTTCAGAATTAAAACTGTTAATTCTTGTGGAATGAGAGCCCCCTTCTTTAATAAAATAATATTGATCCTTGCCCATCAGCTTAAGGCCGCATGCAGACCAAGGATCTAGTTCACCTTGAATTTGTAAAATCCTTTTTTTTCTTTTTAGCTTTTTCACAGCTTTGTTCATATAATCTGGATGAAAACTTAAGTTTGCATCTTGAGGAGCAAAATAGGAATTGTCAAATTTGTCCAAGGCAATAATTCTGTTGGACAAATGTTCATGCAGAAAGCCATAATATCCATTTTCTGTAATGAATTGAAAAAATGCAGGTTTATATTGATTAATTGTTGCATCTGAATAAAAATCAAATCCTGAAATAGAAGACAAATATTGAAAGCTTTCATCGGGAGTTGAACTCTCTGGTATTTCAGAACATTCATGAGCATATTGCCAAAAAGAAAAACTTAATTCAAGCACGCTATATTCCAAAACTTTATCATAACCCATTGAAAAAAGCTTTTTGCTAGCTATTGCCATAGAGTCAATTTTAGGAATGATTTGAGTTCTTTGATCTAATGCTCTTTTTTGAAAGTTTATTAATGCTGATCGACATTCATCGCTACCAATTGTAAGAAGATGTTCATCACACCTTTTATCTTCAGGACTATTTGGCATTGGCCCAACATAAGGAATAGCAATTCTTACATCCTTGGGATATGCGGCTTTATAGAATAAACAAGTCGTGCCGCCTTTACTGATTCCTGTGCTTATCCAATTTTTATTTTTGTAAATATTTGAAAAAATATCTCGAATATGATGAATATCTTTCATCGCCTGAGCGTTGGTAAGATATTTCCAATCCACTGATTTCGGTATAGATTTTCCAAAATATCTATATTCTACAATAATCTGATTTGTTTTTAACTCTTTTGCGATTTCATAACATACATCCCTTGCTGAATAACCTTCAGTTACAATTAGTGTAGGACTGTTATCATTATAATGAGACAGGAAAATTCTTTGATTAAAATAACCTGCTTTGGGATCATTGTGGTCAATCATTTGCGGAATCATAATTTCATATTCAGCAATAAAATGATCTGAAGATTGAAGCTTTACAATTTGAACACTTGGAATTTCTTGAGTTAATTTTTGTATTAAATCCAGATCTTGGGCATTTCCAGAAAAATTGATAAAAAGTGCAAATAATATAAAATAAACTTTTGGGTTAAGCATTTTTAATATTTTTAATGGATTAATCAATTCTACTTATTCCATCAGAACTGATAACAGGAATTAAAGTCAATTCTAGATTAAACTTGTTGTAATAATCGGAAAGTAAATGATCAATTTCAATGCCTTCTTTTTTTATAAGTGCAATTACACAACCTCCAAAACCTCCTCCCATCATTCGGGCGCCATAACAAAAGTCACAATCTTTTAAAAATTCCACGATAAAATCTAATTCTTTACAACTTACTTCATATAGATCGGAAAGACTATAATGGGAATCATACAATAATTGACCTGCGTTAAACAACTCATTATTCTTGAGTGCTTTAACCATTTTAGTGACTCTTTCATTTTCAAGAATTACATGACTAAGTCTATCGTATTGTTTTGAGGTGATTCTATTTTTATTATTATTCAGAATAATCATGTCTAGATCCCTTACCGAATGGATAGATGGCAAGCTTTTTTGAATGATTGCCAATCCTTCTTCACAGTCAGCTCTTCTTAAATTATATTCTGTATGTGCTAAATTATGTTCCACATTGGTATTGAACAACATCCAACTAGCCCCAACCATATTGTTTTCGATTAACTCATAACTATAATCTCTGCAATCCAGCTTAATAGCTTTGTTTTTTGCACCCATGCATATGGCAAATTGATCCATTTTCCCTCCATTAAGCCCAGTATTATTTTCGGCTCTGCTAGCAATGAAAACAATATCTTTTTTGGTTATAGGAAGATTATTGAGGGAAATGATCGCATAAAGAAAACCACAAGTCAATGCTGAAGAAGAAGAAATCCCTGCACCAAAGGGAATATTACCTTTTGTTACAATATTAAGGCCCTTAAACTTATGATTGTCTTCATGTAATACGCGTAAAGCACTGACGAAATATCTTGTCCAATCATTTGTTGACTGATTTTTTCCAGTTTTTAATATTGCTCGTTGATCTAAATCTACTGTAAATACATGAAATTCATCATCATTTCTTAATGAACAAGCAAGGTAGATTGACTGTGAAACAGGAAATGGAAGAACAAGACCGTCATTATAATCAGTATGTTCACCGATTATGTTTACTCGCCCCGGAGCTCTAAAGATTATAGGGTGTTCTCCGAATTCTTTGAAAAAAGTATTTTTAAGGTCTGTTATATCCATCAAACTTAGGTTACAATATAGGTAGTTATTGTAATAATAAAAAAAGTCAAGCAAACTTATCTTCTTTAAGTTGGATTTTAATAGAAAGGAGATAATTTTTTTTGCAGCTGAACAAAATTTATAAAATTTCGTTTATATTTGCACTCCTTAAAAAATAACAGAACGTTCTGTTATTGATTAATGGTCGCGTGGCCGAGTGGCTAGGCAGAGGTCTGCAAAACCTTCCACAGCGGTTCGAATCCGCTCGCGACCTC
>JAHEAQ010000019.1 GCA_024642705.1 Bacteroidota bacterium | reverse complement strand
ATTACGCCCCTTCAGGGCTTTGGTTATAGTGGCTTTGCCACTATAATCCTGCTATGCAGGATTTTTGGGTATTATGCCCCTTCAGGGCTGGTAGAACAAATCCATAAATGAAACAAAAATTATTCCCCCTCATTTACCACAATTTTATTAGCTTGTACACTTTTTAAACCAAAGACGGATTCAATTTGGATTTATTGATCGCCATTTCCATCGTTATCATTACTGTTGCTTTTGTTTTTTTTCTCGAAAAACAAGAAGGTAAGTTTATTCAAAATATTCTGAATTGGATACCAGCTATCCTTTTTGCTTATGTGGTTCCAGCTGTATTGACTCATACCTTTAGTTTGGAATTGAGTAAAGTAGAACTCCATAATTGGAGCAAAGCATTCATTATGCCTCTTGCAATTATTGCAGTAATGAGCGCACTCTCTATAAAACAGTTAAGAATTATTGGAGTTCGGCCGATCATTGTTTTTGTTTCAGGATCTTTTGCTGTTGCGATTTTACCAATAATATTGTTTCTTTTATTTTCTGGATTTTCACCTACTATGCAGGAAACTCTGATTGACAAAGAATATTGGATGGGCTTGGTTACAATCGTCGGCAGTTGGATAGGAGGGAGCACCTCTCAACTTGTACTTAAAGAAGTTGTGGAATGTCCAGAAGCTATTTTTTTAACCATTTTGATTATGGACAATGTGCTTGTCAATATTTGGACCATTATCATGTTTCAATTTATCAAACGCAGCGATAAGTGGAATTCTTTTTTCAATATCGATGATAAAGTGGTAGATTTTGTGCCAGATACCATTATTTTTAAAGAGAAAACCAAAAGAGACATCATCATTACAGCATTCAGTTGTATCATTTCAGTAATAATCGTTTACTTTTTACCTATAGATTTTATCTTCAAAATTCTAATTTTATCTGGGTTAGGCTTGCTTTTTGGAAATATTATTCCAGCTTGGAATCATGCTTTTGTTTTAAAAATGGGTGGACTCTTGATCGTATTGATTATGGCCATTTTGGGATTAAAATTAAACTTTCAAAATTTCGACATTCCAATATCCATTATTGCTTTTGCAGTAGTTTGGTTAATCATGCATTATGTGGTGATGATAGCGGTGGCAAAATTGTTAAACTTAAATATGGCATGGGTGCCGATCGGCAGTATGGCCAATGTTGGAGGAATTTCCACAGCTCCAGCAGTAACAAAGGCATACAATGAGGAATGGATGCCTCACGCCATTTTGTTGGCCATCTTATCCATGGTTTCGGGCACTATTTGGGGACTTTTAACCATTTATCTATTCAAAACATTTATCATTTAGGCTTCCAAATACATTCTATTTAACTTTTGTGAATTGCTCATTCAATGATCAAACTTGTATTTGGCATAATAGTTGCGTCTGATATATTGCAATTAGTTGTTATTTGATTAACAAAAAAATAGACTCAAAAAGTTGATGTCTTCAAGTTTTAAGCGTATAGCTTCCAGAAATGGGAGCTTTTTTTTTGCCTATATCCCAAATCTATCCACGCTTATTTAGAATCAGTATTAATCTGCAATGCTCGCAAATTCTCTTCCGTTTCTTTCCTTACTTAGCTGATTTATTTCTTTCTTTGTAACTTGACAACAAGGTCATTTTAAGCTCAAACATCAATCTTTAATTTTACAAATACTTGAAATGAAAATAATAGACGGAAAAGAACTTTCAGAAATTATCAAAACTGAAATTAAAGCTGAAGTAGACGGAATTCGTGCAAGGAAAGAAAATATTCCTCATTTGGCAGCAGTATTAATTGGTGATAATCCCGCTAGCAGATCGTATGTAAGAAGTAAAGTTAGATCTTGCGAGTTCGTTGGTTTTGAATCTACTTTAATTCAGAAAGATTCCAGTATTTCTGAAGCAGAACTCTTGGATATTATCCGTGAACTGAATGAAAATGAAGATATTGATGGATTCATAGTACAATTGCCATTGCCAAAACATATTGATGAAACAAAGGTTATTTTAGCCATTGATCCAGCCAAAGATGTAGATGGATTTCATCCCATCAATTTTGGAAAAATGGCACAAGGTTTAGATGCTTATTTGCCTGCAACCCCTTTTGGCATTCTTCAAATGTTGGAACGTTATCATATTGAAACTTCAGGCAAACATTGTGTAGTGGTAGGAAGAAGTAATATTGTTGGAACGCCAATGAGTATTTTGTTATCGCGAAAAGCTAATCCCGGTAATTGTACGGTAACGTTAACGCATTCTAGAACAAAAGATCTTGGTGCTGAAATTCTCAGAGCAGACATCATTATAGCCGCAATTGGTATTCCTAATTTTATAACTGGCGACATGGTCAAAAAAGGTGCGGTTGTCATTGATGTTGGAATCAACAGAATTGATGACGCCAGTAGAAAATCAGGATATCGCTTAGTGGGTGATGTTGATTTTGATTCTGCGGCAGAGAAAGCCTCTTTCATTACGCCAGTTCCTGGTGGAGTAGGGCCAATGACGGTAACTTCACTGCTGCTTAATACATTAAAAGCTTCAAAACTAAAGGTATGATGACCAATTATGTTTGTGTGACATTTGAAGTTGCAAATGTGGCTCAATCCGAAGTGTTAAATTTTAAATTGGAAGAAGTAGGTGTTGAATCTATCGAAGATAGAGATTCCGAAATCGTAGCATATTTTGTTCAAAATGAATGGCCAAAAGCAGAAGCTACCTTGAAAGATTATCTAATTTCTGAAAATATTACTTTTAAAGCTGAAGCTGTCATTAACGAGAATTGGAATGCGAAGTGGGAAGCTAGTTTTGAACCAGTGAACATCAATAATTTTTGCTATGTCAGAGCTCCTTTTCATCCTCCATTCAACAATACTAATATCATTGATATCATTCTAGAGCCTAAAATGGCTTTTGGCACTGCACACCATGAAACCACCTTCATGATGATGGCACAAATGGCATTGCTTGATTTTATGGGTAAAAGTGTTTTTGATTATGGTTGTGGAACTGCTATTCTTTCTATTCTAGCAGAAAAGTTAGGTGCTGCGCAAATTTATGCCATTGACATAGAAGAGGCCGCAATTGAAAATGCTTATTATAATGCTGAAATTAACCACTGTAACAAAATTGTTTGTGAACAAAAGATACTTTCAGAAACTGTTTCAAAGGAATATGATATCGTTTTAGCAAATATCAATAGGCATGTTTTATTGGCGACTGCTGCGGATTTAGCGAATTATGTAAAGAAAAGTGGTGTCTTATTGGTAAGTGGCATTCTTTTATCTGATGAAGATTTGGTTAAAGAGGAATTTATAAGATCTGGTTTTATTTATGAGGAAACAATACAAAAAGGGGAATGGAAATGTCTTTTATTTACGAAATAAAAATTCATTAGAAGTTTTCTAATGCTTCATAAACTCTATGGATTGGTAATCCCATTATATTGAAGTAACTTCCAATAATTTTATGCACCTTAACCATACCAAGCCCATCCTGTATCCCATATGAACCTGCTTTGTCGTAGGGTATTTCAGTATTGGTATATTTTTCAATTTCTTCAATTGTAAATGTGCTGAAGTAAACTTCTGAATGATCGGAAAATGATATTGTTTTAGAATTCGATTTCATACAAATTCCAGTAATAACGATATGTTTTTTGCCAGACAATTTTGTAAGCATATTTATAGCATCTGCTTTATCGATAGGTTTGCCTAAAATTTCTCCATCCAAAATTACAACTGTATCAGCGGTGAGCACTATGCCGTCCTTTGGGATTATTGCTATGGCATTTGCTTTTTTAATGGCAAGAAATTCTGCAATTTTTTCTTCTTCTAATTCTGTGGGATAAGTTTCCTCCACTTCAATATCTATTAGTTCATATTGGAAACCTGCATCGGCAATTATTTCTCTTCTTCTTGGTGATTTTGAAGCGAGATAAATTTTAGGTAGATCAGCCATTTTAAAAGTTGAGATGAATGAATAAATACAATATGCCTAATGCCATGGTAATCTTTAATTGTTTACTTAAGAAACTATATTTTGCTTTGATTCTTTGTGGATTTTGCAATTTCCAAAAGACAAATAAAATTGGAAATATTACCAATAAAACAAAAATAGTGAATTCTATTATCGTTTTCCAAAGTTGAAACTGCACTAACCAAATCAATGAAGCCAGAAAAAGGATAATTGTTAGTGCAATATTTAGTTGATCCGTTTTTTTTAATCCTTTATTGGTAGCAAAAGTATTGAGGCCAGTTGATTTGTCGCCTTCCATATCTTCACAATCTTTAATGATTTCTCTGATCAGATTGGACAAAAAAGCAAAAATCACAAAGCTAAAAAGGATAAAAATTAAGTGGCGAAATTCACTAATTGTTTCCGTTCTTAGGATTGAAATTGCTGAAGTCTCCATGAAAAAGAATAGAAAAGGCACCATGCATAAGAAAAAAGAAACAATGATATTTCCAATTAGCAAAGTGGATTTGAGATATTGAGAATACAAAAAAAGCATAATAAAACAGCCCACACAAATCCAAAGAACATTAAAAACACCTGTGGAGAAATAGATCGATAAGCTTATGATGAAAGCAGTTAAATTGAGCAAAATATAATAAACGATTGCGTGTTTTTTGTCAATGGTATTTGTGACAATAGTTTTTGCGGATTTATTTTTCAAGTCAGTATTTACATCGAACCAATCATTAATTACATATCCTCCGGCTGCAAGTAGAACGGTCATTACTATCAGACCAAAAAGAATATTTGGAGAGGTAACAAAATTGATTTCGTGTGCAGAGAAAAAAGGATGATATAAATCATTCCAAAAAAACCATTGGGTAATTGTTATGATTAAGAGATTTAGCGGTCGAATTATTTTCAGATAAGGGAAAACCATTTTCTACCATTTGTCCTGGACTCGCATCATTTTTTCTATGACATCACGAACGCATCCTTTTCCTCCTTTGAAAGGTGAAATGTATTGGGAAATTTGTTTTACTTCGGGGACAGCGTCTTTTGGACAACAGGCTAGATGAACGGACTCCATCACTTCTTTATCAGGCACGTCATCACCCATAAATAAAGAAGTTTCAGGGTTGATTCTGCCTTCGGCAACCAATTTTTGAAACAATTCCAATTTGTTTTTAATACCTGTATGAATTTCAGTGACTCCTAATTTTTCAAGCCTATCACTTACTCCTTTAGAAATGCCACCAGTAATGACTACGATTTTGTATCCGGCGGTCATGGCTCGGTATCCTGCATAGCCATCTTTAGAATTCATGACTCTTAACAAATCGCCATTCTCACAAACCAGTAAATCGCCATTTGTCCACACACCATCAATATCAAATATTAATGTGTCAATGACTGAGAAATAGCTATAAACGTCCATGATTATTGATTATCGCGCCATTCATAAACCCATTTGGCCTGAATTTGCTCCAAATGACCTTCACTGCAGTCTTCTCTTTTTCCAGAAAAGGAAGGCAATTCAAGGACCCATTCAATTAACTCTGTAAATCGGATTCTATAAATTTTACTTTCAGTGAAATCATCTCCAAATTTTTCATAGAGTTTCATTGCTACATCTTCATGATCTGTCCAGTGAATCGGTAAGTCATCTAGATTTTCAAATGCCATTTATTTAATTTTTAATGTTCGTGTCCTATTATCTGCTTCTGATCAGGGATTGTGATTTCTATCTCAGCGTCATCTTCCAAAATCACACATTGACAAGCTAACCTTGATTCTAACCTTGGATTTATCGCTCGATCAATGAAATCTTCTTCCTTATCAGATATTTCTTCCAAAAAGTCATCTCCTTTTTCTACATAAATGTGACATGTGCTGCATGCGCAAACCCCGCCGCAATTATGATTCAGATGAATATCGAAATCCTCTGTTATTTCCAGTATTGAGTATCCTGATTCTACATTCTTAACTACTTTAGTTGGAATGTTTTTGTCTTCGAAATTAAATGTTATTTTAACCATATCCTTATAACCGCAAAGCTACACCTATAAATTTTGTTTCAAAATAATTGTAGCTAATATTAAAAGAAACGTAAAATCAAGATAATTTGTTTAATTTATTATTTGAGGCATACATTATGCAATAATCTTGACCATTTTAACTGTTCAATTGTAAATAATTCGAAATTATTTATTAATTTAATTTGATGAATTGAAAAGACAATGGAAGAAACCCATGAAAATATAAGTTCGAAGAATTATAAGTTCCGTGAATTAATGGTTTACGCTTCAACTGAGTGGCTTGCGGACAATAAGAAAAAATATAGACAAGTTTTCGATAGATTTGAAACCACCTACATCTATACTGAATTATCATTTTACAATAAAGAATTTGATCGATCGATTTGGGAAGTGGATATTCAACTGAAATGTTTTGAGACTTCAGATCCCAAGATTCCTGTTTGTGAATTAAATTTTAAAAGGAAAGTAAGCAAATACGACGATATTGTATACGTCCGAGAAGGTTGGGGCAATAAAAAAGAAGGTGTTTTTTGGAAAAAAGGGACTTATTTCTGGGAAGCATATATCGATGGCGAAAAAGTGGCCACTAAATATTTCTATGTAGAAGATGTGGGCATTAAAAAAGATGAAAACGAAAATTTATATTTCGATTTAGTATCCTTAAAATTGTATGAAGGAAAATATGATGATGTCAATGAACCTGATAGAAATTATTTCACAGAATTTTCAGGTGAAGAATCTAGATATATTTACAATGAAATTATCCTAAACAATAAAAATAAGTCTGAAGAGTGGCATTGTGAGATTTTTGCAAAATTTTACAATGAAGCAAGAGAGTTAAAAGGCCAGGTAATTAGGCTTCAAACGGTTAAACCAGGCGAAGAAAAAATTATGGTTAGTGCAGGTTGGGGCTCTAATGTAAAAGGTTCATGGAGAGCTGGCACTTATACTGTAGAGGTAGTTTTTCTAAATAAGTTGATTGCGGTTGTGCCATTTCAAGTTAGCGATCAATTTGTTGAAGGCATTCCTCTGGTGCAATTAAGAAATGGAAAAAATCCTATCATTCTTGCTCCTGGTCATGAGGAGAAACAGACATTCGAGGAATTAATGGAGAATTTGGATAAGCTGATAGGTTTGTCCCAAATTAAAAAGCAAGTCAGAGAACATGCTCAATACATCAAATTTTTACAATTGAGAAAGGAGAATGGATTCAAAGAAGTGGACGAAATCAATGTTCATTCTGTTTTCAAAGGAAATCCAGGCACTGGAAAAACGACAGTTGCCAGATTGATGGGGCTCATTTACAGGAAAATGGGATTACTTTCAAAAGGCCATGTTCATGAGGTAGATAGGGTAGACTTGGTGGGAGAATATATAGGACAAACAGCACCAAAGGTTAAAGAAGCTATTGAGAAAGCAAGAGGAGGCATATTATTTATTGATGAAGCATATGCATTAGCCAGAGCAAATGATGATAGTAAGGATTTCGGAAGGGAAGTGATTGAAATATTGGTTAAAGAATTATCCAATGGACCTGGAGATATGGCAGTTATCGTCGCTGGGTATCCAAAAGAAATGGATCATTTTATTTCGTCTAATCCAGGATTAAAGTCTAGGTTCAAGTTGTATTATGATTTTGCAGATTATATGCCTCAAGAACTTTCATTGATTGCAGATTATGCTTGTGATGAAAAAGAAGTAAAATTGGAAGATGAGGCAAAAGTTATAATTGATGAATTGATAGTTTCGGCTTATAGAGATAGGGACAAAACATTTGGAAATGCGCGTTTTGTTTTTGACTTGGTTGAAAAAGCTAAAGTAAATTTGGGACTTAGAATTATGTCAAAGGACAATGGAAAAGTTGACACTGAAATACTATCAAAAATTGTGGCTTCGGATGTGGAATTGGTAAGGATGAAAGAAAATAAAATCAGACCTCATATCCCTGTTGATCAAAAGTTCTTGGATAAATCGCTTGCCGAATTGAATGATTTAATTGGAATAAGTGAAGTTAAGAAACAAATTAATGAACTGGTTGAAATTGTCAAATACCATAAAGAGACTAAACGAGATGTCCTTAATAATTTCTATCTGCATACAGTTTTTGTTGGAAATCCTGGAACAGGTAAAACTACTGTAGCTAGAATATTGACCAAAATATACAAAGCGCTGGGAATTTTAGAAAGAGGACATATGGTGGAAACAGATCGTCAAGGTCTGGTTGCAGGTTTTGTTGGTCAGACAGCGATTAAAACTGCAGAAAAGATTGATGAAGCAATGGGAGGTGTACTTTTTATTGATGAAGCCTATGCATTATCGAATTTTAATGGGCATCAAGGCGATTATGGTGGGGAAGTTATTCAAACCATTTTGAAGAGAATGGAAGATCATAGAGGTCAGTTTTTTGTTTTCGCAGCTGGCTATCCTAGTAATATGGAAACCTTTTTGAAAGCAAATCCTGGGTTGAGTTCCCGATTCGATAAAATACTAAAATTTGATGATTATTCTTCTGATGAATTAACTAAGATTGCTTCGAAAATGATCGAAGATGAAGGATATCATATAAATACCAAAGCTTTACAAATTCTAAATGAAAAATTGAAACACATCCATAAATTTAGAGATAAGTTTTTTGGAAATGCAAGAGATGTGAGAACCATTATTGTCGAAATCATCAAAAATCAAAATTTAAGACTTTCTGCCTTGCCAGTTTTAGAAAGACCAAAAAATGGAAAACATCAGATTATTGGCGATGATGTAATGAATCTTGATTTAAATAAAGACAAATATATCTTCGATAAGCCTACTATCGGGTATAATAAATAAGAAATTGTCTAATAACTCGAAACTTGAAAGTCGCGGCTAATAGTTTCTGGTTGTCTGAACTGGAATTTATAAGTTTTTTGGAATTCGAGGATTTTATTTTCTAAGCTGGAAATGATTCCCAGAATGAAAAAAGTGGTCTGTTTTCCGATTACCTTAATTCTCAATAGACATCATACGCTTTGCAACTATTAAGTTGCTGTTCATAGTCTAGTGCCAATTGCTTCCAGCTTCTTGATTTCTGTCTAAAAAACTGCTTTTAATCCAAACATCGCATTTAACCCATAATAAGAATAATTATCCCAGAGTTGATACTCACTCGCTAGGATGTTATTTACTTTTCCATAAATGCTAAATTGATTTTTTATAGTATATTCAGCCATAAAGTTAAAATCAATCAATGGATTCAATTCTTTGATTGATAGGTCTTCATTTTGAACAAATGTACCGTCACGTAGGAATAGTTTAGGACTGATTTTAAGTTTGTTTTCTAATAAGAAATAATTGACTTCTACATCAATTTGGTACAAAGGTAAATGCCAAGGTTTTTCATTTTCATTTAAAGTGTATTTGTTGAAACTAAGATCAGTGTTTATATTGAAATGATCATTCACAGCATAATCCGCTCCAGCCTTGAATTGAAGAATTGAGGCAGTATCTTTTAAGATTTCAAATTGTCTTAAATTTTGCTCATTCAACACAGCATTAAATAAAATTAAATTATCCGTTTTTCCAAAATTGATTTGCCCATCATAACTTAATCCATTAACAACACCTTTCATTCCTATTCCATATCGATTGATAATGCTATTTTCAATATTTGGAACAATACCTGTACTTAAAAATGGATTTACATCAATTAAATGATCGATATTATTTTTTTGTATTTCTGATTTCCAAAATGCATACGGAATAATTCTGTAATCTCCTGGACTATAACTTAACATTAGGTCAGGTAGATAATAAGTTTTATCCTTTGTAAAACCAAAATTGACACTTGCACGCACATTTAATTTCTCATTGCTGAAAGCAACCCCAGGGTTTATAAAGTAATTGTTATAATTAAAATTGGCAGTATCCAAGATAGTGGTCAAATCAACTTTTCCATTTAAAACAATTGTGAAATGATCATTAATTGTTTTAGATGCATTAAGATTTACAATGAAGTTGTTTTCAAGTAAATTTTCATCTACAAGGTTGACATTATTGTAATTAACACCAAAAGTATAATTTACATTATAAACGTTGGTTTCAGCATTGAATGCCTTCATTCCGAAGCCAAATTTGCTGATTGTTCGATTGTACAATGAAGAGTCTAATCCTATGGAATCGATAGGAGATCCGAAGAAGAAAACGTTTTTTCTTTGGTAACCTGCATTTACATTTAAGGCAATTAAAGGGCTGAAGATGTGATTAATACCTAATTTGGTATCTAAATTTTGATATTTTTGAAAGCTTTCTTTTTTATTGTTCATTCGAAGAAAGTTTCCCATAATAGTTATTTCAGACCCCGAATCAAATAAATAATTATAACCAACTCCTGCGTCTATTGCATTAAAGTTTCCATAACCTGCTCTTGCATATCCATTATATTTTTTGGGCAAGATATCAGAACGCATAGCAATAGGTTTGATGTCTGGGTCTAAATACGCCAATTGGATAGGGCGAATATTGACGTTATAATCAAATGATTCTAACTTTCTTGAAGCGGTTTGTTCAGGTACGATGTTAATTTTTCGTGCATCTTCGAGTCTAGCTTGAAATTGTTTGATAACTTCAACTTGTTCTGCTGGAAGATCTTTACTAATTGGCGTCTTTATAGTGTCCACCTTTTGAGCTTGCGCATTGAAAGCCCCCAAAAAAATAAATATTAAAGTGATGATGTGATTTATATGCTTAGTCATTGCTTTTAATGGTATCTAGTGATAAAATTTCAGAAGTATCCTGAATTCTAGTCATTTTTGCTTCTTCAGTTAAAGCTGCAGCAAGTTTTATATGTGCTTCTTTGGTGATATCATCTGTTTCAGGAAAGTTTTCAATAACTGCTTCCAATGCAGCTTTAGCATTGAAAAAATCTTTTTTAACCATGAATATATCGGAAAGAAGAATTAAATTCTTAGCAACCCAAAATGGATAAGAAGTAGAGTTACTTATTGTTTCTAGCGCGTTTTCTTCAGCTAATGCAATCTTATTTTGTTTGAAATAAATATCGTTGATTAAATATTTAGATTCCGCTGCGTTGGCATTGTCTACTAGCATTACCACTTGGGACAAATTGGCGAGTGCTGGTTCCCAAGATTTGATTACATAATTCATTTTTCCAGAATAAAAATTGGCCAAGGCTTTGTCCTCTTTTGTGGAAAGACTATTGTTAATCACTTTATTTGCCATGTGCAATATAGCATCCAAATTTCCGACTCTGTATGCGCTCCTCAATCCACCAATTTGGGCTTCATATTGTATCAATTTATCTTTTGTAATTTCATCCAACAAACTATAATAATTAAATGCTGCTGCAAATTGCTGTAAGTCATTATAAGATATTAATGCCGCTTTATAGATGGCGTCTTCATAATATTCATTCTGACCTAACTTGATAATTGCTTCATAATCTGGTATAGCTGCAGAATATTTTTTTAGAATCGTATTGCTTTCAGCTCTATTATATAGCGCTTTTAATCTATTTAAGCCTTTCGGATAATTGTCAATATATTTAGAATAACTATTGATAGCTTCTATGTATTCGCCATTGTCAAATCGCCCCTGAGCAGCCAAATAGGATAGGGAATCCTTTTCTAAACTGGTTAGCTGATATCCTGCATGTTTCTCCAATAAGTTCATGAATTCATCAGCTCTTCCCAAATCTTGAATGTAAATTTCCTCTAAGGCATTAATGGCTTCTTTAGCTTCATTTTTATTAGGATTATTCTTAAAAATATCGGTGTAATATTTTGTAGCTTTAGGCACATCTCCTTTGTTGTAAGCAATAAGTCCTAGTTTGAGTAATGCTCTTGTAATTAAAATTGATTTATTCTTAAGTTCCAAAATATTCGAGTATGCCAATTCTGCAGCCCTGTTATTTTCGAGTATCATATGAGTTTCGCCCATTTGAAAATAAGCATCATCAAGCATGGATGAATTTGGAATCGTCTTTACCAAAGTTTCTAATAATACTATTTTATCATAGTATTTTCCTTGTAATCCTTTTATCATACTTTGTTGAAAAAAAGCATAATCTTGGCCTGGAAAGTTAAGTTTAGAAGCAATATTATAATAGCGAATGGCTTCATCATATTTGTTAAATGTAAAATAGCAATCACCTAGTCTGCTTACCACATCGGCAAAGAGCCTTTGCTGTCTTAAATCAGCACTAGTCTCGTAACCTTCTTGTTTCATTAATGTCAGACTCTTAGTTAAAAACTCCGCAGCTTGTCCATAATTTTTGAGCTTTAAATAATTATACGCTTGTAAGTAATTTGCATTATGAAGTCTCGCATTTTCAGGAAGGTTATACACTAATGAACTCAAAGTAAAATATTTATTTAAAACAGAAATACTTTCCTGATATTCTGCTTCATTATGATAGATGTCTGCCAAATAATAATAAATTAAGGCGCTATATTCTTGGCTTGCAGGAACTTTTACACCCTTAAGCAAAATCAATTTGGCATTTTTTCTGTTACCATCTTTGATCAATTGAATACCACTTTCTAAGCAAACTTTTTGGTATGCTTCTTTGATTCTTGGCGATTGAGATTTCATGCCTTCGATAGTCGTGATGACCATCTCATAATCCTTTGTCGATTCGAATAATGAACCTAATACATCTTGAGCCGCTATAAAATTGTTGGAAGTTTCTGGCAGACTTATAAATGCTGTTATTGCAGCCCTGTCATATCCTAATTCAGCAGATAATTTCCCAAAATTAAAAGTTGCTTCATCATAAAGTTCTTGGTCATAATTTAAATTTGTAACATTTTTAAAAGAGACTCTGGCATCTTCTTTATTGCCTGTTTTTAGATAACAATCTGCTAAATAATGGTTGCTAACTTGCCCGAGTTTTGAATCTAATTTGCTTAATTCTTTGAAATTTTCGGCGGCTTTTGCAAAAAGTCCTAGGCTGTATTGAGTAAAAGCAAGTTGATAAAAATCTTCCTTCCTCATCTTCTTAGAATTTGACTCATAATATTCTAAATGGGGGAGTGCTTGAACATAATCGTTTTTAATAAAATAGGCTTGTCCCAATATGTGTCTAATTTCTTTAATACTGTTCAGGTCAGCGTTCTTGAGTTGCTGGGGCACATAATCAATGACTTTATCATATTCTTTTCTAGCAAAATAAATTTGGGCGATATAATAAGGGATAAAGCTTGAATATAACTTGTCGTTTTTGAGTTTGAAAAATTGATCGACAGAATTTTCATAGTCACCTTGGAAAAAATTAACCATTCCCATATAATAATAGGTTGGATTGGTATATATCGATTCTTCTCCAAGAATTGGCTTTAAAGCTTTTTCAGCATTGACAAAATCTTTTTTAACAAAATAACAATAACCTTTTTTGAATAAAACCTCTATGCGATCGCTTTTTGAAATATTAGAAACATCAATTAAATTATAAAGTGTAATAGCTTCAGTATAAAGCCTTCTTTCGTATTTGATGTTTGCTATGTCTTTTATGGCTAAATAAGTTAGAGGGTCAGGTCTATTGTTTCTATAAAAATCTAAAATCAGCTTTTCACCTTCAGGAAATCCACCGTTTAATGCAGATTTTGCAATCATATATTGAGATTTTGTTCTCAATAACTTCGATCTTTCGTCAAATTGAAAGGCTAATTCTTGTTCTGCTTGTTGAAAGGTCTGTTTGGCAACGCCAAAATTAGCTCTTTCGAACAATTCTAATCCTGTTTTATAATAGCGGTCTGCATCTGTATATTCGGTTGTAATTTGAGCAAAAATATTGAGTGTGCAGAAAGCAAAAAATGCTAATGCGAATGTTTTGGGAACACATTGAAACATGTATCTTTTCTTTTTATACATTAAAACTTATTTTAATATGTAAAGATTGTAATAACTTTTATTATTTATAAACAAATAATGAAAAATTAGGTAAAATTCGATTATTCTCAAATAATATATTTCTTGAATGGTATAGTCAACCATTAAACGAAATATCTTGAAATTCTATTTTGAAGTCTTAAATAATTTATAATTAAAGACCAATAATCTATCTCAGGCTCGAACTTTACATGATAAAATGTAAAGTTAAAATGGAAATAGCACAGCATGTTTTTGAAGGTGGCATATACTTACTCAACAATATTGGAGTTGCCGCCCTCCCATCCGTCTGATTTGCAGCCGGTTCCCTCATTATTTTAGCTTTGTTAAAATTGCTTTGCAACATTCGCTCATAACTGGTTGAATAAACGAGCAGGGGCTTTATTTTACAGAAGACATCAGAAAGAATTGATTACTTCTTAATCAGAATTGGTTTCAACAATTGAAAGGTTGAAAAATGTAAGACCATATAATCCAAATAAAGGAGAAAGGGCGATTCGGAAAAGTGAAAAATTGTCGAATGAAAAAGGAATGAGGTGGGGAATAAATTATGAAAAGTTAGCAAGCATGGGCCCCCAGGTACTATGGAATGGAATTCGACTCCAGAAAATCGACCTTGAAGCTCATTTTAAAAATCTGCCTCCGTTGAAAATTGAAAGTCTAGATTACAGATATTTTAAACTCCTCTTCAAAATATTATCCTATTTCAAAGTGCCAATCTGGTAATTAACCTCAGAATTGAGACTTATTATTTATTTATATCACTTAAATTCAATTTTGAGGAGAAATCCTCAAACCTAGTTTTTCAAAATTTATAAACTTAAATTTAATTCAAGCCAGCAGAAAATGATATGTTATCGAAAAATATGTTACCTAAAACATTAATACGTCAGATAGATTGTATTCCTTGCATCCATTTAATTTTAGCCTCAATTTTTTATGCAAAGATAAGACAGATTTATACTGTTTTATTTTGCTCCGAAAGTTAAGATTGTTTTTTCAATAATTTCACAACATTCATTCAGTTGCTCTTCTGTAATAACAAGAGGAGGAGCAAATCTAATTATATTACCATGCGTTGGTTTGGCCAATAATCCGTTTTCGGCAAGCTTTATACAAATATCCCAAGCAGTAGAGCTGTACTCATCGTCATTGATTACAATAGCATTCAAAAGTCCTTTTCCACGAACTAATGTAATTAAGTCGGAACGATCAATAAGTTTTTGCATTCTGGTTCTGAAAATCTCACCAAGGACTCTTGCATTTATGGAAAGGTCCTCATCCTTCACAACTTCCAAGGCTGCCATTGCAACTGCACAACCCAAGGGATTGCCACCAAAAGTTGAACCATGTTCTCCTGGCTTAATGCACATCATTATTTCATCATCCGCAAGAACTGCAGATACAGGAAATACGCCTCCTGAAATTGCCTTGCCCAAAATTAAAATATCTGCTCTAACTTCTGGCGTATTTTCACAATGTCTTTTACAATTGCAATTTCCGCATGTTGCTAATAGTTTTCCCGTTCTGGCAATACCAGTCTGGACTTCATCTGCTATAAATAATGCTTTATTTTCTTTGCACAATCTTGCAGCTTCTGGTAAATATTGATCATCTGGAACAAATACTCCTGCTTCTCCTTGGATAGGTTCTACTAGAAAGCCTGCAACATTTGGATTTTTTAATGCGTCCTCTAATGCTGGAATATCATTGTATGGAATTACTTCAATACCAGGAAGATAAGGCCCAAATCCTTTTGTAGAGGAAGGATCTGTTGACGCTGAAATGACGCCTAAAGTTCTTCCATGAAAGTTGCCCGTAGCAAAAATGATAACTGCTTTATTAGCTTCCACACCTTTTTTTAAATATGCCCATTTACGACATAATTTAATTGCTGTTTCTACAGCTTCAACTCCAGTATTTACAGGTAATACCTTATCATAAGCAAAATATTCAGCAATGTATTTTTCATACTTTCCTAATATATCGTTATGGAAAGCTCTAGAAGTTAAGGTTAATTCTTTGGCTTGTGATACCAGCGCATCAATGATCTTTGGGTGGCAATGCCCTTGATTTACTGCTGAATATGCAGATAAGAAATCATAATATTTTTTACCTTCTACATCCCAAACAAAAACACCTTCACCTTTGCACAATACAACAGGTAACGGATGATAATTGTGCGCTCCATATCTATCTTCTAAGGCAATTAATTCTGAGGGTGAAAGTTGAGTGTCTAACATTTGCTTCTTTTTTTTACAAAAATAGGATTTTTATTATGCTTCAATATTTATTATTTATTAAACGCTGATGAATTTTTGAACATTGTTGAAATAAAGATTCTATTTTGTCATTGTAGATAATAAAATCGCTCACTTCTAATTTTGCCTGGTCAGTACTTTGATTATTTATTCGAGCGATAATTTCAATGGAAGAGAGATGGTCTCTCTCAACAATCCTTTTAATTCTAAGCGGCATGGGCGCAAGAACTCCTATTAAAGCATCAAAATTTTTGTAAGTCCCATTTTCAATAAATAAAGCAGCTTCATTAATTAAATATGGGGAACCTTTTTGTTCTGAGGCCCATCTTTCATAATCATTTCTAACTGCTGGGTGCACAATGCTATTCATTGCTTGCAATTTATCTTTATGGTTAAAAATATTTTCGGCAATGAATGATTTGTTGAGCATTCCTTCGCTTAAATATGCTTTTTCTCCAAATTCTTTTTTAATGCTTTTTACCACTTTTTTATTCTGAATCATCAACCTTTTTGCATTTTCATCAGAATCATAAACAGGAATTCCCATTAATCTAAAAATTGATGCCACAAAAGTCTTTCCTGAGCCTATTCCTCCCGTAAGCGCTATGTTTTTTGCTCCCATTGATTTATTTTTTCATTTTAAATTGAAAAGCACAATTTAAAAATTTCTTTAATTTTTAATCTAAAATAACACGAACCATTTCATTTTAACTTTTATTCAATGTGGAATGAAACTCCATCGACTTCAGTTTCATCATCTATATCGTTTTCAGCCCGATTTAATAATTTAGCTTTTAATTGCACAATCGTTAATTCTAATTCAGACATTCTAACCTCAATGGAAATCTTTACTGAAGAATCATAAGTGGTATTTACTATTTTAATAGCATTAGAACTCAATAAGTTCATCATAACGCCAACCAATTCAAACGAACATTCGATCAAAATTGTACCAGTAATAATTTTTTCAATAATTGCACATTCATTTAAAACAAAAGCAGCCGATTCTTTATAAGCTTTAATTAAGCCGGAAGTTCCAAGCTTTGTTCCGCCAAAATATCTGACTACAACAACTAAAGTATCAGTCAATCCTAACTTTTCAATTTGCCCAAGAATTGGTTTTCCTGCTGTGCCTGAAGGTTCGCCATCGTCATTTGCCCTGAATAAATTATCATCGATACCCAATTTGTAGCCATAACAGAAGTGTCTTGCCTTCAAATGTGTTTTTTTTAACTCCAATAATTTTTCTTCAATATTTGAAATGTTTGAAACTGGAAAAGCAAAAGCATAAAATTTGCTGGATTTTTCTTTAAGTAAGTATTCTTTTTCTGAAGCTATGGTTAAAAAATGATCCGACATTTAATGCGATTTATTTAGAAATTAAAATTATTGATATAATTGCTAGACCCATTCCAATCCATTTATAAGAATTTAGTTTTTCTTTAAATAAAAAATAACCTACAATAGCAGCCATTCCAATTATTCCTACATTATTCATTGGAAATAGCACAGATGCTTCCCAACCTCTATTCAATAAATATAAAAGCAGATAAATAGAATAAAAATTTGGAATCCCTAAAATTATTCCTGCAAACACATTTTTCATTTCAAATTTAACTTTCTTTTGATACAATTGAATAAGCAAAAGAATTAAGCCTAATATTCCTGCTAGTCCAAATGTACTGCTTACAATTTCAATATCTGATCCCGCAGAAATTCCTACTTTACTCATATAAAAAAGAACAACTTCTATAATTGCAGAAATAATAAATATTCCACTGCCTAAAAGGGTCATTTTCTTAAATTCTATAGCATTTATTTGACCATCTACTTTTTTTGAAGGCATTTGTATGAATGCTATCGCAATGAGCGCAATGACAATACCTAGAATTTTTATGAAAGTAGCCGATTCATTGAAGAACAGGAGGGCAAAGGAACTAGGAATAATTAAGGACAACTTCTGGAGAAGGGCAGTATAAGCAACCCCTATTTTTTGATTTGCTATAGCATTTAGATTAAAACCAATAATAAATAAGAATCCTAACCCAATCACAAAAGGAAACCATGGAAGGGTAACAAAATTAACAGGGACTGGGAAAGTGCCTAGCTGAAAGGTGCCCACAATCAAACAAGTAAAATAATTGAAAATTATTGCTTGAAAATTATTAATCCCATATTTTGGAAAAAACTTAAAAATGATGGATAACAATACATTAACCAAAATACACAATGCCAAAAATTCCAAATTTCGATATTTGGGATAAATATCGTAAAAAATCATTCAAATGCTAACTAACCTGAATTAAGGATAAGGAATTTTATCAGAGTTCATATATTCATTAAGTTTGAATATTAAAACTTTAAGTTCTTGCCCATCTAATTAAAATAAAGGCATAGAAATGATGATGATGGGATGTGCTATTTTTATGTCAAATGATTTCTTGTTTTGTGCATAAAGAGCAGTTGTAAAACAGATTAATTCAATTGTTTATAAAATAAAAGTCCATTTATAAAAAAGATTTACCGCATTTGGAATTTATTAACAACTAATTACGAATTGATTATAGATATTTGAGACTTTAATAATTTGCTTATAATTTATTGTATCTACAGAATTGTTTTACCTTTGTGGCTTAACAAATCAACTTATTGCTACTATAGATTGCAAGAATTATTGATTTGATACTTTATTTAGTTTTCATTAATTATAAAAATACTAGAAACTTTAAGAATACATGACACTATCAACTATGCTTATCTACATTGGAATTGTAGCCATCATATTAACTTTTATCATAGGATTAACACAAAAAGGCCAAAAAAATTGGTTAATGACATTATTTCAAAATTTTTGTGGGGTGTTGTTTATATTTTCAGGTTGGGTGAAGGCAGTAGATCCATTGGGAACAGCTTACAAAATGGAACAATATTTTGCTGAATTTGATAAACTTTTCGAACCCACGTGGTTTGCATTTTTAAGTCCTTTATTTCCTTTATTGAGTGAGTATTCAGTTGGATTTTCAGTGTTTATGATCATATTGGAAATTGCCTTGGGTATTATGTTGATTATGGGAATGCGCCCTAAATTAACTGCTTGGGTATTTTTGGGCTTGGTAGTATTCTTTACAATTCTTACAGGATTTACTTTTCTCACTGGGTTTGTGCCTGATGGAGTTAACTTTTTTAGTTTTGGTTCATGGGTAGCGTATGATGAGCTTAATATGAAGGTTACCGATTGCGGTTGCTTTGGCGATTTTATTAAATTAAAACCAAAAACTTCATTTCTGAAAGACATAGTTTTGTTGGTTCCAGCCATATATTTTGTTTTCCAGCACAAGAAAATGCATAAAATATTTACAAAAGAAATAAGAGTAGGAGTTACAGGTGTTGCTATAATTGCATTGTTTATTTATTGCTTAAGCAATTTCAAATGGGATATTCCACACGCGGATTTTAGACCTTTTAAAATCGGTGCTGATATTGCTGGCAAAAAAGAAATGGAAATGGAGGCTGCTGCAAATGTCCAAATCATAGCTTGGAAATTACAGAATCTTGCGGATCCTTCTCAAGTCGTTGAGATTTCCAATGATGTTTACATGAAAGAATTTGCTAAATATCCAAAAACGGAATGGAAGGTTATAGATCAGGTAAAAACAGAACCAACCATTGAAAAATCAAAAATTAGTGATTTTGAAATTTCAAGTTTGGATGGTTATGATTCAGCAGATGAATTATTACATAATGAAGGGTACAGTCTTTGGATAGTGTGTGATAAATTAAAAGGCAAATCACATCTTGAAAAAATGACCGTCCAGGATACAGTTTTTGTCAATGATTCTATAGATGTCAATGGAGTAATGACTTTTGAAAGGAAGGTTGGCAGTATTAATCCTCGTGAAGTAGAAAAGTATGTTATGAAATGGGATCCTGAATACACAGAAAAATTCACTGACGTTCTAAATCCGTTTGTTGCAGAAGCTAAAAAAGATGGTATCAATGCCCATGTTTTTATTGGTAAGTTTGGAAAGGATGAAATTCTTGATTTTAAGGAAAAAGTTGGCCCAGATGCTACCTATTATTCAGCTGATGATATCCTGTTAAAGACTATTGTTAGATCAAATCCAGGCGTTGTATTGGTCCAAAATGGAGTAATAGTTTATAAGTGGCATATTAAGAAATTACCCACTTATGAGGAGATTAAAAAAACTTTTAATCTTTCAAGCGAGAAAAATTAAAAAAAAAGAGGATAATTCATAGATAATCAAAGCAATATTGTATTAGTTGATAAAAAACTGCTTTCTTTGTATTAGGAATTTATTTAATACAAAGATCCATTTGAAATATTATGCTTAGTAGAAGATGTGTCAGAATTAAGGTAATGCAATTATTATATGCAATATCTAGAGATAATGATCTTAATATTAGTCAAGCGACAAAAAGGTATTTTAAATCTATCGATGATACTTTTAATCTTTTTTTGCTAAATCTTTATGCAATTCATAGAATTTGCAGTATTTCAATCGAAGACGCAGAAAAGAGAAGTTCAAAACATTTGCCAACAGAAGAAGATAAAAAATTCACTCCTAAATTATTTCACAATCCTATTATTGGTGCCATTAATAACAATAAATCTTTGGCAAAAAGATTCGAGCAATTGCATTTCGAAAGTAAAGCCAATAAGGACTTTTGCAGAAATATATACGCTGAGTTTGCCAAAACTGAAGAATATAAAAAATACCTTGGGGAAGAAACTTCAAAAAGTGATCATCTAGAGATTCTTCTTGAGTTGTATAGATATTGCAGAAAGAGCGACTATTTCAATGAAATAATGGAAGATAGTTTCGCAGAATGGGTGGACGATAAATCATTAATTATTGGGGCAATTAAGAAAAGCTTGAAAAAACTTCCAGCCAATGATAATTTCTATGAGCATTTTTTCCCGGAAGACGAAACAATAAAAGAATTTGGTCAGGAGTTAATGCAATTATCATTTGAAAATGATGAAGAATTATTGGAACAGATAAAACCAACATTAAAAAACTGGGATCATGAACGACTAGCTGTTATTGATATGATACTTTTAAAAATGGCTATTATTGAATTTAAGAATTTTCCAACCATTCCAACAAAAGTTACTTTAAATGAATATGTAGAGATTGCGAAATTATACAGTACACCAAAAAGTAAGGATTTTATCAATGGAATTCTAGATAAAGTGTTATCTGAACTGATCGAAACAGGGAATATTAATAAAGTAGGTAGAGGACTTTTGGAATAATTCTTTTTAAAAATTCAACAAAATGTCTGCATTGATACGCTAAAATTGTTACATTAATCGTTAATAATTAGCAACTTGTAGATTATAAATATTAGAACTAATCTTTTAACAATTTTTAAAATGAACAAAAAATCAATTTTCCCCCTAATTTTGTGCGCATTTATTGTTTCAGCCCCCTTAATTTCTCAGAAAAGTTATAATGTTATTGAAGATGTAATACTTTTGAATAACAAACCGCATTTGGTCCGGATGTCAAAACAGGGCAATATACTCTCATTTGAAAGAGATCTTGCAAACAATGATGATGCTATCGGAAGAGTGCAAAGAAAAGAATTGCAATTGGATAATATTATAATCCCAGGCTCATGGGTTCCTATTTCAGATCTTGAAGCACAAATGGCTGCAAATAACCTTGCTAAAAATACAGCTGGAATATCTGAAAATGAAACTGTTTCTGATGTTACAAAATCGGAAGACGCTTCTGGAAATTTAAAGACTGAAGATGCAACAGCTAAAGGAGCTGAAAGTCAGAATATTAATTACGATTACGAATTTGCATTCAACCACAGAAGCGCTACATTATCTTTTTCTTCATCGAGCCAATTGAAGCAAATTGCATCTATTTTGCAAAAAGATTCCTCTTTGAAAGTACATATTAATAGCTATTATTCAGAATCCGTAGCAATTAGTAAAATACTTTCTAAAAATAGAGTGGATGCGATTATAGACATCTTAAAGTTGCAAGGTGTCAATGAAGATTCTATTAGTGTTCAGCACAACAATGAAGATGATTGGGCAAATAATAGAGTAAAGGTTGCAATATATTAAGTTTTAACTTAATGCTTCTCTAAATAATTTTATCTTTGCTGCCATATTCCAAAATAAATATGGCAGCAAAAATTATCATTCTTGATTTCGGTTCACAATATACTCAGCTGATTGCACGAAGATTGAGAGAGCTTAATACCTATTGTGAAATTTACCCTTATTCAAAAAAAATTGATCTTGATGATTCAGTTAAAGGAGTTATTTTTTCTGGCAGCCCTTTTTCGGTTAAAGATGATAACGCCTTAGAAGTCGATCTTAATCAATTCATTAATAAAATTCCCATACTTGCAATTTGTTATGGTGCACAATATTTTGCGGATCGATTGGGAGGTGAAGTCATGCGGTCTAATCACAGGGAATATGGAAAAGCAATGCTTAAAATCGAAAATGACAAAGATCCTTTGTTGTTAGGATTGCAAAAAGATTCTCAAATATGGATGTCTCATGGCGATACGATAAAAAAAATACCTGAGCAATTTGAATTAATAGCGCATACAGAAAGTATTCCTGTAGCCGCTTTTAGATCTAAGAAATTTACTTATCGACAACCTATATATTGCATTCAATTTCATCCTGAAGTAACCCATTCTTTAGAGGGCTCTAAAATTCTGGAAAATTTTGTTGTTAATATTTGTAAATGTCCGTGTGATTGGACACCAGCTTCTTATGTAAAGGATAGTATTGTTGAATTAAGAAATAAAATTGGAAATGATACGGTTGTTCTTGGTCTTTCTGGCGGAGTAGATTCCTCTGTAGCTGCTATTTTGATGCATAAAGCTATTGGTAAACAATTAAACTGTATTTTTATAGATAATGGGTTATTACGAAAGAATGAATTCGAAGAAGTTCTAGAATCTTACAAAGGATTAGGATTGAATGTCAAAGGGGTTAAAGCAAACAAAGAATTTTTGTCAGAATTGAATGGTGTATCTGATCCCGAAACAAAACGGAAAATTATAGGCAGGGTATTCATTGAAGTATTTGAGAAAGAATCAAAGCTATTACCTAATGTAAAATGGTTGGCTCAAGGGACAATTTATCCTGATGTCATCGAATCTGTTTCAGTTCATGGACCTTCGGTAACTATAAAATCTCATCATAACGTTGGAGGTTTACCAGAAAAATTGAACTTAAAAATTGTTGAACCGCTGAGAATGCTGTTTAAAGATGAAGTAAGAAAGGTAGGAGCAGAATTAGAACTTCATAATAAAATTTTAAGCAGACATCCATTTCCAGGACCTGGTTTGGCTATAAGAGTACTTGGAGCAATTACGGAGGATAAGGTAAAATTATGCCAAGATGCAGACTTTATTTATATCAATATCCTGAAAGAAACTGGATGGTATGATAAAGTATGGCAGGCAGGCGCAATATTACTTCCTGTACAATCCGTTGGTGTAATGGGGGATGAAAGAACTTATGAATTTACCATTGCGTTGAGATGTGTAAATTCTATGGATGGAATGACAGCCGAATGGAGCAAATTGCCGCATGATGTTCTTGCAAGGATATCAAGTGAAATAATTAATAAAGTTAAAGGTATTAACAGAGTAGTTTATGATATTAGTACGAAACCACCAGCCACTATTGAATGGGAGTAAATTTGTTGTTTTACTGATCATAGTTTTATTTTTTTCAAGCTGTGGAATATTTAATTCTAGCAGAAATAAGGAAAATATAAAAGAAAGGGTTCCACTGGAAGATAAAGATATTGGTATTGATACTATGGAATTATCAATAATCCCTGCTTCCGAGCTACCTCCAATTGTAAAAACGGAAGTTATAGCTTCGGATGAAAAAAAATATGAAACTCTTAAGAAAGAGTCCTATAATATCAGCCTTCTTATACCGTTTAACGCTGAATCTTTAGAAAGTGTAAATGGGTCCATAAATAATAAATTTATCAACTATTATGCAGGCGTAAAATTAGCACTTAAAGAATTTGAAAAGAAAGGTGCCAATATGAAAGTTTCAATTTTTGACGGAGAGAGATCTGAAGAAGCAGTGAAAACAATTTTGTTAAATGATGAAATGATGAAAATGGATGTCATTATTGGTCCATATGATAGTGAGAGTTTAAAAATGACTGCAGATTTTGGAAAAAAAAATAAAATAGCAGTAATATCACCGTGGTTAGCAAGTACAAGAATAACAGATGATAATCCTTACTATGTCCAATTGAGACCTTCGCTCACTTCGCATTATTACAAAATAATGGAACATGTAAACCAAAATTTTACAAATTCAGAAATTGTTTTGATTGGCAGAAATGATAATGCAGATAAAAATAGGTTTAAGTTTTTTCAAAATGCAAATGCAGCTTTAAATGTTGGTGATAACCCTAGTAAAATTCAAGAATTTATTTTAAAAGAAGATTCTCTAAGTTACGGTGATACTGCATTTGATCATTTAATAGGCAATGGCGGAAGAAAAGCCATAATTATTCCTAATTGGAATTACAATGATGAAGATTTCATTTATGCTTGTTTGAGGAGATTAAATATAGAAAGAGGTACAACCGAAGTTTTCGTTTATGGGATGCCTATCCTTTACGATTCTGAAAAAATGGATTTCGATTTTTATAAAAATTTGAACATTAGAATTTGCCTTTCAGAATTTGTAGATTGGTCAGATCCTTTAGTTAAAAATTTCATGAAACAATATTATGAGGAATATGGAGATATTCCTTCGTCAGATGCTTTTGAAGGTTATGATATGATGACTTTTATTGGTTCTAATATATTGAAATATGGAGTGAACTTTCAAATGTATTTAGAAGATGACATAAAGAGGTATTTGCAAACACAATATAAAATTGAGCAAATATTTGATGAAGCTGATGAGAAATTTGAAAAAGTAAAATACTTAGAAAATAAACATTTGGATTTAATACAATTTATAGAAAGTAAGTTTGTGAAAATTGATGGATAACGTCAACCTATCAGAAGAACGGGCAGAGAAATTACTAAATCTTGCTGCTAATCGGCAATTAGATTTAGCCATAGTCTTAGAAAATGTTCATGATCCTCATAATATTGGAGCAGTGATCAGGACTTGCGATGCTGTTGGTATTCCTACTATTTTTCTAATAGTTTCAGATGCTAGAGGGTGGAACAAAATAGAATTAGGCAGCAGGGCATCAGCAGGTGCTAGGAAATGGGTTGATGTAATCATTTATGATGATTGTAAAAAATGTTTTGAAAGATTGAGGGAAGATTATGAGCAAATATTCGGAACTCACCTTGCTGAAGATAGTCAATCCCTTTATGCATTGGATTTCAATAAACCAACAGCTATTGTTTTTGGCAATGAACATACAGGCCTAACAGAAGAAGCATTGTCTTATATTGATGGGAATTTTATTATACCACAATATGGAATGGTTCAGAGTCTTAATATTTCTGTCGCATGCGCTGTCAGTTCTTATGAGGCTTGCAGGCAAAGAGAAGCATCTGGCAAATATAATCCTGACGTTTTAAGTCAACAACAATTGAATCTGTTAAAAGATTATAGACAAAGGCACTTAAAAAAACACAAAGGACATAGAGTAATTAACCCACCTTTTAAGAAAGCTTAGCAACAGCTTCTTTGATTCGTTTAATGGATTCAACTAGTTCTTCTTCACTCGCTGCATATGAAATTCTTATGCACTCATCAGCACCAAAAGCTCCGCCATCAACCAAAGCCACTAATCCTTCCTTCAAAATAAATTCTGCAAAATCTTCTGAATTATTGATTTTATAATCTTGATATGATTTTCCAAAATAAAAGCTTATATCCGGAAATAAATAAAATGCACCTTGAGGATCATTAATTTTCACACCTGGAATATCCATTAACAATGATCTCACTAAATGTTTTCTTTTTTCAAAAGCTAATCTCATTTCTTGAGTCGGTGTCTGGTCTCCTTCTAAAGCAGTAATTGCAGCTTTCTGCCCAAAGGTATTAGCGCCAGATGTTACTTGACCTTGAATTTTTGTGCACGCATCAGTGATCCATTTTGGACCTCCAATATAACCTAGTCTCCATCCAGTCATCGAATAACCTTTTGAAAATCCATTGATGGTTACAGTTTGATTTTTTACTGCATCAAAGATTCCAATACTCGCATGTTTACTACCAAAATTGATATGTTCATAAATTTCATCAGAAAAAATTAAGATGTCATCTCTCTTACCAATAATATCTGCAATAACACCTAATTCCTCATGAGTATAGACAGAACCAGTAGGGTTGCACGGTGATGAAAAAAGGACGGCCTTAGTTTTTGGACCAATCGCAGCTATTAAATCTTTAGGATTAATTTTGAAATCAGTTTCAATGGTACTTTTAACAAATACGGGAACACCTCCAGCTAATTCCACAATTTCAGAATAAGATACCCAATAAGGTGTGAAGATGATGACTTCATCACCCGGATCTAATAAGGCCATACAAAGATTATAAATACTTTGCTTAGCACCATTAGAAACCACTATCTGATTGGTATTAAATTCAAGTCCATTCTCATTTTTAAATTTTTTAACAATCGCTTGTCTAAGTTCAACCAATCCTGGAACTGGACTATATTTCGTGAATCCCTCGTCCAATGCGATTTTAGCAGCTTCTTTAATGTGATCAGGAGTATCAAAGTCAGGTTCACCAATGCTCAAGCTGATAACATCTTTCCCTTGGCTTTTTAAATCTCTTGCCATTTGTGCCATTTTTAATGTGGCTGATTCTACCATTGATCTAACTCTTCCAGATAAGTACTTGTCCATAAAATTTAATCCTTTTGCGATATTTTTAAAAATTAGGTAGCAAATTTATTAATAAATTAAATTATATCTTAATTCGTTCTATTTTATTAATAATTTTTTCTGAAAAATTGTGAATTCAATAAAAAGCCCACATGGAGATCTCCATGCGGGCTTGAGAAAGCTTGAAAATGAGTCTTTTATAAAATATGTTTATTTCGCAATGATTAATTTTTCAATTTTTACCGAATCTTTTGTCCTTATTTGAACAAAATAAAGTCCACTTTTCAGATAAGAAATATCAATTATTTCTTCATGATTTTCGCTATCATATACTTGGACTTGATTACCATCACTATCAAATATTTTGTAAGAAGTATTGGTATAAGGTGATGTTAAGTACAAGTTGGTAGTAACTGGATTTTGTTTGATAAAGATGAAATTGTTAGTTTTTTCCCAAACATCATCTGTTTCTTTATGGAATGGAGAACAGTCACCTGACCTAAATTCATGACCTGCACAACAAATACTTTCCATATCACAAATAAATAACAAGTTGTTTCCAGTGCTTGAATTTGGAAAGTTTTCAATTTTTAGAGGTAGTTCATTATAATAATATGATTTGAACAATCCTTTTGAGGAAAACAATTCAAATTTTTCACTTCCATTTCCAAAATATTCGAAATCTAGTACAAATTGTAATCCTGCGCTGCTGCATGATATTTGTGTTGTAGTTATATTCTCGATAGAACACTCATCCAAAATCGCACATCCTGAAACATCGAGCCTTGTTTTGACACAACAATTATCATCACAAATTATAAGCGCGTATTCATGATTTGCATAGATAGGAATTTGAGTTTCGATTTCATGGAAAATATTATTTTCATTTATTTCCGCAATAAACACGTCATTTATATAAACTTTATAACTCTTAATTGGATCAGTTACTTCATTTAAATAAAATGCTACTTCTCTCAGAATTCCATCCGAACATTGCGTTCTTATTTCTTTTGGCTTGAATGTACATGCTTCCTCACAACAAATTTTGCCATATTCTATAACACCTTTGCAAGATTCGTTCTCGTTATCAATGATTACAAATTCGTAATTGATGTCACAATTTGACCCAATTTGTAACCTTACAGGTAAATCTTCGTAATTGAACACTCCGTAATTATGACCATTTCCTTTAACTGTAAACCCTTTATCTCCCACATTGGTGTACTCGAAATTCAATAAAACATACGGTATTTCGCCTGAATCATTACATTCTGAAGGTTGAATTTTTATAGTTCCAATTTTGCAATCTCCAGATGGATTACAATTTTCAAGTGTAAATGATTTTGTATAACAACAGGATAGATTCGTCGTTGGTATCGTGCAAATAGTTATATTATTTACTATTCCAATTGAGTTGTTCAAAAAAGATAGATAAAGAAATTGACCATCAATTTTATATTCATTGATGATGCTGTTATTGACAATGATAAGCAGATCATCATTTATAATCGGAGCACTGAATTTTAATTTCATAAAAACATGAGCGTCTCCACATTCGACATTTATAATTTCAAATTTTGGTTCTTGACAATGATCGTTACAACAAATTTTTACATTGCCAATATCGCTTGCACATTGTGGATTTTCTGTGTCCTTAACGATGAACTCGTATGATTTTTCACAATTTGCATCAATTGGTCCCAATCTGATAGGCAAATCATCGTACTCAAATGTTCCATAATCTTTTCCATTTCCGTGCACAGTAAAGAAATTACTAAGTTCATTTTCGTGTTTGAAGTCCAAGGTTAAGAAAGCTGATCCGTCATCTTTACATTCAATGTTAGAGACCTTCAGTTCACCAATCCTACATTCTCCATTTGGCAAGCAATTTTCCAATGTGAATTCTTGTGAAAAGCAACATTCAACAGTGGTTACGGTTACTGCACAAAGGGTAATTTTGTTATGTGCTGAAGTTAGAATATTTGGATATTTAAAATATATGTACGGATAGACCAATTCATAGTTAGCAACTGTAGTGTTGTTGAATAATATTTTGAAATTGGTATTTTGAGAATCATTGGTTAACTTCAATTTTACTGATAATTCTGCATCATTACATTCAATGTTGACAATTTCAAACTTAGGAAGCGGGCAAGTAGATGGACAGCAAATTAAGATGTTTCCAATTTTGTTAGCACAATCTGGTTTGACGCTGTCCTTAACTACAAACTCGAATGATTTTTCACAATTTGCCTCTAACGGGCCAATACTTATAGGTAATTCAGAATACTTAAATTTTCCATATTCCTTGCCGTTCCCATGAACAGTAAAATAATCACTAGCTTCATTCTCATGTTTGAAATCTAATTTCATATATACTAAACCATCTGCACTACATTCAGATTGAGAAAGAATAAGTTCACCAATTTTGCATTCTCCATTTGGTACACAATTTTCTAAAGAAAATTCCTGAGTATAGCAACAATCAGAACCGTTGGGTGCATAAGAGCATAGAGTAATTTTATTGTGAATGGAAGTTAAATTATTAGAGAGTTCAAAATAAATGTAAGGAAAATCTAATTTGTAATTTGCAATAGTTGTGTTATTAAATAAAATTTTGAAATTATTGATTTGGATATCATTTATCAATTTTAATTTTACGCTTATTAAGGTATTACTACATTCAATGTTAACTATTTCAAACTTTGGAAGTTGGCAGGATGTTGGGCAGCAAAGTTGGATATTTCCTACTTTATTTGCACAATCTGGATTTACGCTATCCTTAACTACAAATTCAAATAATTTGTCACAATTTGCTTCTATTTGTCCAAGTCTTATTGGTAAATCTGCATATTTGAACTTGCCATATTCCTTGCCATTTCCTTGTACTGTGAAGTAATCACTTGCTACGTTCTCATGTTTGAAATCTAAGGAGAGGTATGCTAATCCATTAGTACCGCACTCAATATTAGATATAATTAAATCACCGATTTTGCAATCTCCATTTGGAATGCAGTTTGCTAAGTTAATTTCTTTGGTATAACAACAATCAGAACTAATTGGGTCTGAATTGCAAATAGTTATTTTATTGTAAATTGATGTTAAATTGTTTTGTATTTCAAAATAAATATAAGGGTAATCTAGTTTGTAATTGGGTACAGTTGTGTTGTTGAATAATATTTTGAAATTACTAATTGGGGAGTCCGTAATTAATTTAAGTTTTATACCTATTACCGCATCGCTGCATTCCATGTTGTCGATTTCAAACTTTGGAAGTTGGCAAGTTGTTGGACAGCAAATCATTATATCTTCTATATAATTCGAACAATTTGGGTTTTCTGCATCTGCTATTCCAAATTCATATTTTTTATCACATTGTGGGACAATTGGTCCAACTTTTATTGGCAAATCTTGATATGCAAATGTTCCATAATGGATGCCATTACCTTTTACAATAAATTTTTCACTTTTAACATTGGCATATTTAAAGTCTAAAGCAACATAAACTACACCATTTGGATTACATTCAGGCACAGAATAAGTGATATCATAAATTTTGCATTCCTCATTTGGTATGCAATCCACTTTAAATTCGTATTTCGAAACACAATTAGGATTATCATTGTCTTGTATATACAGCAATTGGTATTCTCCAACTTGACGCTCATATTCTATAGTAATTGGTAAATCCGAATATTTGTAAAATCCAATCAAATTTCCATTTGCATTGAATAAATCAAACCCTAAATTATTGGTGTTTTGTGGCTGAAAATTCAACCATAACTTTAATTTAAGATCATTACAAGAAATGACTTCATGTCTTATATTTGAAAATCCACACAAAGGAATTTCAGAACATACTTTTCCTATGCTGGCAGAAATATTGCAAGATTCATTTGATTTGTTTTGGATTTTTAAAGTATAATTGACATTACAATCTATAGGAAAGGGCCCATAATAAAAAGCTCCACCATCAATAATTTGAGGTGCTTCATATTTGTTATTATTAATGAAAACGGTATAGTTTTGGGGTAAATCAGTAGGCTTGGATATTTTGAAATAGAATTGCTGGTTGTTCTCTCTGACAAGTTCATAAGAAAAGCTACCAATCACGCAGGGCTGCTGAGCATTCAAGCTCCAAAAAGTAAAAAGTAGGGTTGCAATGGTTAGAATTCGTTTCATTCGATTAATGTTTGTCAGTTTCAATGAATTTGGTTACTAATTTAATCATACGATACTTTAGCTTTCCATTTCGTTGCTTGATATGAAAATAATACTGAAATAATGTCTTCTATGATGCCAATTTGTTAAAGTTGATAGACAATAGATTATTGGTATGCGATTTGCATTGTTAATATTGTTTATATATTGTAATTATTCTAAAAACACACATTTATGTTAATAGCAATATATAAATATTTAATTAGCAGAATTATATATAGTAAATATTTATTATATATATGACTTATGTAAGTTTTAACCTTGGAATTCTGTTCTCATAGAATAGAATTATGGGCATATTCGATTTTAAATTTATAACCTAAACACATTTGGCAAATAAGGAAATGCTTAGAAATAAATGTTTCTTATTTGAATGAAAATCTGATTATCAATGACTTGGTAATCAGATTTCATTTTTTTATTCTTCTTCTATTTTACAAATTAGACGAAATTGAAAATGTTTTCTAAGTGGATATTAATCTAATTTGTAAATTTCCTTACATCTGATTTTTTTACTATAATAATTCAGTTGAAAGCATCAACCAATCACGACTATTAATTATAATAACGACGACCTATCATTAGTGCTATTCAGAATTATTTTGGATATGGTGCAATGAATAATTAAAAGTTTAAGTAATTTTACTTGATATGAAAACAAAAGCAGCGATACTGAATGGTCCAGATCAATTGCCAATTATTGGTGAATTAGATTTGAAATTAGAAAGCAATAAAGTAATGGTGAAAGTAATGGCATCTGCATTAAATCACCGTGATGTGTGGATTAAAAAAGGAATGTATGGTGGTATCATTTATCCTATTATTTTAGGATCGGATGGTATTGTTGAATATAAAGGAGGCTTGTTTTTAATTAATCCTGGATTAAATTGGGGAAATGATGAGGCTTTTCATGGAAGCAACTTTGAAATATTAGGACTGCCAAGCCACGGATGTTTTGCTGAATATGTGCAAATCGAGGAGAAATATCTACATCCCAAACCGGACCATTTATCTCTAACTGAAGCTGCAGCAATTCCTTTAGCAGGGTTAACTGCATTCAGGGCATTATTTGCGAAAGCTCAATTGAAAAAAAGTGACAAAGTTTTTATATCTGGAATTGGTGGTGGTGTGGCATTATTTGCTATGCAATTTGCGATTGCTAATGGAAATGAAGTATATGTTAGTTCCTCATCAACCGAAAAAATAGAAAAAGCCATAGCGTTAGGTGCCAAAGGAGGATTCAATTATAAGGATGAAGATATGGATAAGCAGGTGCTGAAAAGTGTCGGGCCTAT
Organism: Bacteroidota bacterium; assembly: GCA_024642705.1. Classification (GTDB taxonomy): domain Bacteria; phylum Bacteroidota; class Bacteroidia; order Chitinophagales; family Saprospiraceae; genus Portibacter. Next base: position 33,453 of record JAHEAQ010000019.1, on the reverse strand, counting down.
GGATGTAGTCATTGATTCAGCTGGTGGTAAAGGATTTTCAAAGCTTGTGAACATATCAAATAAAGGAGGAAGAATAAGCATCTATGGAGGAACTGTAGGGAAAATGGAACTAATTCCTCAAAAATTATTTTGGAACCACGTTTCTATATATGGAACGACAATGGGTTCTGATCAAGATTTCAAAGAAATGATAAAATTTATCAATTTTCATAAGATAAAACCTATTGTGGATGAAGTTTTTCCCATTCAAGAAATTGGAGCAGCACTTTTAAAAATGGAAAATGGACAACAATTTGGAAAATTGGTTTTAAGTAATTCATTTTGATTCGAATAGGATTACTTTCAGATACGCATTCATTTATTGATGATAATATACTTTCTTATTTTGAAGAATGCGATGAAATATGGCATGCGGGAGATGTTGGAGATTTTCGGGTAATCGAAAAACTTGAATCTTTTAAGCCATTGAGATGTGTTTATGGCAATATTGACGATGCTAAAATGAGGCGCACATTTCCTTTAGACTTAAGGTTTGAAATTGAAGGATTAGATGTGTTTATTACGCATATTGGTGGTTATCCTGAACGATACAATAAAAGGGTAGGAGATATTTTCAGAAAGGATGCTCCAGATCTTTTTATTTGTGGTCACTCTCATATTTTGAAAGTAATGTTTGACAAAAAATATAATTTCCTTCACATCAACCCTGGAGCCTGCGGACATCATGGATTTCATAAATTTAGAACAATGGCTCGGTTCAATGTCGAAAATGGAAAGATAAAAGATTTACAAGTCATTGAATTGGGCATGAGAGGTAGCCTAACCCGAAATACAATTAATTCACCTGAATGAAAGGAATAATGATCTAATTGGATATTATATCTATCATTAATTGTTTGAAGAAAATCTATTCCATAGGTCCAATTTATTTGGAATATCCAAAATTAAAGCTAACAGAAACTTAATGCCTGGTCAAGATCTTGTTTTAAATCTTCAATTTCTTCAATGCCAACTGAAATTCTAATTAGTCCATCGGTTATCCCATTTTCCATTCTAATTTCTCTGGGTATGTTCATATGAGACATAGACGCTGGATGTAAAATAAGTGTATCCACGTCCCCCAATGTGGGAGCTAAAGTGCACATTTTGATATTGTCCATAAGTATTTTTCCGGCTTCAATTCCCCCTTTTACTTCAAAACTCATCATCCCTCCATGAATTTTCATCTGCTTTGTCGCTACTTTATGATCAGGATGCGATACTAACCCAGTATAATTCGTATGGGCCACTTTAGGGTGTTTTTCTAAGAAACTTGCAAGAGCCAATGCATTTTCACTGTGTTTGTTCATTCTTAAAACCAGTGTTTTTAGCCCATTGTTTATAAGCCAAGCATCGAATGGATTGCAATTTGTGCCGAGCAACTTCATTGTGGTCCAAATTTTTTCTTTCATCATTTCTTTGTCTAATGAAATGATTGCACCTGAAATAGAATTTCCATGTCCATTCAAATATTTAGTGGTAGAATGTATCACAAAATCAATTCCCCATTTTAAGGGTTGTTGAATATATGGTGTACAAAAAGTATTGTCAATTGCTGTAATTATGCCATATTTTTTTCCTAAACCAGCTAAAATTTCAAGATCAACACACGCCAAAGTGGGATTCGCAGGACTTTCAAGAAAAATCATTTTTATGGTAGAATCTTTTTTAATGATAGATTCTATATTGTCATATTTTTGAAAATCCGTAAAAATAGCCTCCACTCCAAACCTAGAAAATACTTTTTTTATTAATTCAGTTGTTCCTCCATATAAGTTTGCTTGGGTAAGAATTTTCTCTCCATAGTTCATACATCCTGCTATTAAAGTAGAAATTGCGGACATTCCTGAAGAAGTCAATATGGCGGTTGCTTCAGTATTCATACCGAAAGATTCTAGCTTTGCAAGTTTAATTGCGACACTTTCGACGGTTGGATTAGAATATCTGCTATAAACAAAACCATCTTTTTTATTAGTAAAAATATCTATGCCTTCGTTGATATTTTCAAACTCAAAAGATGAACTTGCATATATTGGAAGTATATGTGGTTTGTTACTTTTTGTATCTTTAGGTTCGTGAACACAAATTGATTCGAATGATAAACTCATTATTAACTATTTTGTTATTTTAAAATGAAGATAAAGCGCTATTCCTTTTCAATGGATTTGAAATATTCAGCTAACATAATGAAGATTTTTTTGATTTTAGGCTCACTATTAAGCTTTAATTTTTTATACGGGCAAGACAATGTAGATGAAGAGGGTTATACCTACTCCGTTTATAGCCCAAATAAGAATATGTTTGAAGGCGGTTTGGAGATGTTAATTCCTCAAGGAGACTTCAAGCAAAAGACCAAAAACAATAAAATTGGTGGAACATTTGGATATTACCGGCAAATAAATCATTCCAGGATTTTTCTTGGTTTGCAATATTCGAGCAGAAATCTGGATAAATATCAAATTTTTAATTTATATCCAGATGTAGACCAGACTACCAATGTATCCAATTCAACAACTACTTTTGCAATGCGAGTTTATCCGGAACTTTATATTTCGATTTTTGAATTTTTTTTCGAAGGCGGAGCAGGAATGAATTCTATCAAAGCGACCACAAAGAATTATGATCGAATATTGCAGACTAATTACAATACTGTGTTAAACAATGTTGATCGGCAGCCTATATTTTATGGCGGTTTTGGTCTTCATGTTCCGGTTACAGAGGTATGGTTTCTTACTGCAAAAGCGCAATCGTATTATGGTACAACCATTGAATTTTATTCTAAGAAAAGTGATATTGGATACGTAGATGATACTTCTTATGCATTTGATTTAAAAGCTGCCACATACAGAGCTGCTTCAATTAGTTTATCTTTGAGCTTTTTATTCTAAAAATTAACAATGAACGTAGAGAAAATGGCTGAAGAAAATGATGATACGAATGACGAACTATATGAGCATCATAGAGTAATTACCGATCCAGGCCAAAGTCCGATTAGAATCGACAAATTTTTAATGGACCGAATTGAAAAAGTTTCTCGTAACAGACTCCAAAATGCAATTAAAGCAGGATCTGTACTGGTAGATGGAAAAGAAGTGAAATCTAATTACAAAGTTAGACCATCTCAAACTATAGTTATTTTATTGGACAAGCCTCCTGTCGAATATGAGGTTTTACCAGAAAATATTCCATTGAAAATTCATTATGAGGATAAGCATTTAATGGTGGTTTATAAAGAACCTGGAATGGTAGTGCATCCAGGAGTGGGAAATAAATCCGGAACTTTGGTAAATGCTTTAGCATATTATTTCCAAAATGAACTTCCGATAATGGAAGGAAATAGGGCTGATAGACCAGGGTTAGTGCATAGAATTGATAAGAATACATCGGGACTATTGGTAATTGCTAAGAATGATTTAACAATGACTGGTCTTGCAAAGCAGTTTTTTGATCATAGTATTGAAAGAACCTACCAGGCATTAGTGTGGGGAACATTTGAAGATAAAACGGGCACAATTGAAGGTCATATAGGGAGACATCCTAAGGAGAGAAAACAAATGTTTGTATTTGAAGATGGCGAAGAAGGAAAACATGCAGTAACTCATTATAAGGTGCTTGATGATTTGTATTATGTCAGTTTAGTGGAGTGCAAACTGGAAACAGGTAGAACTCACCAAATCAGGGTTCATATGAAAACCATTGGACACCCATTGTTCAATGATGAAAGGTATGGCGGTGATAAATTGGTAAAGGGAACTGTATTTTCAAAGTATAAACAGTTTGTCCAAAATTGTTTTGAAATCATACCACGCCATGCGTTGCATGCCAAATCACTTGGGTTTATACATCCAATTACGAAAGAGAAATTATATTTTGAAACTGAATTGCCAGAAGATATGCTTGAAGTTTTGGACAAATGGAGAAACTATGTGGCTAATAGAAAAGTAATCAATGAACAAGGAAATATACATTGAGGATTCCAAAAAATGGGTCTCTGAATTTGTTATAAAAAATAATATTTGCCCATTTGCTTCTGGGCCTTTTCGAAATGGGAAAATAGATTGGAAAGTATTAGACGAAGCTCCCAAATTTGACGGTATATTGGAAATGGAAATCAAGCATTTTATTGAAGATGATTGGAATAACATTAGTTCAAAATTTTTAATCATACCATTCTTGGATAACTTCAATGATTATGTGGAGGTATATTATCTAATGGATTATTTAACCGAAAAAAACGGGTTAGAAAAATTTGTACAATTCGTTTCTTTTCATCCCGAAAGCAGATATGGAGATGTTGAACCCAATGATCCTGTAAATTTTGCCAATCGTTCTCCCTATCCAATGATTCAAATTTTAAAGAAACCTGAAGTTGAAAGCCTAAATTTGTCAGAAGAGGATAAGATGGAAATTCTAGAAAACAATGAAAATTTCCTTATTTCGGAAGGTTTTGAGAAATTAACTAAAAATTTAAATGGATTTAGACACAAGAATTAACGCTTCAGTAAAACTAGGCGATTACATTAAAGAAAATGGTCCAGAACTTAATGAAATTAAATTACAAGCACAATCAAGAAACCCTTGGTTCACAATTGAAAACATTGATTTTGCATTAACATCGATTGCCAATTCAATGCTGGATCTTAATGTGCTTACTAATTGGACTTCAAAATATAAAATAGGGAATTATACAACAAAAAAGATAGGACTCATTTTAGCTGGAAATATTCCATTGGTAGGGTTCCATGATATTTTATGTTGTTTTTTAACTGGTCACAAATCATTAATCAAATCTTCCTCTAAAGATGAAATTCTTACAGAGCATTTAATATCCAAGTTAGAAGATATACTTGAAACAAAAGGACATTTTATTTTTACAGAGCGATTGAATGGAATGGAAGCTATAATTGCTACAGGAAGCAATCATTCTGCGAAACAATTTGAAAAATATTTTGAAAAATTCCCGCGAATAATACGCAGAAATAGAAGTGCAGTTGCAGTGCTTAGTGGAGAAGAATCAGCAGAGGAAATGCTTGCTTTGGGAAAAGATATATTTTTATACTTTGGGTTGGGTTGCAGAAATGTTTCAAAAATTTATTTGCCTCAAGGTTTTGATAAAGTTAAACTAGTTGAAATATTACATGAAAACTTCAAACACTTGATCAACCATAACAAGTACAAAAACAATTATGATTACAATTATGCTTTGTATCTATTAAATGCGGATGATTTTATAGCAACTGGGTCTTTAATATTAAGAAATCATCAAGATATTATTTCAAGAATAGCTTGTCTTCATTATGAAGAATATGAAAACATAAAAGTTCTTGAACAGACTTTACAAAGTCAACTTGAAAATATACAATGTATATCGAGCAATATAAAGTTTGAAAATCTGCAAACCGTCGCTTTCGGAGATTGTCAACAGCCAAAGGTTGATGATTATGCGGATGGAGTGGATACAATGGAATTCCTAACAAATATTCAGTAGATGAAAAAAACTGAAGTAGCAGCAGAAATAGCGCTTATATTAGAAGAGTTGTATCCCAAAGTGCCTATACCTTTGGATCATAATGATCCTTATACGCTATTGGTTTCGGTCTTACTTTCTGCACAGTGCACAGACGTTAGAGTTAATTTGACAACTCCACATCTCTGGAAATTAGCAGATAATCCGTTTGATATGGCATTGCAGCCTGTTGAAAAAATCAAGGAAATAATCAGACCTTGTGGACTTTCGCCAGCAAAATCAAAGGCAATTTCGAATCTTTCAAAAATATTAGTTGAAAAGCATGGGGGAGAGGTTCCCCAAAGTTTTGAAGAATTAGAAGAACTTCCTGGTGTTGGACACAAGACAGCTTCTGTCGTTATGTCGCAAGCATTTGGATTTCCAGCCTTCCCTGTTGATACTCATATTCATAGACTTGCTTATAGGTGGAAGCTAAGTAACGGTAAAAATGTAACGACCACAGAAAAAGATTTGAAAAAAATTTTTCCAATTGAAATTTGGAATAAACTTCATTTGCAAATAATCTTTTATGGTCGAGAATATTGTCCAGCTAGAGGTCATAATCCTTTTGAATGTAGAATTTGTAATCAATTTGGACGGAGTTCCATGTTTAAAGAATTTGCCAAACTTAAGAAATAGAAATTTCTAAAAAGGAAGGTTAATACCAAAGGATAAATTAGTGTCTCTTATATTACTTAATTGGAAGGAATGGTAATTCAAATAACTCCCGGTTTCATCTGGAAATGGATTCCTTATTTTGTATCCAAAATCAAATCGCAATAGAAAGTAGGAAAAATCCATTCGAATGCCAAATCCTGAAGCTACAGCAATTTGTTTAATAAAATCTTTTGAAAATTTAGAATCTATCCTTTCATCATCACCACTTAAGACCCAAACGTTTCCGGCATCCACAAATAAAGCTCCTTTTAAGAAGCCATATACTGGAAATCTATATTCCAAAGAACTTTCAAATAGAATATCACCAGTTTGGTAAGGCAGCGTAGCTGTGAATGCAGATGGATCTTTAGAAATATTATATCCACCTGGGCCTAATTCCCTAATTTGCCATCCTCGAATACTATTTTGTCCTCCAGCTGCAAATTGTCTTACATAAGGAACAGCTTCTGAACCTCCGAAAGGAAGTGCAATACCAGCTCTAAACTTTCCTGCAAAGTTATGCTGGCCATAAATTTTCTGATTGAAATGATGATCTAAATCAAATTTTATAAATTTAGAAAACTCAATGGCATCATTTTGAAGCGGCAATTCCCAAATTTTATTTGATTTTGCGAATAAATTATAAGTAGAATTTAAAGCAGAAATTTCAATTCCTGATGTTTCTACAAAGTAAGTCAAGCCCCAATTGAAACCACTTGAATTTGGATTTGTATTGAATATATATCCAATATCCTTAAATATAAAACCTGTTAATAATCTTTTATTAAACGAATTTGCTAAATAAGGATTTCTTTGCAACGTCTCTACAAATCCTTCCAATGGATCCAATCTCAGATAGTTAATTCCCATTTGGTTAAAAATGGTACTTGAATTTATATTAGGAGAATAGTTGAATCCATAGGAACCATTCAATGATGTCAAACTGTAAATGGTAGCAGTATAATTGAAGGAGTATGAAACACTTAATTCAGTAGAAGTGTTATCATATAAAGAATTGTATGTTTTGAGAGGAACTAAACCGATTTTATTAGACAAGTACAATACTCTTGTAATATCAGATAATCTTGGCAGGCTCAGCCTATTTTCTAAAGTGAGTCCACCAGAAAAAATGCTTTTTAAATTAAATTCAATATTACCATTCAAACCAATATTAAAACTCTCTGCTTTTTGAAGCAAATTTCTACTAGCAAGATCATAGCTTAAATTTAATCCTAAAAAATTACTAGTTGAATCACTTTGCACATTTGCAAGGTAAGCGCTTGCTCCTCGTTCCACCACCCATTTATTTTGAATCGGGGTTAGAAGAAAATTATAATTTATGATTGTATCAATTTCATCATCAATAACTGGATTAAGACTAACAAAGCGGTAAGCATTTAAAATAGATAGATTTTGTGAAGTTCTAATTTCTTTGGTTCTAACATAAGGTGCCCCTTCCTCTATGAATATTCTTTTGCTAATTGTACCAGGTGTCACAAAAAAATCTTCTCCATTGCTATAAAAATCAATTTTTTCTATCTCTACATGATTCGATATTATTGAATCTCCTGCTATATTATGGTCCGTGTAAACTTTGATGTCACCTATGGAAAATTTCTGATGTTTGATTCCTGGCCCGGGTGCTAATATGTCAACAAAAACATCCATTTTGTACCCACTTGTATCTCCCCTAAATTTTACATAATTGCTATTGAATCTTGCATACCCCTCATCTTGCAGACTTCTGACAATTCTATTTTTTTCTTCCGTAAATTTGAGTTCTGTAATAGGAGTTCCATTTGGAATTAGTGTTTTCAACTTAATTTGGTCCATGTATTGGTTCAAATTTTGATCTTCGCTTGAGAATTCCAATTCATTTACTTTATATTGAATATCTGTCTTAACTATGTAACTGACAAAAGCTTCTTGGTTCTTAATTTTTACTTTAGGCTCCACCGTTGCATTATAATATCCTTTTTTTAGTCTGAGATAATTTTCCATTGACTCTGCAGTCCTTTGCATAAATTCATCATTGTGAATACTTGGAGATTCTGCTACATTTTTTCTAATCCAGTTGACTAAAAAAGAAGAGTCAGGAGACGACTCAAATTTAAAAAAATACCATTCTCGCGGAATAAAAATGAATTCTCTATTTGGTTTTTGCAAATAATTTAATTCGAGTTCACTTTTTAATAATCCTCTGGATTCTAATGTTTTTCTATCTTTTAATACAATTTTATTTTCAGTTAGTAGTGCTTCATTTTCGGTTAAATATACAGTTGGATTACAGGATTGTAAAATCAGCATTACAAAACAGAATAAAAATAAGTAGGCAACGGGTAGATTAATTTTTTTATTTTGCATACTATTCTTCAAATCCAATATTTTCAATGGTATCTAAATCAACAATTTCTTTCATACAATCACTTAAACAAAAAAAGTATAGACAAAAGTATAATAAATTCATTCTTGAAGGTGAGAAAATAATAATGGAGGGTATAAATCAAAACAATATAAATTTTGACTCCATTTATTGTCTCCCGGAGAAAAAGAATTTATTATTAGATTCAAAGATAAGCATAACTGAAATTAATTCAGCAACTCTGCAAAAAATAAGCAATTTGAAAACGCCACCTGGAATAATTGCTGTTGCAAATATTCCTCCAGTAAAGTCTATATCTAATCTGAAAATTCAAAAATTGGCCATTTTTTTGGAAGATATTCAAGATCCAGGAAATTTAGGAACTATTTTGAGAACCGCTGAATGGTTCGGATTTAATGACATTATTCTTTCTCAAGAAACGGTTGAAGTCTATAACCCTAAAGTAATACAAGCAAGTATGGGCAGTTTTGCTAGAATGAATTATTATTATTCAAATATAATTGAGATAAAAGATACTTTTCCACAAGTAAAAATAATTGGAACTTCATTGCAAGGAAACAATTTATTCGAATTTGAACCAAGTTATCCTATGATTATGACAATCGGTAGCGAATCACATGGGATTTCCGACTTAACCATTCAAAATTCCGACGTCTTATTGAGTATTCCAAAAGCTAAAAACAGTGGAGCAGAATCCCTAAATGCAGCAATAGCGAATGCTGTATTTCTGACTTACTTATCCTTGAAATAGACTTAAAAATTTATCGAATTAAAATTCAATTTTTAAAGCAATTTTGTCAATTCCTCTTCTAGATTAAATCTTGGATTGATAGCCGCAATACGGCCGTCTTTGCCAATTAAGAAAGTTTGAGGAATAGATTGAATTCCATAAACTTTGGTTATTTCTGAATTCCAATGTTTCAATTCACTTACATGGCTATCCCATTCCAATTGATCTTTAGCAATTGCGCCAATCCATCTATCTTTTGAAGATTCTAATTGTTTGTCAATTTCCGATTGGGTTTTCAAGGTAGCTAATGCTCTAGGATGAATTCCATCCAAAGAAACACTGTAAATATTGAATCCTTTGTTTTTAAATTTTTTGTAAGTCTTTACTACATTTGGGTTTTCTTTTCTACAAGGTCCGCACCAACTGGCCCAAAAATCGAGTAATACAACATCTCCCCTCAAATCAGATAATTTTCTGATTTTACCATCAGGGCCTGGCAGAGCAATATCTGGAGCTTCATCTCCAACTTTGAATTTCCCACCAGGTCGATTTTGCGATTGGGCGATCATTGCCTGAATCTGGTTGAACATTTCTGATTGTCTCATTGTAAAGTCTGAATCCAAATAGCTAGCTCTAAGTTTTTCATTTACTGCTTTATGCATAACAATAAATTCAGGTCTGGTGCCAAATAATGTGCTTGCTACTTGCATAGAAATGAGTGCATCCATATCTCCTGTGATATCATTTTGAACGTCTTCAAGTGATATTTGGTCGTTCAAGAATTTGTTCATGTAATCTCTATATTTCTCAGAATCTGGGCTTCCAGTCACAGCATATGTAAAAGTGTTAAAGTCTTCAATGGTCCCAGTTATGTTGACTTGAGAATCAGTATTTTTATAAATCAAATAGGCGCTCTTTGTTCCTATCCTAATCCTATAAGCACCGTCGCTTAATGGTTCTTCAAACTTAAAACTAAAATTTCCTGAACCATCAATTGGTGTTTGAGTCATTGAAGTGTTCGTGCCGTCAGGATTGGCTTTATCAAAATAAGCGGACAAATTTTCAGCTCCAGAAATTTTTCCACTTATTTCATTTCCCCCTGAATTTCCACAAGAAGAAAAAAATCCAAGAATGGCTATAATGTAAATTAAACTATATTTCATAATTTGAGTATTTCGATATTGTTATAAAAACGCAAGATTAATAAAACTTGTTTTTGAAAACATTGATTTTCAAATAAATATTAAAAAAACACGAAAATGTAAACACATATTGCACTATTAATAATATACTAAAAGCAGAAAATCATAATGTTAGATTTAATCTGCAAAGGTATTGCATCTTGCTAAATAAACAAATAGAAGTAAAAAAATTCTTTTATCTCTCGACTTTTAGAAAAATTTAACATTTTCTTTATTGTAAAAGATAATTTACTGCGAAGAACAAAACCAAAAATATCCATAAAAAATCCAAATAATGCCAATAAGTAGTTAAAAGGTTGAGATCTCTTTTTTTATCGGGGTCTGAAAAATATACCAAAACACTAACTGGAGTTTGCATTTTTACCAAGGCATTATAGAAAAAAACCATAAGAAATGGAATTCCTCCTACAACATGTATGAAATGTAAACCTGATATTAAGTAGAGATAGGAACCTGTATTTGCTTCATTCAAGAAAATATTCATTTCCTTCATTTGCGCCCAGGCATAAAATTGCAAAGTTAGAAAAATGAGACTTAGCACAAGAGTTGAACCAATAAGAATTTTGTATTTATTGGTTTCGTCGTTTTGATAAGACTTCATTGCTAAATTTAATAAATAACTGCAACATATTAAACAAATTGAATTGAAATAAAATAAACTTGGAAGCTTCACAGGAGGAATACCAGAATAGAATCTATTGTAAAGATAAGAAGCGCAAAATGCAGCAAATAATGCAGTAATAGCTGTAATTACCAGCGTAATAATAATTTGCTTAGGATGTATCAAAAAATTTCTTTGTTCAACCAATTTGTTCTATTTGGGTACGTAAATTAAATTAATTCGATGACTTTCAATATTTATATCATTTTGTTCGGCAATTGAAATTTGTTCCAATCGAAATTTTTGTCAGAAAAAAATGAAAGCAAAAAATAGTCGCCAATTAACTAACATATTTATCTTAATAAAGTTAATTTCAGTTTGGAAAAATTATTAATCGCTATAATTGTTGCTATTCTTTTAAATAAAAATATTGTTTAATTATTCTAACTTAATTAAATCTTAATAGGAATTTAATTTTAATCGACACCTTTATGAAAACCAAAAAAACATTCCTTCTATTCTTAATTGTGCTGTTTTGTTCAATTCCACATCTCGTTGACGCCCAAGAAAAACATTATTTCCAAACCGATTTCTCGAAAGAAGAATTTGAACAGCGGAGATCCAAAATTTATGATGAAATAGGCAATAATGCCATCGCCTTGCTTCAAGGTTCAAGTGGAAATGGCAATTTTGGTATTTTTAGGCAATCCAACAATTTTTATTATTTATGCGGCCTCGAAGCTGCTCATTCTTATTTATTGTTAAATGGCAAAAACAGGAAATCTACGCTTTATTTAACTCACAGGGATGAAGGGAAGGAGAGGGGAGAAGGCAAAACACTGTCTGCAGAAGATGCAGATCTTGTTAAACAGCTTACGGGAATCGATGAAGTCAAAAGTATAGAATTTTTATCTTCGGATTTATTGCGTACTGGATTGATTCGACCACCTGCACCTCTTTTATATTTGCAATTGAGCCCAGCAGAAAATGGAACTGATAGTCGCGACGAGTTGCTTGCCGCTCAAGCTGCTATAAGTTCTGATCCTTGGGATGGACAGCCATCAAAAGAGGCTGAACTAAAACTGAAAATAAACCAGCGATTTCCACAATTTACTATAGTCGACCTTTCCCCAATTATCGATTCCATGAGATTGATTAAAAGTGATAAGGAAGTAGAAATTATTCGTAAGGCAACACAAATTGCAGGTCTTGCTATTATAGAAGCTATGCGGTCCACAAAGGAAGGAGTATATGAGTTTCAGCTAGATGCTGCTGCCAAATATATTTTTTATCTAAATGGTGCAAGAGGTGATGGTTATGCTTCCATCATTGGGGGAGGAACAAATGCTTACATGGGTCATTACTTTAGAAAAACGGACGTACTTAAAGATGGAGACCTAGTTCTCATGGATTATGCCCCTGATTATAATTATTATACAAGTGATGTAACTCGGATATGGCCTGTAAATGGCAAGTATAATGAAGAACAGCGGATGGTATACAATTTTATTGTAGCCTATCGTGACGCACTTTTCAAATATATTAAGCCAGGCGTAACATCCAATGAAGTCCTCGATCGAGCTGCAAAGGATATGAAATTGTACCTTGAAGACAAGACCTTTGCCAATCTTTCCCATTTAAAAGCCGTGGAAAAAGCCTTGCTTTTCAGAGGTCATTTTCAGCATCCTGTCGGAATGGCAGTGCATGATGTGGGGAATGTGCACAATGTTCCACTTCAACCAGGGATGGTTTTTACCATCGATCCGATGATTTGGATACATGAAGAAAAACTTTACATTAGGATTGAAGATGTTGTAGTTGTAACTCCAGAAGGAGCTGAAAATTTGAGTGCTTTTGTTCCTTCTAGTATAGAAGACGTAGAAAGGACGATTCAAGAAAATGGACTGGTTCAATTTAGAGAACCAACTTTGAACCCCATTAAAAAATAGTTAGCAAAATTAATAACTACGATAAAAATATACTTGATGTTTAATTTGAAAAAAAACATAATCAAATGGAGCTTTTTGTTCTTAATATCTATTACCAATATTTCGGCTGCGGTTCTAACAGACAATTATCCCAAAAACCCAAATATCGATATTGTTCATTACAAATTTGAAATTAAACTTTCTGATTCTGTTGATAAAATCCAGGGTAAAGCAAGTATTCAAGTCAAGTTCAAGGCAGATGGCATTGAAAAAATACGCTTGGATTTTATTAAAAAAAGCGAAGAGCTTGATGGAAAAGGCATGTCTATATTGCGAATAACTTCTAAAGGGCAAGATTTAACTTATTCTCACAATAATGATGTGCTTTTGGTGAATTTATCACAATCCAAAGCAAATGAAGAGCAAATGATACTTATAGAATATGAAGGGATTCCAAATGAAGGGCTAAAAATCGCTAATAATAAATATGGAGACAGAACTTTTTTTAGCGACAATTGGCCCAATAAAGCGAGAAATTGGGTGCCAACAGTGGACCATCCCTATGATAAAGCAACTTGTGAGTTTTTAGTTATTGCGCCAGTTAAATATGAAGTTGTTTCTAATGGTTTGAAAATAGAGGAAAGTAACGTTGGGGATGGAATGAAGTTGACCCATTGGAAACAATCGGTGCCAATTGCATGCTGGTTATATGTGCTTGGGGTAGCTGAATTTGCTATTCAATATGTTGATGATTTTGAAGGTAAATCCATCGAGACTTGGGTCTATCATCAAGATAGAGATGCTGGCTTTTTTGACTTTGCAACTCCCACAAAACAAGTGCTTGAGTATTACAGCAGCTATGTAGGCCCTTTTGCATATGAAAAACTTGCGAATATTCAGTCCAATAGTGTAGGAGGAGGGATGGAGGCCGCTTCCGCTATTTTGTATGGTGACAAATCTGTAACAGGAGAAAGGAGCGAACGATGGCGAAATGTGGTTATTCATGAAATTGCCCATCAATGGTTTGGAAATGCAGTTACAGAATATGATTGGGATGATGTATGGTTAAGTGAAGGATTGACGACTTATTTTACTATGCGTTTTATCGAACATGCATATGGGAAAGATGCCTTTATAGAAGAATTAAAAAAGGCAAGGAATACTGTCTTTAGATTGTCAGAAGGGAATGAGGATTACCGAATTGTTCATGATAATTTAAAAGATATGTCAAAGGTGACCTCTGGGCTCACATACCAGAAAGGAGCTTGGATTACACACATGCTTTGCAATTATATCGGCGAAGATGCATTTCGTTTAGGAATTAGAGATTATTATTCACGTTATTTTAATGGTAATGCAACAACTGCAGATTTACGCATGGCCATGGAAAGAGCGTCAGGCAAGGATTTGACACTTTTTTTCAACCAATGGCTTTATCAAGGTGGCAATATAAAATTGGAGGGATCGTGGACTTATAATACAAATAAAAAAGAAATTGTAATTGAATTACATCAATTGCAACCTGAAAAATACAATTTTGAAGCGACTTTGGAAATAGGTATTGTCTCTAAGGATGGCAAATTACAAATTGAAACGATACGGCTGGATAAAAGACAAGTTAAAGTATCCTTCCCCTCAGAGACCATTCCAGATAAAATTGACTTGGATCCAAAGACTAAATTATTGGCTCAGTGGACTTTTTCTCATATAGAATAAATTAAAATTTGAACAAGCTTTAAGCAACAAAAGGTTTATCAATGGAAGGACTAGGCTGGGAAAACCATTTTGGACCTTCAGAAGTCATGTAAGCACAATCTTCGTGTCTCACGCCAAATTCTCCAACAATAGAAATATTGGGTTCTATACTAAAGCACATTCCTGGTTCCAAGATTCTTTTATTTCCTCTCAAGGCATTTCCCCATTCATGGCCATCCATTCCAATTCCATGGCCGGTTCTATGCGGTAGCCCTGGTAATTTGTAATCAGGTCCAAAACCTGCCTCTGTAATGACTTTTCTAGCGGCGGCATCTACATTTCCAAGTGGTGCACCTATTTGTGCTGCTGCAAACCCTGCTGCCTGTGCTTTTTGCTCTAAATCCCAAATTTCTTGCTGACGTGGAGTAGGTTCAGCACCAAAAACAATGGTTCTACTAATGTCGGATTGATAGCCTTCTACGGTGCAACCACAATCTACTAGAACCACGTCCCCTTTTTTTAAAATCTGTGGTAGGATACTGCCATGAGGAAAAGCCGAAGCTTCTGCAAAGTTAGCCATTGCAAATCCATGAGATGCCCCCATTTCTCTGTGGGCATTGGCAACAGCATTGCTAAATTCAGAAGGTTTTGAACCAACTTTCAATGCATTTAAGCCAATCTGAATTGCTAGACAAGTAATATCTGTAGCCTTTTGCATTAAGGCTATTTCCGCTGGAGATTTTATAATCCTACACGAAACGGTTATTGAATCGCCACTCATAAATTCAAAATTGGGAGCAACTTTTTTAATTCCATCATATATAAAAAAGCGCAATCTTTCTTCAATAGCAATCATGCCTTGAGTAATGCCGACTTCCTTCAGTGCCATTATAACTTGAGCATATGGATTTTCATCTTCTTCCCAAGGATAAATTTTGGAACCGATTACTATCAGTTGCTTGAGGCGGGCTTCTTCAAATGCTGGACAGATATAACTTACTTCTCCTTTTGCAGGAATAATAGCTAACATTGGTCGTTCACTTGGATGCCAGGACAATTTTGTGAAATACTTCATGGATGTTCCAGCATCTAATAGCAATGCACTTATTTGTTGTTCTTGCATTAAAAGTTGTGCTTTGCTAATGCGGCTTTTGAATTCATCGATAGAAATAGGTTCAATATTTTCAACCATTGAGGATAATTTTGGCATGTCCATCTCTTTCTCAATTTTTTCTGGACTTTCGGAACAAGCGTTTAGACTTGTAACAATAGCAACTCCAGCTCCAAGTGCGGTTGCATTAACGAATTTTCTTCGATTCATTTTTAAGTTATTGGTTCTAAAATTTAAAAATAACAATTTACAACTAAATCATTTGAATATTATATCACAGCTGCATGAGGATTTTTTGAATTTAAAATACCAATGATGGATTGCTTATAGAATATTTTATTTTCTAAATATTAAAAAATGGAGGGCTAAAAGCAAATGTGGTATTTCCATTCAAAAATTAAAAGTGACTTATAAAACGCTTATTTCAATGAATTCTGTTGTTTGCTCTTTAATTTTAAATCTTTCATCGGCCCTTAATCCGATCACCCAAATAATCTTGTCTTCAGCATCTACCAGAATATTAATTTTTTCCTTTTCAAAATTGCTCAGTTTTTGATCTATTAGGTATTTTTTTAAACTTTTCTTTTGCATGTTCATTCCAAAAGGGAAAAAATAGTCACCTGAAGCTCTTTTTCTGGCTATTAACGGCAATGATATTTTAGAAGGATCAATGATGATAACATTCGAATCTTTGGGATTTTTAAAAGTTTTAATGGTTGAAAATTGCAATTGCTGCCCTGAGTTCAATGGATAAGATCCTTCCAATTCATTTATAATGAGATTTTGCTCATTAAATTCTATTTTATCCTTAATAATGATTTCGGAACGATTTTTTAAAAATATTTTATCATCAGTTATTACTTCTCCACCTGTATTTGCTTCCAATAAATTATCGCTTTGGGTTCTATTGATTCCAAATTTTTCAAGAATTAAGAAAAGAATTAAATTTGGTGAAGAATAAGATAAGATTTCTTGTAAATCTAACTTGATTATTTTTTGCTCTGTAATCAAATGTTTTTGCTCAATTCTTGATACTGCATCTTTAATAAAAATATTAGACTCATCTATTTTATCAATCGTCGATAAAATGTTGTCTTTGAAGTTTGAATATCTTTCTTCAATTTTTGGAATAATCTCATTTCTGAAAAAGTTCCTATCGTATTTTGATTTCAGATTGGATTCATCTTCTCGAAAAGGAATGTTTTCAAACTTTACATATTCTTTTATTTCGTTTTTATAAGCGAATAAAAGTGGTCGAATAATATTATCTCTTTTAATTTTGATGCCGCTCAATCCATTGATGCCAGCATTTCTGTTTATTCGCAAAAAAAAGTTTTCCACTTGATCGTCTTTATGATGCGCTGTGGCAATCATTTGATAATTGCCTTCTTTAGCGGTGTCCAATAACCATTCATATCTTATTTTTCTTGCTTCAGCTTGGAAATTACTTGAGATGGTAGTCAAATTTATTTTTTTGCTAAAAAATGGGATGCCATTTTTTTTCGCATATTCTCGAATCAATAATTCATCCAAATCCGAACTTGCATCTCTCATGCCATGATTCAAATGAGCTATCCCAAATTCATAATTGCTTTTTCTGAATAAATCTACCATGCACATAGAATCCATGCCACCACTGACCGCTAAAAGTACTTTTGAGTTATCGGATATCAATTGATGAGACAAAATAAATGAATTGAATTTATCAAGCATGATTAAATATAATATATTATCGTTTACTTTGTGGTTGGTTTAGATTCGAAATCAAATTTAAAAACTTGGCGACCTATAATAATATGAATAAAATATTTTTTTACTCCACCATTTTCATTTTTTTATTGTTTTCATGCAAAAATGAAACTTCTACGATTGCTGCTCCAGGAGAAATTACCCCTGAACAAGTTCCTCAGGCAATTGAAAATGTACCTGATCATATTGCGCCAGGTGTTTTGATTGGCAGTGATTGGGAAATAGAAATAGTTATGGATAATGGAACTGTAACAGATTTTAATGGTTGGAAAGGCAGTATTTTGAAATTTTCAGAAGATGGAAACTATACATGGACAAAAGGCGAATTCCTCAATAAGGGAACTTTTGTTCTAGATTCAGAAAATAGTTCAATTGTTCTAAACTCTTCTGATCCAGCGCTTTCGAGTGAATGGACCATTAAATACAAACGGTCAGTAATGATTTGGATTGGCACTGCAAAATTCGGATATAGTGCGGTTCAAATGAAACTTAATAAAAAGATTTAATTCATCTTTCCCAAAGTCATAGAAATTATAATTTTCATTCCTTTACGGAAATAAGGTTTTTGTATACTGCTTGTCTGAATGCTTTATGCAGTCCAATATTATCAAATGGAAATAATTGGACGAACATCACTGCTGTAATCTTGTTGACAGGATCTACCCAGAATAAAGTGCTAGCCGCGCCATCCCAAAAGAATTCTCCAACAACACCAAATTTTTCATCTGTTACTGGTGGTCGCAATCTAACAGCAAAATCAATTCCAAAACCTACTTGACCTTTACTAGGAAGCCATGATCGCACTTTTATGCTGTCCGAAAGTTGATTGGTAGCCATAAGTTTTACAGTTTCTGAACGTAAAATGGTTGTCGAATCCAAACTTCCATCGTTTACCAACATACGTGCAAATTTCATATAGTCATCCAGAGTGGAAGTGAGACCTGATCCTCCTCGTTTTAGTGGCCAATCATTGGTATTGTATGAGAGAGCATTTTCGTCCGGAATCCGATTAATTCCGTCCTTCTCGGTTCTTAGATATGAAGCTGCGAGTCTTTTTCTCTTATTTTCTGGAACAAAATAGCTTGTTTCATCCATTCCCAAAGGGTTGAGCACTTTTTCTCTTACATAAGAATCAAATGACTGTCCTGATATTCTCTCTACAAGCAGGGCTTGTACATCTACACATGGTCCATATTCCCATTGATCACCAGGATGAAACCACAAAGGCACTCTACCCATTTTTTCGGCCATCTGAGTTAAAGTATTTTCTCGGTTCATTGCATCAGTTTTGGTTACAAGTTCCGATAGTCCTGGAATATCGGGGCTATTGGCGAAGCCAGCAGTATGTCTAGTAAGATCTCTAATGGTAATAGGTCTAAGGGAAGGTTCTGTTTTTATTGTTCCTTGATCATCTATTCCTGTATATACTTTTATGTTTGAAAATTCAGGTAGGTATTTATCAATAGGATCATCTAACTTGAATTTTCCTTTTTCGAAAAGTGTCATTAGAGCAACTCCTGTTATAGGCTTTGTCATGGAATAAATTTGAACAATTGTTTTTCTATCCATTGGTATTTTTGCCTCCAAATCTGAAAACCCAAAAGCATTAAAATAAACTTCTTTGTTTTTTTCAAATACCAAAGCGGAAACACCTGCAATTTTTCCTTCGTCAACAAAACTTTTTAAAGTCGAATCGATATATTTTGAAGCTGATTCATTTACAATTCCGTTCCCTGCTATTTCGGATTGACCAGTTGGAGAATCTGCATATTTACAGGAATACAGAAAAAGCAGTGTGAAAATTATAAATAAATTGTTGTTTCGCATGTGTAAATTTTTCTTGAGATTTTTTAGAAGCAATAATTCAATAGAAAACGTTTTTCGCGACTATTTTTTTCTGTTTGAATCTAAGATACCAAACAAAATATATTGCGTGTATATATTATGGAGTTGATAGGAGAAAATATTAATAATGGATTCTGAATTTTTATTATTTAATCCCTTTTTTGTTCAGCCAAGCGTGATAAATCCTAGCATTTGCGTTGTGTTGTGATAGTGTTTCTGCAAACAGATGCCCTCCGTTACTTTCTGGTTTTGCACAAAAATATACATAATTGTGTTTCTCATAGTTCAATACTGCATCAATACTGGAAATGGAAGGCATGCAAATAGGTCCTGGTGGAAGACCTCTATTTAAGTAGGTGTTATAAGGTGATTCGAACGCTAAATGCTTTAGTAAAATTCTCTGCAACGAGAAATCACCCATTGCAAAAACTACAGTGGGGTCAGCTTGCAATGGCATTCCAATCCTGATTCTATTTAAATAAAGCCCAGCAATGGTTGGTTTTTCATCACTTCTTATAGATTCTTTTTCCACTATTGAAGCTAGTGTGGATACTTCAGTTTTACTAAGATTTAATGCTTTTGCTTTGGTTTCACGATCATTTTTTGACCAAAAAGCATTGCTCTCTTTGATAAGCCTATCCAATAAGTCTTCTTTCTTTATGGTCCAAAATAAATTGTACGTATTAGGAATAAAAAGACTGATGACATTTTCCTTGGAATAACCAATTTTCTGCAAAGTAGCATCATCAAATAAATAATTGGTTAAGGTGGTGGAATCTAATTCAAGATATGACGAAATTTTTCCAGTAAGTTCTTGAGCTGTTCTGGCATTGCTAAAAATTACATTTACAGGAGTTTGCTTTCCACTTCTGAGCAAAGAAATTAATTCTCTATTGGACCATTTTGCCTTAATGGTATATTTTCCTGGGGGCACTTTTTCAACCCCATATTTCATCCATTTTGACACTTGGATGAAGCTGTTTTTATTTTTTATTACTTTTTCAGTTTCAAGAATAGATACAAGATCATCGAATTCAGAACCAGTGGGGATCGTTAAAATATAACTTTCTGAACCAATAGTGACATTTGGCTGGAAAATGATTTGATAGGCATAATATCCTATTCCAGCTCCAATAATTAATAAGATTAAAAAACTAAGAAGAAGTTTTTTCATTCATGCATTTTTAATATTGTTCTTTCTTGTTTGGAAAGTCAGAACTTTTTACTTCTACAATATATTGCTCCACTGCAGATTTAATGTCGTCATAAAGATTGAGATATCTTCTGAGGAACCTTGGATTAAAATCTTTAGTTAGTCCTAATAAGTCATGGGTTACCAGCACTTGACCAGAAGTGTGAGGTCCTGCACCGATTCCAATAGTCGGAATACTGATGCTATCCGTAACCAGTTTTGCCAATTTTGCAGGTATTTTCTCCAGAACTACACCGAAACATCCCAATTCATCGAGTAATTTAGCATCTTTCATCAATTTTTCTGCTTCAAATTCTTCTTTTGCCCTTACCATGTAAGTTCCAAATTTATAAATGGATTGTGGTGTAAGTCCCAAATGCCCCATTACTGGAATTCCAGCAGATAAAATGCGGACAATAGATTCTTTAACTTCTTCACCCCCTTCCAATTTAACTCCATGAGCTCCACTTTCCTTCATTATTCTGATGGCAGACTGTAAAGCTTCTCGCGAATTTCCTTGATAAGAACCAAATGGGAGATCAACAATTACAAAAGCTCTGTGTACGCCTCGAATTACAGATTGAGCATGATAAATCATTTGGTCAAGTGTGATTGGTAAGGTAGTTTCGTGCCCTGCCATCACATTTGACGCTGAATCTCCAACTAAAAGGACTTCGCAACCTGCATCATCTAAAATCCTAGCCATTGAGAAATCATAAGCAGTTAACATGCTGATTTTCTCCCCACTTTCCTTCATCGCTTGCAATGTACTGACGGTAACTCTTTTAATTTCTTCTTTTGCTGTTGACATGAATTTTTTATTTGTTGGTTTCAAAAGTAAATAAAAATATCAGGCATGTTCACATTTAAGCTAATATTTTGCTTTCAAATTCGTTTGTATATTGCCTATGTTCTTAATGCAATAATCATAAATTTGCAGAATGAAGTTTTTTTGGTGTTTATTGGTTGGATTATTTTTGTCGGCATGTGGAAATGAAATTGATCTTAATGCTGACTGGAAAGATATTCCAATAGTTTATGGATTGTTGTCAGCCTCCGACACTGCTCAATACATTCGAGTGGAAAAAGCCTTTCTAGATCCCCAGAAAGCAGCTGGTGAAATAGCATTAATTCCTGATTCTATTTATTACAAAAATTTGAAAGTTTCATTATTAAATATGAATACTAATGAAACCATCATGTTACAAGAAGTTGATGGTAAGAATGAGGGTTTAGTGCGTGAGGATGGAGCTTTTGCCACAGAACCAAATACACTTTATAAATTAAGTTCAAAAGAATATAAAATTAAGCCTGGCCAAAAATATGAACTTCAAATTGATAGGGGCGAATCTAAAGATTTAGTATTTGCTGAAACAACGGTTATAGATACAGTTATTATTTCATTACCTGGTGTGAGGATAAATTTTGATTATACCTCTACTTTTAGAGTACAATGGTTTCCTAAAATAACCAGCAATGCACCTTCCATTTATGATGTTTCAATGGCTATCAGATATGATGAAGTTAATGTGCTTGATCCACAATTTCCAATAGAACATAAAACCATCATTTGGCCAGTAGGAAAGAATATCGATGATACCGAGTTGCTAAAGCTTGGAAAAGAATTCTATTTGTTCTTGGGTAATAATTTAGAACCTAAAAATGGAATAAATCGAATTTTTGTAGGCATTGATGTTTTAGTTGATGCCGGAGGAGAAGAAATATTAAATTATGTTCGGGTAGGACAAGCTAATTTGGGAATTACGGCATCTCAAGAAATTCCTTTTTACACCAATCTCTCAGAGGGTAGGGGAATTTTCTCGTCTAGAAATCAAAAAGTCAAAAAAGGAGTTTTATTAAGTTCAATTGCAATGGATTCTTTGGTAAATGGGCAATTTACAAAACAATTAAATTTCAGACCTTAACTGACAATATGACGTTTTGTCATATAATAAAATTAATTATGTCAGCCGATTTTCAAATTTTTAAGCATAGATAGTACACTTTGTCAGTCATTCAAGCATTGGCATATGGATTGATTATTCATAAGTATTATTAAAAACTAAACTTATTAAAAAAATATAAAATGGGTAAAATCATAGGAATAGATTTAGGAACTACGAACTCATGCGTTTCAGTTATGGAAGGTAATGAGCCAGTTGTAATCCCAAATGACGAAGGAAGAAGGACAACACCTTCAATCGTTGCATTCTTGGACAATGGAGAAAGAAAGATTGGAGACCCTGCGAAAAGACAAGCAATCACCAATCCTACAAAAACTGTTTCTTCTATTAAAAGATTTATGGGAGGAAGATTTTCTGAAGTTACAGAAGAAGCTTCAAGAACATCTTACAAAATCATTAAAGGCGACAATAATACAGTAAGGGTAGGTATTGACGATAGAAAATACACACCTCAAGAAATATCTGCAATGGTTTTGCAGAAAATGAAAAAGACCGCTGAAGATTTCTTAGGTCAAGAAGTTACAGAAGCAGTTATTACAGTACCAGCTTATTTTAACGATTCACAAAGACAAGCAACAAAAGAAGCGGGTGAAATTGCAGGACTTGTTGTGAAAAGAATTATAAATGAGCCTACTGCTGCAGCTCTTGCTTATGGATTTGATAAACAAGGCAAAGACAGTACAATAGCAGTATACGATTTAGGTGGAGGTACTTTTGATATTTCAATTCTTGAATTGGGAGATGGAGTATTTGAAGTTAAATCTACAAATGGAGACACACATTTAGGTGGTGATGACTTTGATCACGTTATTATTGATTTCTTGGCTGATACATTTAAATCTCAAGAAAACATTGATCTGAAAAAAGATCCAATGGCTTTGCAAAGACTTAAAGAAGCATCTGAAAAAGCAAAAATCGAATTATCATCTTCGACAGAGACTGAAATCAATTTGCCTTACATCACAGCAGTTGATGGTGTTCCTAAGCATTTAGTGGTAAAATTGTCAAGAGCAAAATTTGAACAATTAGCAGACAAATTAATTGCTAGAACATTGAAGCCTTGTCAAGATGCATTAAAAGATGCTGGTCTTTCAAAAAATGATATTGACGAAGTTATACTTGTTGGAGGTTCTACAAGAATTCCTAGAATTCAAGAAGAAGTTGAAAAGTTTTTTGGAAAAAAACCAAATAAGAGTGTTAACCCAGATGAAGTTGTTGCTATAGGGGCTGCAATTCAAGGAGGAGTTCTTAGTGGTGACGTACAGGATGTATTGTTGTTAGATGTTACGCCACTTTCTTTCGGTATAGAAACTATGGGTGGTGTATACGATGTAGTAATAGAAGGCAACTCAACAATTCCAACTAAGAAGTCAAAAGTTTACTCCACTGCTGCAGACAATCAACCATCCGTTGAAGTGCACATTTTACAAGGAGAAAGACCGATGGCTAGAGATAACCGAAGTGTAGGAAGATTTATTTTGGATGGTATTCCACCAGCCCAGAGAGGAATGCCTCAGATAGAAGTTTCTTTTGACATTGATGCTAATGGTATTTTGAAAGTATCAGCTAAAGATAAAGGTACTGGTAAAGAGCAAAATATAAGAATTGAAGCTTCAACTGGACTTTCAAAAGAAGAAATTGCAAAAATGAAAGCTGAAGCTGAAGCAAATGCTGAAAGTGATAAAGCAGCTAGAGAAAAAGTGGATGCTTTAAATGCAGCAGATAACTTAATATTCCAAACTGAAAAACAAGTGAAGGAATATGGAGAAAAAATTCCTGCAGATAAAAAAGAAGCAATTGAAAAAGCATTAACAGCATTAAAAGAAGCTCATAAATTGCAAGATGTAGATGCTGTTACTTCTGCAACCGAAACATTGAATACTGCATGGCAAGCAGCTAGCCAGGATATATATCAAGCTTCACAAGGAGGAGCTGAAGGTGCACCGGCTGATGCAGGAAATGCGACGGGTGCTCAAAATGGAACAGAGTCTGAAGAAGTAACAGATGTTGAATTTGAGGAAGTGGATGATAAAAAATAAGTTTTTTATCTTAGGTCTGGAATATTAAAAATTATTCCAGCGTAAAGTCCATATAAATACAAAGAGCGGAAACTACGGTTTGCCGCTCTTTTTTTATGCTTACATTTTATGATACACATTAAAATGAAGGTTAAAGTTTACAATGCAGAAGAACTAACTATGAATTATTATTTTCAATTCTGAAAGGGTGGGAGTAAATATTAAAGCCATCAGCTTTTAAGAATCCGATTAAAGTGATACCTGCATCTTCAGCCATTTCAATTGCTTTTGAAGTTGGAGCACCAAGGCTAGCAATGATTGGAATTCCTGCAAGCCAGGCTTTTTGGCACATTTCGAAACTACATCTTCCACTTAATACAGCAATGGTATTAGAAAGAGGCATCATTTCTGAAATAATTGCAAGTCCTAGAATTTTATCAAAAGCATTATGGCGCCCTACATCTTCAGCGCTTAATTTCATTTCGCCCTTTTCATTAATCAAGCAGATTTTATGGTTTCCACCAGTTTTATGGAAGTGGTCATCCTCATTTGTGATTGCATGAAAGCATTGAGTGATCAAATCTGCTGGAATTCTAAAAGTGCTATCTAAAATTGGATAATTAGAATGGTGCAAAATATCTTCCCAAGTTTCTGAATTACAAATTCCGCAACTAGAATTTGTATAACTAGTCTTTTTAGAAATTTTTTCTTTAGTGTTTAGACCGATTAAAACTTGAGTTTTATGAGCATCCGCAATTAAATATTTAAAAAAAAGGACATCTTTTTTGTGATGTATAATCCCATGCGAAAACAAAATCCCCAAGCATAATTCGTAATCTTCACCAGGAGTACGCATGGTCACTAAAAAAGTTTCAGATTTTGTATTTCCTAACGTATTCTGAATATTTATTTCTAAAGGTTCTTCTGCAATCACTTCATCAAATATGGAAACTATAGGATGGTCAACTTTTAATTTCTGAATTTCATATGTGATTACAGGTTTCAAAATTATTTAGTTTTTTTCAGTGTCAAATTAGCTATTAATTGTAGGTATTCAAAATCTGGTAAAATTATATCTGCAGAAATTTTTAAGAAGTTCTAAAAGAATTTAGGTAACTAATTTTTTATTTCTGTTGGCTCTGGTGATGATCAAGATGCCACCAATTACAATACTAGCTCCAAAAAGTTGAATCCAAGTCATTTTCTCTCCAATCAATATAAATCCAAAAACAATTGTCGCTATTGGACCTATACTTGCAATGATTCCAAAATTGTTGGCTCCAATTTCTCGAATGCTTTCGGAGACTAAATAAGAAGGAATCACTGTGCAAAAAATTGCGAGTAAAAAACAAAGTGCATACACTTCAAAATCATATTGGAACAGATTATTGCTATTCGTAATTGCAAAATGAATTATTATTGCCGCACACGCAAAAACCATTACATAACTAGTGAAAATTTTAGTTCCATATTTAGGGATTAAAAATTCGGAACCAACAAGGTAAGCTGCATAACAAATTGCGCATAAAAAAATGAAAACTACCCCTTTTATTAAATCTTCATTTGAAGAAATATTTAGATTCATCTCTTCATGAAAACAAATATAAATACCGATATAAGTTATAAAAATTGCAAGGATTTGATAGCTAGAAGGTTTTTTCTTTAACCATAACCAAGATATCAAAATGATAATAGTAGGATACGAAAATAAAATAATCCTTTCTAAGCCAGCCTTAATGTATTGCAAACCTAAAAAATCGAATAAACTTGCTAAATAATACCCTAATAAACTGAATAAAATCAATTGAAGAATGGTCTTTCGGTCTTTTGGAATTTCAATTGCTTTTTTTCTTTTTTCAAAAACCAATACTGCAATGTAAAATGGAAAAGAAAATACCATTCTCATAAGCAATACGGAAATCGTATCTATATCATGCGTATATATAATTTTAGCAAGAACTGCTTTTAAAGAAAAAAGTATGACGCCAATTATACCTAGCAAAATTGCCTTGCTATAGTTTGATTTATTCAAACTTAAAATCAAGACTGACTAATTATAGTTAAACTTAGCTTCAGTAAGTGAATTTGAAATTTTATATTGACCTGGAACCCCAAAAGTTTTAATTTTTGGAATTGATATTTCTTTTTTGAGAGTAATACTCATGTTGTTACTTGCATTTTTGCCTTTTTCAACATGGTAAGAAGAACTTTCAGAATTCAACCATTTTTCGAATTCAGTAAAAGGTAAGAAAATAATCAATTCATTGTCTTCATACATCGTGCACAAATTATCGCTACCCTCCATTCTGAGGCTAATTAGCAATGCTTCATCATCAAGAATTGAAAATTTAAATTTATATTGGAGATTATACTTACGGGAGATAGTATTAAGATCCTTTTCATCGAGCTCAATAATTAGCTCATTTTTTGCAATTTGGACTCTCATGTGATTAAGTTGGTATTTACAAAGACGAAAGTAAATAATTTATTCTTATAAAGCTCACATTAATTCAAATCATTTTTGTTCATTATTTTTTCTGAACCCAATAAATTTGTCATATTAAAATTATTGTTAAAGCAAGCAGAGGTGGGCATTTGGACATATGACTTAATTTTCATTTTACTAAGGATTGATTTTCAATCTACCACAATAATAATTGAAAAATATGATATTGACCAAAAGTCAAGTTATTGGGTTTGAAATGAATATTTCTACTAATATGTTAAATTTTACATTTTTTTAACTTTGAAATATTTTTTGTCATTAATAACCAATAAAATTAAAATTGGATTACCAGGTTACAATTTCAAATAATTAAACTTTAATTATTATTTTTTGACCAAGCGTTGTAACCTCCAATTAAGTTATGGACTTTTGTAAAACCATTTTTAGCCATTAAATGCGCTATCTTTTCACTTCTTCCTCCCATTTCACAATAAAGGAAATAAGCCTTATTTTTATCTAATGCTTCTAATTTTGCTAAAATATCATGGTCATAAAAATCTATTTCAATTGCACCTTGTATTTTACCATTTGCAATTTCCTCAGGAGTTCTTACATCCATTATTACTCCATCTGTTGAATTAGCAATTCCTTTTTTGAATTCAGCCACGGATATATTTTGATAACTTGCTACAGTCGCTTTTTCTAATGTGGGGACTTTTTCGTTTGGAAACATAGAATCTGTTTTTTCTTGCGGCGATTTTGTTTGATTGCAAGAAGAAATCAAGATTGTAAAAATTAAGATATAATATATTTTACTATGCATTTATAATTGTTTATCAAAGTAATGAATCAAGTTAATAATTAAGTGGTGCAAATATAGCACGAGGAAATAGAACAAACCTATTTCTATTATGGAAAACTATGGTTAATAATAAAATGCGGTTTGTTTTACCTTAATTCTAAATTAGTGCAATAATCATGAAATCATTTTTTCATAGGCAACTTCATTAAATCACAAACGAATTTAACTAGTAGAATAATATGAAAAAAATTGTAGATAATAATATAAATTTATTTCATTTGAATTACCTTAATGGTTTTGTAAACAGTAAAATATAATATGTCGAAGAAGTATATCATTGCATTAGACCAGGGAACAACATCATCTAGAGCGATATTATTTGATAAAGACGGTGTAATTCAAGGAGTTGCACAGCAGGAATTCACTCAATTTTTTCCAAAACCAGGTTGGGTCGAACATGATGCAGATGAAATTTGGGCTTCACAAGAAAAAGTGTTGAAAGATCTTCTACAATTAAAGAATATTGATGTAAACGAGATAGCAGCAATTGGCATAACCAATCAAAGAGAAACTACAGTAGTCTGGGATAAAAAAACAGGGAAGCCAGTTTATCATGCTATTGTTTGGCAAGACAGAAGAACTGCCCAATTTTGTGATAAGATGAAATCAAAGGGTCACGGTGAAGAGGTCCAAGAAAAAACTGGCTTAGTGCTAGATGCCTATTTTTCTGGTACAAAAATCAATTGGATATTGGACAATGTGCCAGGAGTTCGTGAAAGAGCCGAAAATGGCGAATTGTTATTTGGCACTATTGATTCTTGGTTGGTTTGGAAATTAACAGGAGGAAAGGTACATGTTACGGACGTTACCAATGCAAGCAGAACTATGTTATTCAATATTAAGACATTGAGCTGGGATGAACAATTATTAAAAATGTTGGACGTGCCTAAATCAATGTTAGCAGAAGTAAAAGAAAGTAGTGAAGTGTATGGATCTACTTCTTCAGAATTGCTTGGAATCCCTATTCCTATTTCTGGCATGGCTGGAGATCAACAAGCTGCATTGTTTGGTCAAATGTGTATTGAGCCTGGTATGGCTAAAAACACCTATGGAACGGGTTGTTTCTTAGTACTTAATACTGGCACAAAATTGATTAGGTCAAAAAATAATCTTTTATCTACAATAGCGTGGAAAGTGAATGGTGAGGTGAATTATGCATTAGAAGGTTCAGTTTTTGTTGCTGGAGCAGTCATTCAATGGTTAAGAGATGGCCTGCAGCTTTTGGATTCGGCAGAAAATAGCGAAGAAATGGCTGCGTCAGTCGAAGATAATGGTGGTGTTTATTTTGTACCCGCATTGACTGGATTGGGTGCACCTTATTGGGACCAATATGCAAGAGGAACAATTGTAGGAATTACAAGGGGAACAACAAAAGAACATTTTGTGAGGGCAGCGCTCGAAAGTATAGCATTTCAAGTTGCTGATGTAGTTAGTGCTATGGAAGCTGACACGGGCACAAAATTAGAAACTTTAAAAGTAGATGGCGGTGCGGTTGCCAATAGTTTGTTACTGCAAGGTCAAGCAGATTTATTAACCTGCAATGTTGTCAGACCTCAAGTATTGGAAACTACAGCTTTGGGAGCTGCTTATTTAGCTGGATTAGCGGTAGGTTTCTGGGGTAGTCTAGAAGAAATCCAAAAACAGTGGAAGGTAGATCGAATATTCAAACCTGAAATGGAACAGGAGAAAAAAAATGAAATGATCCGCCAATGGAAAAGAGCAGTGGAACGATCCAAAGGTTGGATTGAAGCATAAATAATTTAATTTCAATCTCTTAAAGGATAAAAGCATAATAAAAATTTCACTTTTTTATTACCATTTGAATAATTAACGATTATCAAGTAAAATTAAACCAACAAATATGTCACCATTTATTGCAGAAATTATTGGAACCATGATTCTCATTCTTCTTGGAAATGGAGTTGTGGCAAATGTTTTATTAGACAAAACAAAAGGAAATAATAGTGGCTTGATAGTCATAGCTTTCGGTTGGGGTTTAGCTGTTTATGTTGGTGTTTTGGTTGCTGGGCCATATAGTGGAGCGCATTTGAATCCAGCTGTCACGGTTGGTTTGGCAGTGGCTGGAAAATTTGCGTGGTCGTCAGTAATCACTTATGTCGCAGGTCAATGTATTGGAGCTGCTTTGGGCTCAATCTTGAATTGGCTTTTGCATCTTGACCATTACAAAATAACGGCAAATACGGATGCTAAGCTAAGTACATTCAGCACTTCACCAGCCATTTCGAATCCAGTAATTAATGTGATAACAGAAGCAATTGGTACTTTTGTGTTGATTTTTGCTGTGTTGTACATAGCTGGGCCATCTTTTAATGCGGATGGACTTAACGGTGCAGTTATTGGATTAGGCTCACTTGGTGCATTACCAGTTGCCTTTGTTGTTATAGCTATTGGTCTTTCACTTGGCGGGCCTACTGGTTATGCCATCAATCCAGTCAGAGATTTTGTACCAAGAATTATGCATACCGTCCTTCCACTTGGCGATAAAAGAGATAGCCATTGGGGCTATTCATGGGTTCCAATAGTTGGACCTTTTATCGGAGCAGTTATTGCTGCTGGACTGTTCTTAAGTTTGAGCTAGAATAACAAATATTATTTTTGTTTTTCCTCAGAGCAAAATATGCAAATTTTGGTAGATACGCATTTTTATTAATGGAGTAGAATATGATTTACTCTTAAAATTATTGATATTTGTGCCAAAATAAAGCATTCAAATACTTTGGCAGAAGATAATAAGAACAAAAGACTTTCCTTAGAAGAGATTGAAACTTTAATTTCTGGATTAGCACATTTGGTTGAAAATGGAGACCAATTATCAGAAATTCCAGAACTCAGAAAGCGGACATTGCTTAAAATTGCTGGGCAACTTTCAAGACCAGATAAAGAAGAATTAAAAAAACGCTCTAAAAAAAGGCGAAATAATAAACGTGTCGAAGTTCGTGAAGAGGATCGTGAAGCAAGAAAACTGACAGGTATTAGATCAGCACGAGAGGCAAATATTTTTACAGCTCCATTAGAAATTGATTCTGAAAATGCATCCATTCCAGAAATTGAATTAAAAAATTCCAGAAATTGTTACGTCTGCAAAGCAGAATTCATCAAGCTTCATATGTTTTATGATGCCATGTGTACTGATTGTGCCGAATTCAACTACCAAAAAAGATTCCAAAGGACAAATATGGATGGTCAAGTTGCATTGATCACTGGTTCAAGATTAAAAATTGGATATCAAGCAACATTGATGATGCTGGAATCAGGAGCACAAGTAATTGCTACAACCAGATTTCCTGTAGATGCTGCAATCAGATTTGCTAAAGAACCTGGATACAAAAATTGGGGACATAAACTTCAAATATTTGGTTTGGATTTGAGACACATTCCTAGTGTTGATATATTCGCAAATTACATCGAACGTAATTATGAGCGATTGGATATAATTATAAACAATGCAGCCCAAACAGTCAGAAGACCACCAGGATTTTATAATCATTTAATGGCAAATGAATTATTGCCTCCAGCTGACCTTGATTCTTCAGTTCAGAATTTACTGCGCAAACATGAGCAATTCAAAGCAGATTTGAACGCTTTAATTTCTGAAGATTTGACTAATGAAAAAGCGTTACCAGTTATTTGGCATGGGAAAGGTCCTGGTATTGGTATTAGGGCATCTGCTCAGCTTTCCCAGATTCCTTATTCTTATGATGAATCAACAAATGCTGAAGAATTATTTCCTGCAGGTAAATTAGATGCTGATTTACAACAGGTTGATTTGCGAAGTACCAATAGTTGGAGGCTCAAAATGGGTGATATAAATACAGCTGAGATGTTGGAAGTGCAATTAGTAAATTCAATCGCCCCATTTGTGCTAAATAATAGGTTGGTGAATCTTATGAAAAAAGACAATACAGGCAAAAAACATATTGTGAATGTGACAGCGATGGAGGGTAAATTTTATAGATTTAAGAAAACGGACAGGCACCCTCATACCAACATGGCTAAGGCAGCACTTAATATGATGACACATACTGCTGCTAGCGATCTTGCTAATTATGGTATATATATGAATGCCGTTGATACTGGTTGGGTTACAGATGAGGATCCTGTGCAGCTTTCAAAATTCAAACAAGAAGTACATGATTTTCAGCCACCATTAGATATTGTAGACGGTGCAGCAAGAATTTGTGATCCATTTATTGACGGAAGCAACACAGGTAAACATTGGTGTGGGCAATTTTTGAAGGATTATATGCCGATTGATTGGTGAGGAAGGAAAGGCTTATTCATTTTTCATTTTGAATTAACAATTATCTATCTTCTATGAAAGGATTCTTTACAATTTTGTTGCTAATTATTTCAAATACTTTTATGACTCTTGCTTGGTATGGTCATTTGAAATTTGGTGAATGGAAATGGTTTAGCAAATTGGGACTAATTTCTATAGTTCTTATCAGTTGGGGAATTGCATTGTTTGAATATATGTTTCAGGTTCCAGCAAATAGAATTGGATTCAGAGATTATGGTGGTCCATTTAATTTGATTCAATTAAAAGTAATTCAAGAAGTAATTACATTGGTAGTATTCGTTATATTTACCTTGATAGTTTTTAAAACTGAGACTTTCAAATTGAACCATTTTTTAGCATTCATTTTTATTGTGCTTGCAGTATATTTTGTATTCAAAGATTGATATAATTTGAAAATTTGGTTTTTTTATTTCAATTCATGTTTTTTCGAAATTAAATTTTTATGAAACAAATATTTATAATATTAACCTTGGTCATTGCTTATTCTTGTTCAAATACTAAGCAGGAAGAAAAAAAATATGAAATTGGTCAAATAAAGACGATTCAAGGTGAAATGTTATTTTGGTTGTTTGATGAAACTCCAATTCATAGAGAGAGCTTTATAAAGTTGGCCAATGAAAACTATTGGGATACATTGACATTTAATCGAGTAATTAAAGGTTTTGTGATTCAAGGTGGTTGCCCAGATACACCTGAAGGATTTAGCGATTCTCCATATTTGTTGGAACCAGAATTCCGGGATAGCATAAGACATATTTACGGAGCTGTTGGAGCTGGAAGAGATGACAATCCTGGAAAACTTTCTGCTGGTTGCCAATTGTATATTGTTCATGACCTAAAAGGAATTCCCCGATTGGATGATAATTATATGATTTTTGGTCAAGTATTTAAAGGCTTAGAAGTGTTAGATGCGATTGCGAATGTTGCTACGGATACTTTAGATACGCCTCTTGAGCCTATCCAGATGGATGTAAATGTGCTCAAATTGACAAAGGAAGAATTAGAAAAATTGGGGTATTTAGTCAAAGATTAACTTCTTTCTTTGAATATTTTGGCTTGTGATATGTGTTAAATTTTGATATTGCAAAATTGAAACTAGTTTTTTAGATTCTCTAATTGATTCCATATTTCAGATATGTACTTTTGACCATTTCTAAGCATAAAGCATTAAATCTATTCAACGTGCAGATTTCTTTCACACTTA
>JAHEAQ010000018.1 GCA_024642705.1 Bacteroidota bacterium | reverse complement strand
TAAAGATTTAGATCCTAATCAAGATTATAGCTTTACTTTAAACAAAGGAACGCTTTGTGACCCTATTTCGATTGATTTAATAGCTAGCCCTTGTAATTGCACATTTGCTCCAGGAAGTAATCTTGCTACAGCTTTCGCAGGATGCGAAGGTGAATCTTTTGATATTTCTAATATATTTAATGCGACAGGTTTGGGAAGTGAATTTAACCCAGAAAATGATACCATAATATACGTCTTGCATGATAAGACTTCAGGTGTAAGCTTAGGTAAAGTTTCTGCTATTTACCCATTCACGCAAAAAAACTTAACAAATAATTTTGCTGGATTTACTCCTGGAAAAAATTATTTCTTATCCGCTGTTGGTTTTAGAAAGGTTCTATTAAAGGATTTTGATTTTTCAAATCCAACTTCGTTAAGCAATCAAGGCGCTACAGAATGTGTTTCAGTGGTTTCTGGCATACCTATCAAGTGGTTCAGAACTCCTACTCCAGTTATTAAGACATTATCAGGTACCAACGAAATTTGTAGAAATTCTTACGATTATATGGTTTTCGCTACTAATTTGCAAGATGGAAGTAATGTGCGTTTTGAAGTGGTTGGACAGTCAGATGAAAATAACAAGACCTATGGTTTTAACAACTCGACATTTATTCATTTTAAAGACACTAGCAAAGATTCCTTTATTGTCCGTGCAATTGAAGAGAAAGACAATTTTGATCCAGAAACTAATAAAACCTATAAATGTATAGGTATTAGTGAAATAGTGCTGTACGTGAAAAATGGACAAGGAGCACCCGACATTTCGGAAATAGTATTATGGCCTGGATCCATTTTATCGAGTACTGCCGATCCTGCAAATACTTGTTATAATTGGGGATTTGAAATTGGTGGAGTGGATTCTACTAATTTAGGAGATAATCAACACTATTTTGCTGAATTGGGTACTGATTTTGTGCAAACCGGCAGGAAATACTATGTGGATACTTATTTTTGTGATAATCCAGATTGCAAAACAAGGATTTATTACAATAGTGATGGCCCTGTCCCAGGTTTACAATATAAAGAACTTGAAAATTTTAGTTTTTTAGTTAAACCGAATCCAAACCATGGACAATTTAATTTAGATATTTATAGTAGGTACAGAAGCGATTTTGATATCGAAATTATAAATCTTACAGGAAAAAGGATTTTGTCTAAAACAATCGAAGTAAATTCGGGGAACAATATTAAAGATTTCAATCTTGAATTGGTGCCCAAAGGAATATATTTCATGAGAATATTTGACAAAACAAGCAAACAATACTCAGTTGAGAAAATAATTATAAATTAATTATGAGGAATAGTATATCAAATATATTTTTTACATTTTCATTTTGCATTATTTCAATTCAATTGGGTTTGAGTTGTAGTATTTTTAGCATCAATGTTCCAGAAAAAGCCTGCGTAAATACTCCAGTTGTAATTACTGCTTCTGGTGCAAAGACAGCAGGATGTTTTGATGATTTCACTCAAAAAATAACTGTAAAGCAAGCACAACCTGGGTCTAATCCAGTAATTAAACAATTGGATAATGTAGGAAATAACGTGGAAATCACTTTTGATAAGCCCGGAAAATATTTGATATTATATACATTCAAAGATGGTGCGTGCGCTAGCGGCGGAACATGCGAGGGTGAAAAAGAAATTGAGATCTTAGAACCAAGAGCTGAATTTTTTCCTAAAACTATTGAAGTATGCAAAGGATCTACTTTTTCCACTGATTTAGTATTTTCTACAGGTGCTACAAGAGCTACAGTTGAGAATAAGGATAAATCTTTCAAAGTTGCCATTGATAAAAATTCTGAATCTAATAGAGGTGTGTTAGAATATAATTTAGCTGTGACACAAAATTTCAAACTTTATATTTCAAGATCTGAAAATTCAGTATTTCAATGTGTAAATGAACAGATTTTGGATTCCATATCTGTAATAGCGATAGATCTGCCAAGCTACACTATTATTGATACCATATGTGATGCTGCAAATGAAAATTATTCCCTTAGATTCAAATTAAAAGGTGTCGGAGATACATTTGATTTATCAGAAGAAAGTAAAAGCAGGGGAGAATTACGAGGGGATACCTTAATAACAAATTTTTTGCCTTCCTTAGATTCTTTTAAACTTAAATTGAACATTAGTACAGTTTGTGAGGAATTAATTGTAGAAGGAGCTGCAGCGTGTAAATGCACCATTCTGGCTGGTGAAATGCCTTCCGTTCCAACTTTTGGTTGTGAGTCTGGTGAAATTGAATTAATGCATGATGCTAGCACTTTGGAATTGCGTCAAGGTGATAATCTTTTATTTGTATTGCATACTGGAAAAACGGATACATTGGAGCAGATTTTAAATATTAGTGATTTGCCTATTTTTGCAGTTCCCTCAAGCGAATTTATTGATTCTCAATTGTATGTATCTGCAGTAGTGGGCCCCTATACTATAGAGGGTTTTGATATTAATTCTTCAGTTTGCCGTAATATAACTTTTGGTACTCCAGTGCTGTGGGTAGGAAGAGATAGTTTCTCAATTGAAGGAAAATTGGATGTTTGTGCTAATGAAATGAATAGAATGTATGAAGTCCATTTAACAAATGGAACATTAAAACAACCCTCCACTCAGTCTTGGATATTAGAAGATGGGTCAGGTGCAACCATAACCGATCAAAACAAAGATAGAATATTTTTGAATTTTCCCAATACTAATAGTTCAACATTAAGATATGAATCACTATTCAAGCTCACGGATGAACTGTCTTGTGCAACTTCTGAAAGTATAGTTATAAATGTAGATAATTCAGAAAGTGCTCCCGCAGAAAGCGAGATAATACTGTGGCCAGGAGATATTTTTGCTAGCACAGCATCTGATGAATTGTGTTTTCAATGGGGGAAAATTCCTAAACAGGGCAAATTTACAAGAGAATTGTTTGGCGATGCGACTAAAAAATTCTATTATTCAGATGTTCCTATTATTCAGAGTGTACTAAGTGATGATGTATATTTTGTAGCTGTTTACAATAACAACGGAGGCTGTAACTTCTCATTTGATAATTGCAATAGCATTATCTTTTATAATAGTGCTGGGGTCTTACCAGGATTGAGTTTGGCAGAAGAAGATGATTTTTCAATGAATATAATGCCTAATCCGAGTGATGGAAATTTTAGATTGGAACTTAATGGCAGTTATCGTGGCTTGTATAATGTAACAATATTGAATGACATTGGCCAAAAAGTTCAGAATTCAAAAGTGAATAAACTATATAATACTTCTATAATTGACATGGAACTAAGTACCCTTAATGAAGGGTTATACTTTATTATGATAAGCAACGAATACGGGAAAAGGGAAATTATTAAAACAATTATAGCAAAGTAGATTTGATTGTAAATAGATTTTTTCTAGGAAATATACTTTTTGCTATATTATTTGCAGGTGCTTGTAAAAGTATTCCAATAGAGCAAAAGGAAATTTCTGGGATGGAAAAGGTTTCTGAAGAAGAAATGAGTAGGCGGTTTTTGCATCATAGAAAGTTGATGCATGATTGTTTTGAAAAGTACAT
Organism: Bacteroidota bacterium; assembly: GCA_024642705.1. Taxonomy (GTDB): domain Bacteria; phylum Bacteroidota; class Bacteroidia; order Chitinophagales; family Saprospiraceae; genus Portibacter. Next base: position 63,529 of record JAHEAQ010000018.1, on the reverse strand, counting down.
GGAGTATTCAAGTTTTCAAGATAGTAATTCAAGAGTAACTTCAGAAACTGTGGCAAATTTTAATTCATTGTTTTTGGATAATGCAAATGTTTACAATGATTATTTGTGGAAACCAAAAATGGTGAGCGCAAAAGTTTATGCTGATGAAGTTTATATATACCATAAACTCAAAGGTCTAAAGGTAGACTTTGAAGAAAATGTTTTGAATAGATTCTATAGTTTAAAGTTAGAATCAATGTCGCCAACTGTTGATGGCACTGATATTTCGTATAATACATTCAGATATGTTTTTAGAGCTAAGAAAGGAATGTATTCGATTTTAAACTTAGACAATGAGGTTTTGAATTATGATGAACCTATAGAATATGAATTAGATTTTGTGTTTTATGTTTCGTCAAAAGATAATTGGGCAAAAATCATGGATATTTTGCCTGCAGAAGGCAAATTATAATAATTGTTTAGATTGAAATAATAGAAATCAATCTTATAAATAGAATTAGACTAGAATTAAAAACAAATTTGTATGAAAACAAATAGACATTATTTATTACTTATTGCAAGTTTTCTTTTTTTAACGCTTCAAAATGTTAAAGCTCAAAGAACAATGACAATAATTACTGATGGTGCAGCGATATCCTCTGAGGTATCTGAAACTACCAAAAGCGAGATTATTACAGTCGTAAAGCAAGTCATGAACAATTATTATAATGTAGCCAGTTTTTGGGATCCAAATAACGAGGTATTTGACGAAGAAAAATATACAACTTTTATTAGTTTGTTTTCTGGTTCTGCTCGTGTTTATGAAGATATCGCTAATAAACCTACAAACATAGAATATGCTGTTTATGCAAATAATGTTTTTCAATTCATGCAAGAAGAAGGGGTGCAATTTGATATTGAAAATGCATATTTGAATTCCATTTCAAAAGATGAAAGTGGTTTTTATGTAGCAGAATTAGATATAGATAAGATAGTTTATGTAGGATTAGATAAAGATAATTTTCCAGTAAAATTTGGAGATGGAAGAAGATATAAATTAAACGTAAAAATTGATATGCCAGACTATGATTTAACTTCTGCAAAAATCCAATCCATAACAGGACAAGAAGCTGCAAAAAGAGTTAAAACAAGTTCATATGTTGCAGCTAATTTTTTCTACGGCTTAGGTGGTTTTATTGTAGGAGCACCTAATGAATTCGGTGGTAATTTTGGAGAATTAACGTCGACATCTGCATCAACTTTAGGTGCCCAATTGCTATTTCGAAAGGCGTTGAACACAAAGGAAGCTTTGTGGTGGCATTTTGGTGTCGGTGCACAGCAACATTCTTTAGCGACTAGTTTTAATAATTTTGATAATTCTAGTTTAACTGCTGATCAGAAAGCAGAATCAGAATATACAAAAGCTTTCAAAAATGGCGCTTCACCCCAAGTTTATAATGTTGAAGATGGAAAACCTTTACAAGGAGTGCTAACTATAAATGGGGTCGATGAGTCGCTTGAAAATATAAATATAATTACTGTCGACGTTCCTATAGGCATTACAATGAGATTGAATAGAACTTTTAGTTCTAGAATATTTTTTGACATCAGTGCTGTGCCTAGTTACTCCTTATCTTCTTCAGGGAAAACAAAAGGTAATCCTACGGGAGTTATAATTCCTAATAGCAAGCATTTTCCATCCATTGATCAAATTAAAGCTTCACCAGACGGGGAGGCAAGACTTGCAAAATATAATATTGGAAGTGATTTTAATTTTGAAGATAATACTGTAACGACAACGAGTAACTTCGGTCTAGGAATTCAATTATCACCAACCTACCAATACGATATCAGTTTTAATTACGGAATTGAAATAGGATTCAACTTATGGTATAATGTTTTATCTTTGACAGCTGTAAATAATACATCAGATGCATATTTGGGACAATTATTTGATAACAATTCAGAAGTTGCTAAAACTAGTATACTTGAAGATTATTTTAAAGGTGCTAACCCTTATTACGCGAGCATAAAACTTGGCTTTTTCTATAAATTAAATTAAAAAATGAGAGCAATTAAAATTTTTCTAGTTCTAACTTTTTTCTGTGGATCTTTTAGTTTTACTTTTTCCCAAAGTAGCATTATGGGAAAACCTTTGAAATTTGATAGACCCATTGATTTTGCTGCAAAAGAAGATTATATCAGGTTCCAAAATGGAAAAGATAAATACAGCAAAGATCAACCGTGGATTGTAGTTTCAGATAGAGATGAGAATCCAACTTATAACAAACCTGATGACAAAAGTGGTGTTTTGGAAACGCTTTCTTTCAAAGACTATTTTTACGTAGTGGATGAAAAAGACGAATGGGTGCATATCGTTAAAGCAAGAACTTCGGGCTTGAAAATTTCGAAAATGAACAAAGATTATGGTTGGGTTCCTAAAGATAAAATGCTTTTATGGACTTCAGGACTGGTCGATGAAATTACGAGAATACATAAAAAGGCTTTTTTATTGAACAAAGTTCAAGATATTGAAAGGATTCTGCGTGAGGATTCTAAAGATTTTGCCCAAATTTATTCTGGACCACTCACAAATAAGATAGCAGATAAAAAAACGATTTACGAATTTTATTTTGTCTATAAAAAAGAAAATGATAGGTATTTATTGGGAAAAGAATCTTTGGTAAATTCTTCAAGGGTAGAAAGTGTTATCATTGGTTGGGTGGCGAGAAATAAAGCAGCAGATTGGAATACTCGAATTGCTTTAGAGCCGAACTTTGATCAAAATGCATTTACAGAAAGATTAGAAAAACCAAATTTAAGAGTGATTGGGTTTACTGATATTGGCGGAGCAGATGGATATGCAAGGACAGGAACAATTATTGAAGATCAAAAAGCTTGGGACAATGACCCAATTAAAATAGAGCCAAATAAATTGGCGAATTCTAATCCTAGAAGGTTTAAAGGATCTGTTGTTCGATTTCCAATGTTAAAGAACTATCCCAATTCTTTTATGTCTGGAGCTATTGGGGAGATCACCACAAAATCAATGAAGGATCTTGTGAATAGCAGCGTGACGGAAGTTGATTATTCTGGAATGGTGGAAGGAGTTAAGGAGAGCAGTAGTGCAAGAGATAATTACAATATATTTTTCATGATTGAGGGTACCCGTCAATTGGCAAAATATAAACAGTCAATTTTAAATACCATTGAAAATATTGAAAGGAATTTTTCAGATGAAGTTAATATTCGTTATGGTGCAGCGGTATATAGAGATACTCCAGAGGAGAAAGTGAACAAACTATTCGAAATACAACCATTAGTGAATGATAAAGCAAAAGTTATAAATTTTATCAATCAAGCAGAATTTGATCAATGGCATGATAATGATGATTATACCGCTCTTTATTATGGAATGAACCAAATGTTGTTAAAAGGTAATTTTTCTGATAATCATACAAACATAATATTTGTAATTGGCAACAGTGGAGATTATAAATTTGATAATGCCAGAAAGCTAGCTGCAGAATCTTCCAATGATAAAACTTACGTTGGTACTGATGAAATTCAAGAAAACCTTGCTAAAATTAATGCCCATTTAATATCCATTCAATGCAGTAACCTAGGTGGTAGGTCTTATGATACTTATCCTAGAATTGGTAGATCAATAATTGTAGAAGCGTCAAAACAACAGCAAAAAAAATATTCTGGTATAACCGAATATTTTCCTGGGACTACAACTATCAATCCATCCATGCCAGATTTAGACGAAGGGGCAATTATAGAAATGTCAGGAGGACCTAATGTGGGAAAATTATATAAGCCCGAAAGAAATGCTGAGATTTCTCCAAAAGAGTTACAAGATTTTCTTGAAGCTACCACAATTGAAGTCCAATCTTTTGTAGATAAACTTTGGGAGAAAATGTCCAAGATTACTAATGGAGGTGATCCAATTGATTTAGAACAAAGTTCAGGGGCATGGGAACCAGCAATTGCAAGGGAAATTTATAGATTAATTCAAAAAAGAAAAGATAATAAGAGCTTTAGCGAAGAGGATCTTAAAAAAATTATTGACCAGAAATTCCACTTGTATAGAGAAATATATTTAGCAAAAAATGTTAGAGGTGCAGTTAATCCTGCTATGTCTTATGTTATGTTCATGCCTAAGGAGGATTTGAAAGATTATATTAGAACACTTAAAAAACTTGCACAAGCAAGCGATGGTTCTCCTGACCAACAGAGAGAAGCTTTGTTTTTAACATTCACAGAACTAATCAAACAATTTACGGGTAATGCTGGGATTTCTAGAAAAGATGTGGAAGGTACTTCTATAGACGAATTGAGAGCTATAATGCAAGGGATAAAAGGTGAAGGTCTTGTTGTAGGTGAAGGTATGGATGTCAAGATTGGAAACATTCTGAATCCTAGACAAATGGGTGAAGATGAATTGGGTAAATTGATACAAAATATCTTAACAAAATTAGATGGTTTGGAAAGTATTTTCAGACTTGGCGACAGATATGAATTTTCATATACTACTGCGGATAACACCTATTTCTGGATTCCAGTAGAATATACCCTTTAGGAATTTTCTTTTTGTTTGATGTAAATGATGCAAACCAACTTTTAGAATGAGTGAAGAATTGATTTATGATATAAAGAACCTGGAATGTCAATACATTCCAGGTACTACAGTTTTGCGGATACCTGAATTAAAAATTCCGAGGGGCAAGCTTGTTTTTGTCTTAGGCGTTTCAGGAATTGGAAAAAGTACTCTAATTGAAACCCTTGGGTTAATGAACAGGACCATTAACGTTACTCCCGAAACATCCATTAAGTTTAATAACGGAAGCGAATTTGAAGAGATTAAAAATATATGGGAGCGCGATAATCAAGCACTTTCAAAATTTAGAAATGATCATTTCAGCTTTATTTTTCAGAACACGAACTTAATGCCAAATTTTACCGCAGGCGAAAATATGTGTATTAGCATGTTGATAGAGGGAAAAGGATTGAAAGAAGTGAAAGAAAAAGTGCTTGATGTGATGAAAAAATTGAATTTAGAAACCGAATTATTTGATCGAAAAATTCAAGAACTCTCAGGTGGGCAAAGACAAAGATTAGCTTTTGTGAGAGCAATAATTGCAGGTTTTAATGTTCTTTTCGGTGACGAACCAACAGGAAATTTGGACAGGGATACAGGTCATAAATTAATGAGAATATTGAAAAAGAACCTTTCAGATCATAATAGGACAGGAATTATTGTTTCACATGATATCGATCTAGCATTATCTTTTGCAGACATTATATTACTTTTATCCAAGAACGGCAGTGGCGACCATATACACGGTAGCTTCGATCAACAATTCTATCTTGTAAATGATGGGACAAATTGGAAAAAGGATGGTGAAGTATTGGAAAATCCCATTGCTTTGATTAGTGACATTTTAACGAAATAATGCCAAAATGATTAGAAAGATAATATCAATTTTATTAAATATAAAAGGTGATTTTCAGAACCTATTTATTTTTAATGAATACAATGAATTGACTGGAAAATCCAGAAGTGGCATTGTAACACTTACCGTAATTCTTGGGATTACTTTTTTGGCTCTTGGTTATGCAATTGGAGGAATAAATTATCTAAAAGAGAAAATGGATGATCCTTTTACTAATTGGGTAAATTTGGAAATAAAGCCAAGTTATAGACAAAAAGTGCCACGAATTCAGCAAGATTTAGAAATAGATTCATTAAAATCAAAATTTTTGCTTAATAATATTGGAGAGTATAATATTGAGTACTGCCCATTTGTAAATAAAAATACTGGAGAAGAATTTAATCGAAAATTGAGAACAATTGATTTAAATGATAATCTATTGACTGAAATATTGCATGCTGATAAAGGTAATGTGGTTTCTGGTTACAGTTACTCTGGTGCAGGTGAATTAGATGTTGACAAATGTGGAGTTATCGTTAAAGAATCTACTTTAATTGCTTTAGGATATGAAAATATCAAAGGAGTTAAAAAAATTCCAATTAAAATAGAGAATTACATTATTTATCCCGAAATAATTTCAGTGGTGAAAGAGTTACCAAATTTGGTGGATGTTGTTGTTTCATCACATTTTTATAGATTAATTTTCAGCCCTTTTGATCAAACCAATTTCTTAAATACATCAACTACAAATAGGCTTGAATTATTAGTTAACACAGATTCCAAAGATGAAGTTGAACAAAGTATTAAAACTGCATTAAAGGATTATGGTGTTCAATCAATTGACAAAGATACTTTAGTTACTGAAATTGATTTTGTTCAGGATATCATTACAGTTTATTTTGGTGATTATTATAAACCTGAAAAAATTGATACCATTTTTAAAGTCTTGACTGAAAATTCAACCATTCCTTTTAGTAGATTTACAAGGTGGGAATGTAATGTTGGTAGTGAATTTGGCATTGATGATCCTTATTATTTATCTTTTAATTTTAACAAATTAGATAAAGTTAGGGATTTTAAGAATTATATGGATACAAAGTATCAGGTAGAGATTAGTATGGATCAAGTGGAGCAGAAGGAAAATTTTGCTTTGGTATCAAAACTTACCAGTTTCATTTCTTTTATTTTATTCGGATTCAGTATACTAAGTATTGTATTCTATGTGAATAGTTTGCTTAGGACGCATTTGGAGAAAATTAAGATGAATTTAGGAACCTTGAAAGCCTTTGGATTGAATAATAATTTTTTAATTAGTTCATATTTGAAAATTATATTTACGTTCATAAGTATTTCAATCATAATTGCTTTTGTTCTATGTGGTATATGGGATTTGATAGAAGAACAAATTTTTAACAATAGTTACTTTGATGTTTTTAATTATAAAATATTACTAGCTATTATTATCATTATATTAACTGCTTTAATTACATCACAAAGAACCATTTCAAAAACATTATTAAAAACTCCAGGAGATCTAATTTATAATAGATAAATTTTTTTTATGAAAAAACAATTGATATTTTTTTGCTTTTTAATTTTAATAATTGGTTTTAGCAATTGTAAATCAGATAAACCATCGGATGCTTCAGTTGAAGATATCGCAGAAGATTATATTGCTCAACAGCTTGCAGAAGCAGAAGCAGAAGCAGCAATGACAGAAGGTGCAGTTGGAAATGAAGTTGAAGTGGATATGAAGTCAGTGACAGTTGACCAAGCGAAAGTAATTGAGCAGAAAAAAGAAATTCTAAAAGAACAACTAAAAGAAAGTCCAAATCTAGGAAAGGATTGCGAAAGTATATTAGAAGAGTATGGAAAACTTGTAGATCAATTTGTAAAAGGGACAGATAAAGATGAAGTAATGAAAAAGTTGATTGAATGGGCTAATGATCCAATTTTTAATAAGTGCAAAAAGAATCCTGAATACAAAGAAAAATTCTATATTTTGGAAAGTAAGATGTATCCAGATGATGAAGAATTGTAAAAATATTTTTCTTTAACAATACTTCATGAGACATATTTTTGGTGTTACGATAAAAGAATTTAATTATGAAGAATCAATAGAAGATTCTTTGAAATTGGATTATAGAATTTTGGCAAACACATGCAAGCAAATTGAATCTTCTGGTGATGTAGCAGTTTTCTATGTTGCAGTTATGAATAATAATTTTGCTTTGAAATTAAGCAAACTCGCAAAAGAATTCGAATATATTGCAGATGTTGAAATGTATTATGTAAATCCTGATTATGCGGATTTTAAATATTATATGAAGTCAATTGGAGCTCGTGTAACAGATATGGGTAGCAGGTTTGTAATACCACCTGTCAAAGATGAAAGTCAAAGAAAGCAATTAGTTAAGTTTGCAGAAAAAGTTGGAAGACGATGTCTTCATAGATATATTACAATAAGAGAAAATAAGGTCCAAGAAGTAGTAAGTAAATATGCGCAGCCTTCAGGTTTGGATTGGTCCTATTATGGTATAATACCAGATTAAAATTTATGTTTATCATCTTATTAATATTAATCCTACCACAATTTCAATTCTAAACAAAATGTCGGTTTATAAATTTTAGATCATCACTAAATTGGGAAGATTATTAAGTATTGACTACGGGAATAAAAGATGCGGTATAGCAGTCACAGATTCTTTGCAAATTTCGATTAATCCATTGGCAGTTGTCTCCCCTGAATCATTGATAAATTTTCTTAATACTTACCTTGCCACAGAAGAGGTAGAACTATTGATCATTGGTTGGCCTACGCATAAAAATGGAGTTGAAACATACCTAACTGATAAAATAAAGACTTTTTTAATTACTTTTGCAAAACTTTTTCCTGCAATTACAATTGTAAAAGTAGACGAATCATTTAGTTCAACAGAAGCAAAAGATATAATTTTCAATGCTGGAACCAAAAAAAAGAAAAGGAGAGATAAAGCACTTGTTGATCAGGTAAGTGCTGTAGTTCTTATCAAAAGATATTTAGAAGGGATATGATTTTACCAATTTATGCATACGGGCAGCAAGTCCTTAAAAATAAATGCGAAGATATTGATCCAAATTTTGAAGGATTGAAAGAGTTAATCCATAATATGTGGGAAACAATGTATGAAGCTAGTGGTGTTGGTTTAGCTGCTCCACAAATTGGCCAAAATATTAGGTTGTTTATGATTGATACAATTCAAATTAGAGACGAAGAAGAAAAAGCAGACGGTTTAAAACAAGTTTTTATAAATGCAAGAAAAATTGAGGATTCTGGAGAAGAAAAGGCATATGAAGAAGGATGTCTTAGCATACCCTTAATTAGGGCAGACGTCGTTCGTCCAGAAACAATAACCATCGAATATCTTAATGAAGATTTTGAGAAACATCAAGTAACTTTTGATGGCATAAATGCTCGAGTAATTCAGCATGAGTATGATCATATTGAAGGTGTATTATTTATTGATCATTTGAAGCCGTTGAAAAAAAAGTTGCTGAAGAGAAAATTAGAAGCTATAAAAAAAGGAAATGTAAGTCCAGATTATAGAATGAAATTTAAAAACTAATTTTTTATATTCATTTATTTTCTCCCGAAATCCGCAGGTATTTCTCCCCAAGATTTAGTTTCCCATTTAATGATTTTGTTATTGTAAGAGTTGGAGTTTAACCATTTCAAAGCCCTGTCGATCAAGTCAAAAATTATTTCATTTGTTTTATCTTTTTTAAGTAAGGTTTTAACTTTTTTATTTTTCACCCAAGAGATAGCTGTCTTTGAGTCTGTGTAAATAGTTTTGGAATTGTCGCCAATTTTTTTCAAAAGTGCCAAAGCATGAACAATAGCAAGAAATTCTCCAATATTATTTGTGCCATTTTCAAATGGACCTTGCTTAAAAATTTCATTTCCGGAATCAGTTTCTACTCCTCGGTATTCCATTTTTCCAGGATTGCCAGAACAAGCAGCATCAACAGACCAGGTATTTTTTAAAATTTGTGATTTAGATGAATTTATTGAGGCCTTAATTGTTGGTTTACTTTTAGAGATATGATCTGAAAATTTTCCCCTAAAAGCTTTAATCGCTTCATCTTGATTGGGAAAAGACTTGAATTTTGCCTGTGGAAAACCTTTAATTTGGATTTGACAATCTTCCCAAGATTCATAAATTCCTGGATTATTTCCCTGCCATACCACATAAAATTTCTTTTTAATTGCCATTTAATCCATTTTATTGCTCAATATAATGTTATTTTCGTGACATATATTATTTAAGAATGTACATAGATACACACGCGCATTTATATTTAGAAGAGTTCGAAGAAGATATTGATCTGGTAGTAGAATTAATGGTAGAGGCAGAAGTCGAACATGTTTATCTCCCTAATGTTGATTCATCGAGCATTGAATCACTTATGGGTATAACAGAAGATTATAAAGAGATCATGCACCCGATGATGGGTATCCATCCTTGTTCCATAAAAGAGAATTATAAACAGGAGTTATCGATTGCTGAAAAATACCTAGCAACTTCAGAATTCTGTGCAGTAGGAGAAATTGGAATTGATTTATTTTGGGATAAAACATTCTATAAAGAACAATTAGAAGCTTTTGAAATTCAAATAGAATGGGCTAGAGATTTGAAATTACCCTTTGTAATTCATTCAAGAGATTCTTTAGACGAAACAATAAACATGGTTCAGAAATTACAAAAAGGTGATTTGAATGGTATTTTCCATTGTTTCAATGGGACGCATGATCAAGGAATGCGAATAAGGGACTTGGGTTTTTTGATTGGAATTGGTGGAATAATAACTTATAAAAATTCAGGTGTAAAAGAAAATATAAAATTGTTACCTTTGGAAATGATGGTTTTAGAGACAGACGCCCCATACTTGTCTCCAGTTCCATTCCGAGGTAAAAGGAATCAAAGTAATTATATTCCAATTATTGCGGATCAGCTTGCAACAACTCTGGAAGTAAAGTTAGAGAAAGTGCAAGAAATGACCACTGCTAATGCATTTAAATTGTATGGCACGCCAAAATAAAGAATTAAATAATCTAAGTAAGTAGATAATTTAATAAGCAATTTGAATTCTTAAGTTTTGAGTTGTATTTTTAAGGATTGTTTTATTCCTCAATTATTTTATTTTTTGGATAGAAAGTAATAATAATTGGTTTTTATTTTTCCGATAAAAAATAAAAAACTATCTTTTGCGAATATTATAGGTTTTTCAAAAAAAGGCTTATTTGGAAGAAAAAATGTGAAATCTTTTGTAAAGCTTAAATAAAATTTTGAAAAATTTGATTTATTTATAATATTGTGCCAAGTTGATTAAATATATTATAGTAAAGACTATAATTTTCTATAACAAGAAACGACATTAAATTTAATTGTAATCTATAATATAAACATTGTCAGGGAGTATCTTCTTAATAATGAATATGTGGGTTGACTTCGAGGTCAAAAAACATTAGGAGAGTTGGCCGAGTGGTCGAAGGCGCACGCTTGGAAAGCGTGTATACTCCAAAAGGGTATCGAGGGTTCGAACCCCTCACTCTCCGCAAAAAAAATTATGAGATTCCTTTTTTATTTATATTTTTAGAGTTTCTATTTTTAATTATGTTACGTTAAACCAAAAAGATTAAGATTATGCGCAAATTATTTGTTCTATTAGCAGTTTTCATGTTTGCTTCTTATTTTGGAGCATTCGAGGTTATTGCACAAGGTGCTTCTGATGAGGGAGGTGCTCTCCAAACTTTGAAACAATATTTCATTGAAGGAGATTGGAAGTTTATGACTTTAGTTCTTGTTTGTCTAATTTTAGGATTGGCATTTTGTATTGAGAGAATCATTACTTTAAATCTTGCCACAACTAATACTGACAAGTTATTATCAAGTATTGATGAAAAATTAGCTGACAATGATTTAGAAGGTGCTAAGGAAATTTGCAGGTCAACACCTGGTCCAACAGCAAGTGTGTTACATGAAGGATTAAAGAACATCAGTGATGGACCAGAAGCAGTTGAAAAAGCTATTATTTCTTACGGATCAGTTCAAATGGGAATGTTAGAAAAAGGGTTAGTTTGGATTTCATTATTTATCGCCATTGCTCCGATGTTAGGATTCATGGGTACGGTAATTGGTATGATTCAAGCATTTGATAAAATCGCAGAAGTTGGAGATTTATCACCAGCAGTAGTTGCAGGTGGTATTAAAGTGGCCTTATTAACAACTGTATTTGGACTTGTAGTGGCAATTATTTTACAGATTTTTTACAATTACATTGTTTCCAAAATAGACAGTATTACTGGAAAAATGGAAGCGGCATCACTTAGCATAGTTGATGTTTTGGCTAAGAACAAGGTTTTTAAATAATCTAAAGAAATAATTTATTATGTATAAATTTTTAATAAGCAAAGGGCAATCTTTAGCGTTTATTGTAGGCGCTGGATTATCTGTTTTATTTGCCCTTATTATATTTATGGGAATAAAAGACAGAGATATTTCCCAGATGTCAAATGAAGCCCTTATTCAAACAGACATTTTTAACTTCGGCATATATGCAGCAATTGCATTAATTGTTATAGCTGCTTTTTTAGTATTCGGAGTTTTTGCCTTAATGGGTTTGTTTAGAGATTTTGGAAGCTCTAAAAAAGTACTGTTAGGAGTAGGACTTATATTAGTTATGTTCGCAATTTTCTATGGTATAGCAAAACCTGATGAGGTTGGAAAGTTAGCTGAACTTGCAGATGTTTTTTCAATAAGTGATAATGTCAGCAGATTCATAACAGCAAGTATAAATACCACTGGAGCATTATTAGGAATATCATTGATAATTTGGCTTTTTTCTGAATTACGAAACGCACTTAAATAATTATTATGGCTGGACGAAGAAAACCACCTGAAATTAATGCGAGTTCGATGGCTGATATAGCTTTCTTACTCCTTATTTTCTTTCTAGTAACTACTACTATTGTTGAAGATAAAGGGGTGCTAGTTAAACTTCCACCGTGGTCATCAGAACCTCCTGAGACGCAAAAAATGAACACAAGGAATGTATATTCTGTGCTTGTTAATGCAGAAAACCAATTGTTGGTACGGGGAGAACCTATGAGGCTGGAGGATTTGAGAAAAAATACGAAAATATTTATTTCTAATCCGGATAGAATGCCTAATATGGCTGAAACGCCGACCAAAGCGATCGTTTCTCTTAAAAATGATAGAGGTACTAAATACAATACGTATTTGCAAGTCTATAATGAATTAAAGGCTGCATATAATGAGCTACGAGATGAATTAGCCAATAAAAGGCATGGTAAAAATTTAGAATTTTGTACTTCTGCTCAGCAGAATGAGATTCGAAGTGAATTGCCTTTAGTTATTTCAGAAGCGGAACCAACTAATTTTGGGGAGGAAAATTAATATACATTTAAAACAATTAACAAATGGGTAAATTTGCTAGTAAAAAAGGAAAAGAAATGCCAGCTATTTCGACAGCTTCGCTGCCGGACATTATATTCATGTTGCTTTTCTTTTTTATGGTTGTAACTGTATTGCGAGATGCTGAACTGATGGTTAGTGTAAATACTCCTTCAGCAACTGAGTTAACAAAGCTTGAGAAAAAATCTTTGGTTAACTATATTTATATAGGTAGGCCAATGAAAAAATGGCAAGCTTTATATGGAACAAGTCCGCAGATGCAATTGGGAGACAAATTTGCTTCAGTTGAAGAAATTCCATTGTTCTTGGAAAATCATAAAATTACGGTTCCTGAAAATCAAAGACCTAGTATTTCATCTTCTTTAAAAGTGGACGGTGAAGTAACTATGGGAATTGTGGGGGATGTAAAATTGGCTTTGAGAAAAGCGAATCAACTTAAAGTGAATTATTCTGCAAAAACAAGAAGCAACTAGTCTTCACAAGATACAATTTTTAAAAAAAGCTTAATGATTCAATCATTAAGCTTTTTTTTATGCTATTAAATATAAAGTCCATTTCTTCAAAGGAATTAAATTTTAACTATTTAATTCCTCTTATTTTAAATTAGTACTCCGATTTATCTTGATTTTTTTATTGAACAATTTCCTTTAAAAGGATATAAAAACAATGATGTTTTGAAATAACTTCAATGTTAGTTAGATATTATTAAAATTAATTTCACTTAACTTCGATTGCTGCAAATACGATTCATCCGAAAATTCTATTATTTTAACCACTAATTGAAACTAGCTTCTAAGTGCACAAAAATCGTATTGGAAATTTATAGAAAGGGAGCAATTGTCCATAAAAAACTTTTATCTTAATCTGTCCATAGATTTTACTAATTTATCATCTTTATTGATGTACCTATTAGTAAAAAGTGAGAAAATAATAACAAAAATTGGTAATCCCAATCCATATCCCTCAGATATATCTCCATTTACACCTGAATCTGTATCTTGTATAACTAGTAATAGTGCTACGATGATAAATAAAATTGCCAATGTAATATTGACATAGTTTAATTTTTTTTGCAAGGGTCTATTTTTAAATAGAAAAATAGTGGCAATCGCTAAGATACCACCAATAGTAGCCAATGCTATTAATATTGGGTTATCGAAAATATTATACAATTGATCTGAAAATAACCCAGCCATTTCGATATCGCTATTCGCTAATGGAAGACCAAACAAACCCCAAAAGCTAATTGATGTGAGGAAAAGAAAAATACTTTGAATACGTTGTATCATTGTTGATGGTAAAATTTGGTGAAATAATTATATTAGAATTTAACTAAATAGATAAATGAATGTAAAAATACTGAATTCTATTATTTTTTAAAGTATTCAACAAATTTGAATTTCTGATAATTCCATAAAACACTTTCTTTACTATATATTTGTTTATGAAAAAATTCAATGTGAGTTACTGGGAATCTGAAACTTTTTTAAAGTACCCAGATATTGCTATCATTGGCGGAGGAATTGTGGGCATAAATACTGCAATTACTTTAAAAGAAAATAATTCCAGATTAGACATTATGGTAATTGATAGGAATTCTTTTCCATTGGGAGCCAGCACAAGAAATGCTGGTTTCGCTTGTTTTGGTAGCGTAACTGAATTAATTGATGACTTGGAAACTAGTTCTGAAGAGGATGTATTTCAATTGCTAAATGATAGGAAATTGGGTCTCGATATGTTAAGAAAAAGAGTAGGAGATCAAAACATGGCATATGAAAATACAGGCTCTTTCGAACTCTTTGATAAGGCGGATGATAACCTATCCACCTATAAAGAATATATTCGTTTTTTGAATGCAAGAATTTATGACAAAATAGGATTCAAGGATACGTTTGAAGCTAGGGAAAAATTAGATTTTCCATTTCCTGGTTTTGCTGACTTTAACATTTACAACAAATATGAGGGTCAAATTAATCCTGGTAAAATGATTCAAACATTGTATAACATTGCGTCGAAACTTGGCATTAGATTTCTTATGGGGCATGAGATCAAAGAAATTTTTGAAGAAAATGGAATGGTCAATATTACATCTAGCAATTTTATAATAAAAAGTAGATATGCAGTGGTGTGCACGAATGGATTCACAAAACATATCTTTCCTGAAATTAATTTGTTACCAGCCAGAAATCAAGTTTTAGTTACGCAAGAAATTCCAAATTTGGATTGGAAGGCTTGTTTTCATTACGATAAAGGCTATATATATTTTAGAAATATTGGTAAAAGATTGCTTATAGGTGGGGCAAGAAACATTGCGAAGCTCAATGAAACAACTACAGAATTGGATTTAACTGACGAAATTTTGGATCATCTTAAAGAATTTGTGCATCAAAAACTAGGTATTTCGCCGGATTTTAAATTTGAGTTTCAATGGAGTGGGATTATGGGAGTTGGGAATGTAAAAAACCCTATTATTAAAAAATATTCGGAACATATTATTTTAGCGGTAAGATTAGGAGGGATGGGAATTGCTTTGGGTACTTTAGTCGGAAGTAAAGCAGCAGATTTGTTGCTTTCTGAGAACATATAAATTTTTATTAGACGTTTAATTATTGATGAAAATAGATTTATTGAAAAAAATATTGATTTTAATTTTCCTTATTGGATCTATTTCAAAAATAGAGGCTCAAGAAAAGCAAGATTCTACCGCAGCTTCTAAAATCATAGTAGAAAATGCTGATAATGCAAGATTTGTCAATATTGAAAATGAATTCATACGATACTTGAATGGAAATGTTAGATTTTTGCAAGATAGCACATTTATGTATTGTGATAAGGCTGTTTTAAGGGGAAATCAGTTAACTGCATTTGGAAATGTGGTAATTGTTCAAAATGATACCATTAATGTTTTTGCGGATTCCTTAATTTATGATGGAAATACAAAGCAAGCCCAACTTTTTAGAAATGTTATTCTCCAAAATGAGAATCAAAAATTATTCACAGAATTTTTATTGTATGATTTAGGTACAAAAATAGGAAGCTATACTAAAGGAGCACTTTTGAAAAATGAGAATTCAGAGATTAAAAGCTTGGTGGGAAAGTACTTTGTTAACGAAAAACATGTTAAATTCTATCAAAAAGTAACCATCGAGAATGATGATTTTAAACTTTGGACAGATTCTTTGTTTTATGATAGCGATTTGGATATTGCTCATTTTATTGCTCCGACACGAATTGATCAAAAAGAATCAAAAATTTATTGTGAAGACGGATTCTATGATATGGAAAATGAACTGGCCGAGTTCAGAACAAATGCTCAATATATTCAGGATAAGAAGACTGCGCTTGGAGACTTAATAAAATATGACGCCAAACTTAAGATAGTCACACTTGCGGGTAAAGCAAGGTATTCTGAAGAGGAAAAGTTTGCCAAAGCAGATACAATTATTTATTTTGAAGAAAGTGAGCAAACGGAGCTAATTGGTGATGCATTCTATAAAGAAAAGGACAGAAGCATTGTTGGGGAAAGAATTAAATATGATGGGAAGACGGAATCATTTTCTAGCCAAGGAAGATCTACAATAATTGATTCAACTACAATTCTAACAGCAAATAGTATTGAATTCATTGACGAGGTTGATTTGGGAGTAGCATATGGAAATGTCATAGCCATTGACACTAGTTCCCATACTACGATAGAAAGTGAAGCGATGTTTTATAAAAAAGATTCTAATTATTCTAAAGCATTTAATCCAGATGGGACTAGACCTTTATTATATACTTTATTGGATGGGGACAGTCTGTTCTTAAGAGCAGATACCTTAGTGAGCAATGAAATTAAAGATTCACTTAATTCAGTGACCTTATTAAATGCATATTATAATGTAAAATTATACAAATCTAATATGCAGGCACAATGTGATTCAATGAGTTTCAATACAACCGATAGTTTGATTTCCATGTATGATTCTCCTGTTATTTGGGCTGATTCTTCACAATTTAGTGCAGATACAATTGAAATATTTCTAAAAAATCAAGAAATTTATAAGATAAAACTAAAGCAGAAGGGTTTTATCATTAATACAAAAGATTCAATTTATTTTAATCAAATAAAAGGAAAATTAATTGAAGTTTTTTTTGTTGAAGGAGTAATAGATTCTATGTCAGTCGACGGAAATGCAGAGTCCATTTATTTCATGTTAGATGAAGTAGATGCATATGTAGGAATGAATAAATCGATTTGTAGTAAAATGAGCTTTACTTTTAAAGAGAATGAGTTAAAGGATATATTTTTCTTTTTAAATGTAAACTCAAATATGATACCCATAAAAGATGTTGATCCAAATGATTTTTTAGAGGGATTTAACTGGCAAGATGGTAAACGGCCTAAGAATGCAAAGGAACTATAATGAAAATATTAAAAGCAGAAATAAACTAGAAATGAAAATTTTACTTTCATTAATATTGACAATTGGGGTAATATGTAAAATTTCAGCCATTGATAAGGATGATTCCAAGAAAATAGAAATTAGAGGCATAGAAGCTTTTGAAAATCAAAATTATAAGGAAGCAATTGATTTATTTGAAGAATTGGTTCAAAACGGTTTTTCTTCATCTTCATTGTACCACAACCTTGGGTTGAGTTATTTTCAGGATAAAAATATATCTAAATCAATTTTATATTTAGAAAGAGCTCAAAGGCTGGATCCGTTTAATAAATCTATTGATCATAATTTAAAAATTGTAAAAGAAAGTGTACAAAGTGAAATTACTTCACTACCAAAATTTTTCTTATTAAAATGGTATGAAACTATTGTTATGTTAGGTTCAGCAACTTTCTGGCTGTTCATGCATATATTTTTCTTATTAACCATGGTAGTTTTAGTTTACTTTTTCCTGATTAAAGGATTAAGAATAGGTTTGCACCAATCGTATATTATAGGAATTATTATTGGCATGTTAGTATTTTCTTTGATTTTTGCAGGATTTTCATATTCAAGAAATTTTGAGATACAAAGGAAAGATGTTGCAATAGTTATGCAAGATAATACGACATTAAGATTAGGAGCAGAGGAAAATAGTAAAGAAGTTGAAAAAATTAATGAAGGTGTTAAAGTTTATATTCTTGATCAGATAAATGATTTCTTAAAAATAAAATTAGAAGATGGTACTGTAGCATGGATAAAAAACAATGAAATTGAAAGAATTTGATTTGTTTGAAGATTTTAGGATCCTAGGAAGGGAATACTTGAGTTTAGGATTTTGAAATTAATCCTTAGATGTGGACACTAATGTAAATAGACTATAATAATGCACAAAAAAAAATCACCCAAAAATGAATTTAGGTGATTTCTATATTAATTATTGAAATTATTCTACATAAGATCTTTGGCTTGACCAGCCCAATCATCTCTTTCCGCTCTGCCTTTAAAAGAGTCCATCAAACTATCCACTATATCGTATTCTTTTTGTGTCATTTTACTTACTTGAACAAAAGAAAAAATACCTAAAGAATTAAGCACACCTTCTAATTTTGGACCTACACCTTTAATTTTTTTAAGATCATCTTTTGACTCTTCAGATCCAATACCTATGGTATCCAAAAGTGATTTGTTAGCGTGTTCTTTTTCTTCTGCAGATAATTCAGCTTTAGTTTCAGTTTTTGGCGCTATCTCAGTCTCAATTACTGCTTTTGGTTCAGTTACTGTTACTTTTTTAACTGGAACATCAAGTCTTTCTTCTACTTGAGCATCCAAAGGAACAATACTAATAAAAGTTCTATCACTTCTTCTTTTGGTAAATGTAACGATTCCATCAACTTTCGCATGCAACGAAAAATCTTTCCCTAAATAGGTATTTTCTCCAGCATGGAACCTAGTTCCTCTTTGACGAACAATAATATTCCCAGCTTTTGCTAATTGACCGCCGAATAATTTTACGCCAAGTCTTTTACTTTTGCTATCTCTACCGTTATCTGAACTACCTACACCTTTTTTATGTGCCATGATATTTTAAATTTTATAATTATGCTGAAATGGAATTGATTTTAATTTTTGTGAAAGATTGTCTATGACCATTTTTCACTTTATAACCTTTCCTTCTTTTCTTCTTGAAGACAATTACTTTGTCTCCTTTAGCATGTTCTAGAACTGTTGCACCTACTGATGCTGATTTAACCACTGGAGTTCCGACGGATGTAGAATCACCATCTGTGATAAGAAGAACTTGATCAAAATTTAATTGATCTCCTTCATTAGCATCTAATTTATGAACAAATATCTCTTGATCTTGCTCAACTTTAAACTGCTGTCCTGCTATTGTAACTACTGCAAACATGTGCGATTTTATTAACTTCTTAAAATTGGACTGCAAAGATAACTTTAATCTTTTGTATTTCAAAGACTATTTGGGATGAGTTTCGATATTTTTTTCTAAGAAATCTTCTAGCTTGAATTTTTTCTTGATTTTTTCACCGTTTCGAACTACAACCATTCTTATCGTTTTGCCAGGTTTTCGAGCAAGTGTACTTGTAATGGTTTCCAAAGAAAGGTATTTGGTTGGATATCCCTTGAATTTGATAATAAAGTCTCCAGACTGTAGCCCAGCTTTATCAGCAGGAGTATTTTCAATAACACCTTTAATATAATACCTGTCAAAATTTCTTCCAATTGCAAAAATTATTAAACCACTTTTATCATAGTTAAATGGTTTTGAAAACATCCATCTTCTTGATTTGAGATAAATTTTTTGTTTTGGATAATCAATTATTAAATGGAATCTTTCTAATATTTTATTTCCCAAAAGCCCATTTCGTATATATTGAGTGTTATCCAAAATACTTTCGTCAAGATTTTGAAAGCTTGTTGTAATGCTGTTGAATTGATATTTTCCAAACTGAAGATAATTAACTTTTCCCAAATAACCTTTCAAATTACCTCCGATTCCAGTCCCAATATTTCCTGGGATAATATATTGAGGCAGATCAATATCAGGATGTGTATTTTCATGCAAAAGATAATTCAAAGCAGCTCCAGTGTCCAATAACAAATTAATCTTTATACTATCATTTTCGCCTACACTAGTAACACATCTTACGTAGGGTTTATTTTTTCTAATTTCAATATCAAGTTCATCATAATCTTTGCCTGGTGACTTGTAAAATTGAGGATTATGAAATCTTATGTGAGATTTCTTATAATTTATTTCGACTACTAAATTTTTGTATACATTCGCTCCAATTATGCCATCGATATTCATGCCGGTCAATTGATCCAAATTGTTTAAATCATTTTCTAACACAAGGATATCTTGTAAAAAAGTGCCACTGTTTTCAAATTTCAATGCTACATTTCTAGTGATATAAGCAAAAATTGTTGAACTCATATCCGAACCTATTAAACTAATTTTTTTGGTATATTTTAAGCCTAGTAAGTCTGTAATCTCTTTTTTTAAAATTAAGGTATTCTCAGCACCAGTATCGAAAATAAACTTTAGGGGTAAAAATCTATTGAAATCTACGGATAGTACAATAAATCCTTGATTGTATTCGAATGGTACTTCAATATATTTTTTTCCTCGTAATAAATCTAAACCCGGAAATTGAGCAATACAAATCAACGGAAATATTAACAGTAATACTACACATAGGAATGACTTCAAAATATAATAGGGTTTTCTAGTATATCAAACGTATTAAAAAGCTAATTGTAAAAATAAATGTTTACTTTATTTGAAATACATTCCTAAATTAATCAAAATATATTTATTTATTTTCAGAAGGAAATAAATTTAATAAAGAAGACTCTGTCCACATTTCATTTTTTTGGCCATATTTTAAAATGAGTTCGTCTACGAGACTATCATTTACTCGTACGATGTCTTCTCGGAAGGCATTATAAATGTAATTTGTGATTTTTGTTATTTCTCTGGTGCTTAATTTAGAACCTTTTTCAAATTTAGGCATTTCTGAAGCAAAAGATACTTTTTCATTATTTACCGTTATTTCGCCATGAAGACCATTAATAATAATGAGCGGGACAATGGATTTATTTGAGTTTACAAGCTTACCTTTAACTAAGGATGGTGCCAATGCATTAATGCCATTCCCTCCGAAACCATGACATGGAGAACAGCTCGAATTGTACAATGAAATTCCACTCTTACTAATTTGATCGGAGGCTTTAATTTCATCATATATAAAGTTCATTTTCTTCTTGTTCACATTTTCATTTACTTCACTGACTTTTTTATTCAACAAAAGCACATTGGAATAATTAGAATTTTCCCAGGTTAAAGTATCCATAAGTTCCCCAGATGGGAAAGCAGTAATTATTGCATTGGGTAAAATCTCTATGTCCGTTTTATTCATAATTTCACTTAATAAAACATTGAATTCTTTTGGAAATTCCATTTTAATAAGACTTAAAGAAGTCAATAAATGATTCAAAACTATTTCATTATTTGATTTCGAAAATTTCTTAAATAAATCTAAAATTTCAGTCTTTTTCAAAGGATTATAATACCCATCTAAAGATTTTATGTAATTGGCTATTAACCATGGATCTTCATTTATTGTAATTTCAGAAGCAAAATTTGACGGAAGGCTTTGTCTACCAACTAAAGTCCAAAGTGCGTGTAATTTTTCAATTTTATTGCCTTTAAAAAGTATTTTTTCGAGAGCTTTATCTAATGTCTTTGATTCCAAATTAATTAGGATTTCTTGAGATTTATTTCTAATCCATGCATTATTGGAACCTAATTGTTCAAGTAAATTTTGTTCATTTTCAAAATTGTAAGCATTAAGAGCGGTATTATATAATTTGCTTTTAATTTTTAAGATTCTACCATAATTTATAATCGTATCAAGTCCTTTCTCTAAGGTTTCGTTTCTAAGGAACTGAGTCATATATGTTTTGTGCTGAAGAATTCCTCTGTGCATATCCACTATAAAAAGTGAGCCATCTGGTCCCGAGCAAATATTTACTGGTCTAAATCCTTCGTCATTACTGGCCAAAAATTCTTGGGTTTGATTTGCAAACTTAGCTTCTTGCTTGAAACTTTGAGGATCAAAAATTAAATGTTTAATAAGATTTGCTTCTGGAACGCATATGAAAGCTGCATTTTGATAATCAATACCCAAAGCATCAGATTGAAAAATATGCGGCCCACAAGCCGAAGTGATTTTTTTTAATCTGCCAAGAGAATCTACAACTCCTTCTTGATAAGCACGATTAACTGAAGTAGCGTGTATCGGTTTTATAGATCTATCTCTGATTATATCGAATGTGAGTTCTTCTGGGTTTATTAAATATTTATTTTTTATTAAAGTATTTGGAAGAAATTGATCGCCAAAAAGAAAATTCGAATTGGAATTAGCATATAAACGGCCATTTTCATCCGTTGTAATTCCCCACTGGCCTCTGAAACTGGTTGGCTCTTTCTTCCAAGCCTGGTTATTGTAGCAATACCGAGAATTGCTCTTTGCGTTATAAAAACAATTATCAATATTTTTTAGCAACCCATTTGCTTTATGTTCAACATTCCCACCAACTGCGTATAGAGAATCAATTGTTTCAATTTTCTGGGGGAGATCATTTTTTATTGATACGAAATACAATTTATTGTCATCCGCATACAACAAGCCATCGCTAAAAAGTCTTATAGATCTAAGATGATGAATCTTATCTTTGAATATTTTGGAATGGTCCATAATACCATCATTGTCATAATCTTCAAGAATCAATATCCGCCCTTTAGGAATGTTTTCTGTAGCACCGTCAATATCAGGCATATAGTCTTGCATTTCTGCAACCCAGATTCTTCCTTTAGTATCAAAATCAATTGCAATTGGGGCAATGATTAACGGCTCAGAAGCAACTATTGAGATTTCTAAATCCTGATCTAATAATTGCATAGAAGAAAGATCTAAAATAGGCTCATCGTAATTAGGAGAGCAGGATATCAATATCGCAAAAAGTCCTGCAAAAAAAGAAAATTTCAATTTTATATTCATCTCTTCGACCTTATATATTTTTTTAATTGGCATTCAACTTGACTATTAAAAAAAGCTGGACCAAACATGCAAAATAGGATTTATTTCTAAGTTTACCTTTCATAAATAACTTGATAATAGATAAAATCCTAAAATATATTATCAAAACACCTTGGATCAATTATTTTTTAGATTAATGAGTTTAGTTAAAAATTAGGAAGTGTAAAATCTAAATTTTATAGCTTTTATAAAACTTTTGTTATATTCAGCAAACAACTTAAAAGATGTGGAGATATTGAAAAAAATACTGATAGTACCTGACAGTTTTAAAAATAGTTTAAGTGCTGTTGAAGTTTCGAAGATCATTGCTGATGGATTCAATTATTATCAGGATGAATTCGAAATTACAACATTTCCCTTTGCCGATGGAGGGGAAGGAAGTCTGGATGTGATAGACAGATTTATTGAGACTGAAGTAAAAACTTGTTATACTTTTGATCCTTTTTTGAAACCAATTAGAGCCTCCTACCTTATTGATCATAAAAATAATACTGCTTTTATTGAATCAGCAAAGGTGATAGGTATAGAAATCATTAATAGAGACCCAGATTGTTACAATTCTAGTTCATATGGGTTAGGCATAATGATTGCTCATGCCCTTGATCAAGGGGTTGAAAACATTTATTTATTTCTGGGAGGCTCTGCAACTTGCGATGGTGGTGTTGGAATGGCTGCTGGTTTAGGTTTTGAATTTTATTTAGATAAAAGAAAAATCGAAAGACCTATTGCAAAAGATGTTAAATATATTCATTTCTTCGATGAAAATAATGTTCACAAAAGACTAAGTAAATGTAAATTTACCATTGCATGTGATGTTGAAAATCCGCTTTTTGGAGAGCAAGGAGCTTCTTTTGTATATGCAAGGCAAAAAGGGGCAAATGATGAACAGATAGAATTATTGGAACTTGGGATGATCAATTTAGGTAGAATAATACAAGAAAAAAAAGGTAAAAATATACAAGAAATAAAAGGATCAGGATCTGCAGGTGGTATTGGAGCTGGCGGCTATTTTTTTCTGGATGGTCAACTAAAAAGTGCATTTGCAGTACTATCTGAAATTTCAGGGTTAGAAATGCAAATACAATCATCGGACATCATCATTACTGGAGAAGGACATATTGACTTTCAAAGTTTTCAAGGAAAAATGATTTCGCAAATAAAAATTGTTGCTGATAAATATAATAAGCCACTTTGGCTTGTATCTGCTGTAAGGTCGCTAAGTGAGAAAGATATTTTGAGAATGGGATATGGTAAAATTAGTTCATTATATAAAAGTTCTCCTAAAACTATCAATGTCCATGAAACTAGGAAAAAACTATTTAGAAATTCTAAAAAATGGGCTTTGGAAATTATCAATCATAAATAATGGATTCAATTAGTAATTCATTGCTCCTAAAATTAATAAGGATAGATAAAGAATCTAGATCTTATTATGACAAAATAAAGGCAATTTTTGCCATGTTAGATTTGTATATGGAGCAATTGTTAGAATCTGAACAATTGCATTTCACTACATTGTTTACAAAAATATCTTATTTATGCTTAAAGTTTAAAATATCAAAAAGGCTTGTTTTTTTTAGCCACATTCACAGAAAACAGATAGAATTATTAGATAAAAATAATAGCAATGAAGAAAAATATCAAATTGCTAAATATGTCTTAATTGGGCTAATTCAAGAAATAGAACAAATTACTTTAAGTGGCAAAATAAAGGAACTTTATGTTGTTCCAAATTATAAAGAAAAAATTCAAAAGCTTGGAGTTGATAGTTTAAACTTCGCCAGAATTCATGTATTTAGTTGTAATGCAGAAGATGATGTACTTGTTGGTTTCAATGAATCTTCGCCAGAAGCTGAAATTCAAATCAGATTAAATGTTATTGGTAAAAATGATGATTACAATTCCCTTTTAAGATTCATTAAAAGACGAAATAAGTTTCCATTTATTCTGCATTTGGAGCAAATTGAAATATTAGAGGATGAAAGTTATTTGCCAAATAAAATAGTATTTGAGCCTGATTTCCTTGTAGATATAACCACTATTTCGGAGTGCTTTAAACCCAATGAAAGCAATCCATTGTTTTATTTTATAAAAAAGTTTATACCTGTAATCCAGAATAAATATTTAATTATAGGAAATACTGCTAATTATTTCCTCGATGAATTATTTAATGATCCAGAAGTAACTTTCAAATCCTTATTAAAAAATACATTCAAGTTAAGCCCATTAGGATTTGCAATGATGGACGACAACGAAATAAAAGATGTCATTTCAACATTAAAAAAGCATTTTTATTCTATAAGAGATACGATCTTAAATCAATTTTCAATTCACAATATCAACCAATCAAACAGCTTTCTTGAACCATCCTTTTATGCGCCAAAATATGGCATTCAAGGAAGATTAGATTTATTCACATCAATAGAAAATAGCAATGAAGCCAAGATTATTGAATTAAAAAGCGGAAAGCCATTCAAAGCAAATTCCTACGGTCTTAATATCAATCACTATGTCCAAACTTTGCTTTATGATCTTTTGCTAGATTCAGTGAATGAAGGCAAGTTGAAAATTTCAAGTTTTATTTTATACAGTAGCCAAAATTCAGATTCATTAAGATTTGCGCCACCAATTAAACTACAGCAAAAGGAAGCAATAAAGTTAAGAAATCAGCTAGTTGAAATTGATTACTTGCTGGCAGATGTTGATGTCCAAAATGATCAGATTTTCAATTATATTAATTCAGAATATATCAAATCAGATGGATTTGCAAAAAGGGATATAGAGGTATTTCAAAACGCCTATTCGTCAATTGGAGGTTTGACTAAAAAGTACTTTAATGCTTTTTGTGGATTCGTTGCCAGAGAACAAATACTATCCAAAACTGGTGAATATGGATTAGAACGTAATAGTGGGCTGGCTGGACTTTGGTTAGATGAAATGAACGAAAAAATTGAGAATTTCAGAGTTCTGAATGCATTAGACATTGTAGAAATTAAAAGTGAAAAAGATCATACCAATTTGCAATTTAGGCGAACTAGTCAAACGGCAATAAATGCAAATTTTAGAATAGGGGATTTGGGCGTTTTGTATCCTTATAATGCTGGAAATGAATCTGTTCTTAGAAATCAAATTTTTAAATGTTCAATTATTGAGTTAGATTCTGAGTATGTCAAAGTAAGACTTAGAAATAAACAAAATAGTATTCTTGTTTTTGAGGGAAAAGTACAATGGCATCTGGAACATGATCATTTGGATCATGGGTTTAATACGATGTACCAAGAACTTTTTAGATTCATCAATACATCTAAGGATTTTCAAGAAATGATTCTTGGCCGAAAGGCACCTTTGCAACCTTTAAAAACAAAAGATTTAGAAATTGATCGGGAAGTGATGACCTTTGAGCAAGACAAAGTATTAAAGGAAATGATCAATGCCACTCAATATTATTTGTTGTGGGGTCCTCCAGGTACTGGGAAAACAAGCATTATGCTTTACCATTATTTGAAATATCATTTTTTTAATTCAGAGGATAAAATTCTTGTTTTGGCATATACGAATCGCGCAGTTGATGAAATATGTGAAGCAATTTCAAGAATTGGCAATGGAATAACAAATAAATATTTTAGAATAGGGTCGAGATATTCCACCAATGAAAAATTTGTCAATGACTTATTAGTGACAAAACTTCAAGATATTGACAATCGTAATGAGTTGTTGGATTTGCTTCAGAATTCAAAAATTATTGTTTCAACTGTAGCTTCAATTCAAGGGAAGAAAGAAATATTTTCTCTAATTAATATTAATACGATTATAGTTGATGAAGCTTCGCAAATATTAGAACCGCAATTAGTTGGTTTACTTTCCTTTGCCCAAAAGTTTATTCTTATTGGTGATCATAACCAATTGCCTGCTATTGTTTTACAAAGGGAAGATGAGAGCAGGGTAGAAGATACTCAATTGATTTCAATTCGATTGAATGATAGGAGGAATTCACTTTTCGAAAGAATGTACAAACGATGCTTGGATAGAAATTGGTATTGGGCAATTGGAAAGTTAACCCAACAAGGTCGGATGAACAAACAGATTATGGACTTTGTAAATGATCATTTTTACAATGGAATATTGAGCATTATTCCTAATATTGAAAGACTTGATGAAAAAACCAAGCTTTATAAACAATCTAATACAGGATTTGAGGTTCTATCAAAAGATAGAATGATTTATATTCCAACTTTAATTGATGAAGATTCAATTACATTCAAAACCAATAATGATGAAGCAACAAAAACGGCTTTGCTGGTTAAAAGTATTTTGGAATTATTCGAAATTAATAAAATAAAATATTCAGAAAATAAACTTGGAGTAATAACCCCTTATAGAGCTCAAATTTCTGCAATACTATCTGCAATAAATGAGTTAGGAATTAAGGAAAGAATTAATGTGGATACAGTTGAAAGATATCAAGGAGGAGCAAAAGATATAATCATTCTTTCAATGTGCTTGAATATTGAAAGTCAATTGAAGCAGCTCGTGAATTTATCAGAAGATGGTATCGACAGAAAAATAAATGTGGCACTCACAAGAAGCAGAGAGCAAATTATCGTTCTTGGGAATGAGGGAATAATGAATAAAAATGAAGTCTATAGAAAAATAGTCTTAAAAAGTAAAAGATTTGAAATTTGAAAATTTGATATAAAGTGCTATAATTTTTTTTGGAATTGAAAAATAGAAAAAGTATTCTTTTCAGACACAATTCATATTTCCTTTTGTCCTTTAAATTAAGATTTTAGGAGATTTGTTAATATCCTATTTTTCAAATTCAATCACCTAAGACTTTAACTTAAACTTATTATTAATGCAATAATATTTTACTTAAATGAATTAAACGCAAATATATTTATAATAGCTATTATGCTTTTTATAATGTGCCCTAGGTTTTGTTGTAACCCGAAAAATAAGTCAAAAGAAAGAAAAAAAAATCTCAGAGTTTTTGCTCTGAGATTTTTTTTGTGCAAGAATCAAGTTTTACTTTATCAAAATCAACTTTCCTTGACTTGAACCTGTTTTGGACTTTAAAATATAAAAATATATTCCAGAATTTGTTAACTCTTCGCTTTCAACAGTTAAGATTTGTCTTCCTTTGTCAAGGGTTGCAATTTTTGTTAATATTTTGCTCCCATTAATGTTGTAAAGTTCCAAAGTGATGTCTTGGAGTTTGTCATTTGTTATTTTGAAACTTGTACTATTTGTAAATGGATTTGGTGCAAGGCTTTCAAGTTTAAAAGCATTAATATTTCTTAGTGAAACAATGTCATTAGCATATAATTTTCCTTGGATTGATTCATTTGTCAAATCTCCCATTTGAAAAATAACTAAATCAATGCCTGATGCATTTCGGTTTTTAATTTCAACTTTTTTAGATACTGGATAACTTCCGATATCAAAGTTGTTTGGAATTGTCATTTTATAATTAGGATCGAATGTTACCCATGATAAATCAATTTCAGAAGAGGCAATGCTGCCTTCGACAAATTTATTCAATAATTCCAAATCGCTGATATCAATCATTTGATCGTGATTAAGATCTGAAGCCATTTTTTGGTACATCGTCATTTCAATTTGGCCATTTAGGTATGCTTCTAAAAATTGCACGTCAAGTGTATCAATAAATTCAAGTGAATTAGATTCATTTTTTAGAATTAAAACATAGTCTTCATTTAATTCCAAATCATCAAGTTGATAGGTTCCTTCTGTTACTGGCAATTCAAAATCTTTATTTGTGTGTGTTGTATCATAAATAGCTGTGTTCACTTCCTCAATTCCATAATAATAGGTTAATTTACCATTGCTGCCAACAGCGCTATCAATTACAGATACAACCTCCTGCGTCATGTAACTAGTATCAAATACCATTCCTTCATAGGTACTTTTAACTTCAAGCATCAAATCTGTTGTATTGTTAAAAACACTAGAAATTGATCCTGAAATTCTAGCATCTGATATAGGTTGACAATCTGGTATATTGGCACCATTATTCTGAAGTTTGATATAAGTGCCGCAATAATCTTGTTTTCCTAATTCATCTGTTACCCATATTTCCAATTTTTTTTCTCCAACATCTTCACAATTAAATACTCGTACATTGTCATTAGGATCTGAAGAAAATGAAAATCTTAATTTTTCATTAGGTCGGCATGGATGGTAAGATCCCGCATTTAAATCTGATGCCCAAACTTCTACCATTCCATCATCGATTATACCATCATCATCCGTATCAATTCCCATAAAAGGTATTGCTAATCCGTAATAACAATATGGAACTGGTGTAGAATTGTCGGTAACTTTCACATCCAAGTAATAGAATTTGGTTTCCCAACAATTGTATTTTACCATAAATCTTACTTTGGTTACACCAACTGGGTATTTACCGCTTGCATCTGCTCCTCCTTTTGTTGCATAAGGAGAATTATTTGTAATGATGTATTGATCTTCGCATCCATCTTTAACTTCTATAGGCGGAATATCAACCTGCACTTTTTCACAATTGGTTGTAACACCTGTAGCGCTATAAGGCACCCATACAGAAGGTGTAGTTCCAGTCGAAGTTACCGTAATTCTTTGATTCCAAGACCAAATACCAGTATTGTAATAAGGGTTAAAATTACAGCAATCAACTACATTCCAAGTTCTTATAATTTCGTAACATCCTGGCCCATAAACGTAAACATTATCATGGTAATTGTAACCAATTTTCGAACAAGTAGCTCCTTGGTCAGACCATGTTGGGCGATTTTTTCCATATGGAAGATCTTCAGGTTTTGTGCCAGGATTACAACCTACAAGTTCAATATTTTTAGGCCATTTAATGGAGTTGTAGTTGAAGTAATTTCCTTGAACATATATTTTTTGGCTACATTTATGCCAAACATTGTTATAATCTGCAACGCTCCAAGATCTTGTGATGTAACCAATATTACAATCATTCAAATAATATTTGACAATTGGTTCTCCAGCATCATGCTTTCCACTATAATCATGGTAATAGGCATTCCCAAGCCATTCTAAATCCCAAAGTTCTTCTCCACAGGTAATCCATGCGGTTTCTGGACAATAAATCTGAAAAACTACATCTTCTTCTTCGCAATTTTCAAGCGCGGAGTCATTAGAATACCCAGTATTTATAAAAAGGAAAGGTAAAAGAAAAGCCCAAACAAGGCGTTTTGCAATTAGTTTTTTTGCATTCATAGTTGTTCTTTGCGTTAGTTTTTCAATTGTTAAGTGGCTTTAAATTATACTCAACAGTTTTGATTTATTTAGTGAAGATAAGCTTAGGTGTCCATGTCTCCAAATTCAAAGTGACAAGTTTACTGCGAAAGCTTATATATTTTATTCATAAATACGTAATCTTTTAAGGCTTAAAATAATGTAAAATCCAAAATTACTTGATAAATACATGGCAGAATTTGTTATATTAGTCGTCTTCAAACAATAATAATATGGACAAAAGAGCGTTTCTTCGAAATTTTTCTATAATGAGCATTGGAACAACAACCATGTGGAACAAATTAGATTTGGTTTTAGCTGATTATCAAGACTCAAATGCTTCAGAATTAGCAAGCAATGAGGACTTTTGGTTAAAAATCAGAGAGGGTTATTCCTTAAAAAATGATTATATCAATCTTGAAAACGGGTATTATTGTTTTTTGCCGATAGAAACAATGGAGCATCAAATCGCACATTTAAGAGAAGTTAATTTTCAAGGTTCCTATTATATGCGAACGGTCCAATTGGAAAATAAAAAAGCAGTTGGAGATAAATTGGCTTCAGTATTAGGTTGCAATGAAAATGAAATTGTGTTAACAAGGAATACGACTGAATCTTTGGATACCATAATATCAGGTATAGATTGGAAAGAAGGAGATGAAGCAGTAATGGCCGAACAAGATTATGGAGCGATGCTGAATCAATTCAAATTGGTAAGCCGCAGATATGGAGTTAAAAACAACATAGTTTCGGTTCCCTTGCACCCTCAATCCGACGAAGAGATAGTTTCCATTTACGAAAACGCTATCACATCCAAAACAAAACTCTTAATGGTATGTCACATGATAAATATTACGGGTCATATATTACCTATTCGGAAGATATGTGATATGGCGCATAGCAAGGGAGTTGATGTCATGGTTGACGGAGCCCATGCATTTGCGCATATAAAATTTGATGTAAAAGAATTGGATTGTGACTATTACGGCACGAGTTTGCATAAGTGGTTGAGTGCACCTCTTGGAAGTGGTTTTCTATATGTGAAAAAAGAAAAAGCTGTCAATGTTTGGCCTTTGTTGGCAGAATGGGGGAAGGCTGATGATGATGTAACAAAGTTAGGACATACAGGGACTCATCCTGTGTATACTGATTTAGCTATTTCAAATGCAATAGATTATTATTTAAAAATTGGACCAGAAAAGAAAGAAGAAAGATTGAGGTATTTGCAAAGGTATTGGTCTGATAAAGTTAGAAACATAGAAAATATTGTTTTAAACACACCAGAAGACATTGGTCGTTCATGCGGAATTGCTAATGTGGGAATTTCTAAATTAAAACCTTCGGAGCTTGCTTCTACATTAATGGAAAAGTATAAAATTTGGACTGTCGCAATAGATGGTGCTGGGGTTCACGGATGCAGAATTACTCCCAATATATATACAACAACCGAAGAATTGGATGTTTTTGTGTCTGCTTTAAAAGAAATGGCCCAAGCTTAATTGATAATATTTAGGCTATGCCAAGAATTTTGTGCGTTTGAAGGCTGATTCGCCATTGCGGATTTTGTTTGCAGTAAATGATGGTTTGAAGCGTGTTTTCTTCTTGTTCTGGGCTGTCCATAGGTTGCAAATAGAAATGTTGGAAATTGTATTTTTCAAATTTTTTTGGATCAATTCCTAATTGTGGATACACTATTTTTATTTCATTTCCAGAAGTAACTAAAATGTCTGTATTAGCTTTTGGACTCATGCATACCCAGTCTATGCCAGGAGGAATTTCAATAGTTCCATTGGTTTCAACTGCAACTTCAAAATTTTGTTTATGCAATTCTTTAATTAGTGTTTCGTCAAGCTGAAGTAATGGTTCCCCCCCTGTACAAACAATATACTTAAAATCAGAATCCTCAGGCCACATTTCATTGACTTTTTGCGCTAGTTCTTTGGCTTTAAATTTCCCTCCGTTGTATCCATCTGTTCCCCAAAAGTCAGTATCACAAAATTTACAAATTGCTTTGTGCCTATCTTCTTCTCGCCCAGACCAAAGATTACATCCGCTGAATCGTAAAAATATTGCAGGACGACCCGAATGCGCTCCTTCTCCTTGAAGGGTATAAAATATTTCTTTAACAGCGTACTTTTTCAATTAATACTTTTTAATTATTTTTTTGGAATTATCTATTCGACATAATTGCGGTAGCTTCAATTTCTACCATATAATCTGAATGAATCAAACTCGAAACTTCTACCATTGTGGTAACAGGATTAATTCCAGAAAAAATTTTTCCATGAGCCAATCCTACTTCTTCCCATAATTCAATGTTGGTCACAAACATACGAGTTCTGACGACTTCGTTAAGAGAACTTCCTAATACTTCTAGAGAATCTTTGATTTTATTAAGTATAAATATCGTTTGGTTGTATGGATCACCGATATGAACAGCTTGTGTACCATTGCTAGCAACTGTTCCTGCTATTTCAATTGTATTACCAACTTTTACCGCTCTGGAATAAGCCACTTTTCTTTCCCATTCCGTTCCTGTTGAAATATTTGTTCTTTTCATTTTCTATTTTGCCTATCTTTTTCTTGTTATGATTTAATGAATGTGTACTTTATTCTTATTTAATTTCTCAATGAAATTTATCTTTTACGATAGATTCTAAAATTTCCTGAGCAAAGCTAGCCAAATCCGTAGTTTTTATATCTATTAATGGTGTTAATTCCGATTTCAATTTGGCATGATCTTTTGAAAGCAGTACTGTTTTCATGCCTAGGTTTTTGCCAAATTGCATATCCGTTAGAGCATCACCTACCATTATTGATTTTGAAAAATTTATTTTTGGGAAATCACTTAAAGCTTGTATTCCCATTCCAGTATTTGGTTTTCTATATTCAGAAAGTTCTTTTTCAAGATTTGGACAATAATATATTTCATCTATGTATCCGCCATTAAGTGTTATTTCTTCTAACATTTGGACATGAATTGTTCTTAACGCTTTTTCTGTCATTAAGTTTTTGCCTACACCTTGTTGATTGGTAACAATTAGCGTTAAATCAAAAATTTTATTCAAAATTGGAATTGCCTCTAATGCTCCTTCAATAAATTGAAATTCCTCCCACGACTTTACATAATCATCCACCAACAGCTTATTTATTGTTCCATCCCGGTCAAGAAATAAAGTCCAATTTTTGGTTATTTTGTATTTTGAAAGAATATCGGCATTGCTGATCATTTGAAAAATTAATATTTTGGAAGAGTAAATTTAAACATTTTGAATTTTAAAAATTGATGATGATTATTTGGAAGTTACCTTTTGTTTATTAAACGAATGTTAAATAAATTGCATATTTGAAAATTATTTTTTTAGTTCAAACATTAAGAAAATTTTATTCTTTATCCAAAGTTCAGATTTTTAATTGCATTAGCAAAGCTATAAAGTATGAATGTAATTTTTTAATATCTATATTAGGATTTCACGTAAATGTATAAGATGAATAAGTTTAATTTTTTGTTCTTTTTTCTAACGATAGTATGCGATCTATTTGGTCAGCAAACTCAGACAGACAGTTATACCAGATATGAATTATTGTCTCCAGAAACTCAATCTTTCAGGATTATCTATGACGTCAGTGCAACAAGTTCTGGTGCTGATTATTATTGGAATACTTTGAGGAAAGGGAGTGAACACAAAATCCATGAAGTTATCGATCTGTACAGTGGGAAATTGCTAAAATGGCAAATAGTGGATGGGAGTGAAGCAATCAAAAATGGGCTGAAAAATGCTTCGGAAGAAGACGAGTATCTGCAAATCAAACTAGCCAGAGTTATTCCTAAAGATGGACAATCAAGGATAAGGATTGATAAAACCTATTTAGATACCGCAAGTTATTTTATCGAAGAAGGCACTATCGTTTTTTCTAGAACACTTGGTATCGAAAGAAATAGTGTTGTACTTCCTGAAAACTATGAATTGGTCGAATGCAATTACCCATCACAAGTTCAATTAACCGAACAAGGACAGGTTAAAATAAGTTTTATGAATTCTGGACCACAAGCAGTTCCTTTATTGATAAAAGCAAGAAAACTGTCACCTGGCAAAAGGATTACTCCTCCTAAAGGCAATGCCTATAAATTTGACGGTTCTGGTTCTGGAAGAAATAGCTCTAAAATTCGAGCTGGTTGGACTTTTGAAGAACGCGCATTTCAAAATAGAGACATTGTGTATTTTTTACAGCAACCAGAAACTCATTCCTTTAAATTATATCATGATTATACAGAGACAGCAATAGGTATGGATCGATATATTAATGTTGTTCGAGCTGGAAGTAAGGCAAGCAATCCTTCAGCAGTTTTATTGGATACGGGAGAAAATTTAACAGTAGAAGAATTAAAAGGAAGAGAAATAATTGATCGCGGAATAGATTTAGGGGATGAATTTTCAGAAGAAACCGAAGTTGTTGCTATTTGGTTTGATCCAGTTAAAGAAGGCGAGTCTAAAAGGTTGAGAATTACTGAAACTTACACTGACCCCAATAGGTATGATATTTATGATGGGCAATTGGTTTGGGATAGAAGTTTTGGGAGAAATCGAAATACTGTAATTTTACCTCCAGGTTGGTTTTTAACTTCAAATTCTATTCCTGCGGTGATTGATTTGGATGGAAATGGATTAATTAGATTGAAATATGTTAATGATCGACCTGATAATATAGATGTATTTATTACTGCTCAACGCAGATGATAAAACCTAATTATAACAATTCAGTCATTTATTTTTTCATAACCTCATTCATATTACATTAATTTATAATTTTGTAAATATTGAAATACAAAAGTAAAAAATAATGAAAATACATTTAATCTCAGGTGGATGCGGATTTGTTGGAAAAAATATGGTGAGAAGGCTTTATGAAACGACAAATGATTACATACTTTTTATTGACAACCTTTTAGTTGGAAAGCATCCAAAGGAATGGTTGACTCAAAAGAAAACAGGAAATAATAAAGACATTGAAATCTTTGGTGACGATGGGAGGTTGCTATTCTTAAAAGATGATTTTAGGTTTCTATTGAGGAAAATGACAGATAATGATAGATACATTCAAGAAACTTATGGTCTTGATTTTGAGAAGTTTTCTGATGTTTTCCATTTTGCTGCCATAGTTGGTGGAAGGGCAGTAATTGACGGAGATCCCATGATGGTTGCTCTTGATCTCAGTATTGATGCTGAATTTTTCTTCTGGATTTGTAGACACAAACCAAGTCGAGCATTGTATCCAAGTTCAAGTGCTGCCTATCCAGTAAGTTTGCAGACTGAAATGGATGCAATTGCCCTTTCAGAAACTGATATTGATTTCAATAATATGGGGCAACCAGATATGACGTATGGTTGGTCAAAATTAACAGGAGAATACTTGGCAAAAATTGCGGCTGAATATTATGGAGTTTCAGTGACATGTATTAGACCTTTTTCTGGTTATGGAGAAGATCAAGATTTAACTTATCCTATTCCAGCAATTGCTCAAAGAATTGCGAACAGAGAGAATCCAATGGTTGTTTGGGGGACTGGGAAACAAGGCCGAGACTTTGTGCATATTGATGACGTATTGGATTGCATTTTAGTTGCGATGGATAATATTTCAGATGGTAAAGCAATAAATATAGGAATGGGAAGGCTTACAACATTTCTAGAAATCATTGAGGTATTGTCAAAAATAGCGGGTTATAATCCAGCAATAAAAACTTTATTAGACAAGCCAGTTGGCGTTCATTCTAGATATTGCAAAATGGATTGGGTTAAAGAAAATTTGGGCTGGGAAGCAAAAATTTCTATGGAAGAAGGAATGAAGCGAATGTATGATGCTGCCGTAAATAGGAAAAAATAATTCATGAAAAGAATTGTATGTTTCGGTCCTGGTCCAAAATTTAAAGGTGGAATTTCAAATTACAATACATCTTTAGCCAAAGCATTGGATAAAATAGTTGGGGTGGATGTACATATTGTTTCATGGACCAATCAATATCCTTCTATTGTTCCAAGAGAATTTGTAGATAAAAAAAGCAAACTTGACTTTCTAGAAGGTACAGATGTTAAAGTAAAATACATTACTGATTATAACAGACCTGGTTCCTGGAAAAAAACTGCAAAATACATTATTGATTTAGATCCTGACATTGTTGTTTTTCAATGGGCTATTGCTATACAAGGTCTTCCTATGGGAAAGATTGCTCGAAGGATTAGAAGGAATGGTGGAATTGAAGTTATCTTTGATTTGCATTTTGTAATACAAAAGGAGTCAAGTAGCCTCGATAAATGGTTTACAAAGATTGGAATTAGGTATGCAGATACCTATATTACCCATGCTTATAAAACCATTGATGAATTCAAAGAACTCTTTCCTGCTAAGAAATTGTTTGTTTCTGAAACTGGGGAGCGAAGTTCAGATCCTTTGGATAAAAATGTAATTAAATTGTATCATCCAATATATGATTTATTTGAGCCAAAACTTGATTTCGATGTGAAGGCCTTCAAATCTGAACATCATATTAAGAAAAACGCTTTTTTATTTTTTGGATTTATACGAAAATACAAAGGTTTACACAATGCGATTAAGGCTTTCAAAAAAGTCTCAGATCAAAGAGATGATGTTACTTTCATGATATGTGGGGAATCTTTTTGGAATACTCTATCTCAAGATAAGTTTTCTACAAAAGTTAAGAATTTTTTGTTCGGAATGGCCAAAAAAATATTTCTTGCCAAATCTAGCAATGAAAAAGACTATAATCCACTAGAATTGATCCATGAATTAGGTCTTGAAGACGAAATCATGCTTGTTAATGAGTTTGTTCCTAATGAAGATGTTCATAAATATTTTCAAACTTGTGATGCTGCAATCCTTTTTTACGAGTATGCTACACCATCTGGAATTGAATCGCTGAGTTATAATTTTCAGGTTCCCTTGCTAGCCACCAATGTGGGCCATTTTCCAGAAACAATTGATGATGGCTATAATGGTTATTTAGCTAAGGCGGAAGATATAGATGATATGGCCAATGTGATGATCAAATTTCTGGATCACCCACTAAATCCTGACAATGTGAGAGAGAAGACGAAAGAAATGAGCTGGAGCAATTATGCTAAAGCAATTCTTGAAATGGAATAGGTAATTGCAAAATAAACTTTCCAACTGGAAGACCTTAATTATTTTATTCTTCTTTCAATGTGCTTTTTAGAATTTTTCCAAATCTTTTTTCTGATAATACCCCATTTTTTATGGCAAATTTTCCATTGACCATAACGTCAGAAATTCCAACTGGAAATTGATGTGGATTTTCAAAAGTTGCCATATCATTGATAGTTTTTTTATTGAATACAACCAAATCAGCGGTCGCACCTTTCTTAATTATGCCGCGATTGTGGAGCCCTAATCTTTCAGCTGGAAGTGAGGTCATCTTTCTTATTGCTTCTTCTAAAGGAAAAAATCCTTCATCTCGAGAATAATGACCAAGTACTCGCGGAAATGTGCCAAATGCTCTTGGGTGAGGGAATCCTTTACCAAATTCAGTAATTCGACCATCTGAAGCAATCATTGTAAATGGATATTTCATGATTCTTTCGACATCTTCTTCTGACATTGCATGATAAATAGCACTTCCACCTCCATTTAGTTGGGCTTCAATGACCAATTCTGCTCCATTTTCTGGTGTCGGGGATAATCCTTCAGCAATAGCCCAATCATAAAGTGTCTTTCCTTCGAATTCTGGCTTATAATTGAATTTTGCAATTTGAATTCTTTTTAAATCTCCACCTCCACGATCATTTAAAATATTAAAAACGATTTCTTCTTTTATCTTAGCCCTCAATTCAGGGTCTTCACATCTTTCTTTAAACTTTGAAGACCAATTTCCCTCCATTGCCCAGGCAGGAATTAATACGGATATAGAAGTGTAACTTGCAGTGTATGGATATTGGTCCACCATGACATCAAGACCGGCATTTCTCGCGGAGTCCACCATGGATAATGTTTTAACACTGTAGCCCCATACTGGCATCCCAATTGCCTTATGATGGGTTAATATGACTGGAATCTTAGCTTTTGCTGAAATATCAATTGCTTCTTGGACTCCTTTGATGAGACCTAAACCTTCTTCTCTCAGATGCGATGTATAAATGCCGCCTTTTTTGCCTACAGCTGCAGAAATTGCTATAATTTCATCAATTCCAGCGAAAGCACCAGGTAGGTATTTCAACCCTGTGGATATTCCGAATGCACCGTCATCCATACCTTTCTCAGCAAATCCAATCATTTGCTTAAGTTCCTCATCTGTTGGAGGTCTATTTTCTAAACCAAGAACCTCAGCTCTAATGCTATTGTGACCAATTAAATAGGCCACATTAATTCCGACACCCATTTGATTGAGGGTATCTAAATACTTGCCTAGGCTTAAAGGAGAAGATCCATCTGGACCTCCAAGCGCCGTGGTTACACCCTGTCTTAATGCACTTTCAGCATCTGGAATAAGAGGTAATGGTTCCAAATGCGCATGTAGGTCAATAAAGCCTGGCGAAACTGCTAATCCGCCCACATTTAATTTTTCGCAATGATCACATGTTAGGTTGGGAGCAATCTTAATAATTTTGCCATCTTTTATAGCAATGCTTGAGTAATACGGTGGTTTCCCGGTTCCATCATAAATTTCAGCATTATTGATAATGATATCAGCATCAATATTTTTACAAGAAAACATCGAGAAAAAAAGTATAAAAAGTAGAAATTTAGATGTGGACATTTCTAGTAAAGTTGATTAAAAGTTAAAATTATATAATTTGATTTATAATCTCTATGATTAAAAATAGAAATTAAAGCACTTCACCTCTGTGGATCATACTGGTATTGCACTGTTTCGCTTCCAATGATTTCTGCAAATGATTTATTGCATTTTCCGCATTGAGTGAATCGCTACAGGTAAAAATATCAATAGCAGCGTATTTGTGCTCAGGCCAAGTATGGATATTTATATGTGATTCGGCGATTACAATTGTTCCACTTACGCCGAAAGGTGAAAACTGGTGAAAAAACTGTTGAACAACTGTAGCATTAGCTTTTAAAGCCGATTCATACATTATTTTGCCAATAAATTCTGGATCATTTAGCAATTTCACATTGCATTCTTTCATTTCAATAATGTACTGTTTTCCTAGGAACTTCATTATTCAGCTATAAAATGTGGAATAAATTCTGAATCTTCATCAACTATAATATTTTCACATCTTCGGAAAGAAATGCCAGCAGATTTGCCATCAACGATATAAATTCCAGGTTGGTAATAATTACCTTCGGTATCTTGATAAAGTGGTGAAAAGGCTTGATAAATATTTTTGAATTCACCATAATCACCATCAGTTTGGGCTATTTTTGAACCATATTTATCCACAATCTTTATGTTTTCTCCTAATCTTCCGAAAATTACTTTTTTCACATATGATTCACCTTCAAAATCGTTTTTACTAAAGGTACTTTTTAAAATAAAGTCATCCTTAAAGTTAGCATACAAATATGGGAGAATGGCTTTGGACTGCATAATTGCTGTGTATGCTGGATTCATGATATAAACTTTATCACGAAATTGTAAGTCTCTTAGGATCTCTAACAACTCTGGTTCTTCATACATGATGAATTCCCAAGGTACTATTTTATACAAATAATCAAATTTTTGATCTGAATTGTCATCAAAATCCAAATATACACCATCGTCTTCAAAAACTACATCTTCAAGATCTGCATACACTGCATTAAATCCCGCTTCTTTGGCAATTTCAACGATAACTTGAGCATTAAGCACATCTTCTTCATGACCAAGAGAAGTAACAAGTAAAGTATTGGTCCTTTGAGGGAAATCTTTTAGCAGTCGTAAAAACGTTTCGACCAGATCGATTCTTACATCATTATAATGGTTGTGGGATGGATTTCTATTTTCATTTTTGAAAAGATTTTGAAATACTACAGTTTCTGGTAACATTGTTGGCGTATCGGCATTCAACTCAAAAACTTTAACTGGTAGTCCTTCAATTCCTCCAGAAAGATCAAATCTTGCAATCAGATGAACATCTTTTCTGTCCCAACTATGCTGGATCATTTCGCGCATGGCAACTGGAAATTCAAAATGATCCCATTCTGCTTCATTGATAATTCGATTGGTAACTTCAGAATATAATTCATAAGCTTCATCGGCAATAGAAACAAAATTATCAATTTCCTCAGGTTCCAAAATTATAGCTTCAGGAACAATATATTCTTGTTCCAAGTACCATTCAAAACCTCCTCTAGTTATATTTTTTTTTGGAATTTGTTTAAGTTTAATGACCCTATCCACCATATGATTTTGTTGACTTTCCCGAACCAAAACCTGTTTTGCCTGTAGAAGTTGGTTTAGGAGTAGAAACAGTTCTACGCGTTGCAGAGCTCGAAACTTGGGTTCTTCCACTATTAGATCTATTGTAAGAATCATTGCTCGAATAAGCACTTCTGGAAATTGGGTATCCCATAGGTCTTCCTAACATATATCCTATAAGTCCATAATGAACAATGGTACTTATTCCACTTCTTCTTCTATAATTATTATCCTCACTTGTTATAGTAGTATCGATAACCGCAATTTCAGTCAGAGTGAAAGTATCACTTTTCCCATCCAAATAAGTAGCAATTACTCTGGAATCATCCACTGTGGGAACTACTTCTTCGTTGGTAATTTTGAAAACTTCAGGCTCAACCTCTGCGACTTTTGTAATCACACCTTCTGTAGGTATAATTTCTTCTGTTTGTTCCACTTCTGTTGTTTCAGAATTAACAGGAGTATTTTCAGAATTGGTAATCATCATGTAAATTAGAAACACAGCAAGTCCAATCAGGTACCATTTATATTTTGTAAAAAAACTTTCCTCTTTATGATTGTAATTTTCAGCCATTGAAATATTCTTTTAATTTTAATAATACATTTGTAGTTTAAAGATAAATCAAAATTTGAACAAGAACTCATTTAATAAACGCTTTATTTTATTTTCTACATTAATTGTAGGAATGTGTTCTATAATTTATGAATTATTGATCAGCACAATTTCTTCTTATTTTCTTGGCGATAGCGTTAAGCAGTTTTCAATTATTATAGGTTTTTATCTTGCCTCAATGGGATTGGGTTCTTGGTTATCTCGATTTTTTAAGAAGGATATTTTATTTTCATTCATTTGGATTGAGATATTATTGGGATTGATTGGAGCTTTTTCAGTACCGCTGTGTTATTTATATTTTTCATTTGCAGATGTAGAAGGATTCAATATTTTTATCCTAGGAATAATCATAATTATTGGGACACTTACTGGCTTGGAAGTACCACTTTTAACGAGAATTTTGCAAGGCAAAGTAATTCATGATGATGGTCTTTCAGATGTATTGACATTAGATTATATAGGAGCACTCATTGCCACAATAATATTTCCTTTTATTTTGATTCCATTTATGGGCTTGTATAAATCATCTTTGTTATTTGGGTTCATTAATATTGTCATTGGATTTTCAAATTTTATTGTTTTTAAAAACACCTTTGAGAAAATTGGAAAAAGAGACTTGATTTTATGGCTGATTACAATTTCAATTTCAGCATTAATTATATTAGCAGGGGTTAGAGCTAACGATTTTATCAAATATTGGAACAATTCAATTTTCAAACACCCAGTTATATTTAATGATTCTTCTGCATATCAAAATATTGTACTTACAAATAATGGAGAAGAATTTAGAATGTATTTAAATTCAGCAATCCAATTTTCTTCTAGAGATGAATATAGGTATCATGAGGCATTGGTTCATGTTCCTGCTATGCAAATTAGTGGTTTGTCTAAAGTAGCTATTTTAGGTGGAGGAGAAGGATTGGCACTACGCGAAATATTGAAATATAAGGAAGTAGATAGTATTTACTTAATAGAATTAGATCCAGAAATTGTTAAAATTTCAAAAGAAATTGCTTTGATTAGGGAACTAAATGAAGATGCTTTTTCTGATCCTCGTGTTCATATTATTCACCAGGATGCTTTCGCATGGCTAATAAAAAATAAGATTCAACTAGATCTTATCATTGCTGATTTGCCTGATCCAAACAATGAAAGTTTAAGCAGGCTATACAGTATTACCTTTTACAATTTGATCAAAAATAGATTAAGTGAAAATGGGTTGTTTGTAACACAAGCTACTAGTCCAGAATTAAGTCCAAACGCTTTTTGGTGTATAGATAAGGGACTGAAAGAAAGCGGTTTTTTATTTACCTATCCTTATCAAATAAATGTCCCTTCATTCGGAAATTGGGGATTTAATATTGCAAGTAATACAAAGTTAGATTTTAAGTTTAATGAAACACTTAACCTTAAATATTTAGAGCAAGAAAGTTTTGAACATATTTTCTATTTTCCGCCAGATGTCAAGCGGACCAATGTGGAAGCTTCAAGGTTAGACCAACCAATAATTATGAAATATTACCTGGATCATTGGTCTGCATTAAATGCAACACAAAAATAATTTGTGTTCAAAAGAAATCTTCGCAATCTACCTCAGCAGCGTTCAGCAAATCTAAGTCTTGAAAAGCTGTTTTATCTTCCCTGTCAATTCTTACATAAAAACGGTCGCTTTCTGGACAAACACCACAAGCTTCGCATGTAAACTCATGAAAATCAAGAGTGATACTTACATTTTCAACATTGATATTTTTCGATTTTAAATATGCTTTCATTTTTATTTGCCTTTCATTTTTAGAATCGCTAATTGGGATTAATTCTGCCCATTCGTCATATGCACATTGTCTTTGATCAAACTCAAAACAAACTGAATCTTCGTTAATGTCGTCATTTTCATGTTCACAGCATGATAAGATATTTAGCGCGCAAAAAAGAGAAAGAAATAAATATTTAATGGTCATAGTTTTTAATTTAATGTAATACAATAAATAACTTGCTTTTCTTTAAAGACGAGATTTTGTTAGAAAACGTTGGTTGGAATAAATTTTTTTTATCTAATCAAGGATTAAATGGATTCTTCAATCTTATAATAACTTCTTTTTGGATTATTTTGATTGATTAACTCGGCCAAAAATCCAACAAGAAAAAGCATTGTTCCAATGACTATAGTAGTTAAAGCGATGTAGAAATAAGGATTGTCGGTGACCAAGATGCTTTTCAACCCTCTGCTTAAACGATATATTTTGGAAACTCCGATGTAGAGTGATGCAAGAAATCCAAGAGCAAATAAAAATGTCCCTAAAGCACCGAAAAAATGCATAGGTGATTTTCCGAACCTGCCAATAAATGAAATAGAGAGGATATCAAGAAAACCATTCACAGCTCTTTTCATTCCTGTAAATTTAGAAGAGCCATATTTTCTTGCTTGGTGTTGTACTACTTTTTCGCCAATTTTTGTAAATCCTTCCCATTTAGCTATAACAGGAATATATCTATGCATTTCACCATAAACTTCTATGTTTTTGACCACATCTTTTTTATAAGCTTTTAAACCACAATTAAAATCATTCAATTTTATACCACTCATTTTTCGAGTGAATGCATTAAATAATTTAGACGGTAGCGTTTTTGAAATGGGGTCATATCTCTTTTGTTTCCAACCTGAAACTAAATCAAAACCGTCATCAATAATCATTTTGTAAAGCGCTGGAATTTCGTCAGGACTATCCTGAAGATCAGCATCCATTGTGATAATTACTTCACCTTGAGCAGCTTCAAAACCAACATTTAAAGCGGCAGATTTCCCATAATTTCTTCTGAATTTTTTACCGTGAATATTTTGATCTTTGGTTTGCAATTCTTTTATAATATTCCAGGATTGATCGGTGC
Source organism: Bacteroidota bacterium (assembly GCA_024642705.1). Taxonomy (GTDB): domain Bacteria; phylum Bacteroidota; class Bacteroidia; order Chitinophagales; family Saprospiraceae; genus Portibacter. Next base: position 19,437 of record JAHEAQ010000018.1, on the reverse strand, counting down.
TTCCATCATCAATAAGCAAAATTTCATAACTCAATTGATGCGTTACGGCAACTTTTTTAATCCAAGAACAAAGTTCAGGCAACGACTCTTCTTCATTCAATAATGGGATTACTACTGATATGTCCATTCTATTCGACTGTTAATTTTTCTTTTTTAACAATTGCAGCAATAATTGCAGCTATTATGAAGCCTAAAATAAAATTTTTTGCCAAACTTAACATTAAAGATTTTAGATTAGGTTTCAAATCTTCTGCAGTAATTTCTTCAAATTGAGCAAGGCTTTCTTCCGGGAATTTGGAGAGGCTTTTTAGTGATTTTAAAGATTCAAGCGTAATTTCTCTCTGAATTTCAAGCAATTCAAAATCCATTGACATAACTATAAATTGAAAAATGGAAAAAGCTAAAGTACCAATAATAAGGCACAAATATATTGGTTGCAAAACTTCTGTGAAATTGGCATATCCACCCAATTCCTTTTTTTGGTCCAAACCAGCTTTGCGCATGAATATTATGGGAAGGATTAAAGATAAGCCAAGTCTTAGAACCGGATCTAAAAATAATTTTTTATCTATTGTATAAAGTAATAAGCCCAACCCAATACAAGCAACCCCAAAGAGAATCCCATTTTTAAGACCAATATTTTCGGTTTTTATCATGTATGTTATGTTATTGAAGAATCAATTTATTTTTATTGAATATTCCGATTACTTTTCCTTTAAACTGAAAATTTAAGAATGGAGAATTTAAAGATCGAGACTTACAATTTTCTGCAGAATATGTCCAATTTTTATCGGGATCGAAAAAACAAAGATTGGCAGTTTCACCTATTTTTATTTGGGGAATTTGTAATCCAAGAGTTTTGCGAGGCCCAATAGTTAATTTTGAAACTACGGTATCTAAGTCTATAATATTGTTAAGTTTTGTCAAAATTGCAGAAAAAACAGTTTCAATTCCTGTCGCCCCAAAAGAAGCAAAAGCAAATGACATTTTTTTAAGTTCTTCTTCTAATGGCAAATGTCCCGAAGTAATTGCATCTATAAAATCTTCTTTTAAGGCTGAAATCAAAGCTTTTTTATCTAACTCAGATCTTAACGGTGGATTTACTTTTAAGTTAACTTTAAAATCAAACAAATCGTTTTCGTCAAAAATTAAATTTAAATAATTAACAGTCGAAGAGATATTTTCATTTTCGTTGACTTTTTGATTTTTTAATATTTTTACTGCTTTCTTAGAAGAAATATTGTAGGCACAATATTTACCTTCTGCATATTTTGTCAACTCCAAATCTCTAATTAATCCCAATGATTCTGCTATGTCGGGCAGACCTTCTAAGCCAAGACTCACACTTGCAGTACCCTCATGAATTTGACCATCAAGCGACAAGAAAGATTCGTCAGGATGGTTAATAATCAATCCGTCACATGCTTTAGAATATTGCAAGGCTCTAAGCATCAATCCTGAATTCTGGATTGATTTTTTGCCGTCAGAAAAAGCAATTGCACCATTTTTATGCATGTCAATCATTTCTGTAATATCGTCGCCTTTGCAATATTTACTGATTGCTCCAATTGGATGAAAATCAATTGCATAATGGACGGTATTGTTGACAATAAATTGAATCTCAGATTTGGAATGAATTGGTGGGTCTGTATTTGGGAAGGCAGCAATACCTGTATATCCGCCAGCAGCGGCAGCGGCAGAAATGGATTCAATATTTTCTCTGTGCTCTAGCCCTGGTTCACCTATTTGAGTTCCAATGTCAAAAAATCCAATACTTACATGCAAGTTTTCTGAAGAAATTTCCTGATAACCTTTAAGATTTAATAAAGGCTCTATTGCTTCGATCACTCCTTTATTAATAGCGATGTCGTATCTATTATCATCTCCCTGCCACGCTCTATCAATAATTTTTGCATTTTTCAGTATAATTCTCATCACTTACTTTTAATTCAGAACAGCGGTTTTGCGGTTTATTTACAACTGAGTACAATATTAAGAAAAATGAATAACTTCAAATGCTCTTCAATAGATAATTTATATCATTTAGCTTTTCCAAAATCTTAAAAGTAGCTGTTCAATAGCTAAAAAAATTAATGTTAAAAAAATACATAATTTCCAAAAAGGTAGACCTTGTTCTTTTTCCGTTATTAGTTGGGTAAAGTTGCCATCCATTTGATTGGAAAATATATTGGTACCTTCTTCGAATTGATTAGTCAAATCTGTCGCAATATAATAGTCCAATTCAGATTCCAATTTATCGTAATTAAAGGCAAGTTTTTTAATTAATGTTTCATTCAGAAAAACATCATAAATTCCTGATTTACTTATATTGTCGCCAATATTTAAAATTACTTGATTTCCTGTTGTTAATTGGGATGGGATAAATTCATTTTCTCCTATTACCTTGTAGACAATATCAGTATTATCCTTTTCATTTTCAATTTCTATAATTCTATTTTTACCTATAGTGTAAGAAATTGCAGCGTCAGCACCTGAGGAAATTGACATTTTAAAAATCATTGGAACAAATATTTCTGCGTTTTGAACCAAATCATTGTATTCAGAATTGAGCGGTGCACTACATAGATATACGTGACCTTTCCCAAAAGTATATTTACTCATATAGCTGCTTCCATCCCGATAGGTTAATAAGATTTCTTCAGCCCTTGTTTGAAAACTTTTTATTTTAAATGAGCCTGAAACTTTAGGCAGCCTCAAATTTAAATTCTTCCTTTCAAAAACGTCTTTGAAAATAAATTCATCCGTATTGATGGTTCCAACTTCTTTGGGTAATTCCGTAAAAACTTCCAGATTGTTAACATTCATTTGATTTAAAAATGAATTGTAATTTTGAATCACACCATTTCTACTTGGGAAAATCAATAAATTTCCTCCTTTTTTTACATATTCATCCAAAGCAGCACTTAAACCAGAACTAAAATCGGTAATATCATTCAACACTATCAATTCGTAGGAGGAAAGCTCTGAGTATGAAATGTAAGTAATTGCTTCATTTGTAAGTTCTATAAAGCCTATACCCTTGAATAAAGCGTCAATATACTTATTGCTTGAATTCTGGTTTAGCGTAAGTACCTTGATTTTATCTTTAACATTAAATGCAACTTTATAATTATCATCAAAAGTAATCGGATAGTCAACAATATTTATTTCAGCAGTATTCCATCCAGATTCAATAATAGACATATTAGCGGTATCAAGAATGCTTGAATTAGCTTTTATATTTTTGAGGCCCAAAGGTTTGGTTTGATTATTATGTACTATGCTTAGTCTAACACCTTCACGATCCTGATTGCTATGATTGGTCAGTTTAATAACCAACTGATTGGTTTGATTAAGTAAAGGTACTTTTGTAACCAACCAACAAGAGTCAATTGAAATGTTCAAATCTTGAATGGCTTGAAGTGGAATTAAATTCAATTGTTCAGTAGAATCTTTAATGTTGTAATTGTCAGTAATATTTTTTTGAAAATCTGATATTTGATAGAATACTTTGTTGGTAAAATCTCCTTGGCTTGTTGCTTGTCTTTGCCTATTCAATACTTGTGAAAGAAGATAAACTTCAGGACGTTCTGTGATTTCATCAATGGAATTTAGAGCTTCTTCTTTGGTTAACAATCGTTGTTGAACGGCACTAAAATCGTTGCTCAGAATCTGAAAACGCTCATCTTCTCCATATGCAGCCAATATTTCTTGCGCTTTTTGTTTTGCTTTGTTTAATAAGCTAATATCATTGCTTACTGCGCTCATGCTGAAAGAATTGTCGATATAAATACTTACTACTTTTTTACCTTTATTTTTTTGATCTTTGGAAGGTAAAAAAGGTTGAGCAAAAGCAAAAATAAGGGCTGCTAATGCAAGTAATCTAGAAAGAAGGATAAGGATGTTTTTCAATTTGTTCCTTGAACTAGTTTCTTCTTTTACTTCTTTCAGGAAACGAACATTAGTAAAATAAACTTTTTTAAACCTTCTGAAATAGAATAAATGAATCAGAATTGGAATTGCCAATAATAAAAGGGCCCACAAGAAATTTGGAAAAACAAACTGCATATGCGTGCAAAAATAGAATTTAAAAGTAAGATTACTAATTCAAATGATTCAAAATATTATTAGAAAAATATTAATGTCAAATGTGACCACACATTCATAAGATCAAAAAAAGCCAAATTATTATAAATAACTAAAAGTTTTAGATGAAACTGTATTAAATTCATATTGAATCCAGATAAGAATAAATTCAATTCTATATAATGTTTTTTTAATTTTTATTTTGCAGTCCAATTATTTTTAACCAAAATTTTGCCAAAATGATAAAATTCAGAAATTTAATATTGATAAGTTTTCAAATATTTATTTATACCGTAATGGTAGGACAACAGATTGACATGAGCCAATTAGAAAAAATAAATATAAGAAATATCGGCCCAGCTGGAATGAGTGGGAGAGTAACAGCAATCGATGTAGATTTATCGAATCCTGAAAGAATATTTATAGGAACAGCGTCAGGAGGCGTTTGGAAATCTGAAAATGCTGGTATTTCATGGGCACCAGTGTTCGATGAAATGGAAAGTCTTTCTATTGGTGCTTTAAAAATAAATCAGCAAAATCCTGCTGAAATTTGGGTTGGTACAGGTGAAGGCAATCCAAGAAATTCGCACAATAGCGGAAGAGGAATTTATAAATCAATTGATGGCGGAGTAACTTGGAAATTAATGGGTCTCGAAAAAACAATTTTGATTCACAGAATTGTCATTCATGCGGATGATCCAAATACAATTTTTGTAGGTGCGCTTGGATCTGCTTGGGGACCTTCAGAAGATAGGGGAGTATATAAATCAGTTGATGGGGGAGAAACTTGGACAAAATCTTTATATGTTGGGAAGGAAGTTGGAGTTGGAGATATGGTTGTAGATCCATCCAATCCAAATAAAATTATAGCAGCGATGTGGGAATTTGGAAGGAAGCCTTGGACTTTTAATTCAGGAGGAAAAGGTTCTGGTCTATACATAACTTATGATGCAGGGAAGAACTGGGTCAAAAAAACCGATGAAGATGGTTTGCCAAAAGGAGATTTAGGTAGAATAGGAATAGCATTTTCAGCTTCGAAACCAAACATAGTGTATGCATTGGTTGAAGCTAAAGTGAATGGACTTTACAAGTCTATAGATGGAGGCAAAAAATGGAAATTGGTTTCTGAAAAAAATATTGGGGGGAGGCCATTTTATTATGCAGAGATTTATGTAGATCCTAAAAATGAAAACAGGATTTACAATTTGCATACTTATGTTTCGAAAAGTGAAGATGGAGGAAGGACATTTGAGGATATAGCAGATTATAGCAATGCAGTTCATCTTGATCATCATGCATTTTGGATTAGCCCAGAAGACCCTGATTTTATTTTAGATGGAAACGATGGTGGTTTGAATATTTCAAGAGATGGCGGAAATACATGGAGATTTGCAGCAAATATTCCAGTAGGGCAAATGTACCATGTTAATGTCGACGATGATTTTCCTTACAATGTTTATGGAGGAATGCAAGATAATGGGTCTTGGGCAGGCCCAGGATATGTGTTGAAAAGTGGTGGAATTCGAAACAATGATTGGCAGGAATTATTTTTTGGTGATGGGTTCGATGTCGCGCCGTTGCCTGGCAATAGCAGATATGGCTATGCAATGTCTCAAGGTGGAAACGTAGGATACTATGATAGGGAAACTGGAAGAACAGCATTTATCAAACCAGTCCACCCTCAAGGTGAGTATTTAAGATACAATTGGAATGCAGCATTGGCGCTCGAGCCAAACAATGCCAATGGACTTTATTTTGGTAGCCAGTTTCTGCATTATTCAGCAGATAATGGACAATCTTGGAAAATTCTTTCTCCAGATTTAACTACCAATGATCCAGAAAAACAAAAACAAATAGAATCTGGAGGATTGACAATTGACGCAACTCAAGCCGAAAATTATACCACAATAATTTCAATAGCTCCAAGTCCTGTTGACAAAAAAGTTATTTGGGTTGGTACAGATGATGGGAATCTGCAATTAACAAAAGATGGAGGTGAAAGTTGGACCAATCTTAGTCCGCAAATTCCTGATTTTCCTCAAGGTGGATGGATTCCTAGATTAGAAGTATCGAACAAAAATGCAGGGGAAATTTTCGTCGTAGTCAATGATTTTCGAAGAAATAATTGGGAGCCATATTTATTTCATACTACTGATTTTGGAACGACATGGAAAAGATTAGCCGATAAAACTAATGTCAATAGTTTTGTTTGTGCTGTAATTCAAGATGATGAGGAAGAGAATTTACTGTTTTTGGGGGCAGACGATGGGCTTTATGTATCTTTTGATTATGGTGCTAATTGGAACAAATGGAAAAAAGGATTTCCTTCGGTTCAAATTAGAGATTTTGCCATCCAAAACCGAGAAGCTGATCTTGCAATAGCTACTTTTGGAAGAGCTTTTTGGATTATGGATGATATTAGACCATTGAGGGCAATAGCTGCCACAAATGGCAAAGTCCTCGATAAAAAGATAGCAGTTTTTACGCCTCCTACCGCATATCAAACAAGTAATAGATCATACGATGGAATAAGATTTACTGCCCAAGCAGAATTTATTGGAGATAACAAAACATCCGCTGCTAAAGTAACTGTATGGCAAATGAAAGAAAAAAAGGAGGAAAAAGAAAAAGTTGAGGCTAAAATGGAAGATTCCAAATCTTCGAAAAAGAAAAGTAAGGAGGTAGAAAAAATGGCACAAACAAAAGCCGCTGATTTGAAAGAAGCACCACAATCTCCAATAGCTGCAAAAAACGATAAGAAACCTAAAGAAGCAACGATGTATGTTCTGAATTCAAGTGGAGACACGATTAGAACTATCAATCAAAAAATTGAACCAGGAATTAATTATTTTTATTGGAACAAAGACGAAAAAGGAGTGAGTTATCCTTCCTTTAGCACAAGAGAACGAACAAGGGAGTCCGGTGGAATGGAAGTATTACCAGGAACGTATAAATTGGTTATCACTTATGGAGATGAAAAAGATTCTACCAATATTGTGGTCAAGTCTGATCCAAGAATTGAAGTAAATGAGGCACATTTGATGGCGAAAAATAAAATGAGCAAAGATTATGATAAAACAGTTATCGCTGCTTCAAAAGCATTGGATCAATTGAAGGATGCAAAGGGGAAAATTGATTTGGTTGAAAAAATGTCCTCTGTTTTAAAAGATAGTTTATTGGCTGAAATTAAGGAATTAAACAAGAATACCAAAAAGCATATTGATTCATTAATGAATTTATATACTGAAATTGAGGAGGTAAAAGGTATCGTTAGAGATCCAGCTAAATTAAATAGTATTTTGAGAACACCTGGAAATTATATTGAATCATCGTGGGGTATTCCTGGTGAAAATGCAAAAAATGCAGTAAATACAGCAACAATTGAAAGTCAAAAAGTGATTGATGGAATTAATTCATTTATTGAACAAGATTGGAAAACCTACACAGAAAAGATTAACAGCATAAAATTTGAGTTGTTTGAAAAATTGGAACCTGTTAAAATTGAATAATACAAAATAATTTGAATAAAAAAGCCCAAAACATCATCGTTTTGGGCTTTTTTTTGTTTAGGTAGGAAATAGAAATTTTGGTGTAATAAATTTAAACCAAGATCAATTTCCCATTTAATTTAGTGGCTGATTAAATTAAAAAATTAAGAATTGAATAATTCTTCAACTACTAGTGCATCTTGATTGTATCCATTTTCACCTATGTAAGCAAATTCGTTTTTTTCCGATATGTACTTATAATCTTTTGACCACTCTACATGATTTTCAGAAATAGATTTGATAGCATTTACTATATATAAAGCTTCCTTATTGCTTAAAGTTGGATGTATGGAAAGTCTAATCCAGCCTGGTTTATTTGTATTATTTCCATTTAGGATGTCAGCTCTAATAGAAAATGAATAATCTTTATCAATACCGAAAAGAAAATGTCCATAAGTACCAGCGCATGCACAACCACCTCTAACTTGAATGCCAAAATAGTCGTTTAACAATCTTACAAACAAATTGTAATGGATATCTCCGTGAGTAAAAGATAATACTCCAAGCCTTTTTTTCTGTTTTCCTGCCAGAATAGAAATATTAGGTATTTGCTCTAATTCATGAAAGAAATACGCTAATAATTCTTCTTCTCTTTCTTTGATTTGAGCTGTGCCCATCTTGGCTTTCAACTGAACAGCTAATGCAGCTCTTATTCCTTGCATGAAAGGAGGTGTTCCGCCGTCCTCTCTAGTTTCTATATCTACAATGTAATCGTGTACAGTCCAAGGGCTGGTATAAAGTACGGTTCCACCTCCTGGATCATCTGGAATTCTGTTTTTATACAACAAGGAATTGAAAATTACAATTCCTGGAGTACCAGGTCCTCCTAGAAATTTATGTGGAGAAAAGAAAATAGCATCAAGGTTTTGTTTTGGTTCTTTTGGATGCATATTGATTTCAACATAAGGTGCAGAACAAGCAAAATCTACAAAACAATATCCATCATAATTATGAATCATTTCTGCTATTAAGTGATAAGGTGGAACAATCCCTGTGACATTGGAACCAGCAGTTACAGAAGCAAATTTATATTTTCGATCTTTATGTTTCTCTAATAAAAAAGCGAAATGATCTAAATCAACCAATCCTTCAGCATCCGAATTTATAATTTCTACGTCAACTATTGTTTCAAGCCAGCAAGTATGATTCGAATGATGTTCCATGTGTGTAATAAAAACTATTGGCCGGGCATTTTTTTGGAATTTTAGAGGTTGTGATTTTGGGTATTCAGGTTCTCGTAAATCTTCAGAAAAAGTCGAATCATCTGAAAAATCCAAATAGGTATTTGTCCTTTCATAAACTTTAAATCCCATAATTCTCTGAAGCTTGTTGATTGCTCCAGTCATTCCAGAACCAGTAAATAGAAGTACATCCTTATCATTCGCATTAACGTGTTTCTTTATAATAACCTTGGACTCATGATAAGCCTTTGTCATGATTGTTCCAGTATAATTCGTTTCAGTGTGGGTATTAGCAACAATAGGCGTAATGATTTTGCTTATTTTGTCTTCAATCTCCTTATAAAAGCGACCACTTGCTATCCAATCTGCATAAATCAATGGTTTTTCTCCTTGTGGAGTAATTATTTTGAGTTCATTTCCACAAATATTTTGTTTGAATTTTTGAAAATATAATTCTAAAGACATCGATGCAATTTTTTGTAAAAGTAGTAAATTCAAATTTAGGTTTATGCGCCATTATAAATTGATTTTTGGAATTGCAAGAGAAGATGGAATCAAAAACAGCAATCATTTTAAAAGTAATGAACGTAATTTTATATTTCCAATCTTACAAGTTAAATAGTTTGAAACTTAATGATTTCATATAATCAAAATATGCAATTTTGACTTTTGCATTTGATTGTTCAATTTTTTCATTATTGAAAGCGTGACTCAGTGTCTAGTACAACGCAAGTTTGGTGTGATTAATAAAAACCATTAAAATAAAATATTAACCACAGTTTTTAAGTCCGATGGCTTTGAACACATTCGCCTTAAAGAGAATTCGCCGATTTAACTATAATATATGCACTATATAATGTGAAATCTGTTTTAAAGGCTCAAAGACTAAATAGCTTCCAAATAAGCTTTTTTAAAAACAATAATATTTTTGGAGCTTATTGTATATATAATATCTTAGGAGTTACACTATATTTGCACAAAAATTGAAATAATCTTATGTTAAATATTCAAACAATGAGCACAATAAAACATCTATTTTCCATTCTCATGGCAGTTTTAGTAATCAATATGATTTCAAGTTGTAAGTCAGATGATTCAAAGCCATCCAATTCTACAATTGCTCCTTTAGAAGCAAATTTAGACAAACTGCCAGTAGCATGCGATATCATTGATGAAAAAACAATGTTGGACATTTTGGGAATTGATGCCACATCTCTTGATATATCAGATGGAAATAAATCTGGAGGAAGCAGCAGTAATACCGCTTCTTGTTTTTATAAATGGAATGATAAAGTGTATGATGCTTCTGGCGTTTTAATATTAGTTCAGAGAAATCCTCTTCCAGATGAATTGCCTGATTTTGTTCAAGCTACCCTAAATAATAAAAAATATGAAGGAGAAAATAGCATGAATCCAAATGATCCGCCTAAAAAATACAAAGATTTTGAAGGTCTAGGTTTTCAAGCTGTTTATAATGAAGAATTAGGAAGATATTATTTTGCAAAAGATGTAAAATATTTATACTCCATTGCTTTTAATTATCCTGTAGGTCAAGATAAATTAAATGAATATTTCAAAGCATTGTCCACTGCAATTATGGCAAAAATGTAATTTGGAATGGATTTTTTTGTGCCATTTTCGAAATAATCTATTTAAATTGTGTTAAATATTTCTGCTTAAGCAGAAATCTTATAAATTTGCAGCCCAGTTGTAAATTGCCCTGATGGCGGAACTGGTAGACGCGCTGGATTCAAAATCCAGTATCTTCGGATGTGGGGGTTCGATTCCCCCTCGGGGTACAAAACGGGAAAATCAGAGAAATCTGTTCTTTCCCGTTTTTTTTTCCTCTTTTTTCAAAATATACAACATTTATAACATTATCGAATAGAAATAAACTTTCAAACATTAAAATTTAGAGAATTGATAGTTTTTTTCGTCTAATTCATTAATAATACTATCTAAATGGAAATACAATTTATCTTTTCTTTCATTACTCACTCCTGGATGAATAAGTAAATGGAAACCATTCATACCATTTAAGGATTCATAATTATAGATACTTTCCAAGATTACATCGCTACGAACATAATTTAACATCTCAGGAGTAGTATAATCGGCATTCGACTTAGTGCCTGGAGAAAAATTTATTGTTGTTTGATTTAGTTGGAGAGCTATTGCAACAACCTTTTTATTGTACCATTCAAAAGGAGGCATAAAATAGTCAGGATAAATTCCTAAAGCATTCAATGCTTTAAGGTTATTAGAAATATCTTCTTTAATTATATTAGGAGAAAATAATAAACTGTCTCTTTTTAACCAATCGCAGTATAGAAGATGCTGGTCAGAATGAGCGCCGATATAGTGTCCGTCCAGACCGATTGTTTTAACTAAATCTTCATGGTTTCTGACAAATTCTCCAGTTAGAAAGAAAGAAGCATGAATTTTATGTTTTTTTAAAACTGCTAATACGTAATCAAATCCATCAAAAAATTCATGTCCTGTAAAACATAGGTAAATTTTTTTCTTTGAGGTATCTGACCTAATAAGTGCACCTTCATTATCGAATATTGGTTGGGCATTAATCGAAGATGCAAAGAAAAGTAAAGCAAAATATACACATATCTTATTCATGGCTTAGTTGAGTTAAGATTAAAAGTAATTCTGCCGATCCATCCAAGGTGGGCTCGTTTGTACTATAATCTGCCCAATCATCGTGGTATTTAATATGACTCGGCTGCAAATATTGGTATTCGTCAGGTTTTGACAAAACGATTCCTAACATTTTATCGTGAATAGTAGACCATAACGGTCCATCCACTAAACTGCCTTTTATGGATTCTTTATTAATTCTCCAAAATGGCATATGTACATCTACAGGAGTATCTGCATTTTCGGGTATTTCTGTAATCATACTCGAATTCCATGGATTAAGTCCCAATAGCCAATCAACATGATTTTGCATGAGCGAACGGTATTTTTTTGTACCTGTCATTTTCTCGTATAGCATCGCTTGGGTTGCTACGGCTGCAGCAAGATTATTTGAACACCATATGAATAAATGTCCGACACCATATGGGTTTTGATCTGCTCTTTTTTTGATATTTTCTAAATTATGCTCATAATATTCGATCATTTGCTTTTTATCTTTGGAAGAACCAACCTCCCATAAAGCAAAATGCCCCATATTTACAAAAGGGTACATTTCATAATGACTTGCAGAATCTCGTTCCATCCAAGACCAAGTCCCGATGAGTTTTGAATACTCTCTTGCTTCGTAAAGAAAATGCTTGTTTTTTGTAATTTTGAACAAACAAGCTGCTGCCCATTCCATATCATCTGCCCATGTATTTTCCTCATATCGATAAGGAGCACCATAACTATTACCTTGCTGAAATCCTTCTTGTTTTCTTCCCATATCATAGAGTTCCATAGCAGCTTTCAAACAAACTTTAGCAAAAACTTCATACTCTTTGAAATGGATAAAAACTTCATATCCTAAAGCAAGCGTGGCAGATGATCGACCTGCGAGGTTTGCAATTCCTGTTGCTTGGCTTTGGTATTTAGAAAGGCCTTGAGGTCGTCCTGTGGCAAAATACACAGGTCGAAATTCATTTGGTCCCCATCCGTAATCTGCATTTTCTTCGTGAGGAAGTTTAAATCCGCGATGGTCCCTATCATCTGCCACTTGATGGTACAATTCATTAGGAAATGGGTGAAGTTTCAAAATCCATTCTAGTCCCCATTTTGCCTCGTCTAGAATATCGGGTAAATTATTTGGTTTATTATTGCCTCGGGCATCAACATCATCCTTAAACATTTTATCACTCATTTGATAGGTCATGAGCATTCGCGCAGTAGTATTGCTGCTGGTTATGAGATATTTTAATTGGTCACCAGCATCATGCCATCCACCTGTGGCATCAATTCGGCTGGAATCAGGCCTAATGCCAAAAAAACTTAATCCATCTTTTTGGTGGCAGAATTCTTTAGTATATGGATTGTAACCACAACGTTGTGTTCTGATGAAACTAACTACATCTTCTTGCCACTTTGGATAGGCACCAATGGAGAAAATGGAACTAATAATTTGACTGTCTTTAAGTTCAAAATAATATTTGCCTTCTTTTTCAAATTCTGAAAAGTCTGTTAAGTAGTAATAAGAAAATGGTTGCCAAGATTTTTCATGTACCACACAATCGAATTCATTCAAAACTTCCCCTTTTTCGTCTTTTAACAACAATTTTGGGTTCTTCAAAGCAACTTTACTTAAAATCATTGCTTTTTTAGGCATTTCGCTTGGGTAACCTCTGAGATTTACTCTTATTTCTATGGAAGATTGAGTGTGTAAAATTGAAGCGTAAAGGAAAAATACTAATGCCCCAATAATTCTTACCTTTTCATGAATTATATTCATTATAAATATTTTTTGAATTTAATTTTTCACTAAAAAAATGGATTTCTAATTCATTTAGATTTTAATTCTAATTAGTCAAATTTTGTCGTAAAATTCAATTTGTACCCACAATAAATTTCACAAAATCAAAAATATTTGTATCAAGTTATGGGTCAAATTACTTCGTGAGCATCAGTAGAGAATGGTATCCGCCCAATTACCTTCAAATATTTGGTGTGCAAAAAGTACAATTCCTGAGGTATACATTCATTAAAATCTTTAACCCATTAACTAAAAAATGTGTATTTTTAAATGCAACTAAGTTAAAGCGATGCAATTTTCATACTTTGCCTTTAACTAAAGAAAGAAAAAGCAAAAATCATGTAAGTTAATCAGATGTCAGAAAATTTAAGTGAACTATCATCGAGAAAGGGATTAGCGGACAATCTATTTGACCGGATGGGAAAACTTAGCCAGGATTCAGGAACAGTACCTATCCATGATCTCGAAAATCTTTCCAAAGAATTCCTTTTTGGTAAAGCAAATACTTATGGTACTGCTTCTTTTTATGATTTTTTGAAACCAGAAAATCAAGGCAAAAAAGTTTACATCTGCAACGGAACTGCTTGCTTGTGTGCAGGTACTCAGGACAAATTATTATTAAATATTAAAGACCATTTTCAAGAAAGTGAGATAGGGCATATGACTTGTTTAGGTAGATGCCATGAAAATAATGCCTTCCAGTTCAATGGAAATAACTATTCTGGAAGTGATGAACTGAATTTTGGACAAATTTTTTCAAAGACTAAAGTTGCAAAAAAAGATAAGTATAATGTTGGAAATTTAGGGCCAAAAATTCTCACTGAACCAATGTTTGATGTAGCTGAATATTACAAACCATTTGAAATGGCTTTGAAATTTCCTTCAGCTGAAATTCTTGAAGAAATCAAAATATCTGGTCTAAGAGGCAGGGGAGGAGCAGGATTTCCTATAGGATTAAAATTAGAATTTTGCCGAAAAGAAGAAAATGAAACAAAATTCATTATTTGCAATGCTGATGAGGGAGACCCTGGAGCGTATTCTGATAGATACTTACTAGAAGAAAGACCTCATTCTGTATTGTTCGGAATGTTAATTGCTGGATATGTTGCAAAAGCAAGCTATGGTGTAATTTATATTAGGGCTGAATATCCAGAGGCAGCAATAATCCTTCAGAAAGAAATTGATAAACTAAAATCCCTTGGGCTCATTGGGAAATTTATTATGGGCACTGCTTTTAGTTTTGATTTTAAAATAATTCGTGCCCAAGGTGCATACATATGTGGCGAGGAAACCGCATTAATAAATTCTATAGAAGGGCAAAGACCAGAAGTTAGGATTAGGCCCCCATTTCCAGCTCAACAGGGTCTTTTTAATAAACCTACAGTTGTTAATAATGTCGAAACTTTAGCTGCTTTACATTTTATAATTTCAAACGGAGGGATGGCTTGGAAGAATATTGGAACTGAAAAATCGTCTGGCACTAAATTAATTTGTCTTGATGGATTATTCAATAATCCGGGATTGTATGAAGTTGAAATGGGCACTCCTCTTAAAGAAGTAGTATATAATTTAGGCGGTGGATTCAAACGACCAGTTAAAGCAATGCAAATTGGTGGTCCTTTAGGAGGAATTGTTCCAATATCAAAAATTGAAGAACTTTCCGTTGATTTTGAATCTTTTCGTCAGAATGGATTTTTGCTTGGTCATGCATCCGTAGTTTGTATACCTGAAGATTTTCCAATGATGAAATTTATCAAACATTTGTTTGATTTTGCTGCATATGAAAGTTGCGGTAAATGTTTTCCTTGTAGATTAGGAACTAAGCGAGGCCATGAATTATCAGAAAAAGCTATGAATTCAGATTATAAAATAGATAAAAAATTATTTACAGATTTATTATCAACGCTTGAATTAGGGTCGCTCTGCGCTCACGGAGGTGGAATACCATTACCTGTAAGAAATGCATTAGCTTATTTCTCTGACGAATTGGATCCATATTTTAAAAACAATTAATGAAAAATATTTCAATATGAAATATGCCTATATAAATGATGTTCCATTTGAAATAAAAGAAGGAGAGACCATACTTTCATTTATTAAAAGAAATAAAGGAGAAAAACATGTTCCTACTTTATGTGATGCGCCAAATTTAAAACCGTTTGGTTCATGCAGAGTATGCAGTGTAGACGTTGCATTGCAAAAAGATGGTATTACAAAAACTTTGGCTTCATGCCATTCACCAATTTCTGAGGGGCAATTTATTTATCCTGATTCCGAATCCATTCGAAATTTAAGGAAAAATATCATTGAATTGGTATTAACAGATCATCCATTGGATTGTTTGACTTGCGAGGTGAACGGGAATTGCGAGTTACAAACTGTTGCAGCGCAAGTTGGAATAAGGAAAGTTAGATATCCAGAAGGGGCAAATCATGGGGATAAAGAAAAAGACTTAAGTCATCCATATATGACATCGGATCTATCTAAATGCATTAATTGTTACAGATGTGTCCGAGCATGTGATGAAGTTCAAGGACAATTTGTATTGAGCATGGCTGGACGTGGGTTTGATTCTCACATTGTAAAAGGAATAGACGAATCATTTATGAATTCTGATTGTGTGAGTTGCGGAGCTTGTTCTCAGGCATGTCCTACTTCAGCGATTTCTGATGTTTTCCAATCTAAAGCAATTAAAGTTGCCGATAAAACTCGAACAATATGCACTTATTGCGGAGTAGGCTGTAATCTTGAAGTTTCTGCTTTAAACGGTGAAATATTAAGTATTCAAGCGCCATACGATGCAGAAGTGAATCAAGGGCACACTTGTCTAAAGGGACGATATGCTTTCAGGTTTTACAATCATCCTGATAGATTGAATTCTCCAATGATTAAAAAAAATGGTGTTCTTGAAAAAGTGAGTTGGGATGAAGCTTACGATTATATAGCCGAAAAAATTAATGCTGCAAAACAAACATATGGTCCTGATTCTATTGCTGGAATATCCTCTTCCAGATGTACAAATGAAGAAAATTACCTCATGCAGAAATTTATTCGTGCTGTAGTTGGGACAAATAATATTGATGGATGTGCACGAGTTTGTCATTCTCCTACAGCATTAGGCATGCAAAGAACTTTTGGTACAGGAGCTGCAACAAATTCAATTGCGGATTTGAAATATGCAGATTGCATCATGATTATAGGTGCAAATCCTACTGATGCCCATCCTGTTACAGGAGCAAAATTCAAACAATTTGCTATGAAAGGGAAGACAACAATTGTTATTGATCCACGTCGAACTGAAATAGCGCGATATGCAACCCATCATCTTGCTTTAAGACCTGGAACAAATGTAGCAGTGCTTAATATGATGATGTATTATATAATTGAAGAAGGACTTGTCGATGAAAGTTTTGTTGACAATCGAACAGAAGGATTTAATGATTTTTTGAAAGATATCAAAGCTCTTGATATTGATAAAATGGAAAGTATTTCAGGGGTGGATAGAAATGAAGTTAAAGCTGCTGCGATTGCTTATGCCACTGCGCCAAATGCAATGTCATTTCATGGATTAGGAGTTACAGAACATTCGCAAGGAACTTTTACAGTGATGCAGATAGCAAATTTAGCATTATTGACTGGAAATATTGGCAGAAAAGGAGTGGGTGTCAATCCATTAAGAGGGCAAAATAATGTGCAGGGCAGCGCAGACATGGGAGTGCAGCCCCATCAAGGAGCAGGTTATATGGATGTTACTAAAGATGAAGTCAATCACAAATACAATCAGTTTTATGGAGTTCAAGTCCCAAAACATATTGGATATAAAATCCCAGAAATGTTCGAGGCAGGAATTGAAGGAAAATTAAAAGTGATTTGGATAATGGGTGAAGATGTGGTTCAGACTGATCCAAATACACAAAAGGTTATCAAAGCCCTTGAAAGCACAGATTTAGTTATTGTTCAAGAAATATTTATGACAGAAACAGCAAAATATGCTGATGTCATTTTGCCAGGAGCATCATTTTTGGAAAAGGAAGGTACATTTACCAACGGGGAAAGGAGAGTTCAGGCAGTTCGCCAAGTAACGAATCCTGTTCTAGGTTCTAAATCTGACGGACAAATTATAGTGGATATCATGAATAAGATGGGGTATCATCAACCTGAATATTCTGCTAAAGGGATGCTTGAGGAGATTTCTCAAATTGTTCCTTTTTTCGCTGGAATAAAATGGGAAGAACTGGGAAATCAAGGCAAACAATGGCCTGTTGCATTAGACGGTACAGATACCAAAATTTTGCACTTAACAGAATTCAAGAGAGGAAAAGGAAAATTTGAATTTCATGAATGGGAAGAAAGCGAAGAATTGACGCAGAATTCTGTAAATTATCCTTACATTCTTACTACAAATAGAGAATTGGAACATTACAATTGTGGGACAATGACCAGAAGAACGGGTAATGTTGAAATTCTAAAAGACGATTATTTGATGATACATCCTGAGGATGCGAAAGAAAATCTAATCAATGAAGGAGATTATGTTTGTTTGGAATCAGTAAGAGGGAAGATTGATGTAAAAGCTAGAATTACAGATGAGGTTCGAAAAGGAGTGCTTAGCACAACGTTTCATTTTCCTGAAATAATGGTCAATAATATTACTTCCGATATTTCTGATTCTGAAGCGTTATGTCCGGAATACAAAGTGGTTGCCGTAAAGTTGAGAAAAAGCAAAGGAAAATTTAAAAAATTAGCTGAAGTTAACGGCTGATTTTATTAGAATAATAATACATTAAATATTAAAAAAATTATGAATAAAATTTTATTATTGGTTGCTTTCTGCTTCGCATTAAATATATCAAGTTTTGGACAGACAGGAAAAGTTTTCGATAATCTATCAATGAAAAGCGAAATTCTTAAAAGTGAGCGAAAATTCGCTATTTATCTTCCACCTGATTACGAATCTTCCCAAAGATCTTATCCAGTTTTGTATTTGCTTCATGGTGCAGGCGATGATCAAACGGGGTGGGTGCAATTTGGTGAAGTATTAAGAATTACGGATAATGCAATTAAAGATGGTTCTGCAACACCCATGATAATCGTTATGCCAGATGCAAATACTGGTACGAGAGGATATTTTAACCATATTAATGGCAATTGGAATTATGAGGATTTCTTTTTTAATGAACTAATGCCATATGTTGAAAAAACTTATCGCATCAAAAGTGAGAAAAGATATCGCGCAGTTGCAGGACTTTCCATGGGAGGTGGAGGATCCTTTATGTATGCTTTGCATCATCCAGAATTGTTTTCTTCAGCCTGTCCTTTAAGCGCTTATATAGGACCCCGTAATATGGAGGATTTTAAAAGATTTGGAGGTAATGACTTGGACAAGTATTCGGAAGATCAAATTCAAAGTTATATTGATAACCACAACGCCATTTCATTGGTTAAGAATATACCCGAAGATCAAAAAAGAGCTGTAAAATGGTTTATTGATTGCGGAGATGATGATTTTCTTTATGAAGGAAATAGCTTGATTCATATAGAGATGAAAAAACTAGAAATTCCACATGAATATAGAGTCAGAAATGGAGGTCATACTTGGACCTATTGGAGGGAATCATTGCCAGTTGTGCTGAGCTTTGTCAGTGATACTTTTCATCAAAATTGAGTTTTTTATTCAGACTTAGTTTCTATTAAATTAATGATTTACTAAAAAGAGCATGACCATTAAGCAATAGTCATGCTCTTTTTTGATGTTTAAAAGGGTTAAAATTTGATTAAACCCGCATTAGACATTCTATTCCTACTGGAAATGACTGCAAAATATACCGCTGCACTAAGTTTTGGTCATGCACCTTAGTGGTAACTATGATTTAATCAGGCCATCCCTTCCGACAGGTTTTCTGTCGGTTCTCTCCCTATTTTAATTTCATTAAAATTACTTTGCATCGTTCGTTCATTTTTTATCGTCATGTTAAGTCTCATTGCGAAGCCCCAATGCATAATGCGGGTTTAATAATCTATGCAAATTGCAACTCACCAATAATTTTTTCGATTTTTTCATCCAATGCTTTTTCGGTTGAAGCAAGTGTCTCTTTCCCTTCAATGGTTTGTTGGACGCTGATATAGAATTTTATTTTGGGTTCAGTTCCACTTGGTCTTGCAGAGATTTTACTTCCATCCTCAGTGT